>NZ_JBIAVX010000002.1:0-721708 GCF_042894725.1 Streptomyces sp. NPDC001480 | reverse complement strand
CCGGATCTGGAAGCCAGGTAACTGGTGGAGGTGACCGGTACTAATAGGCCGAGGGCTTGTCCTCAGTTGCTCGCGTCCACTGTGTTAGTTCTGAGACAACGACCGTTGCCGGTTGTTTGTTTCATAGTGTTTCGGTGGTCATAGCGTGAGGGAAACGCCCGGTTACATTCCGAACCCGGAAGCTAAGCCTCACAGCGCCGATGGTACTGCAGGGGGGACCCTGTGGGAGAGTAGGACACCGCCGAACTCCTTTTATAGCTCTGGCTCCTGGGCATCGGCCCAGGAGCCAGAGCTTTTTTGCGTTGAGGTAAGGTCAGGGGGCATCGTTGGTACGTTTCCCACAGGAGGCCCCCGGGTGGAGGTCCAGGAGACCCGCGTCCAGACGGACCGGGTCCTCACCATCCCGAACATCCTCAGCATGGCGCGGCTCGTCGGCGTACCCCTCTTCCTGTGGCTGATTCTCCGGCCGGAGTTCGGGGGTCCCAACAGCGACGGCTGGGCGCTGCTCGTGCTGGCCCTGAGCGGGATCAGTGACTATCTGGACGGCAAGCTCGCGCGGCGCTGGAACCAGATCAGCAGCCTCGGCCGGCTGCTTGATCCCGCCGCGGACCGGCTCTACGTTCTGTCCACGCTGGTCGGACTCACCTGGCGGGAGATCCTGCCGGTGTGGCTGACAGCAGCGCTCCTGTTGCGAGAGCTGGTTCTCCTGGTGATGGTGGGCATCCTCAGGCGGCACGGCTATCCACCGCCGCAGGTGAACTTCCTGGGGAAGGCAGCGACCTTCAACCTGATGTACGCCTTCCCCCTGTTGCTGCTCAGTGACGGACACGGATGGATCTCGTCACTCGCTGCTATTTTCGGATGGGCGTTCGCAGGGTGGGGTACAACCCTGTATTGGTGGGCAGGAGTGCTCTACGTGGTCCAAGTCCGCCGTCTGGTTCGTGCGGACGCCATGGCCGGCTGAACTCGCCGATTGTCCGGACGTAGAGGCTTGCGATGGCCCGCGACGGAAAAGTGCGGGACAATCTGGACGGGTGAAGTCGGCTGGACCGTCGTCTCTTAGAGGAGGACGCTTCCGACATGAAGGCCGTCGTGATGGCCGGTGGTGAAGGCACTCGCCTTCGCCCTATGACCTCGAGCATGCCCAAGCCGCTCCTGCCCGTGGCGAACCGCCCGATCATGGAGCACGTACTGAGGCTGCTCAAAAGGCATGGGCTCACCGAGACCGTCGTCACCGTGCAGTTCCTGGCTTCACTCGTCAAGAACTACTTCGGTGACGGCGAAGAGCTCGGAATGGAGCTCACGTATGCCAATGAGGAGAAGCCACTCGGTACCGCCGGAAGCGTCAAGAACGCCGAAGAGGCGTTGAAGGACGATGCCTTCCTTGTCATCTCCGGCGATGCCCTGACCGACTTCGACCTCACCGAGCTGATCAATTTCCACAAGGAAAAGGGCGCGCTGGTCACCGTCTGCCTGACGCGTGTGCCCAATCCGCTGGAGTTCGGCATCACCATCGTCGACGAGGAAGGCAAGGTCGAGCGTTTCCTCGAGAAGCCGACCTGGGGACAGGTCTTCTCGGACACCGTGAACACGGGCATCTACGTGATGGAGCCCGAGGTCTTCGACTATGTCGAGCCCGATGTCCCCGTGGACTGGTCCGGTGACGTCTTCCCGCAGCTGATGAAGGACGGCAAGCTGGTCTACGGCTATGTCGCCGAGGGCTACTGGGAGGACGTCGGTACCCACGAGTCCTATGTGAAGGCACAGGCCGACGTGCTCGAGGGCAAGGTCGACGTCGATATCGACGGCTTCGAGATCTCCCCGGGCGTATGGGTGGCCGAAGGCGCCGAGGTGCACCCGGACGCCGTGCTCAGGGGGCCGCTCTACATCGGCGACTACGCCAAGGTCGAGGCGGGCGCGGAAATCCGGGAGCACACGGTCGTCGGCTCGAACGTGGTCGTCAAGAGCGGCGCCTTCCTGCACAAGGCCGTCGTGCACGACAACGTCTACGTCGGCCAGCACAGCAACCTGCGGGGCTGTGTCGTCGGCAAGAACACCGACATCATGCGTGCTGCCCGGATCGAGGACGGCGCGGTCATCGGTGACGAATGCCTGATCGGCGAAGAATCGATCGTGCAGGGCAACGTGCGGGTCTACCCGTTCAAGACGATCGAGGCCGGTGCCTTCGTCAACACCTCGGTCATCTGGGAGTCCAGGGGCCAGGCGCACCTGTTCGGCGCCCGCGGGGTCACCGGAATCCTGAACGTCGAGATCACGCCCGAGCTGGCGGTGCGGCTCGCCGGGGCCTATGCCACGACCCTCAAGAAGGGCTCCACCGTCACCACGGCCCGCGACCACTCCCGTGGTGCCCGTGCACTCAAGCGGGCGGTCATCTCCGCGCTCCAGGCCAGCGCCATCGACGTACGGGACCTGGAGAACGTACCGCTGCCGGTGGCCCGGCAGCAGACGGCTCGGGGCAGCGCCGGCGGGATCATGATCCGGACCTCTCCGGGTGTGCCGGACTCCGTCGACATCATGTTCTTCGACGGGAACGGAGCGGACCTCTCGCAGGGGAGCCAGCGCAAGCTGGACCGGGTGTTCGCGCGGCAGGAGTACCGGCGCGCGTTCCCGGGAGAGATCGGTGACCTGCACTTCCCGGCGAGCGTCTTCGACTCGTACACGGGGTCGCTGCTGCGGAACGTCGACACGACCGGGATCGCCGAATCGGGGCTGAAGGTCGTCGTGGACGCCTCCAACGGCAGCGCCGGGCTCGTGCTGCCCAGCCTGCTCGGCAAGCTCGGTGTGGACTCGCTGACCATCAACCCGGGTCTCGACGAGTCCCGGCCGACGGAGACCGCCGAGATGCGACGGGCGGGACTCGTGCGGCTCGGAGAGATCGTGGCGTCCTCCGGTGCCGCGTTCGGCGTCCGGTTCGACCCGGTGGGCGAGCGGCTGTCGCTCGTCGACGAGAAGGGCCGGATCATCGAGGACGACCGGGCGCTGCTCGTCATGCTGGATCTCGTGGCCGCCGAGCGGCGCAGCGGGCGTGTGGCGCTGCCGGTGACGACGACCAGGATCGCCGAGCAGGTTGCCGCGTACCACGGCACCCAGGTCGAGTGGACCACCACGTCTCCGGACGACCTCACGCGCGTGGGAGGCGAGGAAGGCACCATCTTCGGTGGTGACGGCAAGGGCGGGTTCATCGTCCCCGAGTTCAGCAGCGTCTACGACGGTGCGGCCGCCTTCGTACGGCTGATCGGGCTGGTGGGGCGTACTCAGCTCACCCTCAGCCAGATCGACGCCCGTATCCCGCGGGCGCACGTCCTGAAGCGGGATCTGGCGACTCCCTGGGCCGTCAAGGGACTGGTCATGCGCCGGGTCGTCGAGGCCGCCGGAGAACGCTACGTCGACACCACCGACGGTGTGCGGGTCGTGGAGACCGACGGGCGCTGGGTGATGGTGCTGCCCGACCCGGCCGAGGCGGTCACCCACCTGTGGGCGGAGGGGCCGGACGACGCCTCCGCGCAGGCCCTGCTCGACGAGTGGTCGGCGGTCGTGGACAGCGCCGGACGGTAGAAAACGCCGCACGCGCGCGTGCCGGACAAGTGTCCTCCAAGAGGGCCTGTCCGGCACGCGGGTGGGGCCGTTCGGAGGTACTGGCCGCGACATGCGACGATGTGCGGCATGCCGCAGCAACCCCCCATTCGGAGCACACCCTCGCGGCCCGCGCGTCCGGATGCCTCCATGTCGTTGATCACCAACGTCATGGACCACAGCCTCGACGACGGGTACGCCGAGGCCGCTGCCCGGAGGAAGGCGCAGGGCGAGTCGGGCGGCATGCCCAAGACGCTCCGGGCGAAGCTGGGTCTCGCCGCGGGTCTGGTCCTCGCGGCGCTCGTGGTGACCGTAGGGGCGGCACAGGCGCGTGTGGCCGCGCCCGTGGTCGCCAAGGAGCGCCAGGAGCTGATCGACCGCATCGACCGCGAGACGTCGGCGGCGGACAAGCTCGAGGGCGACGTGGACAAGCTGCGCGACGACGTCAGCGAGCGCCAGCGGGCGGCGCTGAAGAAGAGCGGCGGCAGCGGGCAGGCGGACCTGGCGGGCGTTCTGTCGGGCGCCACGGCAGTGCACGGGCCCGGCGTCAAGCTCGTCGTCAACGATGCCAAGGAAGCCACCAGCGGCGGCGACGGCAACCCGCGTGAGACCTCGGGCTTCTCCGACACCGGCCGGGTGCGCGACCGTGACATGCAGCGCGTGGTGAACGGGTTGTGGGCCTCGGGCGCCGAGGCCGTCTCCATCAACGGGCAGCGGTTGACCGCCCTGTCGGCGATCAGGGCCGCGGGTGACGCGATACTGGTCGACAACAAGCCGCTGGTGCCGCCCTACACGGTCCTGGCGGTGGGGGACGGGAAGAAGCTGAGCACCAGGTTCCAGAACAGCGCCGACGGGCTGTATCTGCACGCCCTGGAGCAGAACTACGGCATCCGGACCGGCATCTCCACCGAGAGCGACGTCCGGCTGCCCGCCGCACCGAGTGTGATCGTACGTACAGCACAGCCGAGCACTGAGAAGGGCACATCGTGATCGCCGTACTGGGCCTCGTCGTGGGAGTCGTGGCCGGCCTGTTGGTCCGGCCTGAGGTTCCGGCCGTCGTCGAGCCTTATCTGCCGATCGCCGTCGTCGCGGCGCTGGACGCCGTCTTCGGCGGCCTGCGGGCCATGCTCGACGGCATCTTCGACGACAAGGTCTTCGTGGTGTCGTTCCTCTCCAACGTGGTCGTGGCCGCGCTGATCGTGTTCCTGGGGGACAAGTTGGGCGTGGGCGCGCAGCTGTCCACCGGCGTCGTGGTGGTCCTCGGCATCCGCATCTTCTCCAACGCCGCGGCCATCCGGCGCCACGTGTTCCGGGCGTGACACAGATGAGCAACCAGGACGAGCAGCCGGAGAACAGGCTGCGCAAGGAACTGCCCGCCGAGGTGCCCGCGCCGGCCCCCGCGCCCGAGCAGCCCGCCGAGGAGAAGCCGCAGCAGGAGCGGCCGCAGGACGAGCAGCCCCAGCAGACGCTGACCGGTCGGCAGCGCCTGGTCCAGGGACTCTGGCCGCCACGTGTGAGCCGGGCCCAACTGATCGTCGCGATACTGCTTTTCGGCCTCGGTTTCGGTCTGGCCGTGCAGGTGGCGTCGAACAGTGACAGCGACAGCGCCCTGCGCGGCGCCCGCCAGGAGGATCTCGTCCGTATCCTCGATGAACTCGACGACCGAACTCAGCGTCTTGAGGACGAGAAGCAGGGACTGGACAAGCAGCGGCAGGAGCTTCAGAGCAGCTCCGACCAGGCCGCGGAGGCGCGCAGGCAGACCGCCGAGAAGGAGAAGCAACTCGGCATCCTCGCGGGCACCGTGGCGGCCGAGGGTCCCGGCATCACGATGACGATCGACGACACGAAGGGGACGGTCAAGGCGGACATGCTGCTCGACACGATCCAGGAGCTGCGCGCTGCCGGCGCGGAGGCGATCCAGGTGAACGGTGTCCGGGTCGTCGCCGGTACCTACCTCACTGACTCCGCCAAGAGCGTGAGCGTCGACGGGAACAAGATCAACGCCCCGTATCGTTTCAAGGTCATCGGCAAGCCGCAGGACCTCGAGCCGGCGCTCAACATTCCCGGGGGCGTGGTACAGACTCTTGAGAAGGAGCAGGCCACCGCGACGGTCGAGCGGTCGACCAAGATCGTCGTGAATGCCTTGCGACCGGCGAAGCAGCCTGACTACGCTCGGTCGTCCTCGCAGTGAACCGAGAGTGCATGCGGGACGTCCGGCAGGGGCATGAGGTTGCGGGGGGTCGACGCACCGAAGGGGTGGTGCGTGGTGGAAACTGTCTGGTGGCTACGGACGTTGTGAAGGTGTCCGGGTCGGCCGGTGTAGGCAATCAGGGTTCGTCCTGCCCCACGGGCGGGTCTGTTTCGGTCAAGGGGAATCGCCCGTGAAGTTGTTTGCGAAGTTGTTCGGCAAGAGCGCGCGAGAGGGCAGCGACAACGCGACCGCCCGCCATCGCGCACAGCCTGACGCAGAGGGTCAGCGCCCGCTGTTCCGCGACCAGGTGGCTGGTCCGGGCGGTGACATTTCCGGAGGTCAGGGCGCGCCGTCTGTTGACCCTGCCCAGCCCGGCGGCATAGGTTTCGGGCAACCGTCAACCTCAGGTACGGGTGGAGGGTTTGCCTCCGGCCCGTACGCGTCCAACGCTCCGGCGGGGCAGGAGGATCCGTCCATGTCGGTCCTGGTGTGTACGAGGTGCGGTAACCGCAACGCGGAGAACGCCCGCTTCTGTTCCAACTGCGGTGCGCCGCTGCGCCCCGGCGCCGTACCGGAGCGTGCGTCCGAGACCACGAGCACGATCTCCATCTCGGGCCTGGAGGCCTACGACGCGGAGGCGACCGGTCAGACGCCGATGCTCTCCCCGGAGGCGCAGGCGGCCGTCGACGCGCTGCCGATGGGCTCGGCGCTGCTGGTGGTGCGCCGTGGGCCGAACTCGGGCAGCCGCTTCCTGCTGGACAGCGAGCTGACCACGGCCGGGCGTCATCCGCAGAGCGACATCTTCCTGGACGACGTGACGGTCTCGCGTCGGCACGTGGAGTTCCGGCGTTCTGTGGACGGCTCCTTCACGGTGGCCGACGTGGGCAGCCTGAACGGCACGTACGTCAACCGCGAACGGATCGACCAGGTCGCTCTGTCGAACGGTGACGAGGTGCAGATCGGCAAGTACCGGCTGGTCTTCTACGCGAGCCGGCAGGGCATCTGACCCTCCCCCGGACGCCGTCCGGGGGAACCCCCCAGGGAAGGTCCATGCTTCGAACACCGAGCGGCGGTGCCGGGCACGGCACCGCCGCCGCGGACGGTGGGCTGATGAGCATCGGCACGGTGCTGAACGTGCTGCGCGAGGAGTTCCCCGAAGTCACGATCTCCAAGATCCGGTTCCTGGAGTCGGAGGGGCTGGTCGAGCCGCAGCGGACCCCTTCGGGGTACCGCAAGTTCAGTCCCGAGGACGTCGAGCGCCTCGGTCACGTCCTGAGGATGCAGCGGGACCACTATCTGCCGCTCAGGGTGATCCGCGAGCACCTGGACGCGATGGCGCGCGGCGAGGCCGTGCAGTTGCCGGTCGTGGGGCGTCAGCGCGGCGGCGAGACGGTGCTCGAGCCCGCGGAGGGGCCCACGGCCGCCCGCGTCGGACGGGCCGAGCTGCTGGCGGCCGCCGGGATCGACGAGAGCGATCTGAAGGAGTGGGAGTCGTACGGACTCCTCGCGCCTCTTGAGGGCGGGGTCTACGACGCGGAGGCCGTCACGGTGGCCTCCCTCGTCGCGGAGCTGGGGCGGTTCGGGATCGAGCCGCGCCACCTGCGGGTGATGAAGGCCGCCGCCGACCGCGAGGCCGGGCTGGTGGACCAGGTGGTCGCCCCGCTCAAGCGGCACCGCAATCCGCAGACCAGGGCGCACGCCGAGGCCCGTACGAAGGAACTGGCCGCGCTTACGGTGCGGCTGCACGCGGCCCTGGTGCAGACCGCGCTCGGGGTTCGGCTGCCTTGAGCGGCACTGGTGTGCGAGAGGCCGGATCGGGCGCCCGTTCCCGGCCCGACTACCCAAACATCCCGGGCACGGCCTAGGGTTGCTGTGTGAACGAGCTCGATGTCGTAGGTGTCCGGGTGGAAATGCCCTCCAACCAGCCGATCGTGCTCCTGCGTGAAGTGGGCGGCGATCGGTACCTCCCCATCTGGATCGGACCGGGGGAGGCGACGGCGATCGCCTTCGCCCAACAGGGCATGGCCCCCGCGCGACCGCTGACCCACGACCTGTTCAAGGACGTGCTGGAGGCCGTCGGCCAGGAGCTCACCGAAGTGCGCATCACGGATCTGCGTGAGGGCGTCTTCTACGCGGAGCTGGTGTTCGCCAGCGGGGTCGAGGTGAGTGCCCGCCCGTCCGACGCCATAGCACTGGCCCTGCGCACCGGGACGCCGATCTACGGCAGCGACACGGTGCTCGACGACGCGGGCATCGCGATCCCGGACGAGCAGGAGGACGAGGTGGAGAAGTTCCGCGAGTTCCTCGACCAGATCTCGCCCGAGGACTTCGGTACCAGCAGCCAGTGAGAGCGCCCTGGCGCTCCCCGTCGGCGCATTCGGCTAGCCTTTCCCCGCGGTGAGGTACGGTAAACCACTCTTAGGGTGATTATCACTCGGCGTGCCGAGTGTGGCGATCGTTGACGCACCCCCGGTGACTGCCTACCGTCGAGAAGGCAGGTCAAGGACGGAGGTCGGCGTGAGAAGCAGCGGCGACGGTACGGCTGGGGGTGCCCCCGGACGAGGTTTCGGGGAGAGCGGTCCGTACCCTCCCCCAGGCTCTCGGCTCCGCTCGGGCACGGGGTATCCCTCCCACGGTGGCGCGGCCGACCACGTTCCGCAGCGACCGACGGCCGTGCCGAGCGGCGGAGGGGCGGCGTCCATGGCGTCCGAGCAGATCGGCTACCGCGGTCCGACGGCCTGCGCGGCCGCCGGCATCACTTACCGGCAGCTCGACTACTGGGCCCGCACCGGCCTCGTCGAGCCGAGCGTGCGGCCCGCCTACGGGTCGGGCACACAGCGGCTGTACAGCTTCCGGGACGTCGTCGTCCTGAAGATCGTGAAGCGTTTTCTGGACACCGGCGTCTCGCTCCAGAACATCCGCACCGCCGTCCAGCACCTCAGGGAACGCGGTTTCCGTGACCTGGAGCGCATGACGCTGATGAGCGACGGCGCCACGGTCTACGAGTGCACGTCCCCCGACGAGGTCCACGCCCTGCTCCAGGGCGGCCAGGGGATCTTCGGGATCGCCGTGGGCGTGGTGTGGCGGGACGTGGAGAGCGCTCTCTCCCAGCTGCACGGAGAGCGCATCGACACCGGGGAGACGCTCGTCGGGCAGAACCCCGCCGACGAGCTGGCGCGGCGACGCAACCGGGCGGTCTGACCGCGCCCGCCGTGCCCGTCCCTCGGTGGCGAAGGACGCCGTGCGTCCCGCGTACGGGCTGCCGAGGCATTGTCAGTGGCGTGGTGCAGCATCGGAGATGTGAGAAACGCGCCCACGATCCTGCATCTCGACATGGATGCCTTCTTCGCCTCGGTGGAGCAGGCATCCAAGCCGAGCCTGCGCGGGAAGGCCGTCGTCGTGGGCGGGCTGGGGCCGCGCGGAGTGGTCGCCACCGCGTCGTACGAGGCACGGGTCTTCGGGGTGCACTCGGCGATGCCCATGGGCCAGGCGCGCCGGCTCGCCCCGAACGCCGCCTATCTCGTCCCGCGCTTCGGGCTGTACCGGTCGATCAGTGAACAGGTGATGGGCTTGCTGCGGGCACTGTCCCCGCTCGTCGAGCCGCTGAGCCTGGACGAGGCGTTCGTGGACCTGGAGGCGGGGGGAACGGCGCGGGACGAGGAATCGGCGCGGCTGGCCGGGGAGAAGCTGCGCGCGGACATACGGGCGGTCACCGGACTGACGGGGTCGGTGGGGCTCGCCGCCTCCAAGATGCTCGCGAAGATCGCCTCCGAGCAGGCCAAGCCGGACGGGCTGGTACTGATCGAGCCGGGGACGGAGCGGGCGATGCTGGGCCCGATGTCGGTACGGACGCTGCCCGGGGTGGGGCCGGCGACCGGGGACCATCTCAGACGCGCCGGGATCACCACGGTCGACGAACTCGCCGAGGCGGGCGAGGACGAGCTCGTACGGCTGCTGGGCAAGGCCCACGGTCAAGCCCTGTACGCCATGGCGCTTGCGCACGACGAACGGCCCGTGGTGGCGGAGCGGGAGGCCAAGTCGGTATCGGTCGAGGACACCTATGACGTCGACATCCACGACCGGCTCCGGGTCGGCCTGGAGGTGCGGCGACTCGCCGACCGGTGCGTGCGGCGGCTGCGCGACGCCGGGCTGTCAGGGCGGACCATCGTGCTGAAGGTGCGGCGGTACGACTTCTCGACACTGACCCGGTCGGAGACGCTGCGTGGGCCCACGGACGATCCGGCGGTCGTGCGGGAGGCGGCGGCCCGGCTGCTGGACTCCGTAGACACGACCGGTGGCGTACGGCTGCTCGGGGTGGGCGTGTCGGGTCTCGCCGACTACACGCAGGAGGACCTGTTCGCCCAGGCGGCGGGTGAGCTGGCGGAAACGGCCGCGGAGGAAGCGGTGCCCGAGCCCGTGGCGGAACAGCCGACACCGGGCGAGCGGCGCTGGCCCGCGGGGCACGACGTGCGGCATGCGGAGTGGGGGCACGGCTGGGTGCAGGGCAGCGGGCTCGGGCGGGTCACCGTGCGCTTCGAGACGCCCGGCTCGGAGCCCGGCCGCGTGCGGACCTTCCAGGTCGACGACCCGGCCCTGGAACCGGCGGATCCGCTGCCGTTGACCGCTCCGGCCGCTGTGAGCGGGCTCCATGGAGATGCGGCGGGCGCCGGGGGCGGAACGGCGGGGTCCGGGGGCGATGCGGAGATGTCAGGGAGTGATGCGGAGCGGGCTCCCATCGGTGCGGAGAGGCTCGGAAGGAGTGCGGACCGGCCCGAGAAAGGTGCGGGCGGACACGCGAGTGGTGCGGACCGGGCCGGAATCGGTGCGGAGGGATCGCAAAGCGGTGCCGGCACGCCCTGACGCGGTACGGATGAGTCCCTCCGCGGTGCGGACGGGGCTGAGGCGGACGAGGGATCGGGTGCGTGCCCGGGGCGGTACTCCGGGCGGAAGCGGCCGGCACAGGGCCGTTCTGTGGGGTATGACCGGCGGCTGCGGACGGGGCGGGTCGGGACGGGTCACTGCGCCGGTCCCGCCGTCTCGTCCGTGCCCGCCAAATGGCCGAAGTCGCGGTCCGGGGGCGGAGGAGACGAGGTCACGTCGAGGCCGTAGTGGTGGTAGAGCTGGAGTTCCTGTTCGGGCGAGAGATGGCGGCCGACGCCGAAATCGGGCGCGTCCTTGATGAGGGACCGGTCGAAGGGGACCCGGAGGGTGCCGTCGATCAGTTCGCTGGGCTCCAGTGGGACGAAGGCGTCCCTGGAGAACAGGCCAGTGCGTATGGCCGCCCACTCCGGCTCGCCGGTCGCGTCGTCGAGGTAGACCTCGTCGATCGTGCCGATCTTGTCGCCGTTGCGGTCGAACGCCTTGCGGCCGATCAGGTGGCGCGGATCGATGTCGGTTCGCACGGTCCCTCCTCTTGGTCGCAACTCATCCGTAAGCACTACAAAAGAGCACATTCACCAAGGTGGCCACTCGAAGGAACATGCGTTGACCTCGCTGGTACGCTGGCAAGCGGCTGCTGACCCCGTGCGGGAGAGTCCTCCGGACATCACCGGAGGCGCCGAAGGAGCAACTCCTCCCCGGAATCTCTCAGGCTCACGTACCGCACGGACGAGGTCACTCTGGAAAGCAGGGCGGTGTCTCGACGGCTTCCGCTCTCACCGACGGTGAAAGCCGGGGCCCTCGGGTGACCCGGTGAAGCTCTCAGGTTGAGATGACAGAGGGGGAGGCCGTCGGGGTACCCGCGCCGGGGTGCCCCTCGAAGGTCGCGTCAGACCAGGAGGCCTCCGCAATGACCGCCCACCGCACTCCGCTCTCCGAGCTCGAACAGGGCATCCCCTTCGAGCAGCGCCACATCGGGCCCGACCAGGAGGCGCGGGCCAAGATGCTCGCGCACGTCGGCTACGGCTCGCTCGACGAGCTGACCGCCGCCGCGGTGCCGGATGTGATCAAGAATGCCGACGCCCTGGACCTGCCGGGTGCCCGTACCGAGGCCGAGGTGCTCGCCGAGCTGCGTTCGCTCGCCGACCGCAACCAGGTCCTCGACTCGATGATCGGGCTCGGGTACTACGGGACCTTCACACCGCCCGTCATCCTGCGCAACGTGATGGAGAACCCGGCCTGGTACACCGCCTACACGCCGTACCAGCCGGAGATCTCGCAGGGACGGCTCGAGGCCCTGCTGAACTTCCAGACCATGGTCGCCGAGCTCACCGGGCTGCCGACCTCCGGTGCCTCGCTGCTCGACGAGGGCACGGCAGCGGCCGAGGCGATGGCACTCTCCCGGCGCATGGGCAGGAACAAGAAGGGCCTCTTCCTGGTCGACGCGGACGCGCTGCCGCAGACCATCGCCGTGATCCAGACCCGCGCCGAACCGACCGGCGTGGAGGTCGTGGTCGCCGACCTCAGCGAGGGCATCCCGGCCGAGGTCGCCGAGCGTGAGATCAACGGCGTGCTGATCCAGTACCCGGGCGCCTCCGGGGCCGTACGGGACATCAAGCCCGTCGTCGACCGGGCGCACGAGCTCGGCGCGCTCGTCACCGTCGCCGCCGACCTGCTGGCGCTGACCCTGCTCACCTCCCCGGGTGAGCTCGGCGCGGACATCGCGATCGGTACGACCCAGCGCTTCGGCGTGCCCATGGGCTTCGGCGGCCCCCACGCCGGCTACATGGCGGTGCACGAGAAGTTCGCCCGCAGCCTGCCCGGCCGCCTGGTGGGCGTGTCCGTCGACGCGGACGGCCACAAGGCCTACCGGCTGGCGCTTCAGACCCGCGAGCAGCACATCCGCCGTGAGAAGGCCACCAGCAACATCTGCACCGCCCAGGTGCTGCTCGCCGTCATGGCCGGCATGTACGCCGTCTACCACGGAGCCGAGGGCCTGAAGGTCATCGCGCGGCGCACCCACCGGTACGCCACCCTCCTGGCCGAGGGACTGCGGGCGGGGGGCGTCGAGGTCGCCCACGGAGCCTTCTTCGACACCGTCACCGCGCGTGTGCCCGGCCGGGCCGCCGAGGTCGTGTCCGCCGGCCGGGAGAACGGGGTCAACCTGCGGCTCGTCGACGCCGACCACGTCTCGGCCGCCTGTGACGAGACCACGACCCGCGCCCAGCTGAGCGCCGTATGGACGGCGTTCGGGGTCGAGGGGGACATCGAGGCGCTGGACGCGGCGAGCGCGGACGCCCTCCCCGAGGCACTGCTGCGCACCGACGACTACCTCGCCCACCCCGTCTTCCACCAGTACCGCTCCGAGACCGCGATGCTGCGCTACCTGCGCCGGCTCGCCGACCGCGACTACGCGCTCGACCGCGGCATGATCCCGCTGGGCTCCTGCACCATGAAGCTCAACGCGACCACGGAGATGGAGCCGGTCACCTGGCCCGAGTTCGGGCAGCTGCACCCCTTCGCGCCCGCCGAGCAGGCGCAGGGCTATCTCACGCTCATCCGTGAGCTGGAGGAGCGTCTCGCCGAGGTCACCGGATACGACAAGGTCTCGCTCCAGCCGAACGCCGGTTCGCAGGGCGAGTTCGCCGGCCTGCTCGCCGTACGCGGCTACCACCGCGCCAACGGTGACGACCAGCGCACCGTCTGCCTCATCCCGTCCTCCGCGCACGGCACCAACGCCGCCAGCGCCGTGATGGCGGGCATGAAGGTCGTCGTGGTGAAGACCGCCGGGGACGGCGAGATCGACGTCGAGGACCTGCGGGCGAAGATCGAGCAGTACCGTGACGAGCTGGCGGTGCTGATGATCACGTACCCGTCGACGCACGGCGTGTTCGAGGAGCACGTGGCCGACATCTGCGCCCGGGTCCACGACGCCGGCGGCCAGGTGTACGTCGACGGCGCCAACCTCAACGCGCTGGTCGGTCTCGCCAAGCCGGGCCACTTCGGCGGTGACGTCTCCCACCTCAACCTGCACAAGACGTTCTGCATCCCGCACGGTGGCGGCGGTCCCGGCGTCGGCCCCGTGGCCGTGCGCGAGCACCTTGCGCCCTACCTGCCGAACCACCCGCTCCAGCCGGCGGCCGGCCCCGAGACGGGCGTCGGTCCGATCTCGGCCGCGCCCTGGGGCTCGGCGGGCATCCTGCCGATCTCGTGGGCGTACGTCCGCCTGATGGGCGGCGAGGGCCTCAAGCGCGCCACCCAGGTGGCCGTGCTCTCCGCCAACTACATCGCCAAGCGCCTCGAGTCGCACTACCCGGTGCTCTACACCGGCCCGGGCGACCTGGTGGCGCACGAGTGCATCATCGACCTGCGCCCGCTGACCAAGGCGACCGGCGTTTCCGTGGACGACGTGGCCAAGCGGCTCATCGACTACGGCTTCCACGCGCCGACGATGTCCTTCCCGGTGGCCGGCACGCTGATGATCGAGCCGACCGAGTCGGAGGACCTGGCCGAGCTGGACCGGTTCTGCGACGCGATGATCGCGATCCACGCGGAGATCGAGAAGGTCGGCGCCGGCGAGTGGCCCGCCGAGGACAACCCGCTGCGGAACGCCCCGCACACCGCCGCCGCGCTCGGCGGGGAATGGAAGCACGGCTACAGCCGCCAAGAGGCCGTGTTCCCGGCCGGGGTCTCGGCCGCCGACAAGTACTGGCCGCCGGTGCGCCGCATCGACCAGGCCTTCGGCGACCGCAACCTCGTCTGCTCCTGCCCGCCGCTGGACGCGTACGAGGACTGAGCAAGCCGCAGGCCAGGCCCCTGGGCCCCGTCCGTGTCCGGGCGGGGCCCTTGCGCGTTCACGCCGTCGCCAGCGACACCTCGGTCGACTTGATCAGGACGACGACGTCGGAGCCCACGAAGAGGCCGAGGTCGGTGGCCGCCTCCTTCGTGATCGCCGCGGTGAGTTCGCCACCGTCCACGGTCACCCTCACCGAGGCCATGGCAGTTCCGATCGTGAGATGGGTGATGGTGCCGGGGACCTGGTTGCGGATCGAGAGGCCGTCGACCCGGCTGGTGGCCAGGGAGACCTCCGTCGCCTTCACCAGGGCGCGGACGGCGGCACCCGGGGCGAGCGCGAGCTCCTCGGCGGCCTCCGAAGTGATGGCCGCCGTGAGGCCCTGGCCACCGTCGAGGCGGACCTTGACGATGGTCATGACCTCCCCGGGGTGGACGGCGGTGACGGTGCCGGGAAGCTGGTTGCGGATGCTCAGGGTCATGGCCCCACACCGTAGTGGGCGAGGGCATTCAGGCAGGGTATATGCGGATTTGCGGCGTCGTCGGGTGCCCGGTGTCACACCCGGTCGATATGTACATTCGTCGACTTCACTCGGGCGGTGGCCTCCATGCCGACCTCCAGGCCCAGCTCCTCGACGGCCTCGCGGGTGAGCAGGGAGACCAGGCGGTGGGGCCCGGCCTGGATCTCGACCTGGGCCGCGACGTCGCCGAGCTTGATCGCGGTGACGATGCCGGGGAAGGCGTTGCGGACCGAGGTGTAGGAGGTGCCCGTGTCATCCTCGCCGCCGCCCGCCTTGGCGAGCTCGACGGAGAACGCGGCGAGGTCCTTGCCGTCGACGAGCCTCCGCCCCGCCTCGTCGCGATGGGTCGCCACCCGGCCCGCGTCCGCCCAGCGGCGGGCGGTGTCCGGGCTCACGCCGAGCAGCCGCGCCGCTTGGCCGATCGTGTAGGACTGCATGCCGGTCACGATAGGGCGAATGCGCTGGGGACCGTGGAGGGGGGTTGTCCGTTGGGTATAACGCGATATATCTTTAGTTCGCGTTCTTCTTGGTCATGGTCGCCGATCGGAAATCGGGGTGAGGGGCATGTCGGCTGAGCTGCGGGCCGCACACGCGGACCGGGACCGTGTCGTGGATGTGCTGACGGCCGCGGCGGGGGACGGCCGGCTGACGGGCGAGGAGCTCGACGAGCGGGTGGGTGCGGCCCTGGCCGCCCGGACCCTGGGCGAGCTGGCCGGGCTGACGTCCGATCTGCCGGAGGCGGCCGCGCCGGTCCCGGTCAAGGACGTGGTCCGGATCGAGCAGCAGGGCGGCTCCGCCCTGCGTGGTCAGGGCTGGGTGGTTCCACGGCGCCTGGAGATCGACTCGTCGTGGGGCGACGTGACGCTGGACTTCACCGGGGCGGTGATCGCACACGACACCCTGGGCATCGACCTGGACATGCGGGGCGGCACCCTGCGGCTGGTGACCCGGCCGGGAGTGGTCGTGGACACCGACTCCCTCGCGATCGGCTACGCGAAGATCCGGTCGCGTCCGGCGGTTGAGCCCGGGATACCGGTCGTCCTGCGCGTGGAGATACGCGGGCGGATGAGCTATGGCCGGGTCGTGACCGGGCCGCCGCGGCGCCGGTTCCTGCGGAGGGGGACGGCGGCCTGACCGCGGCCACCCGGTCCGACCAAGGGTCGTCCTCGCTGCCCGCAGGTCACCCGGTGTGGACGCGCGGCCGCCGTTCGCGGTTCGGTTCCGCTTCGCGCAGGACTTCCCGGGTGACGGGGGCGACCTCGCCCTGGCCGAAGAGGAAGAAGCGCAGGAAGTTGGCGAAGGGCGTGCCCTCGGTCCACTCGAAGTAGATGTGCGGGATGCAGCCCGTGGTGTCGCGGACGTGCAGGAGCAGGGCGGCGAGAGCGTTGGGGATGGAGGAGGACTCCAGGGTCAGGACGCGGTAGCGGTCGTGAAGCACCTCGCCGCGTACGGTCAGCTCCGCCTCGAACTCGGAGGGGTCGGTCACCGTGACCTCGACGAAGACGAAGTCCTCCTGGGCGGGGATGTCGTTGTCGGCCCGGATCTGCTCGATCTTGTCGCGGTACTCGGCCTTGTCCCGCCGATCGGGTTCATTGGCGATGAGCCGGATCTTGCGGCTGGCTATGTCGCGGACGAACCGCTGCGCCATGTCGTCCAGCGTCACCCGGGTCACGCGTAGTTCGAAGGCGCGGGCCAGCCGGGACAGCAGCGAGACCAGGATGATGCCGACGATGAAGCAGGCGCCGATCTTCACACCGTCCGGGCGCTCGATGACGTTCACGACCGTCGTGTAGAGGAAGACGGCGGAGATGGCGGCGAAGGCGATCGTCCATTTCCGCTGTCCCGCCTTGCGGGCGGCGATGGTGACGGCGATGGCGGCGGAGCTGATCAGGACCAGCACGCCGGTGGCGTAGGCGCCGCCCTGCGCGTCGACGTCGGCGTCGAAGATCCAGGTGACGAGGAAGGCGATGAGGATGAAGACGATGACCATCGGGCGGACGGCGCGCGCCCAGTGCGGGGCCATGCCGTAGCGGGGCAGGTAGCGCGGCATCAGGTTGAGCAGGCCGGCCATCGCGGAGGCGCCCGCGAACCACAGGATGGCGATCGTGGAGACGTCGTAGACCGTGCCGAATCCGTTGCCCAGGTACTCGTGGGCGAGGTAGGCGAGCGCGCGGCCGTTGGCCTGGCCGCCGGTCTTGAACTCCTGCTCCGGGATCAGGACCGTGGTGATGAAGCTGGTGGCGATCAGGAAGGCGCTCATGATGACGGCGGCGGCGGTCAGCAGTTTCTTCGTGTCGCGGATGCGGCCCTTGGGGTGCTCCTCGGTGTCGCTGTCGTCGCCCTGGACGTGTGGCATGACGGCGACGCCGGTCTCGAAGCCGGACAGGCCCAGGGCCAGCTTCGGGAAGACCAGCAGGGACAGGCCGATCATGACGAAGACGTTGCTGTGTTCCGTGGTCAGAGCGCTGGTCCAGTCGGTGACCACGTGCCCGGCCGTGGCGACGTGCCACAGACCGACGATCACCACGACGACGTTCAGCGCGAGGTAGATGCCGACCAGGGCGACGGCGACGCCGATCGCCTCCAGGAAGCCCTTGAGGAACACCGCGCCGAGCAGGGCCACCAGGAAGAGCGTGATCACCATCTGGTGGCCGTGGAGCGTGCTGGTCAGGTGCGGGTTCTCCACGAGGTGGGTGGAGGCGTCGGCGGCGGAGAGGGTGATGGTGATCAGGAAGTCGGTGGCCGCGAAGCCCAGCAGGGTGAGCACGAAGAGCTTGCCCTGCCAGAAGGAGAGCAGCCGCTCCAGCATCGCGATGGAACCCTCGCCCCGCGGGCTCTCCTCGGCCACCCGGCGGTAGACCGGCAGGGCGCCGGCCAAGGTGACCACGACCAGCACGACGGTCGCGATCGGCGACAGCAGTCCGGCGGCCAGGGCGGCGATGCCCGGCTGGTAGCCGAGGGTGGAGAAGTAGTCCACGCCGGTCAGGCACATCACCCGCCACCAGCGCTGACCCTTGTGCGGAGGCTCGGGCTCCGCGTGCGGTCCCGCGTGGCCGCCGGCCTTGCCCATGTCGGACAGACCCTCCAGCATCCAAGCGCGCAGGCGGCTGGGAGGAGGGTGTTCGGTCGTGACCATCGCCGTGCTCCTGGGTGGGGCTCAGTGGGTTTCCGGCCATCACTCGGACGGCGGCAATCAGCGTATGCGGAGAGTGACGCGTGGGCCTCTGATTCATGGGGTGGTGGGCGTCAAGCTTGCGTTAAGAACGGTCTGGGCGGACGGCGGCTGTGACGCTGCGTGCTCACAGGGCGGGCAACTCCGTGCGCCGCCGGCGGAGTTGATCGACGCCGCCGCCCTGGTCGATGGCGGTGCCGGGCGGGCCTGGCTGTCCCTGCTTCTGGGCGAGGCGCACCACTACGACCCCGGGTTGGCGGGGGAGTGGTGAGTGTGGTCGCCCGGATCGGGCCCGTCCGGCAGGGACTCGCGGCCCCGACACCGTTTCCTTCTCGGTCGAGAGTGCCGGCGAAACCGACCACGCCGCCTTCGACGGGTTCGGCTGCCGGCCGACCGGGTCGACGAGCTCGTGCGCGACACCTTGACGCCCCCGAACGGCCTTTCTAGAGTCGCCGTTCGGAACGTTCGATGTGATCGCCGAATGTTTCGGTTAGGCACGGTCCGGGGAGCCCGTCCCCAACGTCAGTTCAGAAGCCGCAATGCGTGAGCCGCACGTACGACTGCGGCGCTTTCGGTCACGGGGGCGCCAGATCCCGCCGCAACAGGCGTCGTACAAAGGGTTGCCACTCGCCGAGAGCGGTCTCTAGGGTGCAGCGCAGCTTTCCGGGATAGTTCCGAAAGTTTCGAAGAGAAGGAGCGCATGATGGGCGACCCGGCACTCTCCCGCCGCGGCTTCCTGGCGGCCTCCGCCGCGGCAGGTCTGGGTATGACGGCACTGAGCGGCTGCGGCGGCGACTCGGACGGAGGGTCGTCGAACGGCACGACCACGATCGAGTGGTGGAACATCTCCACCACCCAGCCGACGAAGACGGTCTGGGCCGGTCTGGCCAAGAAGTTCGAGGCGCAGAACCCCAAGGTCAAGATAAAGATCGTCCAGTTGGAGAACGACGCCTACAAGGCGAAGATGACGGCGCTGATCGCCTCGGGGAAGCTGCCGGACATCTTCCACACGTGGGGCGGCGGCGTGCTCCAGCAACAGATCGACGCGGGGCTCGTCGAGGACCTCACCGACAGGACCAAGCCCTGGGGCGACGGGATGCTGTCCGTCGCCAAGCAGCCGTACATCAGTGACGGCAAGTTGTACGGCGTCCCGTTCGACATCGGCATGATCGGCTTCTGGTACAACAAGGCGCTCTTCAAGCAGGCCGGCATCAGCGCCCCACCCACCACCTGGAGCGGCTTCCTCGACGCCGTGAGGAAGCTGAAGGCGAAGAACATCACTCCGATCGCCGTGGCCGGCAAGGAGAAGTGGCCCGAGATGTACTACTGGGCCTACCTCGCCATGCGCACGGCCGGAATCGACGCGCTGAAGAAGGCGGACGAGGCCAAGGACTTCACCGCCCCCGGGATCGTCCAGGCCGGACAGCACCTCAAGGACCTGGTGCAACTCCAGCCGTTCCAGAAGGGGTTCCTGGGCGCCTCGTACTCCACCCCGACCGGCCAGGCGGCCGCCGTGGGCAACGGCAAGGCGGCCATGGAGCTCATGGGGCAGTGGGCCCCGGTCGTCGAGGCCGACGCGGGCAAGGGCCTCGGCTCGAACCTCGGCTTCTTCCCCTTCCCGGCCGTCGAGGGCGGAAAGGGCGCGATCACCGAGGTGTTCGGCGGTGGCGGCGGGCACGCCCTGCGCAAGGGTGCCCCGCAGGCGGCCGTCGACTTCCTGAAGTTCTTCGCCTCCGAGACCACCGACCTGGAACTCGTCAAGAAGACCAACACCCTTCCGGTGGTCCCCGGCGCCGAGAAGGCGCTCTCCGACCCCAACACCAAGGCAGTACAAGCCCAGTTGAAGAGCGCCACCGGCTTCCAGCTCTACCTCGACCAGGCGTACGCGCCCGCCGTGGGCCAGGAGGTCAACGACAGCGTCTCCGCGCTGATCGCCGGCTCGAAGTCACCCGAGCAGGTCACCCAGTCGATCACCAAGGCCGCGAAGGAAGCGTAGTAGCCGGCGATGACCTCGACCTTCCTCCCGGACAAGCAGACGGGCCCAGGCGTCGCCCTCCCCTCCCCGGCGGCGACGCCGGCCCGGGGACGGGCGCGCCGGCGCCTGCTGAACTGGCTGACCGCGGTCGGCTTCCAGGTGCCCGCGCTGGTGCTGTTCATCGGGCTGGTGCTGCTGCCGATGCTGTTCGCGCTGTACGCCGCCTTCTTCCGCTGGGGCGGCTTCGGCATGCCCTCCGACTACATCGGCACGGACAACTTCACCCAGCTCTTCCAGGACGACGTCTTCCTGGGAGACCTGTGGCGCTGTCTGCTCCTGGTGGCCCTGTCCCTGGCGCTGCAACTGCCGTTCGCGCTCGCCATGGCCGTCGCGCTCAACCAGCGGCTGCGCGGGCGGGCCGTGTACAGGATGCTGTTCTTCGCGCCCTACGTCCTGTCCGAGGCGATCACCGGCGTGCTGTTCAGCATGATCTTCGCCCCCGACGACGGGCTCGCGGACCACGTCCTGGGCGCCATCGGGCTGGGCGGCGTCGGCGGGGAGTGGTTCGCCGACCCCTCCTACGTCATGGCGACGCTGTTCCTAGTCATGACCTGGAAGTACTTCGGCTTCCACATGATGCTCTACCTCGCCGGACTACAGGCCATCCCGGCCGAGTTGACCGAGGCGGCGCTGATCGACGGGGCGAATCCCTGGCAGCGGTTCCGCAACGTCACCCTGCCGCTGCTCGCGCCCACCCTGCGCATCAGCGTCTTCCTGTCCGTCATCGGGGCGATCCAGCTCTTCGACCTGGTCTGGGTGATCACCCAGGGCGGGCCCGACCACCACTCCGAGACGATGGCCGTGACCATGTTCCAGTACGGCTTCAAGCGCTACCAGGTCGGCTACGCGAGCGCGATCAGCGTGGTCATGTTCGGGATCTGCCTCGCCTTCGCCCTCGCCTACCAGCGGTTCGTGCTCCGCCGTGACCTCGAAGGGGCCACCACGACGATGAGGGGAGACGGCAAGTGACCCGCAGGACCAAGGCCGTACGCGCACGCGAACTGCCGCTGCACCTGGTGCTCGTCGCGGTCGGCGCGGTGATGGTCGTACCCCTGCTGTACGCCGTCCTGTCCGGCTTCAAGTCCACCGCCGAGCTCTCCCGCAACCCCTTCGGACTGCCCGAGCACTGGCTGACCGGCAACTACACGGACATCCTCGGCTCGGGTGACTTCTGGCGGCTGGTGGGCAACAGCACGCTGGTCGCGGTGGCGACGACCGTGCTGGTGGTCGCCGCGTCCGCGCTGGCGGCCTTCTCCTTCGCGCGGTTCGCCTTCCGTGGGCGGGAGGTGCTGTTCACCTTCTTCACGATGGGGCTGATGTTCCCCTTCGCGGTGGCAGCGCTGCCCCTCTTCCTGTTGCTGCGCTACCTCGGCCTGCTGGACAACCCGCTCGGCGTGATCCTTCCGCAGGCCGCCTTCGGGCTGCCGATGACCATCATCATCCTGCGTGGCTTCTTCCGGCAGATCCCCGGCGAGCTGGAGGAGGCGGCCACGCTCGACGGGTGCAGCGCCTTCGGGTTCTTCTGGCGGGTGCTGCTGCCCATGGCGCGGCCCGCACTCGGCACGGTGTCGGTGCTGGCCGTCGTCACCAGTTGGAACAACTTCATGCTGCCGCTGCTGGTGTTCACCGACTCGAAGTGGTGGACGCTGCCGCTCGGCGTCGCGCAGTTCCAGGGACAGTACTCGGCGGAGTACGCCCGCGTCTTCGCCTACCTCGTGCTTGCCATGGTCCCCGCCCTCGCCTTCTACGCCGTCGCCGAACGCCAGCTCGTCGGCGGTCTGACCGCCGGCGCGACCAAGGGCTGACGCGCACCGACGAGTACGACCCCCAGACGAGTACGACCCCCCGCACATCCGACAGTGAGGAGTCGCACCATGCCCAGGACCAGTACGCGCCTCAGACTCGCCGGCGCCCTCGCGGCCGTTCTGGTGGCCGCGGGCGTCGCCACCGGCCCCGCCGCCCAGGCGCACGGACGGCAGCCCACCCTTGCGGAGCTCGCCAACCGGCACGGGCGCTACTTCGGCAGCGCCACCGACAACCCCGAGCTGACCGACAGCGCGTACACGAAGGTCCTCGGCACCGAATTCGACATGATCACGCCGGGCAACGGCATGAAGTGGTACGCGACCGAGCCCCAGCAGGGCGTCTTCGACTGGTCGAAGGGCGACGAGATCGTCGCTCTCGCCCGCGCCAACCACCAGCGGGTCCGCGCCCACACCCTGGTCTGGCACAGCCAGCTGCCCGACTGGCTCACCTCACGGGAGTGGACCGCCGGCGAGCTGCGGGCGGTGCTGAAGAAGCACATCACCGAAGAGGTACGGCACTACCGGGGCAAGGTCTACTCCTGGGACGTGGTCAACGAGGCATTCAACGAGGACGGCACCTACCGCGAGACCCTCTGGTACAAGACCCTCGGCCCCGGCTACATCGCCGACGCGCTGCGCTGGGCCCACAAGGCCGACCCGCACGCCAAGCTGTACCTCAACGACTACAACATCGAGGCGACCGGCCCGAAGAGCGACGCCTACTACGCCCTGGCCAAGGACCTCAAGGCGCGGGGCGTGCCCCTGAACGGCATCGGCCTCCAGGCCCACCTGGCCCTCCAGTACGGCTATCCCACCACTCTGGAGGACAATCTCCGCCGCTTCTCCCGCCTCGGCCTGGACACCGCGCTGACCGAGGTCGACGTGCGTATGCAGCTGCCCGCGACCGACGCCAAGCTGACCGAGCAGGCGACCTGGTACCGGGATCTGACCGAGGCCTGCCTCGCGGTGCGCCGGTGCGCGGGGGTGACGGTGTGGGACTACACCGACAAGTACTCGTGGATCCCGGCCTTCTTCCCGGGCGAGGGCGCGGCCCTGCCGTGGGACGAGCAGCTGAAGCCGAAGCCCGCGTACGAGGCACTGCGCGACGCGCTCGGCTGACGACCGGACACCCTCAGTAGTCGGCCCCGGACATGCGTCGGGGCCGGTGCGCACCGAGTGTGTGCGAGCCGGCCCCTCAGGTCACCGGGCGGCGCGGGGCCGCCCGGGGTGGTGCCGAAAAGGCCTAGGCGGCCGTCATCACCCTGCTGGGGTTCAGCGGGCGGTGCGGGGCGATGATCTGGCCGTCGGGCAGGAGCTCACCGGTGTCCTCGAAGAGCAGAACGCCGTTGCACAGCAGGCTCCATCCCTGCTCCGGGTGGTGCGCCACAAGGCGGGCGGACTCCCGGTCGGCGGATTCGGCTGTCGGGCACGGTGGCTTGTGCTGGCACATGGGTGGGATCTCTCGCTCTGTCGTGGTCATGTCCGCCCCCCGTGGTGATAAGTCGGTCGGAACCCAGTGTTGCCCTCCGGGCGTCAATCCGCAGGTATTTCGCAGCACCGCTTCTCACAGGTTGATGACGCATCGCCCACGTGCTCGGTTCATCCGCACCGCACTGTCATTTCGGGTGGTTCTCGGTGGCCGGATGGGGCTAGTCAGGTTGATACCGATGGCTTTAGCGGCTCTTAGGAGCGGCCAAATGCTCGTACGAGCACAATGGTGCCGGGTATATGTGCGCGTACCCCGCCACCGAAGTGGTGGCGGGGTACGAAAGGAGAGCCTGAGCAGGGGGAGAAAGGGGCGGCGTCAGGCGGGGGAGCCGAGCAGCGGGACGGGAGTCACCCGGTGGGTCAGCACCGGGAGCAACTCAGCGACCCGGTGCGGCCGGTGGGCCGCGATGCCGGGCGGCGCGGGAGCCAGCGGGACGAGCAGGTCGGTGGCGGCGGGATGGCCCTCGGCGCCGTCCGCGGCGCAGTCGCCGTGCAGCCACAGCGTGAGCATGTACAGGCCCGGCACCGACAGCAGGCGGGCCTGATAGGGCTGTTGCGTGGTCTCGGCCTGGCGCAGGGCGCGTTCGGTGGAGGCGATGTAGGGGCCCTCGAAGAAGTGCGAGAAAGTCCAGCCGTCGGGGGTCAGCCGGGTCTCGGCCGCGGCCACCGCGCGGTCTCCGCACCGGATCAGGAACCGCCAGCCGGTCAGCCGGGTCGCTGACACGCCCTCGGCGGTGATCCGGTCCAGTACGTGCAGGGGCAGGGGCAGTTCGGGTGTGGTGGGTCCCTGGGCGGCTCGCAGGGAGGGGGTGCGGGCCTCGCGGACGGCGGTGGGGGAACCGAGGGCCGTGAGAACGGAGCGCAGGGCAGGCGCGGGGGCAGGGGGAACGTGCAGGGGCATGGTGGGTCGCCTCTCATTCGACAGGCGCGACGCGATGGCGCGAGGGCGGGGGTGGGCGGACGGCGCTGTCAGCTCATGGGTCAGAGAGGCGGGGGCCCGGGGCGGAGAACGAGAGGTGCGGACGCGGCCTGCCGCACGTCGCCTGGACGGCGGGAACCAGAACGGTGGGCGCCAACCTTCTGCCTTCTTCGCGGAGTTTATACGACTTGTGTTCAGACGATGTTTCGTCTAGCCGTTTCCGGTGAGTAGAGCAAGTTCGTATTCGGTCGGCGATTCGCGGGAATCATCCCGATTTCCGGGCCTACCGTGGCCCTCTGACCTCGGAATACGCCGTCGTAGCGGACGGCCCATTCTCGTCGGCGTTTTTCACGAGGCCGATGGGGCACACGAAGGTGCAAGCTGCCCCATGCCCCGTGAATGTGCCGCGGGACACATTCCAACAGAGTAGCGGGGATGGGGCCCGCGCGGGACGTTATCGATCGCGTCGGGTGGGCATCATCCCACCTGACCCAGGACCCCGGCGGCCGGATCTTCCGCCCGCCCATCCGAGGAGGGACGCTTCGATGGGGGAGAAGGTCGTGGCAGGGCCGTTCGACCTGTCCGATCGGCAGCGCTACCGGGAAAAGCTCCGCAGGTGCCTGACGGGGCTGGAGCAACTGCTGGCCCAGGAGAGGTTCGACCGGCCCAAGAACCTGATGGGTGTGGAGATCGAGCTGAATCTCGTGGGCTCCGACGGACTGCCGAAAATGCTGAATGGGCAGGTGCTGGAACGCATCGCGAGCCGCGATTTCCAAACAGAACTCGCCATGTTCAATCTGGAAGTCAACATCGCCCCCCACCGGTTGGGCGGGCGGGTATTCGACCGGCTCGCCGAGGAACTCCGCACCTCGCTGGCGTACGCCGACCGCAAGGCCGGTGAGCTGGACGCCGGAATCGTGATGATCGGCATTCTGCCCACCCTGGACCGCGACGACCTGGTCTCCTCCAACCTCTCCGAGGTCGACCGCTACACCCTGCTCAACGACCAGATCGTGGCCGCCCGCGGTGAGGACTTCCGCCTCGACATCGACGGGGTCGAGCACCTCACCTGCACCTCCCGCTCCATCGTCCCCGAGGCCGCCTGTACCTCCGTACAGCTGCACCTCCAGGTCACCCCGGGCCGCTTCGCAGACGTGTGGAACGCCGCCCAGGTGGCCTGCGCGCCGCAGATCGCCGTCGGCGCCAACTCCCCGTTCCTCTTCGGTCACGAACTGTGGCGCGAGTCCCGCCCCCCGCTCTTCCTCCAGGCCACCGACACCCGCCCGCCCGAGCTCCAGGCCCAGGGCGTGCGGCCGCGCACCTGGTTCGGGGAGCGGTGGATCTCCTCGGCGTACGACCTGTTCGAGGAGAACCTGCGCTACTTCCCGGCCCTCCTGCCCATCTGCGACGACGAGGACCCGCTCGACGTCATCGAGGCGGGCGGCGCGCCCAAGCTCGCCGAACTCGTCCTGCACAACGGCACGGTGTACCGCTGGAACCGCCCCGTCTACGACGTCGCCGACGGCGTGCCGCACCTGCGGGTGGAGAACCGCGTGCTGCCGGCCGGGCCCACCATCACCGACGTCATCGCCAACGCGGTCTTCTACTACGGCCTGGTGCGCGCCCTCGCCGAGGAGCCCCGGCCGGTGTGGACCCGGATGCCGTTCGAGGCGGCCGCCGCCAACTTCGACGCCGCGTGCCGGTACGGCATCGACGCGCGCCTGGTCTGGCCGCGGCGCGGGCGGTACGGCGGCACGGGCGAGGTCGACGCGGTGACGCTGGTACGGGACGAGCTGCTGCCGCTCGCCGAGGCGGGGCTTCAGGGGTGGGGCGTCGAGGCCGCCGACCGTGACCTCTACCTCGGTGTCATCGAGGAGCGGTGCCGGCGCCGGGTCAACGGAGCGTCCTGGCAGGCGGCGACCTTCCACCGGGCCCTGGAACAGGGACTCCCCCGGGACGGCGCCCTGGCGGCCACGACCCGTCGCTACTGCGAGCTCATGCACCTAGGGGAGCCCGTGCACACCTGGCCGGTGGGGCTGCCGGAGCCGGTGCCGCTCGGCTAGGAGCCGCGCGGGCGGGAGCGGCACGATAGGGGTGGGACGAGAGGGGTGGGACGGGGGTCGGTCGTGCTCGGTCCGGGGTGATCGGGCAAGCTGGGTCCTCCCGTGACGGTGGTGCCCCCTCCATGTCGCCCGACAGCCTGTGGCGCACCCAACTGGAGGCAGGTGTGCAGGTGCAGGCAGGCTCGGTGGCCGATTCCCTTCCGCAGGGGCCGGCCTCGCGACGGATCCTCCGGGACGAGACCCTGCTCGTTCTGGCCCTTTCGCTCGGTGCGAGCGGCGTGTCCGCTCTGATCAGCTTCATCGGATCGGTCACCAGACCCGGCGGCCTGAAGGACCAGGCGGCCACCCTCAACGCCTCGGCCGCGCCGGGGCGCCCCTGGCTCGATCTCGCCTGGCAGCTGTTCGGCATCGCCTCGG
Organism: Streptomyces sp. NPDC001480; assembly: GCF_042894725.1. Lineage (NCBI taxonomy): Bacteria > Bacillati > Actinomycetota > Actinomycetes > Kitasatosporales > Streptomycetaceae > Streptomyces > Streptomyces sp. NPDC001480. The sequence continues at coordinate 694,833 of NZ_JBIAVX010000002.1, read as the reverse complement.
CGCTGGTCCCCGTCGCCCTGGTGGCGCACTTCCTGCTGCGCGAGGGCGAGAGCCTGCGCACCATCGGCTTCGACCGGAACCGCCCCTGGCCCGACCTGGGCCGCGGGGCCGGCGTCGCGGCCGTGATCGGCAGCACCGGCATCGCCTTCTACCTGGCCGCACGCGGTCTCGGCTTCAACCTCACGGTGGTGCCCGAGGCGCTGCCCGACGTGTGGTGGAAGTACCCCGTGCTGATCCTCTCGGCGATGCAGAACGCCATCCTCGAAGAGGTGATCGTGGTCGGCTACCTGCTGCGCCGGCTGGGCCAGTTGGGCTGGACCCCGGGGACCGCGCTGGTGGCCAGCTCCGTGCTGCGCGGCTCCTACCACCTGTACCAGGGCATCGGCGGTTTCGTCGGCAACATGGTCATGGGCGTGGTGTTCGTCCTTCTGTACCGGCGCTGGGGGCGGGTGGGCCCCCTGGTGGTGGCGCACTCGCTGCTCGACATCGGGGCGTTCGTGGGCTACGCGCTGCTGGCGGGAAAGGTGGGCTGGCTGCCGACGGCGTGAGGAGCCGGCCGTGAGAGCCGGGGAGGGGGCGTACGAGGCCGTCGTACGCCCCCTTTCGTGTCGCTCAGGTGAGGAGTTCGCCCTCGATGACCGTGACCGCGCGACCGGTCAGCAGGGTGCGGTCGCCGCGCAGGCCCGTGCGGACGAGGCCGGTGCGCCGGGAAGCCTGGAGGCCCGTGAGGTCGCGGCGGCCGAGGCGCTCGGACCAGTAGGGGGCGAGGGCGGTGTGGGCGCTGCCGGTGACCGGGTCCTCGTCGATGCCGACGTTCGGGAAGAAGCAGCGGGAGACGTAGTCGTGGCCGCGGGCCGGGTCCTCGGCGCGGGCGGTGGCGATGACGCCGCGCGCGGAGTGGGCGGCGAGGGCCTTGTGGTCGGGGGAGAGCCCGAGGACGGTCTTCTCGTCGGCGAGCTCCAGCAGCAGGTCGCCCACGTTGGGCCCGGTGTCGACGGCGGCGACCGGATCCGCGCCGAGCGCCTCCGCGAGGCCGGCCGGGATCTCGACCGGGGTGAGCGGGGCGGTCGGGAAGTCCAGGGTGATCGAGCCGTCCGCGCCGGGCGTGGCGATGAGCACGCCGCTGCGGGTGGCGAACCGTACCGGTCCCGCGTGGGCGCCGGTGGTGTGCAGGACGTGGGCCGTGGCGAGCGTCGCGTGGCCGCACATCGCCACCTCGGTGACGGGAGTGAACCACCGCAGCGCCCAGTCCGCGTCCCCGCCTTCGGGCAGGCGGTGGGCGAACGCCGTCTCGGCGTGGTTGACCTCCATGGCGACCTTCTGGAGCCGGTCGTCGTCCGGGAAGGCGTCGAGCAGCAGGACCCCGGCGGGGTTGCCTGCAAACGGGCGGTCGGTGAAGGCGTCGACGATTCGGATACGCATGCGTTGACGCTAGGGCGTGGGGCTCCCGCGTGGCCAAGGCCAATCACCGGCCACTGGACCGACCGGGGGGCGAGTCCGTAGGGCACTCGGTGCGGAAATCACCCGCTACAGGCGATGCCCCGCACGGTGGGTCCGGGTGAACTTCTCCTTCAGAACCACAGGGAGGTGCCACCGATGTGCCGATGGCTCGCCTATTCAGGAACCCCCGTCCTGCTCGACACCATCCTCTACAAACCCGCGCACTCGCTGATCGACCAGAGCCTGCACTCCAAGCTGGGAGTCGAGACGACCAACGGCGACGGGTTCGGCATCGGCTGGTACGCGCCGGACGTCGACACTCCCGCGATCGTCCGGGACACCACTCCGGCGTGGAACAACCGCAACCTGCGGGAGCTCGCCGATCACATCAGCTCCCCGCTGTTCTTCGCCCACATCCGCGCTTCGACCGGTACCGCGGTGCAGCAGACCAACTGCCATCCGTTCCGCCACGGCCGCTGGATGTGGATGCACAACGGGGCGATCGCGGACTTCCACCGGGTGCGCCGGGATCTGGCCCTGGCCGTCGACCCGGGACTGTTCTCCGACATCGAGGGCTCGACGGACTCGGAGATGATGTTCTTCCTCGCGCTCACCTTCGGTCTGGAGCACGACCCGCCGGGTGCCGTCGCGCGGATGGTGGGTCTGGTGGAGCGGACAGGCCGCCGGCAAGGGGTGGAGTACCCGATCCAGATGACGGTGGCGGTCACGGACGGACGCCGGCTGTGGGCCTTCCGCTACTCCAGTCAGGGCGCCTCACGCTCGCTCTACTACAGCACCCGGATCGAGACACTGCGGGCACTCCACCCCGATGTGGGCTTTCTCCGGCACATCTCCGACGACACCCGCCTGGTCGTCTCCGAGCCCCCCGGTGATCTGCCCGGTGCCTGGAACCAGGTTCCCGAGAGCAGCTACGGCGTCGTGCACCAGGGCGCGGACGAACTGCACGCCTTCACCCCCGCGGCCGGGTAGCGCGGTCACCGTTCTCCGGGTCTTGTCATGCGATCGGTTCCGATATATCGTTGAAGCATCGCGACAGATCAACGATGGATGGAGTGATTGCGATGCGTACCCACGGATTCGAGCGTGGACATCGGCAGGACGGCCCCCACCGGCGCGGCCGGGACGGTATGCGGGCGGCCTTCGGGCCCTTCGGGCCGGGCGGTCCGGGGTTCGGGCCCGGCGGGCCCGGTTTCGGGCCGGGGCCCTGGGGGCCGCGAGGGCGCGGTGGCCCGAGGGGGCGGGCGCGGCGCGGTGACGTGCGGACCTCGATCCTGGCCCTGCTGCGGGACCGGCCGATGCACGGCTACGAGATGATCCAGGAGATCGCCGAGCGCAGCGGCGGCGCGTGGAAGCCCAGCCCCGGCTCGGTCTACCCCACCCTCCAGCTGCTGGAGGACGAGGGCCTGATCGCCAGCGCGAGTGAGGGCGGCAAGAAGCTGTTCTCCCTCACCGACGAGGGCCGGACCGCGGCCGAGGCGGGCCCCGAGGCCCCCTGGGAGGAGGCGTCCCGCGGCGTCGACTGGGAGGTCCTCGGCGAGATCCGCCAGGCCGGCTTCGGTCTGATGGAGGCCTTCAGCCAGGTCTGGAAGACCGGCAGCAAGGAGCAGCGCGAGAAGGCGCTGGCCGTGATCAACGACGCCCGCAAGAAGCTGTACCTGATCCTCGCCGACGAGGACTGACAGCCGTACGGCCGTCGAGGCGCCCCGTGGAGCGATCCGCGGGGCGCCTTCGTCGTGCACGGGGGTGAGTGCGGACGGGGCGGGTCGCCGGGTCAGGTCACCAGGCCGCCCAGCTTGCGCAGCGACTCGTTCAGGGCCGCCGTCGCCGAATCCTTGAGCTTGCCCGCCATCAGGGAGACGGCCGCGCCGGTGAACTCGCCGTCGATGCGCACCGCGGTGCCGTCGCCGTCGGGGGTGAGCGTGTAGCGCGTGGCGACGGTCACCGCCATCGGACCCTTGCCGCGAATGGCGAACACCCGGATCGGCTCCAGTTCCTCGATGGTCCACTCGACCTCAGCCGGGAAGCCCATCAGCTTCATGTTCTCCTGGAAGGTTCCGCCCACCTCCAGGGCCTCGGGGCCGCCTTTGGGGAAGCTGGTGTGGGTCGCGTTCCACTCCCCGTACGCCGACCAGTCCGTGAGCTTCGCCCACACCTTCTCGGCCGGTGCCTGAATGCGTTCCTCCGCGCTGACTTCGGCCATGCGACCACCCCTTCGTGTCGGGCTACGGTGTCGCGGAACGTAGCCGCAGGGCCCCGAACATTCAATACTGACGAACCGTCAGAACATGTGGAGGTCGGTACGGTCCGTAGTCCTCGTACGGTCCTGATCTCCTCCGTAAGGAGGAGATGCCGAACGCCGGTGTCCACTCTCCGTGGGAGGTCGACATGGTTCCCTTCGCCGATGACACGGACGCGGGGGACTGATGAGGTAGGGGGTGTGCAACCCTGTATTCCCCGCCAGTGCGCCCGCGACCAGGGCGTCCACCGAGCGGACGACGAAGCCGGGCTCGGTGCGGAGCTGGCGGCGGTGGTCGCCGTCGCGCGCCGCAGGGCCGTCCGGGACGGGGACCGGCAGATCGACACCGCCCATCTGCTGCACTCGCTCCTGGAGACCGACGCCGAGGTGCGCGCCGCCATCGGTGACGCCCGCAAGGTCGTCCGACTGCTCGGCTACCTCGTGCAGCGCAGCATCGGCTACGGCCTGCGCTGGCAGAGCCGTGTGGAGGACTCCGGCGCGCTGTCCTTCCTGAAGGACGCCGAAGGCTGGTCGCCGGTCGCCGCGACCGCCATGCGGCGTGCCCGCGACCGCTCCGGGCGGCGCGGGGAGGAACGGGCCCGCGGCATCGACCTCCTCGCGGCGCTCGCCGCCGATCCGCAGGCTCGGGCGGTCGAGGTGCTCCGGCGCGCCGGAGTCGAGGCGACGGACCTGCTCGCGCGGCTCGACCGCGCGCCGGCGGAGTGCGTCGGCGAGGGCGGAAGGTCGCGCTGAGCGGTAGCCGGCGACCCGGCTCCGTCCAGCCGCTGAGACAGGTGTCAACGGGGGTGACGCTCATGTCGTCGCCTGTCATCATGTGCCGGTGCGTACGTCTGAGAGCAGTCATGGCGGTGGGGGGAAGGGCGTCGGGCTCGGCCTGGCGCTCGGCTCCGCGCTCGCCTTCGGGGGATCCGGGGTCGCGGCCAAGCCGCTGATCGAGGCGGGACTCGACCCGCTGCACGTGGTGTGGCTGCGGGTGACGGGTGCCGCGCTCCTGATGCTGCCGCTCGCGGTACGCCATCGCGCCCTGCCGCGCCGCCGCCCCGCGCTGCTCGCCGGATTCGGACTGCTCGCCGTGGCCGGCGTCCAGGCCTGCTACTTCGCCGCGCTCTCCCGTATCCCGGTGGGCGTCGCGCTGCTCGTGGAGTACCTCGCGCCCGCGCTCGTGCTGGGCTGGGTGCGGTTCGTGCAACGGCGGCCCGTCACCAGGGCGGCCGCCCTCGGGGTGGTCCTCGCCGTCGGCGGCCTCGCCTGCGTGGTCGAGGTGTGGTCCGGCCTGGGCTTCGACGCGGTGGGGCTGCTCCTCGCGCTCGGCGCAGCCTGTTGCCAGGTCGGCTACTTCGTACTGTCGGACCAGGGCGCCGGGAACGGCGAGGAGGCGCCGGACCCGCTCGGCGTCATCGCCTACGGACTCCTCGTCGGTGCCGTCGTGCTGACCTTCGTCGCCCGGCCCTGGATCATGGACTGGTCGGTGCTGTCCGGCACCGCGCGCATGAACGGCACCGAGGTCCCGGCCGTCGCCCTGCTGGCCTGGATCGTGCTGGTCGCGACGGCCGTCGCCTACGTCACCGGCGTGCTGTCCGTGCGTCGGCTCTCCCCACAGGTCGCGGGCGTGGTGGCCTGCCTGGAAGCGGTGATCGCGACCGTGCTGGCCTGGGTGCTGCTCGGCGAGCACCTCTCGGCGCCACAGGTCGCCGGGGGTGCCGTCGTCCTGCTCGGCGCGTTCATCGCGCAGTCCTCGACACCGGCCAAGGGCGCGGCGGAGCCGGTGGCGGGCGGGGGAGCCGGAAGGAAGTTGTCCGCGCGAGGAACGGCCGCCTAGGGTGGCGAGCATGCCGTCGAACGCACTCGTCCTGCCGCCCCCGGCCGCCTGAGGCGAGCCTCCGGGAACGCGCCCGGCGTGACCGGCACGCCGCTGATGCTCGGCTCGGTCACGGGGCTCGCCGTCGCGGAGGCACGCGAGGCGCGACGAGGGACGGGGGAGGAGCGACCGGTCCTCGTGTGAGCCGACCGGGATGCGTCGCCCGGGGCTGTCGCTCAGGCCCCCCGCCGTATCAGATGCTCCCGCGCCGCCGCGTCGCGTGGGCCGTCGCGGTTCGTCAGGGCGGTCACCATGTGCCGGCGGACCTCTCCTGATCGCTTTCCCGCGTACTTGAACTTGGCCCGGACGTCCGTCACTTCCAGCCGCAGGACGCGGATGCCGGACAGGAGGCGGCCGTACGGGGCCTCGCCAGGGGTGGCGCGGGCCGAGCCGCCCTCCGGCTGGAAGTGGCCGACCTGGCGGTTGAGGAGGGCGGCCTTCTCCGCCGGGTCGTCCACGACGTGCGCGGTGCAGCTGAGCTGGACAGCCGCGTAGAAGCTCGTGGGGACGCCGTGCTCGGGCGGGGTGTCGGGTGGGGCCTGCCAGGGGCCCGGAACGTAGACGTAGTCGTCGACCACGCTCAGCAGCACTCGTGGCGCCGCTTCAATGGCGGGCCAGAGCGGGTTGGGGCGGGCGAGGTGGGTGACGGCCTCGCCGCGGTCGGGGGCGTAGGCGAAGTGCAGCGGCTGGACGAGCGGTGGCTCGCCGGGCGGGCCGGTGACCGCGAGCTGGCCGAAGTCGTGGGCGGCCAGCCAGGTCTGCCACTCGGCGTCGTCGTGGGGTGCGTCCCAGGGGTGGATCAGCATCACAGGGCCGTGAGGTAGTCGGGGAGCGCGGTGCCGGGAGCCAGGTCGGCCTCGGGGAGCGGAGCGTCGTACCCCTTGCGCAGCGGGACCACGCCGGCCCAGTGGGGGAGGGCGAGGTCCTCGGGTTCGTCGTTCACGCCGCCGGTGCGGAGCTTGGCGGAGACCTCCTCCAGGTCGAGGCGGATCACGGCGGTGGCGGCCAGCTCCTTCTTGTTGGCGGGGCGGGAGTCGGCGGCGCGGCCCGCGACGACGTGGTCGACCAGCGCGTCCAGGGCGAGCCGCTTCTCCTCGGGGTCGGTGACCTCGTACGCGGTGCCGTGCACCACCACGGAGCGGTAGTTGATCGAGTGGTGGAATGCGGAGCGGGCCAGCACCAGGCCGTCGACATGGGTGACCGTCAGGCACACCGGCAGCCCCGGGTCGGCCTGGCCGGTCATCCGCAGCGGGCGCGAGCCCGTGGAACCGTGCACGTACAGGCGCTCGCCGGTCCGGGCGTAGAGGGTGGGCAGCACCACGGGCGCGCCGTCGCGGACGAAGCCGAGGTGGCAGACGTAGCCCTCGTCGAGTATCGCGTGCACCAGTTCCTTGTCGTACGACGCCTTTTGCGCGGCACGGGTGGGGACGGTGCGGTCGGTCGGGCGGTACGCGGCCGGCTGCGGTGGCGTCTGCTGGGTGCTCGGCATGACGGTCTCCCTTGCATTTTTATTGCACTAGTGCATAATTGGTTTTGTGCTAGGAGAGTATCCGATCGAAGGGCGCGGCGCAGCGGAGATTGCCGCGAGTATCGAGGGCGCGGTGGGCGCCGGGACCCTGGAGCCCGGACAACTGCTCCCTCCTATGCGGGAGTTGGCGGTCCGGCTGGGGGTGAATCCGAACACTGTCGCGGCCGCCTATCGCACCCTGCGCGAGCGGGGGGTCATCGAGACCGCGGGGCGCCGGGGCAGCCGGATCCGGCCCAAGCCGGCCACCACCGGCCGGGAGAAGGTGCGCGTGGACGTGCCGGCGGGCGTGCGTGACCTGTCCGACGGCAACCCCGACCCCGCGTTGCTGCCGCCGCTCGCCCCGACGCTGGCGGCCGTCGCCGAGGAGGCGGACCGGGAGCCGGTGCTGTACGGCGACGATCCCGTGGAGCCGGAACTGGCCCGGGTCACACGGGCCGAACTCGACGCCGACGGTGTCCCCGAGGGCCCGCTGGCGGTGCTCTCCGGGGCACTCGACGCGGTGGAACGCGTCCTCGCCGCCCATCTCAAGCCGGGAGACGCCGTCGCCGTCGAGGACCCCGGCTGGGGCCGCACCCTCGACCTCGTCTCCGCGCTCGGACTGCGCACGATCCCCGTCGGCGTCGACGACGAGGGGCCGCGACCCGAGGCGTTGCGCACGGCCCTGCGCTCCGGCGCGCGGGCCCTGATCGTCACCGACCGCGCGCAGAACCCCACCGGCGCCTCCGTGAGCGCCCCACGCGCGCGTGCCCTGCGGGCCGTCCTCCGTGAGCACCCGCAGACACTGCTCATCGAGGACGACCACGGTCACGGCATCGTCGACCTGCCGCTGCACCCCCTCGCGGGCGTCACCCGCCACTGGACGTTCGTCCGCTCCGCCGCCAAGGCCTACGGCCCTGACCTCAGGCACGCCGTGCTCACCGGCGACCCGGTCACCGTCGACCGGGTCCGCGGCCGGCAGCGGCTGGGGCCGGGCTGGGTGAGCCTGCTGCTGCAACGGACGGTGGTCCGGCTGCGGGCGAGCGGCGCGGTCGACGGACCGGCGGTGGCGGCGGCGTACCGGGCCCGGCGGGAGCTGCTGATCGACGCGCTCGCCGAGCGTGGGGTCCGCGCCCAGGGGCGCAGCGGGATGAACGTCTGGGTGCCCGTTCCCGACGAGACCGGCGCGGTGGCCCGTCTCCTGCACGCCGGCTGGGCCGTCTCGCCCGGCGCCCGCTTCCGCCTCGACTCCCCGCCCGGCATCCGGATCACCGTCTCGACCCTGGCCCCGGCCGAGGCCGCCCCGCTGGCGGACGCGATCGCCTCCGCGGTCGGACCGACCCCGGTGCGCAGCTACGTCTAGGGACGCCTAGGCCGCCCGCTTGCCCCGTGCCTGCGTCAGTGCCGCCCCCGCCAGCACGATCAGCGCCCCCACCGGAGTCGTCCAGTGCAGTGTCTCGTCCAGGATGGCGACGCCGGCGGCGGTGGCGATGACCGGGATGAAGTAGGTGACCATCTGGGCCGTCGTCGGGCCGACCTCGGCGACCAGGCCGTACTGGATGAGGACCGCGAGGCCGGTGCCGAGGGCGCCGAGGGCGGCGACGGCGAGCAGCGGTATGAGGGCGAAGTGGGCGGGGGCGGTGGTGAACAGGGGGGTGACGACGGTCAGCTGGAGCGCGGCCAGGAGCAGTTGGGCGCCCGTCATCGACAGGTGGGAGTGGCCGTTGCCGGCGAGTGTGCGGCGGACGTATATCCAGCCGACCGGGTAGCTGAGCGAGGCCAGCAGGGCCAGCGCGGTGCCCGTGGCGTCGGGGCCGGCGAAGCCCTGCCAGGCGCCCAGGACCGTCAGGACGCCCAAGAAGCCCAGGCCGAGCCCGGCGACCCGCAGTCGCGTCGGCCGGTCCTCGGAGAGGGCGACCAAGGACAGGGCCATGCCCCACAGGGGCGAGGTGGCGTTGCAGATGCCGGCCAGCGTGGACGGGATCGTCAGTTCCGAGTAGGCGAAGAGGGAGAACGGCAGGGCGTTGAGCAGGAACGCGGCGACCGCCAGATGGCCCCAGGTGCGGGCCCCGCGCGGGAGTCGCTCCCGCTTCACCGCCATCGCGGCCGCGAGCACCGCCGTACCGAAGACCAGCCGCCCGAGCGTGACCTGGAAGGGCGCGTAGCCCTCGGTGCCCACCTTGATGAGCAGGAAGCTGAAGCCCCATATCAGGGACAGGGCACCGAAACGGAGGCGCCAGTCGAGGCGGGCGCGGGGGCGTGCGGCGGTCGGTCGGGCTTCGGTGCGAGTGGCAGCGGCGGTGGTCATGGCCTCCACGATGCTTCAGTCAACCTCGTAGCACAATTGAGATTTCCACAGCGCCACCTCTTAGTATTACTTATATGTTGAACCTGGAGCGCCTGCGAACCCTCGACGCCCTCGCCCGGCACGGCTCGGTCAGCGCGGCGGCCGAGGCGCTGCACGTCACGACGTCCGCGGTCTCCCAGCAGCTGGGCAAACTGGAGCGGGAGGTCGGCCAGCGGCTCCTGGCCAAGAACGGGCGGGGCGTCAGGCTCACCGACGGCGGCCGGCTGCTCGCCGAGCACGCGGCGCGCATCCTCTCCCAGGTGGAGCTCGCCCAGTCAGACCTGGAGGCGCACCGGGGCCAGGTCGCCGGAGAGCTGCGGCTGTCGGCGTTCCCGACCGCCGCACGGGGCCTGTTCCCCACCGCCCTCGCCGACCTGCGCGCCCGGCACCCGGCGCTGCGGGTGCGCTCCGGTGAGCTGGAGCCGGAGAACGGCATCGCCGCAGTGGTGCGCGGCGACCTGGACCTCGCGGTCGTGCTCGACTGGTACAACAAGCCGATGCCGGTGCCCGACGGCCTGGTCAAGGCACCCCTGCTCGACGACCCCGCCGACGTGGCGATGCCGGTCGGCCACCCGCTCGCGGACCGCGACGAGGTGGACCTCGGGGAGTTCGCCGAGGACGAGTGGATCACCTGGGGCGAGGGCGAGTTCTGCCACGAGTGGCTGATGTTCACGCTGCGTTCGCGCGGCGTCGAGCCGATCATCGGCCACCGCGCCGCCGAGACCCACACCCAACTGGGCCTGGTCGCCGCCGGGCTCGGCGTGTGCATCGTGCCGGTGCTGGGCCGCCACCCGGTGCCCCCCGGCGTCGTCACGGTGCCGCTCAAGCAGCGGGTGCGCCGCCATGTGTACGTCGTCTGGCGCGCGGACGCCGACCGCCGCCCGTCCATCCGCGCGGCGGTCGAGGCGCTGCGGGCGGCGGCCGGGCAGGTCGGCTGAACCGCCCCGGCGGCCTTACGCGGGCCCCAGCTTGCTGAAGTCCCAGGAGACGATCTTGTCCGGCGTCAGCCGTGCCCAGGCGTGCCGCCCGTCGTGGGGCATCTCGTCCAGGCCGAAGTTCTTGCGCGCGAACAGCGTCTCCGCGGTGTCCAGTTCGGCGCACAGCTCCCCGATGCGCGGCACCTCGCCCACGAACTCCATCGTGCCGGTCAGTTCGACGCCGCGCAGCTGGTCGTACTCCTCGCCCGAGTCGACGACGATCGCCACCCGGGGATCGCGGCTGAGGTCCGTCCAGCGCTTGCTGCGCACCACCGAGTACAGCCACAGCGACACGCCGTCCCAGGCGTACCACAGGGCACTCACGTGCGGTGCGCCGTTCGCCGACACGGTGGCGACCCGGCAGGTGCGCTGAGTGGTGAGGAACTCGTCCACCTCCCCCGTCGTCATCATGATCTTCCGGCCCCGGCGCTGAGTGGCAGTCATGCGTCCCCCTCTTCTCCCACGTCGTGCCAGAGGAGACGGTCCGGGTCCTGTCCGGTGCCTAGATCCTCTGACATCACGTCAGAAAAGAATGAGTCGTCTTCCCCTCGGACGCAATGCCGGTTAGTCTCGCCCGCCCCGAACTCCCGAGAAAGGGCGCGAAAATGGCTTCGCACGAGCAGCTCGGTGAAGTCCTCGACCCCGCGAGCACCGTCCTGCTCACCGTGGAGTGCCAGCAGGGCGTGGTCGGCCCGGACAGCGCACTGCCCGAACTCGCCCGTCAGGCCCGCTCCTCCGGAGCCCTCGGCAACATCGCCCGGCTGGTCGCCGCCGCGCACGAAAGCGGCGTCCAGGTGATCCACGCCGTCGCCGAACGCCGCCCCGACGGCCGGGCCGCCAGCCGCAACGCCCGTCTGTTCCGTGCCGCCGAACGGCTGCCGGTGCAGCAGCTGTCCGGCACCTCGGCGGTGCGTGTCGCGGCGCCGATCGAGGTCACCGAGGAGGACATCGTCGTACGACGGCTGCACGGTCTCTCGCCGGTGCAGGGCACCGAGGTCGACGCACTGCTGCGCAACCTGGACTGCCGCACACTGGTCGTCACCGGGGTCTCGGCCAACGTGGCGATCCCCAACACCGTGTTCGACGCGGTCAACCTCGGCTACACCGTTGTCGTGCCCGCCGACGCCATCGCGGGGGTGCCCGCCGACTACACCCCCGCGATGGTCCGCAACACCCTCGCGCTGGTCGCCACGGTCGCGACCACGGACGAGGTGCTCGGCTGCCTCAAGCGGCCGCGCCGCCGGGGCTGACGCCAACGTTCACGCCAGCTTGATCTCGTCCCCGGAGACGGTGATGTTCGCGGCGGCCAGCGGCTGCGTCGCGGGCCCCTGCTTCACACTTCCGTCGGCGGCGGAGAAGTGGCTGTTGTGGCACGGACAGACGATCACGCCGCCTGCGACGCTGCCCACCGCGCACCCCGCGTGGGTGCACTTGGACGAGAACGCCTTGTACGTGCCCGCGGTCGGCTGGGTGACGACGACGCCCTGGTCCTTGAAGATCTTGCCACCGCCCTCGGGGATGTCCGAGGTCTTGGCGAGCGCGGCGCCACCGGCGCTGCCGCCGCTCGCCTGCGCGCTGGGTGAGCCGCCGGTGCCGGCACCGGCGGCGGCACCGGCCGATCCCGTCGTTCCGGTGGACCCGGCCGCGCCGGAGGAGTCCGACGACTTGTCGTCCGACCCGCAGGCGGTCAGCGCGGCGGCGAGTCCCGCCGCTCCGGCCGCCGCCACGACGGTACGACGGGCCGGACCCGCTGCGGGAGTGGGCGATGCGCTGGTCATGAGGGATTCCCTTCCGCGGAGCTTTCGTGATCCGTCCAGGGGTACGGTCTCGGGGCACCACCTGTTCAGACGGCATCGAGATCCTGTCTTCCTGGAGATGAGGCGAACGTAAACCACAGCTGTCGTTCCGCTGTCGGTGCGGGCATCTCCGCAGCCTGAGTAACCTGGGGCGATGCTCAAGGAAGTCATCGCGACCCGCTACGTCACGCCCCTGCGTGAGGGCGGTTCGCTGCCGGGGCTCGTCGAGGCCGACGACTTCGGGACGTACGTCATGAAGTTCACCGGCGCCGGCCAGGGCCGCAAGACGCTGGTGGCCGAGGTCGTCTGCGGCGAACTGGCCCGGCGTCTCGGCCTCCGGATGCCCCGGCTGGTGACGATCGACCTCGACCCGGTCCTGGGGCTCGGCGAACCCGACCAGCAGGTGCAGGAACTGCTCAGGTCCAGCGGCGGCACCAACCTCGGCATGGACTTCCTCTCCGGTGCCCTCGGCTTCGACCCGCTCGCCTTCACGGTGAGCAGCGAGGAGGCCGGGCGGATCGTCTGGTTCGACGCGCTCGTGAACAACGTCGACCGCTCCTGGCGCAACCCCAACCTGCTGATGCACGGGGGAGAGCTGTGGCTCATCGACCACGGAGCCACCATGATCTGGCACCACAACTGGCCTTCCGCCGAGACCTCCGCGGGCCGTCCGTACGACGCCTCGGACCACGCCCTCGCGCGCTTCGCGCCCGATGTCCGCTCGGCTGCCGCCGCGTTGGCGCCCCTGGTCACCGAGGAACTCCTCGCCGAGGTCACCGCCGAGATCCCCGACGCCTGGCTGGCCGGTGAACCCGGCTTCGCCACCCCGGACGATCTCCGGCGGGCCTATGCGCGTCCGCTGCTCACGCGGGCCGCCGGCATCCACGAGCGCGTCAGCGGCATCGACGGCATCCACGGCATCGAGGGGGACAAGTGACCGAGCGCCACATCACCCGGGCGGGCCAGGGCGGAGACCGCGACGTCTTCGAGTACGCGCTGATCAAGGTCGTACCCCGCGTCGAGCGGGGCGAGTGCATCAATGCGGGAGTCGTCGTCTATTGCCGCGCGCAGGCGTACGTCGGCGCCCGTACCCACCTCGACGAGGCCCGGCTGCTGGCCCTCGATCCGGATGCGGACGTGGCGGGTGTGCGGGCCGCGCTGGGCGCCGTCGAGGGCGTGTGCGCCGGGGGCGGGGCGGCCGGGCAGGCCGCGGGGGACGACGCCGGGCGGCGCTTCCGCTGGCTGATCGCGCCCCGCTCGACGGTCGTGCGGCCCGGGCCCGTGCACACGGGGCTGACGACGGATCCGGCGGGCGAGGCGGAGCGGTTGCTGGACCTCCTGGTGAGGTAATGGATCACACGCACCCTGTGTGCCGTTGACACCGGGTGCCAGGGCTTCTAGCGTCACGTGTGTCGAAGGTACTAAGCGGTCGCTCACCCATCGGGCGTACCTTCTCTAGGGCGAGGAGAAACAGCAATGTCCACCACTGAGCAGCGGGTCGCCGTAGTCACCGGCGCCGCGCGCGGCATCGGCGCCGCCACCGCCGTACGACTGGCCGCCGAGGGCCGCGCGGTCGCCGTGATCGACCTCGACGAGGCCGCCTGCAAGGACACCGTGGAGAAGATCACCGCGGCCGGCGGCAAGGCCATCGCGGTCGGCGCCGACGTCTCCGACGAGGCGCAGGTCGAGGCCGCCATCGCGCGCGTCGTCGAGGAACTGGGCGCCCCGACGATCCTGGTCAACAACGCGGGTGTGCTCCGTGACAACCTGCTGTTCAAGATGACCGCCTCGGACTGGGACACCGTCCTGAACGTGCACCTGCGCGGCTCCTTCCTGATGACCAAGGCCGTCCAGAAGCACATGGTGGACGCGGGCTTCGGCCGCGTCGTCAACCTGTCCTCCTCCTCCGCGCTCGGCAACCGCGGCCAGGCCAACTACTCCGCCGCCAAGGCGGGTCTCCAAGGCTTCACCAAGACCCTCGCCATCGAGCTGGGCAAGTTCGGCATCACCGCCAACGCCGTCGCCCCCGGCTTCATCGCCACCGAGATGACCAAGGCCACGGCCGAGCGCGTCAAGATGGGCTTCGAGGAGTTCAAGGCCGCCGCCGCCACCCAGATCCCGGTGCAGCGCGTGGGCGAGCCCGAGGACATCGCCAACGCCATCGCGTTCTTCACGGGTGAGGCCGCCGGCTTTGTCTCCGGCCAGGTCCTGTACGTCGCCGGCGGACCGCTGAACTAGGAACACTGGGGACCACGGACATGACTGAACTTCCTGAACTCTCCGGCCGGGTCGCCCTCGTCACGGGCGCCAGCCGCGGCATCGGGTACGGCGTCGCCGAGGCGCTGGTCGCGCGCGGCGACCGGGTGTGCATCACCGGCCGCAACGAGGATGCCCTGAAGGAGGCCGTCGATCAGCTCGGCGCCGAACGGGTCATCGGCGTCGCCGGCAAGGCGCACGACCTCGCCCACCAGGCCGAGGCCGTCGAGCGCACGATGGAGGCCTTCGGCCGCGTCGACTTCCTGGTCAACAACGCCGGTACGAACCCGGTGTTCGGGCCGATCGCCGACCTCGACCTGGATGTCGCGCGCAAGGTGTTCGAGACCAACGTGATCTCGGCGCTCGGCTTCGCGCAGAAGACCTGGCACGCCTGGCAGAAGGACAACGGCGGCGCGATCGTCAACATCGCCTCGGTCGCGGGCCTCGCGCCCTCGCCGTTCATCGGCGCCTACGGCGTCAGCAAGGCCGCGATGATCAACCTGACCCAGCAGCTGGCGCACGAGTTCGCGCCCAAGGTGCGGGTCAACGCCATCGCCCCGGCCGTCGTGAAGACCAAGTTCGCGCAGGCACTGTACGAGGGCCGGGAGGAGGAGGCGGCCGCCGCCTACCCGCTCGCCCGGCTCGGTGTGCCCTCCGACATCGGCGGCGCCGCCGCCTTCCTGACCTCGGCGCAGTCCGACTGGATCACCGGGCAGACGCTCGTGGTCGACGGCGGCATCTTCCTGAACGCCGGCGTGGCCTGACGGCGACCGCCTCATGCGCTCCGGGCGCCGTTCCCCAGGGGGAGCGGCGCCCGTTCTCGCGTCGCACGGGCTCCGGACAATGGCGATGACAACGTCGTCATAGCACAGTGGATCAAGGAGCCTGGTCACAGGGTGGTTCAGGGGGCGTGACGCTGCGGTATGGTCTGCCGACCCTTGGTATGGCAGATCGAGGAGCGTGCGCGTGTTCAAGCGGAACCGAGGCCTGCAGAAGGTGGCTGCGGTCCTGTCCATATCCCTGGTGGCCGGCTGCGGAATCCTCTCCGACGGTGGCCAGGACAGCGGCGGGCCGATCGTGGTGGGCACCACGAGCGCGCCCAGCACCCTGGATCCGGCCGCCTCCTGGGACCAGTCCTGGGAACTCTTCCGCAACATCTACCAGACCCTGCTCAACTACCCTGTCGGCGCGACCACTCCGCAGCCCGACGCGGCCGAGAGCTGCCGGTTCTCGGCGTCCAACACCGTCTACACCTGCAAGCTCCGCCCGGACCTGACGTTCTCCAACGGGCACAAACTGGATGCTCAGGCCGTCAAGTACTCGTTCGACCGGATCAAGAAGATCAACGTCAGCACCGGCCCCGCCGGGCTGCTGGCCGGCCTCGACCGGGTCCAGGCGGTGGGCGACCGCGAGGTCGTCTTCCACCTGAACAAGCCCGACGCCACGTTCCCGTTCGTGCTGGCCACGCCCGGCATGTCGATCGTGGACCCCGCGGAGTACTCCAAGGACGCGCTGCGCAAGGACGGCCAGGTGGTCGGGTCCGGGCCGTACGACCTGAAGTCCTACCAGCAGGGCAAGGAGGCCGTGCTCGTCGCGAACAAGAGCTACAAGGGCTTCGCGAAGCGCGAGAACGACGCGGTGACCATCCGCTACTACCAGGATTCTCGGCTGCTGGCCAGTGACCTGCGTGACAAGAAGATCGACGTCATCTTCCGCGGCCTCGCCGCCGACGACATCATCTCCTTCCAGAGCCAGGGCAGCAAGGACATCGATCTCCTCGACGGATCGAGCAACGAGATCGAGTACCTGGTGTTCAACCCCAAGGACCCGTGGGCCCGCAAGACTCCCGTGCGGAAAGCCATCGCCCAGCTCATCAACCGCAGCGAGATCGTCCACCAGGTCTACAAGGACACCGTCCAACCGCTCTACTCCATGGTCCCCGCCGGCCTGACCGGGCACTCCTCCGTCTTCTTCGACGACTTCGGGGACCCCAGCGTCACCAAGGCCCGCAAGATCCTCACAGACGCGGGCATCACCCAGAAGGTGCCTCTCACGCTCTGGTACACCACCGACCGCTACGGCTCGGCGACGGCTAAGGAGTTCCAGGAGATCAAGAGCCAGCTGGAGGCCTCCGGCCTGTTCACCGTCACCCTGCACGGTGCCCCCTGGAACACCTATGTGGAGGGCTACCGGAAGGGCCAGTACCCGGTGTTCGGGCGCGGGTGGTCCCCCGACTTCCCCGACGCCGACAACTTCATCGCGCCGTTCGTCGGCAACCAGAACGCCGTCGGCACGCCCTACTCGGCACCCAAGATCACTGACGACCTGCTGCCCCGCTCCCGTCGGGAGGCCGACCGTGGCCGTGTGGTGAAGGAGTTCCAGGAGGCCCAGACGATCCTGGCGAACGACGTGCGGCTGCTGCCGCTGTGGCAGGGCAAGCAGTACCTGGCCGTGAGCGACGACATCTCCGGCGCCGAGCGCTCGGTCGACCCGTCCACGATCATGATGATGTGGGAGCTGTTCCGGAAGACCAGCTGGTAGCGGAGGCGTTCTCCGAGGACGGGGCACCGTTGTCAGTGGTCGCCTGTAGGTTCTGAGACCTGGAAGTGACCGCACATCGTGAGGACGTTGACGTGACCGACATCGCCATGCTGCCCGAGTCCTGGCGCGGGATTCTGGGCGACGAGCTTCAGCAGCCCTACTTCAAGGAGCTGACCGAGTTCGTCGAGGAGGAGCGGTCGAAGGGTCCCGTTCATCCGCCGCGCGAGGAGGTCTTCGCCGCGCTGGACGCCACGCCGTACGAGAAGGTGAAGGTCCTGATCCTCGGTCAGGACCCCTACCACGGCGAGGGCCAGGGCCACGGCCTGTGCTTCTCGGTCCGGCCCGGCGTGCGGATCCCGCCGTCCCTGCGCAACATCTACAAGGAGATGCACGAGGAGCTGGGCACGCCGGTCCCGGACAACGGCTATCTGATGCCGTGGGCCCAGCAGGGCGTCCTGCTGCTGAACGCGGTGCTCACCGTCCGCGGCGGCGAGGCCAACTCGCACAAGGGGCGGGGCTGGGAGCGGTTCACGGACGCGGTGATCCGCGCGGTGGCCGGCCGGCCCGACCCGGCGGTCTTCGTGCTGTGGGGCAACTACGCGCAGAAGAAGCTGCCGCTGATCGACGCCGAGCGGCACGCCGTGGTGAAGGGCGCGCACCCCTCGCCGCTGTCGGCCAAGAAGTTCTTCGGTTCCCGTCCGTTCACGCAGATCAACGAGGCCGTCGCCGCCCAGGGCCACGCCCCGATCGACTGGAGCATCCCGAACCTCGGCTGACCGCGGCCGGGCGGTCCCGTGTCGTACGGGGCCGCCTGACCGGGTTTGCCGGTGCCGACGGTTAGCGTCGTCCGGTACAGGCCCCTACGTGTGCCCGGAGGACGCGGTGGCGGAGCGACAGGAGCAGGCGGCGCCGGACGCCGTGCTGACGCGGATCGGGCAGGTCGTGATGCTGCATCACGGCGGGGACCGCGAGGAGGCCCGGCACCGGTTCCTGGATCTGTGGGCGGAGCTGGCGGAGGACGGGGACCCGCTGCACCGCTGCACGCTGGCCCACTACCTGGCCGACACCCAGGACGACCCCTCCGACGAACTCGCCTGGGACCTGCGGGCGTTGTCGGCGGCGGAGGAACTGGCCCAGGAGCACGAGGCCGGGGACGAGAGTCCGGCCGCGGTGCGTGCCTTCTACCCCAGCCTGCACCTGAACCTCGCCGCCGACTATGTGAAACTGGGCCACTCCGAGGCCGCCCGGACCCATCTGCGACGTGCCCGAGGGGCGGCCGACGCGCTCGGCGAGGACGGCTACGGGGACGGGGTGCGGGCGGCGATCAGCCGGCTGGAGCTGCGGCTGGGGGAGGGCCCCTCCGGAGGGGAGTCCTGGGGCCCGCCGAGACAGCGGCCGACGTAGCTCCGCCCGGCCCCTGCCGGGATCAGTGCCCGTAGGCCTGGTCGCAGATGACCGCCTGCGGGCTGTCCGGGCGCCAGCCGCCGTACTGCTTGCCGAGGGCGCACACGTCCGGGTTCTTCGGCACGGACTTCGGTACGGACTGCGACGTGCTCGGGATCTTCACGCGCGGCTGCTCGGGTGGCTTGTGAGGCGGCCTGGGGGGCGTGACCTGGGGCGGCGGCTGCCGGGGCACCGCAGGGGCCGCCGGACGGCGCGGTGCGGGCGTCGCCGGGTGGCCGGGCCGGCGGGACGGGCCGACCATCTCCAGTGCCTCCCGGGCCGGCGCCTGCACGACCCGCGGCCGGGCGCTGCCGTCCGGCCGGGCGACCGAGGTCTGTGGCGGTGCCGTACCCGGCGGCGGGCCGGGCGCCGGCGGGCGCTGGACCGTCACACAGCCGGAGAGGGCCGAGACGGCCACGGTGGCCAGGAGCGCTGCGGTGGTCGTCGTTCGATGCACCCGGGCAACTCTGGTGGGTACCGGCCGGGTTGGAAACGGCACTGGGGCGGATGGTGCCCCGCACGGGTGATCTCGTACCCCGTACGGGGGGTGCGGGCGCGCCGGGGGTGACGTCAGTCGCCGGTGGCGCCGTCCAGTCGCTCGCGGACCAGGTCGGCGTGGCCGTTGTGGCGGGCGTACTCCTCGATCATGTGGGTGTAGATCCAGCGGAGGTTGAACGGCTCCCCGGTGGACCTGCCGGTGCCCACGGAGAGGTCGTCGAGACCGACCCCGGCCGCGTTCCGTCGAGCGGTCTCGATCTCGGCCTGCCAGGTGCCGTACGCCTCCTGCCAGGTGTCCGCCTCGGTGAGGTGGAACTCGCCGTCCGGGTCCTGGTCGCTGTAGTAGATCGGCCCGGGATCCTCGCCGGCCAGCACCTTGCGGAACCAGCCCCGCTCCACCTCCGCCATGTGCCGCACCAACCCCATCAGCGACAGCTCGGACGGCGGCACGGACGCCGTGCGCAACTGTTCGTCGGTCAGGCCCTCGCACTTCCAGGCCAGCGTCTGGCGGTGGTAGTCCAGCCAGCCCTCCAGCATGGTGCGTTCGTCGGCGTTCTGGGCAGGCTCTTCCCGCTTGGTCGTCATAGCCGCATCCTCGCCCAACGCGCCCGGCCCTTCCAGGCGTTTTCCGCGTCCGCCCAGTGCCCCGGTCAGCGCCCGAGCATCCCGCGCAGCAGCTCCCGCACCCCCGCCCGCACCTCCGCCAGGCTCGGCGCCTGCGCGTTGAACGACCCGGCCACGCACGAGAACATCAGCCCGTCCGCCCAGCCGGCCAGCGACAGCACGTGCCGGGCGGGGTCCGTCGAGCCGGCCGCGGTGAGCATGGCGGAGAGCTGGTCGCGGAAGACGGCGCCCGTCGCGTCGTAGAAGGCGCGCAGTTCGGGCCGGCGGGTCGCCTCCAGAGCCAGTTCGTAACGGGCGACGAGCAGGTCGCGGTTGCGGGTGATCGAGCGGTGTGTGGCCAGGGCCAGGGCGTCCGCCAGCGCGTCGAGCCCGGCGCGCGGGTCCGGCATCTCGTCCAGGGCCAGCACCCGCGCCTCCCGCTCGGCGTGCCTGCGCACCGCCAGCTCCAGCAGCGCCTGCCGGGTGCGGGCCACGTTGGACGTGGAACCCTGTGGCAGCTCCGCGGCCTCGTCGACCGCCCGGTGCGTCAGCCCGCGCATACCGCGTGAGGCGAGCAGGGCGAGGGCGGTGTCGGCGACGAGGTCGGCGCGGGAGGCGCCCGCGGGGTGTACGGACATGCCGGTCAACCTACCGTCCGGACTACGTCTGTAGTCAGTCAGCCCTACCGCCCTGACTACACCTGTAGTACGGTCGAGGTACTGCTTCACTACGCCTGTAGTGCGCGGTGCGCCGCGCCGGAGGAGGAGCCATGGCACAGTCGCGTGCCGTCGTCATCGGGGGCGGCATCGGGGGCCTGACCGCCGCGGCGGCCCTGCACCGGGACGGATGGCAGGTCACCGTGGTGGAGCGGGCCGGCTCCCTGGAGCCGGTCGGCGCGGCCATCTCGCTGGCCCCGAACGCCCTGCGCGCCCTGGACGTCCTCGGCATCGGCGAGGAGATCCGCGACCTGGCCGCCTGGCAGGGCGACGGAGGACTGCGGGCACCGCGCGGCCGCTGGCTCTCCCGCTCCGACGCCGAGGCCGCCGCCGCCCGCTTCGGCGGTCCCCTGGTCCTGCTGCACCGGGCCACCCTGGTCAGCAGCCTCGCCGCGCTGCTCCCGCCGGGCACCGTCCGCACCGCCGCCGCGGCGGTCCTCGCCGACCCCGGCGACCGCGACCGGCCCGCCCGTGTGACCACCGCCGACGACGAGCTGGAGGCCGACCTCGTGGTGGCCGCCGACGGCGTCCACTCCCGCGCGCGGAGCCTGCTGTTCCCCGGCCGGCCGGGGGCCGTGTACGCCGGGTTCACCACCTGGCGGCTCGTGCTCCCGGTACCCGGAGCCCGCTTCGCCTCGCACGAGACCTGGGGCCGGGGCCGGCTGTGGGGCACGCATCCGCTCAAGGACGGCCGGGTGTACGCGTACGCCGCCGCGACGGCCCCCGCCGGGGTGCGCGCCCCGGACGACGAACGGGCCGAGCTTCTGCGCCGGTTCGGCGACTGGCACGACCCGATCCCGGCCGTCCTCGCCGCCGCCCGCCCCAAGGACGTGCTGCGCCACGACGTCCACCACCTCGCCGAGTCACTGCCCGCCTTCCACCACGGCCGGACCGCCCTCCTCGGCGACGCCGCGCACGCCATGCCCCCGACCCTCGGACAGGGCGGCAACCAGGCCATCGAGGACGCCGTGGTCCTCGCGTGCCACGCCCGCGACCTCCCCGCCTACACGGCGGCCCGGCTGCCCCGCACGACCGCCATCGCCCGGCAGGCCGTCAGGGCCGCCCGGCTGAGCATGGCCGACGGCCGCGTGACCGTCGCCGTACGCGACACCGCGATCGCGGTGCTCTCGAAGGCCGCACCGGCGCTGTTGCTGCGCAGCTTCGACGGCATCGCCGACTGGCGGCCCCCGTATGCTTCCGGCAGGACACCGGCTGCTTCCGGCAGCACACCGGCGGGCAACCACGACAGGGAGCGCACGTGAAGGTCGGCTGCATCGGACTCGGCGACATCGCGCAGAAGGCCTACCTGCCGGTGCTGGCCACGCAGCCGGGAATCGACCTGCACCTGCACACCCGCACGCCCGCGACGCTCGCCCGGGTCGCCGACGGCCTCCACCTCCCGGCCGGCCGGCGGCACCCCACCCTGGACGCCCTGCTCACCCAGGACCTCGACGCCGCCTTCGTGCACGCGCCCACCGTTGCGCACCCCGAGATCGTCACCCGGCTGCTCGAGGCGGGCGTACCGACGTACGTCGACAAGCCGCTGGCCTACGAACTCGCCGACTCCGAGCGGCTGGTGGCGCTCGCCGAGCGGCGCGGCGTCCCGCTCGCCGTCGGCTTCAACCGGCGGTACGCCCCCGGGTACGCACAGTGTGCCGACCATCCGCGCGAGCTGATCATCATGCAGAAGAACCGGGTCGGGCTGCCGGAGGAACCGCGCGCGATGATCCTCGACGACTTCATCCACGTCGTCGACACCCTGCGGTTCCTGGTCCCGGGCCCGGTCGACGACGTGACCGTGCGCGCCCGCACGGAGGGCGGCCTGCTGTACCACGTGGTGTTGCAGCTCGCCGGGGACGGCTTCACCGCGCTCGGCGTGATGAACCGGCTCAGCGGCTCGGCGGAGGAGATCCTCGAAGTCTCCGGCCAGGACACCAAGCGCCAGGTGATCAACCTCGCCGAGATAATCGACCACAAGGGCCAGCCGACCTTGCGGCGGCGCGGCGACTGGGTGCCGGTCGCCCGGCAGCGCGGCATCGAACAGGCGGTACTGGCGTTCCTCGACGCCGTGCGCGCGGGCCAGCCGCTCAGCGCCCGGGACGCACTGGCGACTCACGAGCTGTGCGAGCGGGTGGTACGCGCGGTCCTGGAGGGGGCGTCGGGAGCGGTCTGAGGGGCCGCGGATCGTTGCTCGCGCGCGGGATGGCGTGCGGCAGTGAATGCCCGGTCGTGATCGCGGTGGCGGATGCGTGGGCCGGGTGCTCAGCGCCTGGGGGCACGGGCGACTTGCGAGTGGTGTGGGCGGGTGGTGAGCGCGGTTCTGGAGGGGGCGTCGGGGGCGGTTTGAGGGATCGCGGGTCGTTGCTGGCGCGCGGCGTGGTGTGCGTGCAGTGCATGGCCCGGTCGCGGTAGGGGGCGTGTGGGGCAGGTGGTCAGCGCCCGGGAGGCACGGGCGACTCGCGGGCTGTGCGGGCGGGTTGCACACGCGGTTGCGGCGGGGTCCTCCGGCGCTGCCTGAGGGCGCGCAGGCCTTCGGTGACGGCCAGGGTGGCGAGCACGAGCAGGGCGCCGTGGACCGGCCAGTCGCCGTAGCGGACGTACGGGGTGATGCCGTGGGCGAGGGGCACCTCGTACACCCGGGTGGTGCTCGCGTCCGTGCCGAGCCAGGGGCCGACGCGCTGCCCGGCGGGCCCGTAGACGGCGGAGACGCCGGTCAGCGTCGCGTGCACCATGGGACGGCCGGTCTCGGCGGCGCGCAGTGCGGCCAGCGAGGCGTGCTGGGCGGGTGCCCAGCTGCCCTGGAACGACGACGTCGAGGACTGGCCGAGCAGGAGGTCCGCGCCGTCCTCGGCGAGATGGCGGCTCATGTCGGGGAACGCGGTCTCGAAGCACACCAGCGGACCGACGCGCAGCCCGTGACCGACGTCCATCACGACCTGCCGGGTGCCGCGGTGCCGGTTCTCGCCCGCCGCCCTGCCCACCGAGGTGGCCCAGCCGAGCAGCGAGCGCGCGGGTATGTACTCGCCGAAGGGCACGAGCCGCATCTTGTCGTACCGCTCGCCGGTCGGGCCGTCCGGGCCGATCAGGATCGAGCTCTTGTAGATGCCGGGCTGGTCGGAGCGGCGGGCGTCCACGTTGACCAGTACGTCGGCGCCGGTCGCGCGGGACAGGGCGGCCAGCCGGCGGGCCAGGTCGGGGCGGTCGTCGAGGTCGTAGCCGACGCTGCTCTCGCCCCATACGACCAGGTCGACGTGTTGCCCGGCGAGCCGCCGGGTGAGCGCCTCCTCACGGTCGAAGCGTGCAGTCGGCCCCTTGATCACGCCGGGCTGGACGACCGCGACGCGCACCCCGCCGTCCACATGGGGCCGTGGCGACCACACCCAGGCCGCCGAGGTCGCGGCGGCCGCGGCCACCAGCGAGGCCACCGCGGGCACCCGGGACTCGCGCACCGCCACCAGCTGGGCGATCGCGACGTTCACGGCCACCACGAGGAAGCTCAGCAGCCACACCCCGCCCACTGAGGCGAGCCGCAGCGCCGGGGCCACCTGCCACTGCGTGGCGCCGAGCATGCCCCATGGCCCGCCCAGCCCCTGCCAGGAACGCACCAGCTCCACCCCCAGCCAGGCCGACGGCAGCACCAGCACCGCGGCCAGACCCCGGCCGGGCCCGGGCCCGCCATCCGCCGGCCGGTCACCGAGGAACCGGCGCGTCAGCCAGCCCCACGGCACCCAGAGGGCACCCAGCAGGGCGGCCAGCAGGAAGATGAACACGTTCAGGCTCGGCAGCAGCCAGTGGTGCACCGCCACCATGAACCCGAACCCGCCGCACCAGCCGTCGTACGCCGCCCGCCGCCCGGTAGGCGCCGTGCGCGCGATCAGAAGCCACGGGACCAGCGCGACGAACGCGAACCACCACAGCGAGGGCGCGGGGAACGCGAACACGGGCAGGGCACCCACGAGCGCGGCGGCGACGGAGCGCCGCCACGAGGAGGCGAGCCAGCGGTCGAACATGTTCATAGATCGCCTACCTACCCAGTGGACGGCAGCATGTGCACACCGATTACCGGCGGGTGGCTCCAGTGTGCGCGCCGAAACGGGATCTCGGACAGGAGACCTGGACTCAGCCCGCCGCCGGGGCCGGCCGCGGGTCGGGGAGGCGGCGCCACTTCTCCTGGACGACGACCTCGCGCAGGCGCCAGCCGTCGGCCGTGCGCAGCAGGGCGAAGGTGTAGCGCCCGCCGCACACGAGATCCGGCACGGTGGACCCGCCGGCGCCGCCCGCGAACCGCATCGGATTGACGTAGTCGGCCTGCACCCGGGCGGTGTCCCCGGTGTCCTGCTCCAGAACGCCGAACCGCACCCGCCGGTTGACGATCAGGTGCTGCCGCATGGCGAACAGTCCCAGATTCTCCGCGAGCCACCCGGCGATCTGCCCCGCGTCCCCCTCGATGCCGCCGGCGCTGCGGTAGTCCGCCCGCCCGTCCGCCGTGAACAGCCCGCGGTAGGCCGTCCAGTCACCGTCGTCCACGGCCACCGCGTAGTCGGTCACCAGCCCGTCCACGGCCAGCCGGTCCATCACGGTCGCGAGCTCCACACGCTGCGTCATCGGCACAGTGTTGGGCAACGGGCCGAAGGAGCCAAGAGGCGTGCGGGGACACGGGGATGTTCTTCGGTGGCCGTGAGCGCTCCGCGGACGACTGACCACGGCTGATGCGGATCTCCGGTCCGCTCCTGCCGCGGTCACGCCCCGCGGCGCTGCTCCTGGACGGCCTTCATGAGTTCCTCCATGGCTGACCGGGTCTCACCGTCACGCCCGTCATCGATCGCCGCGAGAGCGGCCGCCGCGGCCTCACGGATCCGATGGGGAAGCCCGTCGGCGGCCGTGAGGCGGTAGGCGGCCTTGCGGCGCGCCATGCGCTCTGCGGCGTCCACCGCGTCGGGTCCGGACAGCGGAAAGACGGCGGCCCTGTATGCCGATATCCCGAGCACCATCATGTCCGCGACTCCGTCGGCGTATCCGAGCGCGGCGGCCCTGCCCTGGCCTTCCCGAATGGTTGCGATCATGCGACGGCGGGACAGGATCGTGCCCAGCGCGCCACCGCCTCCCAGGGAAAGGGCGCAGGCGACGGCGAGGAAGGGCCCGTCCCATGCGTAGCCGGTGAATCCTCCGAGGACCGCGAGCGCGACGGTCCACGCGGCCGCCGTCCGGGCGCTTATCTGCTCGGCTGTGGTGTCCATGACGGCAGTGTCCCAGCCGGTAGCGACAGTACCGGCGCGGGGCCTCTCCCTGTGGACCCGCGGGACGGACGACCGTACCGGGGGCAGCGCGGAGACGTGACGGAGGTCGGCGTTGGAAGGGCGGCGCGAGGCGGAGTCGCCGACTCGGTGGCGGGCGACGTGGATCAGTCGGTGGTCCACTCCACGCGTCCGGTCGCGACGTGCGAGTTCCGGCGGCAAGCGTGAAAGGCCCAGGGACGGCTCATCGGCCCGGCCCGGGGCCAAGCCTCATGGAGTCGTGACAGCCCGACCGGCCCCAGCCCTGTCTGAAGGGACGGTTCCTCGCCCGCGTCCAGAAGGACAGGCGACCTCCCAGGCCGCCTCGATCATCGGGAAGATCTCGTCCACCGCGGCCTCCGGATCGGCCGCATCACGGGCCAGCGAATAGGCGTCGATCACGAATCTCGCGATCGCCCGGCAGGCCGTCGTGGCCTGTGACGGGCCGAGATCGGCAGCGATGGCCGTGGCCAGCGACTCGGCGTGGCGCAGCCTCATCGACTCCTCGTACTTCCGCAGGGCGGGTGACTCGTCGATCATGCGCCAGACGGGGGCGGCGCTGTCCGCCGTGCAATGGCGTACCAGGGCCTGGATCTCGTGCCGCAGCGCGGGGATGAGCGGTTCGTGCGGCGCCCGGCCGGTGACCGCCTGCGTGAGGCGTTGCTCGAAGTCCTCGTCCCGCTCGAACACCAGGGCCTCTTTCGAGGCGAAGTGGGAGAAGAGCGTGGTGACGGCCACGTCGGCCTCAGCGGCCACGTCCCGGATGCCCACCGCGTCGTACCCGCGCTCCAGGAAGAGCCGCAGGGCGGTGTCAGCGATCTTCTGGCGGGTCGCGGCCTTCTTGCGCTCGCGGCGCCCCGACGGCACGGTCATGCCCTAACGCTACCAGATACAAAGGTGGAACTGTTTTTAAAAGCTAACCGTTAGTGTTACGGTCCACCGTATGAAGAAAGTGAGCTTCGCCGAGTTCGGCGGTCCGGACGTGCTTCGGCTGGTGGACACCGAGGAGCCCCACGCGGGTCCCGGTCAGGTACGCGTCGCCGTGCGGGCGGCGGGCGTCAACCCCGTCGACTGGAGGATCCGTGAAGGCCAGTTCCAAGAGGTCCATCCGATCGAGCTGCCTGCCGGAGTCGGGCAGGACGCCGCAGGGGTGGTGGACGAAGTCGGCGAGGGCGTCGAAGGGGTGGAGGTCGGCGACCGCGTGTTCGGTGAAGGTTCGAGCACCTATGCCGAGTTCGCCGTGCTGTCGGCCTGGGCCCGTATGCCCGAGGGTCTGACGTTCGAAGAGGCGGCCGGGTACCCCTCCGTGGTGGAGACCGCGCTGCGCATCATCCGCCAGGTCGGTGTGCGGTCCGGGCAGACGCTGCTGGTCAGCGGTGCGTCCGGGGGAGTCGGATCCGCGGTGCTTCAGATCGCCCGCGACCGCGGTATCACGGTGATCGGCACGGCTGGGGCCGAGAACCAGGACTATCTGCGTAGCCTGGGTGCCGTCGCCACGACGTACGGCGAGGGCTGGGTCGAGCGGGTGCGGCACCTCGGCCATGTCGACGCGGCTCTCGATCTGGCCGGCTCGGGCGTGATCCGCGAGCTCGTCGAGCTGACCGGGGATCCGCGAAACGTGGTCTCCATTGCCGATCTCGGTGCGCCGGAGCACGGTGTCCGCTTCTCCGGTGTGGCCGGGAGCATGCCGGAAGCGCTCGCCGAGGCCGTCGGCCTCATCTCGCGCGGGCGACTCCGCATTCCGGTCGAGAAGTCGTACACACTCGCCGAGGCCGCGGCGGCGCACACCGACAGCCGTGCCGGCCACACGCGCGGGCGCCGGGTCGTGGTCGTCCGAAGCCTGCCCCCGGGGTCGTGAGGGCGGCTTGATGCGTCCGCACGTCGTTGCCCTGCGCGGTCAGCCGAACGCCACGACCAGGCGGACGCCGTCATCACCGAAGCGGCCTGCCAGCGCCTTCATCACGGCGAAGACATGCGGCCAGTGCGTTTCAGGACCCAGGACGGCGCCGACGGTCAACGGCTCGTACACGCACGTCACTTCGTCGGTGGACCACTCCACACCTCTGGTCGCGCTGCGCAGGTCCGCGGGCGGCTCGCCTACCGCGGACAGGGCCTGCGACGGCCACGGATCGGACACGAGCTGTTGATGCAGCGTCGATGGCGGAGATTTCGTGCGCCAGGTCAGCCGGCCGACGAACTGGTCAGGTGCGGTCGCGAGATCGAGCGAGGCGAGTTCCGCCCAGCTGACCCAGCTCGCGCCGCGCAGGTCGCCGGCCGCGACACCAGGCCCCAGCTGCGAGCGCACCCCGCTCGACAGATCGACGGGCAGGCCGCGGTCCGGTGCGAGCGGCTGAAAGCCCGAGTAGTTGCGCACTCCGAAGAGACAGCCGAAGGCCGCGTAGTCGGTCTGGTCGTACAGGGGCCAAAGGTCCATCGCGGCCACCCACGGTTCGCCGTCGTAGTGGTCGGTGTCGACGCCGGGGTGACGAAACTCGATGCCGCCATGGATGTCCGTACTCACGACGCGGCACGGTAACACCGCCGGGCGGACACTCGCGGAGTCCCCGATCCGCACGCCTCCCGCGCGAGCCGCCACGTCCTGGTGGGGCACCTTCGATGGCGGGCCTGTCGGGCGGGAGGCGGATGTGGCCGAATCGCCTTGCCGGCAGGGGGCGTTGGAGCTGATGGACGTTCCTATACTGACCGGATGATCAGCGTTCCGCTCAGCGCGCTCGAAGTGGCCATGGTCCAGGCGGGAGCCCGGGCCGCAGACACGTTACGAGACACCACCGAGTTCGTCCGACGCCTCGAGGACCTCGGGTACCAGCGGCTCTGGTACGCCGAGCATCATCATTCGCCGGCCATCGGAGCGTTCCCGCCCGTCGTCCTGACCGCTCACGCGGCCGCGCTGACGTCGTCCATCCGGCTCGGCTCCGGGGGCGTGCTCGCCCCGAACCATGCCCCGATCATGCTGGCGGAGCAGTTCGGCACGCTGGCCGCGCTGCACGGGGGCCGGATAGACCTCGGTATCGGCCGTGGGCCGGGCACCTTCGACGAGACCACCGCGCGAGCCCTGCGCCGTGGGGCCGGTCCGGCGACGGACGACGAGTACCGCGAGGACGTGGCGGCGACTCTGCGTCTCCTCGTGGACGAGGTCGCGCTCGGCCCGCTCCCGGAGCCATGGCTGCTGGCCTCCAGCACGGCCGGTGCGGCGCTCGCCGCGGAACTGGGACTGCCGATCGCCTTCGCCCACCACATCCGTCCGGACAACACCCTGCCCGCGCTCGCCCACTACCGCGAGCACTTCTCCCCCTCCCGCTGGTGCGCGCGCCCGCGCGTGCTCATCTGCGTGGAAACGGTGTGCGCCGACACGGACGAGGAGGCCGCCCGGCTCGCCGGCCCCATGAACGTCATCAAGGCCGGACTCCTCAAGGGACGGGGCGACCTCCCCTTCCCCACGCCCGACGAGGCGGCCGCTCACTCGTTCGCCCCGGAAGAGGCGCGGACACTAAGGGACTTCTGCGCCCAGCAGGCGCACGGCTCACCCGAGGCCGTCGCGAAGCGGCTGACGGATCTGGTGGACGTGACCGGTGCGGACGAACTCATGCTCGTGACGCCCGTCTACGCCTTGGCCGACCGGTTGAGGTCGTACGAACTCGTCAGACAGCACGTCGTGATGCCGACGGCGTCGTGAGGATGCCCTGCGGAGCGGGACGGGCGGGGTTCGCCGAGGCGAGGGCCGTCAGGCCGCCTCGATGATCCCGTCCCGGATCGCCTCGGCCCACTCGATCACCAGCAGCTCGTACTCCGTCCGCTCCTGGACCGAGAGGGACCCGCCCGCACGCAGCCACAGAGCGCGGATCTGCTCGTTCACCTCGGCAGCAGACCGCACGGAACCAGGGGTCATGGAATCCGGGGACACGCGGACAAGCCTAGGGGCAAGCACTGACACTGCGCTACCGCACCGCTACGCAGACCGTATGGGCTTGGTCACGGCCCGGCCGATCGGGGCCGGCCGGGGCGCGGGGGTTCTCAGCTCGCCGACTCGGCCGCGTGCGGGCTCAGCGCGCCCGCCGTGACCAGGGCGATGATGACGATGCCGAGGGCGACGCGGTACCAGACGAACGGCATGAAGCTCTTCGACGAGATGAACTTCATGAACCAGGCGATCACCGCGTACCCGGACGCGAAGGCGATCACCGTGGCGAACAGCGTCGGCCCCCACGCCACATGCCCGCTGCCCACCGCGTCCTTCACCTCGAACGCCCCGGAGGCGAGCACCGCCGGGACGGCGAGCAGGAAGGAGTAGCGGGCGGCGGCCTCGCGCTTGTAGCCCATGAACAGGCCGCCGCTGATCGTGGCGCCGGAGCGGGAGACGCCGGGGACGAGGGCGCAGGCCTGGCAGAGGCCGTAGACCAGGCCGTCCTTGACGCTGAGGTCGGTGAGGGTCTTGCGCTGCTTGGGCGCCCGGTGCCGCCCGCCCTTCTCGTCACGCGCCGCCAGGCGGTCGGCGATGCCGATGATCACGCCGATGACGATCAGCATGGTCGCGGTGACCCGCAGATCGCGGAAGGGCCCCTCGATCTGGTCCTTGAGCGTCACGCCCAGGACCCCGATGGGTATCGAGCCGACGATCACCAGCCAGCCCATCTGGGCGTCGTGGTCCCGCCGCATCTCCTTGTCGGCCAGTGACCGGAACCAGGCCGAGACGATCCGCCCGATGTCCTTGCGGAAGTAGATCAGCACCGCGGCCTCCGTGCCGATCTGGGTGATCGCCGTGAAGGCCGCGCCCGGGTCCTTCCAGCCGGAGAAGGCCGCGGTCAGCCGCAGGTGCGCGCTGGAGGAGACGGGGAGGAACTCGGTCAGCCCCTGGACGAGTCCGAGGACGAGGGATTCAAACCAAGACATGGAGGTATGGCGTCCAAGTGCTGAGTAGGCCGAGGGGTTCGGGGGGCGATCCCGCGGTGGTCCGACCATGATCCTGCGGTGGTCCCGCGGTGATCCGGCGGTGATCTTGTGCCGCGAGGGGCAGCGTACCGCCCCGCCGTGAAGGGCCCGACAGAGGGGTTGGGCAGGTGGGCGGGGCCGGGGGTGTTGACCGGCCGCGATGTCGCCACATACGTTGCAGCCGACAGGGAAAGCGCTTGCCGTGCTGGTCCGCGCACGCCCGCCGTCCCCGGAGGAGTGCTGATCACGCCCATGCCCCGCCCCACCACCCCGCTCACCGGCCGGCGCATCCGGGCCGCCGTCGTCGGCACCGGCGCCATCGGACGCGGTTCCCATCTGCCCGCGCTCGCGCGGCTCGCCGAGGAGGGCGAGACGGAGGTCGTCGCCGCCGTGGACGTCGACGCGCGGGCCGTCGAAAAGTTCTGCGCCGAGGCCGGCATCCCGCACGCCTACACCGATCTGCACCGGATGCTCGAGGAGCAGCGGCCCGACCTGGTGTGCGTCTGCACCCCGCCCACGCTGCACCGCGAGCAGTCCGTGGCCGCGCTGCGCGCCGGGGCCTGGGTGTGGTGCGAGAAGCCGCCGGTGCCGACGCTCGCCGACTACGACGCCGTGGAGGCGGAGGAGGGCACGGACGGCGGCCCGTACGCCTCGATCGTCTTCCAGCAACGCTTCGGTTCGGGCTCCCGGCACGTACGCGGGCTGATCGCCGAGGGGGCGATGGGGCGTCCGCTGGTGGCGCACTGCCAGACCACCTGGTACCGCGACACCGCCTACTACGCCGTGCCCTGGCGGGGCCGCTGGCACACCGAGGGCGGCGGGCCCGCCATGGGCCACGGCATCCACCAGATGGATCTGATGCTGGACCTGCTCGGCCCGTGGAGCGAGGTGCGCGCCATGGCCGGGCGGCTGGTCCACGACGTGGAGACCGAGGACGTCTCCACGGCGCTGGTCCGGTTCGAGAGCGGCGCGATGGCGACGATCGTCAACAGCGTCCTGAGCCCCGACGAGGTGAGCCGCATCCGCATCGACTGCGAACGGGCCACCGTCGAGCTCACCCACCTCTACGGCCACAGCAACGAGAACTGGCGCATCACCCCGGCCCGGGACGTGCCGGAGGACGAGGCCGCCGCCTGGCGGGACTTCGGCGCCGACGTGCCCAGTTCGCACCTGGAGCAGCTGCGGGAACTGGTCGCGAGCATGCGCGCGGGCGAGCGGCCGCGCAGCAGCGGGGCGGACGGGCGCACCAGCCTGGAGCTGATCACCGCGCTGTACAAGTCGGCGTTCACCGACACGACGGTGAAGGCGGGCGAGATCGGACCCGGCGACCCGTTCTACACGGCGATGCACGGGGGAGCGCCCGGCTGGGCACCCGTCGCCGCGGAGGAGGTGTCCGCGTGACCCGTACGAGCCGGCTGCGCGTCGTCCACGCCCACGGTGACCGCATCACCGTCACCGAGCCCGGCACCGGCGTCGAACTCCTCGCCTACGTCTACCGGCCGGAGGCCGCGTGGGAGGCGCCGAAGCCGTACCTCCACCCGATCCGGACCCTGGCCGGAGACGTCGTCACCGACTACCGGCCCAACGACCACCGCTGGCACAAGGGCCTCCAGCTGACGGCCTCGCACCTGTCCGGCGCCAACCTGTGGGGCGGCAACTCCTACGTCCACGGCCAGGGCTACCTCGAACTCCCGGAGCGGGTCGGCTCGATGGCGCACGTCGCCTTCGACGAGGTCGCCGCGCACGACGACCGCGTGGTCATCGCGGAACGGCTGACCTGGCACCCGTACAGCGGTGAACTGTGGGCGGAGGAGGCACGCCGGATCGAGGTGCACGACGTGCACCCGGCGTCGGGTTCCTGGGCACTGACCTGGACCAGCGCCATCACCAACCGGCGGGCCGAGCCGCTGCGCTTCGGCAGCCCGACGACCGCGGGCCGCGAGATGGCCGGGTACACGGGCCTGTTCTGGCGCGGCCCGCGAGCCTTCCGTGACGGCCGGATCATCGGCCCGGACGCCGAGGGCCCCGGCCTGATGGGCGCCCAGGCACCCTGGCTGGCCTACTCCGGCGAGCACGACGTCTCCGACGGGCACGCGACGCTCGTCTTCGCGCACGCTCCCGAGAACGACCACCTCGGCGCCGACGGCACCCACCCGGCCCACTGGTTCGTGCGCAGCGAGCCGTTCGCCGCCGTCGCGCCCTCCTGGGCGTTCTTCGACGAGCTGGAACTGGCCCCCGGCGACACGCTGCGCCGGCGTTACCGGGTCGTGGTGGCGGACGGGGCGTGGGAGCGCGCGGAGATCGCCAAGTACCTGGAGGCGCATCCGTGGTGAGCGGCGGGGAGTTCACGGGCCTGCCGGGCGGCGTCGCCGTCTCCCGGCTGTGCGTGTACGACTGGCCCGCCGCCGACGGCGTCCGCGGCGGAACTCCCCATCTGCACCTGGCCTGCTCGGAGGCGTACGTGGTCACCGGCGGTCGGGGTGCCGTGCAGACGCTCACAGCGTCCGGGTACGAGGTCACGCCCCTCGTGCCCGGCACGGTGGCCTGGTTCACGCCGGGGACCGTCCACCGGCTCGTCAACGAGGACGACCTGCGCATCACCGTCCTCATGCAGAACAGCGGGCTGCCCGAGGCGGGCGACGCGGTGCTCACCCTGCCCCCCGAGTACCTGACCGATCCGGAGACCTACGCCGCCGCGACCACCGTCCCGGCCGACGCGCCGGAGGCGGAACGGGAACGGATCGCCCGCGCCCGGCGCGACCTCGCGCTGGAGGGGTTCCGGGCGCTGTGCGAGGCCTCCGGCCCGGAGGCACTGGCGGCCTTCCACCGGGCCGCCGCGGCGCTCGTACGGCCCCGGATCGCCGAGTGGCGCGAGCGCTGGCGGCGCGGCGCGGAGGCCGCCGCGGCGGCGACGGGGGAGCAGCTCGACCGGCTCGAGCGAGGGGACGCCTCCCACCTGGCCGGTGCCGTGGTACGGGCCGAGCAGCCGTCGGAGTACGGGAGGTTCGGCATGTGCGGGCGGCTGGACGTGTACGCGCTCGACGCGCGTCCGGGGCCCGCCTGACGGCAGGGGCTACGCGGCCGTCGGACCCGTCACCGTCCAGCCCTCGGCCTGCGGATGGGCCGTCAGGTCCTCGTGGCGTACGGGCTCGCCGCAGGCCCGGCAGGTGACGAGCGGGACCAGTTCGTGGCCGCAGACGTGCTCGATCACCATGGGGCGGTCGTCGTCCTGGCGCAGGTGGCGGTCGCCCCACGCCATGAGGGTCATCAGGACCGGTTCCAGCTCCAGGCCCGCCTGCGTGGGCCGGTACTCGAAGCGCTGCGGGCGCTCGCTGTAGGACCGCTTGGTCAGGATCCCCGCGTCCACGAGCCGGCGCAGCCGGGTGGCCAGGATGTCGCGCGGGGCGCCGATGTTGCGCACCAGCTGGTCGAAGCGGCCGTTGCCGAGGCACACCTCGCGCAGGACGAGCAGCGAGTACTTCTCCCCGACGAGCGCCAGGGCGTCGGCGATGGAGCAGGGGCGCGGGTCTTTCGTGGCGGCCATGGGCCCAGTCTAGGGGAGGGTTTGATTTTCCAACTCTGAGAGCTATGGTGAGTTTGGTTTTCCTACTCACCGGTAGTTCCCGTAGTCGTGGAGGCCCGCACCATGCGTGACGCAGTCATCGTCGAAGCCGTACGCACCCCCATCGGCAAGGGCAAGCCGAACGGCGCCCTCGCGCACGTCCACCCCGTCGAACTCCTCGCCCACACCCTTCGCACCCTCGTCGAGCGCTCCGGTGTCGACCCCGCCCTGATCGACGACGTCATCGGCGGCACCGTCGACCAGGTCGGTGAGCAGGCCATGAACACCACCCGGTACGCCGCCCTGTCCGCGGGCCTGCCCGAGGCCGTCCCGGCCACCACCGTGGACCGGCAGTGCGGCTCCTCCCAGCAGGCGGTGCACTTCGCCGCCCAGGGCGTCATCGCGGGCGCCTACGACATCGTCGTCGCCTGTGGCGTGGAATCGATGAGCCGGGTGCCGATGTGGTCGAACGTGCCCCCCGGAAAGGACCCCTTCGGCCCCGGGATCGCCGCGCGCTACCCCGAGGGGCTCGTCCCGCAGGGCATCAGCGCCGAACTCATCGCCGCCAAGTGGTCCATCAGCCGCGAGCAGATGGACGCCTTCGCGGTCACCTCGCACCAGAAGGCCGCCGCCGCCTGGGACAGCGGACTGTTCGACGCCGAGATCGCGCCCCTGGACGGGGTCTCCCGCGACGAGTCCGTGCGGCCCGGCAGCACCCCGGAGATCCTCGCCGGGCTCAAGCCCGCCTACTTCGACCCGGGGTTCGCCGAACGCTTCCCGCAGATCGAGTGGAACGTCACCGCGGGCAACGCCAGCCCCGTCAACGACGGCGCCTCGGCGGTACTGATCACCTCCGCGGAGACCGCGCGGCGGCTCGGCCTGCGTCCACTGGCCCGGCTGCACAGCTTCGCCGTCACCGGCTCCGACCCGCTGCTGATGCTCACCGGCGTCATCCCGGCGACCGAGAAGGTACTGCGCAGGGCCCACCTCAGCCTCGCGGACATCGACCTCTTCGAGGTCAACGAGGCCTTCTCCAGCGTGGTCCTGGCCTGGCGGCAGGAGACCGGGGCCGACCTCGCCAAGGTCAACGCGCACGGCGGCGCGATCGCCCTCGGCCATCCGCTGGGCGCGAGCGGTACCCGGCTCACGACGACGCTCGTGCACGCGATGCGTGAGCGTGGCGCCCGTTACGCGCTCCAGACGATGTGCGAGGCGGGCGGGCTTGCCAACGCGATGATCCTGGAGGCCGTCTGACGGCTCGTCCAGGTCCTCAACGGGCGCGCAGGTGGTGGCGCTTGCGCCAGGCCACCACCGTGCCCACGAGCGCGGGTACGGCGATCAGGGCCATCGCCACCAGGAACGCCGGCGAGGTCGGCGCCGAGGCGCGGGCCCCGGCGACGGCGTACGCGGCGGTGTTCGGGACCGAGCCGAGCGCCGTCGCCAGCAGGAACGGCAGCCAGCCCATCCGGGAGACGGCGGCGCAGTAGTTCGCGGCCCAGAACGGCACGCCGGGGAAGAGCCGCGCCACCATCATCGAGCGGAAGCCGTGCCGGCTGAGCTGTCCGTCGGCCGCCTTCAGCCACCGGCCGCGCAGCAGCGGACGCAGCGCGTCCTGACCGAGCAGCCGGCCCAGCCCGAAGGCGACCCCGGCACCGAGCACGGTGCCCGTCAGTGCCGTCCCGAGGCCCACCTGGGAGCCGAACAGGGCGCCCGCCGCGAGGTTCAGCAGCGGCCGGGGCACGAAGGCCACCGTGCACAGTCCGTACGCCGCCGCGAACACGGCCGCCGCGGCGGCCCCGCCCAGCTGCGGCGGCCAGCCGTGCGTGATCAGCCGCTGCGGCTCGAACAGCAGCACGCAGGCCGCGGCGGCCGCGAGCAGTGCCAGGAGCAGCGACAGCCGCGACCACGGCGACAGCAGCACGCGCGTACAGCGGGCGGCCAGGCCCTGTCGTGGCGCCGGCACCGACCGTGCGGCGGGCAGGGCGGGGGAGAGGGGCGGGGCGGTCGCGGCCGTGGGGACGGCGACCGCGAACTCCGTGGCGGCGGCCCGGGGAGAGGCCGTGGCGGTGCCCCCAGAGCGGTTGGTGGCATCGAGCATCCGGTGACATTAACCGACGAACGTGTGTGATCGCCGTATGGAAGCTGTCGGTCGGGTGGCATCCGGGGCCGAGGACCGCGCGAAAAACCATTCGACGTGGGACGGAGCGTCGACCATGATCTGCGTCATGTTCCGGTACGCCTTCCTCCTCGCAGCATCCGCGGTCGCGGATGCCCCGAAGGCTGCCGTCCCGCTCTTCCTGGCCGCTGTCGACGGCGCCCGAAGCTGACCCTCTCCGGAACGTCCGGCGGACCCCGCAGGGGGAGGGTCGGCGAGTCCTCGGGGTCCCCATCTCTCCTGGATCTTTCCCGGATCTCTCCTACGCAGAGGCTTCGAGGTACCCAGCCATGCCCAAGACGGCATACGTACGCACCAAACCGCACCTGAACATCGGCACGATGGGTCACGTCGACCACGGCAAGACCACCCTGACCGCCGCCATCACCAAGTTCCTCGCCGAGCGCGGCACCGGCACGTTCGTGCCCTTCGACCGCATCGACCGGGCCCCGGAGGAGGCCGCGCGCGGCATCACCATCAACATCGCGCACGTCGAGTACGAGACCGACACCCGGCACTACGCGCACGTGGACATGCCGGGACACGCCGACTACGTCAAGAACATGGTCACCGGCGCCGCCCAGCTGGACGGCGCGATCCTCGTCGTCTCCGCGCTGGACGGGATCATGCCGCAGACCGCCGAACACGTGCTGCTCGCCCGGCAGGTGGGCGTGGACCACATCGTGGTCGCGCTCAACAAGGCCGACGCGGGTGACGAGGAGCTCACCGACCTGGTCGAGCTGGAGGTACGCGAGCTGCTCACCGCGAACGGCTACGGCGGCGACGCCGCCCCCGTCGTACGGGTCTCCGGCCTCAGGGCCCTGGCGGGCGACCCGCGCTGGACGGCGTCCGTCGAGGCGCTGCTCGACGCGGTGGACACGTACGTGCCCATGCCGGAGCGGTACCTGGACGCGCCGTTCCTGCTCCCGGTGGAGAACGTGCTCACCATCAGCGGGCGCGGGACCGTCGTCACGGGCGCCGTCGAACGGGGCACGGTCCGGGTCGGTGACCGGGTCGAGGTGCTCGGCGCCGGTGTGGAGACGGTCGTCACCGGTCTGGAGACCTTCGGCAAGCCCATGGCGGAGGCGCAGGCCGGGGACAACGTGGCGCTGCTGCTGCGCGGGGTGCCGCGGGACGCCGTGCGGCGGGGGCACGTGGTCGCCGCGCCCGGCAGCGTCGTGCCCCGGCGCCGTTTCTCGGCGCGGGTGTACGTGCTGTCGGCGCGGGAGGGCGGTCGTGCGACGCCCGTCTCCACGGGGTACCGGCCGCAGTTCTACATCCGGACGGCGGACGTGGTCGGGGACGTGGACCTCGGCGAGGCGGCGGTGGCGCGGCCCGGGGACACGGTGAACCTGACCGTGGAGCTGGGACGTGAGACGCCGCTCGAGCCGGGGCTCGGGTTCGCGATCCGGGAGGGCGGCAGGACTGTCGGAGCGGGCACGGTGACCGCCGTGTACTAGGCACAATGGGAAGGTGAACGAGCCCATACCCGTCTCCCGGGTCACCGACCACGGCACCGCCAAACTGATGCCGGACGTCGACCGGGAGCGGGCATGGCTGCTCACGGTCGACGGGGCCCCGCAGTCGTACGTGGACCTGGACGCGCCGACGCATCTGGAGTTCGAGTACGCGCGGCGGCTCGGATACGTGCTGGAGACCGTCGCCGAGCCGGGGCGGCCGCTGGACGCGCTGCACCTCGGCGGCGGCGCGCTCACCCTGCCGCGGTATCTCGCGGCCACCCGGCCGGGGTCCCGGCAGGACGTAGTGGAGGCCGACCGGGGGCTGCTGGAGCTCGTCGCCGAGCACCTGCCGCTGCCGGACGGCGCCGGCATCACGACGCACGCCGCCGACGCCCGTGCCTGGCTCGAGGCCGCGCCGGCCGGCTCGGCGGACGTGCTGATCGCCGATGTCTTCGGCGGCTCCCGGGTCCCCGCGCACCTCACCTCGCTCGCCTACGCCCGCGAGGCCGGCCGTGTGCTGCGCGTCGGCGGGGTGTATCTCGCCAACCTCGCCGACGCCGCGCCGTTCGCCTTCCTCCGCTCCCAGCTCGCCACCTTCGCGGCCGTCTTCGAGGAGCTGGCGCTGATCGCCGAGCCGGGTGTGCTGCGCGGCCGCCGGTTCGGCAACGCCGTGCTGGTCGCCGCGCACCACCCACTCGACACGGCGACCCTGGCCCGGCGCACCGCTTCCGACGCCTTCCCGGCCCGGGTCGAACACGGCGCCGCGCTGCGGGAGTTCACCGGCGCCGCCGCACCGGTGCGGGACGAGGACGCCGTGCCGTCACCGGCGCCGCCCGACGGGGCGTTCGGCATCGGCTGACCGGTCAGCTCGCCGTCGGTTCCCCGTGCAGCCGTACGGTGCTGAGGATCTTCATGATGGTCGCGGTGTCGACCTCGCCCTTCACGCCCTTGGCGCCGAAGATGTTGAACGTCACCAGGTCCCCGGCGGAGTTCTTGAAGCCAAAGCTGAGTGCCTTGCCGTCGCTCGCGCACTTGCCCTTGCGTGGGGTGTTCGTCGAATGTGCCCAGGCGTAGGCGCCCTTGACGCCCGCGGCGGTCGTGTACGAGGTGGCCTTCTTGTCGTACGTGACGCTCTTCTTGTCCGGCTGGGTGTAGCCGCCGTACACCCACGTGGGCGCTTCCCCGATCGCCGCGCCGTCCGGGCCCTTGGCGCCGCTCGCGCCCTTCGTGCCCGCCGCGGCCAGCGAGGTGTCCGAGGTCCGGCCGTCCTTGTCGTCGTCGGACGTGCACCACTTGGGCTTGTACTCGGCCGGTGCCGACATCGTGTCGACCAGCTTGCCGTCGGACGACTTCTCGTCGGGGAAGGCGATGTTGGAGCCCGGGGGGTCGACCTGCCAGTCGGCGGGGACGTCGAAGGCCGTGCCCCACCTCGGATTGACCACGACCTTCCAGCCCGCGACGGTCGGCTTGTCGGTCTCGTCGCCGCGCGGGTTGTCGTTCGAGGTGGAGGAGGTGGCGGTCGGCGAGGTGCTCGCCTTGCCGTTCGAGCCGCCTCCCTTGTCGTCCTTGCCGCCGCCCAGCACGAGGAATCCCGTCACGCCGGCCGCGACGACCACGGCGGCGGCCGCCACGATCGCGACCAGCTTCGTCCGGTTCCCGCCGCCACCGCCCTGCGGCGGCTGCGGCGGCTGGGGGGTGCCGACGGGTGCCGGAGCGCCCCACTGCGGCTGCTGCGCGTAGGGGTTGGGCTGCTGGTACTGCTGGTAGCCGGGCTGCTGGTACGGATTCGGCTGCTGGTAGCCCGGCTGCTGGTACGGGTTGTTCTGCGGGTTCTGCTCGCCCCCGGGCGGCTGCTGTCCTGGCCACATGGCACGTAACCCTAGTGGGTGACGTACGGGCTCTGGCCACGATCCGCTACTCGTGAGTAACATGGGGGTCATGAGCGCAGACCAGATGTCGATCGGCGAGCTGCTGGCCGCCACGGTGCCGATGGTGCGGACCCTGAACCTCGAGTACCTCGAGACCACCCCGGAACGGGCCGTGCTGTCCCTGCCGGACCAGAGCGAGTACCGCAACCACGTGGGCGGGCCGCACGCCGGGGCGATGTTCACCCTCGGCGAGTCGGCCAGCGGTGCCATCGTGCTCGCCGCCTTCGGCGACCAGCTCTCGCGTGCCGTGCCGCTCCCGGTCACCGCGGAGATCGCGTTCAAGAAGATCGCCCTCGGGCCGGTCAAGGCCACGGCGACCCTCGGCCGCCCCGCCGCGGACGTCGTCGCCGAACTCGACGAGGGCAAGCGCCCGGAGTTCCCGGTGACCGTCGCCATCCAGCGGGAGGACGGTGCCGTCACCGGGGAGATGACGGTGGTGTGGACGCTGCGGCCGAACAGCTGACCTCACGTTCTCAGGCTGCCCGCCGCCCCTCCTCCCGCCTGGCCGAGTCGCCCTCCGGTCCCGCGACGAACTCCTTGAGCCAGGCCACGCATTCCGGGCCCGGGCGGTCGCAGGCCAGGCGGACCACCGTCCGGAGGTAGTCCGCCCTGTCGCCGGTGTCGTAGCGCAGCCCGACGAAGACGACGCCGTGCACCGTGCCGTTCGCCGCGAGTTCCTGGAGGGCGTCCGTCAGTTGTATCTCGCCGCCGCGGCCGGGCGGCGTGCGCTCCAGGGTGCCGAAGACCGCCGGGTCGAGGACATGGCGCCCGATCACCGCGTAGGCGCTCGGGGCGGTCTCGCGGGACGGCTTCTCCACCAGACCGGTGACGCGCACGACATCGTCCTCGCCGGTCGGTGACACGGCCGCGCAGCCGTACAGGTGGATCTGGGCGGGGTCGACCCGCATGAGGGCGACCACGCTGCCGGCGTACCGGTCGCGGACGTCGAGCATACGGCTGAGCAGGGTCTCGCGCGGGTCGATCAGGTCGTCGCCGAGGAGGACGACGAAGGGCTGGTCGCCGACGTGCCGGCGGGCGCACAGGACGGCATGGCCCAGGCCGAGCGGGTCACCCTGGCGGATGTGGTGGATGTCCGCGAGGCGCGCCGGGTCCCGCACGGCGTCGAGGCGCACGGTGTCGCCCTTGGCCGCGAGGGCCTGTTCCAGTTCGTGGGCGTGGTCGAAGTGGTCCTCGATGGCGCGCTTGTGCCGTCCGGTGACCACGAGGATGTCGTCGAGGCCGGCCGCGGCGGCCTCCTCGACGGCGTACTGGATGGCCGGCTTGTCGACGACCGGCAGCATCTCCTTCGGCGTCGCCTTGGTCGCGGGCAGGAACCGGGTGCCCAGCCCGGCGGCCGGGACGACGGCCTTGCGCACCGTGCGGGAGAGGGCGGGGCCGGCTGGTGAGTGGGGGGGGCGATCATGCGCCCCATGCTGGGGCACGGGGATGAGAGCGCGCCGGGAGAGTCATGGGAGAAGCCTGTGGACGGTGCGTCATCCGGCTTTAGCCGACCATTGGTTGTTGCTTCCCGGACCGCCGCTTTCGAATGAGGGTGCGGATACCGCCGGTAACTCCACTGAATTTCCCGGACCCTGAACTTGGGTCACTCGAACTTCTTGTTTCCTGTGAGGCGCGTGTGCGAAGGTGAGCCTCCCGCGGGAGGGGCGAGGCCGGGCTCACGGAGGAAGGCCGAGCGCCCCTAAGGTACGCACCAATCAGCACTGATTTCCGCAGGGCGCGCATTCCCCGTGCCGCCTGCGGCTCGGAAGGAAAAGGTCCAGTGCAACCCCCTCACCCCCCACGCCCGCCGTACCCGCCGCGCCCCGGATCCGGACCAGGGGATTCCGACCGCGACCTCGTCGCCCAGCTGCGTGGCACGGCCGAGGACAGCCACCGCGCGGTCGCCCTGCTGCTGGCCCGGCACTGGCGCGCGACCTGCGACTACGCGGTCATCTGCCTGTCGACCTCCACGAGTTCGGCCCAGCTGGTGGCAACCTCCGCCTTCAGCCGGGTACTCGGCCGGCTGTCGGGCGGGGCGGTCGGTGGCGCCCTGCGCCCGCAGCTCCTGGTGGCCGTACGCGAGACGGTCCGGGCCTGGGCCGCCGACGACGTGATTCCCATCGTCCTGCCGGAATTGCGCAAACCCAACGGCGGCCGAGGTCTACGCGCGGCGATGCCCGGCACCCCCGAAAGGCGTCAACTGGCCGAACGCGCATTCCGGGCACTCCCGGGAGCCTCGCAATGCCTTCTGTGGCACACCGAGGTCGAAGCCGAACCGATAAACATACCAGCCGGTCTGCTGGGGGTCGACACCGCCACCGCGTCGGCCGCTCTCAAACAGTCCCGTGAGCAATTCCGGGTGGCC
Organism: Streptomyces sp. NPDC001480; assembly: GCF_042894725.1. Lineage (NCBI taxonomy): Bacteria > Bacillati > Actinomycetota > Actinomycetes > Kitasatosporales > Streptomycetaceae > Streptomyces > Streptomyces sp. NPDC001480. The sequence continues at coordinate 652,886 of NZ_JBIAVX010000002.1, read as the reverse complement.
TGCGTACGCGCCCACCGGGAACTCGCCCCCACCAAGGAATGCCGCTTCTACAACCGTCTGCTCGAGGTCCCCATTCACCGGGGCGCCGCCCTGTTGCCCGATGTGCGACGGCACCTGGTGGAGTGCCGGTACTGCCGGTACGCCGCCGAACAGCTCAGCCACTTCGCGGACGGCCTCGACGTGCTGCTCGCCGAGACCGTGCTCGGCTGGGGCGCCCGCCGCTATCTCGACTCGCGCGCGGGGCGCGGCACCGCCGAGGAGCGGCCGCCCGCGCCGGTCCCCGTCCACCCGGCGGCCGGTGGACGTCACCGCACCGCGTCCGGAGGTCGTCGCCGCAAGGCGCTGGTGATCGGCGTCGGTCTCACCTGCCTCGCGCTGCTCGCCACCGTCCTCGCCGCGAGAAGCTGGTCCGACGAACGCGGTGTGCCCCGCCCCCACGCGACCTGGGGCGCCCCCAGCGGCAGTTCCGCCCGTCCGAGCGCCGGCCACGAGGCGCCCCCGGTGCCGTCCCCGTCGGCCGCCTCCGCCGGCCGGACCGTCGAAGTCGGCCAGGGCAGGCTGCGCAGCCGCGCCGCCGGGCTGTGCCTGGACGTGCGCGGCGGCCGGGCCCGGGACGGAGCCCGCGCGCTGCTCGCGGCGTGCTCCTTCGCCCGGTCCCAGCAGTGGTCGTACGAGGACGACGGAATGCTGCGCAACGGCGCCGATCCGGCGCTGTGCCTCGCCGCCGACCCCGACACCCGGTCGGTCGTCCTGGCCGGCTGCGTCGTGCACGCCGGTGAGGTGTCCTACGACCTGACCGTCCGCGGCGAACTCCTGCTCCGCCGGCCCGGGCGGCTGGCCGTCGCCCCCGGTTCCGGCGCGTCCCGCACCCACGTGACCGTCACCGCCCGCGACGGCTCCGAGCGGCAGCGGTGGACGCTGGAGCCCTTGACCGGGCAGGCACCGCCGAAGGCGCCCGGCGGCGGGACGCCCCGGCAGCCGGCGCCGGAGCAGACGTCCGCCCCCGCACCCCCGGGAGCGGACGCACCACAGGACCGGCCCGCGCCGCCGCCCGAGGACCACCGCACCCGCATCGCCCAGGTCGGCTGCTGCGCGGACACCGGACCGGCCGAGACGTCACCGGCACCGCCCACCGATATCGTCGGGTCGCTCACCGCACCGGTCGGCGACCTCGCCTCCGTCCCGTCCGGCGTGACCGGGAGCGTGACGACCGTGGTGTCGGCATTCGGCTAGCCCTCACCCGTCACTGGCCGTTACTTCAATGGTTTACGTTAATTTTCCCTGATTCGTGTTTCGCCCGCGGGAATTAGGGAGCCGTGCGGTTTCCCGCGGGCGTCGCCCCGATCGAGCCACGGCGCGGCGGACATGCGGATTTAACAGAGTGCGGCGCGGCGGCCCGGTGTGTTGCGCAGGGGTGAGTGGGGGGTGAATCCCCGGACGCTTTGACGGGCTTGCGGTGGTGTGGTGCGTGCCCGGGTGTGGCCTGCGCGGTGGTGGGACTGAAGGGAATTGCTCGGATTTTCGGCTCTTGCGGTGAGTTCCGATGGCTGGCCGAATCAATTCGACGGCATGGGGAAGGCCCGCGCCGATATTGACCGGCGAGTAAGTCGCTCGCTAGTTTCCGGTGGCCTCGCACAGGAGTTCACCGTCGCACAAGTCCCCCACCGTAGTGGTCCACCGATTTTCTCGGAGCATCATGACGTCTGCCGTGCGCGCCCTGGACCTGATCATCTGTGTCACCCCTTTCGGAGAACCCGATGCCAGGCTCGCCGCGGCGGCATCCCGGGCCGGCGGACTCGGCGTCCTGGACCTGGGAGCCGGCGACCGAAGAACCCGTGAGGCGCTGGCTCGCCTGAGACGGATGACCCCCGGGCCGTACGGGGTGCGGGTGGCCGCGCACTGCCGGATGCGGCCCGAGGGCCTCCTCGCACCTGGCACGACGGGCCCGGGGGAGGAGCGTGCGGGCGCACGGGGCACCGTTGTGCGGGCGCCGGACACCGTGGTGCTGGCACCGGACGCGCCGTGGCGCGTCGACGAGATCGCCGCTCGCCACCGGGTTCTGGCCGAGGTGACGGACCTGGACGCGGCCCGCGAGGCGGTCCGCGCCGGGGCGCACGGACTGATCGCCCGGGGCGGCGAGAGCGGCGGCCGCATCGGCTGCCTCAGCACCTTCGTACTCCTCCAACAGCTCCTGACCGAACCGGACTTGGGCGTGCCGGTGTGGGCCTGCGGCGGCATCGGGCCCCGTACGGCGGCGGCCGCCGTGGCCGGCGGGGCGGCCGGGGTGGTGCTCGACGGCCAACTGGCCCTGCTGGCCGAGTCCGAGCTGCCCGAGGCGACGGCCGCCGCCCTGCGTTCCCTGGACGGCTCGGAGACCGTCGTGGTGGGCGGGCACCGCGTACTGCGCCGCCGGGGCCCGCACGCGCCGCCCCTGCCGGATGACGACCCGGCGGCGGTCGCGGCCCTGCTCGGCGCCCAGGACCCGCACCACCAACTGCTGCCGGTGGGACAGGACGGGTTCCTCGCGGCCCGTTTCGCCGAGCGGTGGCGGGACGTGCGCGGCACGGTACGCGGGCTCACGGCGGCCGTGCGGGAATCGTTGGCGGAGGGTTCGCCGGCCGAGTCCGGTGACGCTTCCCCCGCGAGCGCTCCCGGCGGTGCCCTGCTCCCCGGCTCCCCGATGAGCCGGGCCCTCGGCACGCGACTGCCCGTGGCGCAGGGGCCCATGACCCGGGTCAGTGACCAGGCGGGGTTCGCCGCCGCCGTGGCCGACGGGGGCGCGCTGCCGTTCCTGGCGCTGGCCCTCGCGAGCGGCGAGCAGGCCCGGGCGATGCTGGCCGAGACCCGGGCGGCGCTGGCGGGCCGGCCGTGGGGCGTGGGCGTGCTCGGGTTCGCGCCGGAGGACGTCAGGAACGCCCAGCTCGAAGCCGTACGGGAACTGCGGCCCAGCCACGCGGTCATCGCGGGCGGCAGGCCCGCGCAGGCCGAGGCGCTGGAACGGGCCGGGATCAGCACCTTCCTGCACGTGCCCTCGCCGGGCCTGCTCCGGCAGTTCCTCCAGGCGGGGGCCCGCCGGTTCGTGTTCGAGGGCTCGGAATGCGGCGGCCACGTCGGACCACGGGCGAGCTTCCCGCTGTGGGAGGCCCAACTCGCCGTCCTGGAGGAGTTCCTGGCCGGCACGGACGACGAGACCGCCCGGCGGATCGAGGTGTTCTTCGCGGGCGGCGTGCACGACGAGCGCTCGGCGGCGATGGTCGCCGCGCTCGCCGCACCCCTCACCGCCCGGGGCGCGGCGGTCGGCGTCCTCATGGGAACCGCCTACCTGTTCACGGCCGAGGCGGTCGAACGCGGCGCCATCCAGCCCCTGTTCCAGCGGCAGGTCGTCGCGGCGACCACGACCGCCCTGCTGGAGACCGCCCCCGGGCACGCCACCCGCTGCGTGCCCAGCCCCTTCACCCGCGACTACCGCGACCGGGAGGCCGAGCTGCGCGCCCGGGGCGTACCGGACCGGCGGATCTGGGAGGAGCTGGAACGGCTCAACGTCGGGCGGCTGCGCATCGCCAGCAAGGGCATGGACCGGCGCGACGGCGGGGAACTCACCCCCGTCGACGAGCGACGCCAGCTCCACGAGGGCATGTTCATGGCCGGAGACGTGGCCGTCCTGCGCTCGGCGACCACCACGATCGACACCCTGCACCGCTCGGTCACCGACGGCGCGGCCGGCTTCCTCGCCGACCGCACGCGGCGCCTGACCGAACGGCTCGGCACGGACCGGACCGCGCGACCGGAGGCGCCCGCCCCGCTCGACATCGCTGTCATCGGCATGGCCTGCATGTTCCCCCAGGCCCCCGATCTGCCCGCCTTCTGGGCGAACGTCGTCACCGGGCACGACGCGATCACGGAGGTCCCGCCCGAGCGCTGGGACCCGGCCGTCCACCACGCCGACGGCAACACCACGTCCAAGTGGGGCGGCTTCCTGCCCCCCGTCCCCTTCGACCCGCTGAGCTACGGCATCCCGCCCGCCTCGCTCGGCAGCATCGAACCCGTCCAGCTGCTGTCCCTGGAGGCGGCCCGGCGCGCACTGGACGACGCCGGATACGGCGACACGGGACGGGAGTTCGACCGCTCCCGCACCTCCGTCGTCTTCGGCGCGGAAGCGGGCAGCGACCTGTCCAACGCCGCCACACTGCGCGCCGTACTGCCGTCCTACTACGGAAAGGTGCCGGACGGGCTGGAGGCACAGCTGCCCCGGCTCACCGAGGACTCCTTCCCCGGCATGCTCTCCAACGTCATCTCGGGCCGGATCGCCAACCGCCTCGACCTCGGCGGGGCCAACTACACCGTCGACGCCGCCTGCGCCTCCTCACTGGCCGCGGTCGACGTCGCCTGCAAGGAACTCGTCGCCGGGACCAGCGACGTGGTCCTGTGCGGCGGCGCCGACCTGCACAACGGCATCAACGACTACGTCCTGTTCTCCTCGGTGCACGCGCTCTCCCCGACCGGCCGCTCGCGGGCCTTCGACAGCTCGGCCGACGGCATCGCGCTCGGCGAGGGTGTCGCCTGCGTCGTCCTGAAGCGGCTGGCGGACGCCGAACGCGACGGCGACCGGATCTACGGCGTGATCAAGGGGCTCGGCTCCTCCAGCGACGGCCGCTCACTCGGCCTGACGGCGCCCCGGCCGGAGGGGCAGCGGGCCGCGCTGGAACGGGCGTACCGCAACGCCCGCGTCTCGCCCGCCGAGGTCGGTCTCGTGGAGGCCCACGGCACCGGCACCGTGGTCGGCGACCGCACCGAACTCACCATCCTCAGCGAGGTCTTCGGCACCGCCGGCGCCGACGCGGGCGGCTGCTCGCTGGGCTCGGTCAAGTCGCAGATCGGGCACACCAAGTGCGCCGCCGGCCTCGCGGGCCTGATCAAGGCCACGCTCGCCCTCTACACCGGCGTCAAGCCACCCACCCTGCACGTCGAGATGCCCAACGCCGCCTGGCGGGAGGGGGAGAGCCCCTTCGCCTTCCATACGCGGGCCCGGCCGTGGGCGGCCCCGGCCGGGGAACGGGTCGCCGGGGTCAGCGCGTTCGGCTTCGGCGGCACCAACTTCCATGTGGTCCTCAGCGCTCACGGCGACGCCGTACCGCCCGAGCAAGCCATGGACGCCTGGCCCGCCGAGCTGTTCCTCTTCCGGGGCAAGGACCTCCCGGCGGCCCACCGCGCCATCGGGGAACTGCTGACGGCAGCCGAGGCCGAGGGACGCCCCTGGCGGCTGCGCGACCTGGCGTTGAGCGCGGCCGGGCGAGCCGACGCCTCCCCGGAACCGGTGCGTGCGGCGATCGTGGCGAGCGACGTCGACGGCCTGACCGGGCAGCTGCGCAGGGCGCTGGCGGGGGAGCACGACCCGGCCGCCGGCATCCATCTGGCGCGGCAGGAAGAGACCTTCGCGGAGGGCAAGGTCGCCTTCCTCTTCCCCGGCCAGGGCAGCCAGCGCCCCGGCATGTTCGCCGAGGTGTTCCTCGCCTTCCCCGAACTCCAGCGGTTCCTGGAACCGGCGCCGGAGCACGCCGAGCGGATGTATCCGCCCGCCGCCTTCGACGAGGCCGGACGGGCCCGGCAGCGGGCCGCGCTCACCGACACCCGGGCCGCCCAGCCCGCGCTCGGCATCACCGGCCTCGCCGCGCACGCCCTGCTCACCGCCGCCGGCGTACGGCCCGACATGGCGGCCGGACACAGCTACGGCGAACTGGCCGCCCTCTGCGCGGCGGGCGCCCTCGACCCGGAGACGCTGCTGGAGCTCAGCACCGAACGCGCCACGGCGATCCTGGCCGCGGCGGGCGACGACCCCGGCACCATGGCCGCCGTCGCCGCCGGCGCCGAGGACGTCGAACAGGCCCTGCGCGCCTCGGGCGCACCCGCCACGGTCGTCGTCGCCAACCACAACTCGCCGGAGCAGACGGTGATCTCCGGCCCCACCGAGGACGTCGCCACCGCCGTACGGCTGCTGCGCGCCGCCGGACACACCGCCAAGGGCGTCCCGGTCGCCTGCGCCTTCCACAGCCCCCTGGTGGCGGGCGCGGGCGAGCGGTTCGCCAAGGTCCTGAAGGACAAGGCCGTACGGCCGCCCGAGTTCCCGGTGTGGTCCAACCGCACCGCCGCCCCCTACGACCCCGACCCCGACGCCGTGCGCGCCGGACTCGCCGCGCAGATCGGCGCCCCGGTCGCCTTCGTCCGGCAGATCGAGGCCATGTACGAGGCGGGGGCGCGGACCTTCGTGGAGGCGGGCCCCGGCACGGTCCTCACCCGCCTCGTCCGGCAGATCCTCGGCGACCGCCCGCACCGCACCGTCGCCTGCGAGCCACGCGACGGCAGCGGCCTGCGCGGCTGGCTCGACGCGCTCGCCCAACTCGCCGTCTCGGGAAGGCCGGTGCGCACCGCCTGGCTCCTGAGAGGACGCGACGCCGTCGACGCGGTCCGCACACCGGCGCCCAAGCGGCCCGGGTGGACGGTCGACGGACAGCTGGTCCGCACCGCCGCCGGAGACCTCCTCCCCGATGCGCTCGCACCGGCCCGACGAGTCGTGGAGACGACTGTGACGACGAACCCCCCGCACGGTGCCCCGCACGGCGCCCCCGCCGACCGGGACGCGTTGATCTCCGAGTTCCTGCGCACCAGCCGGGAGATGATCGCCGCCCAGCGAGACGTCCTCCTGACCTACTTCGGCGCGGCACCGGGCGCGTCGATCCCCGCGCCCCCGGCCTCCGGGCCGCTGCCCCAGACCGCGCCCGCCCAGCTGCTGCCCGCGGATCTCCCGCCCGCCGAAGCCGCCGTGCCCCGGCCGCCGGTGCCCGAGCCCGCCCAGGGCAGCGGCGCGCCCACGGACGTCGACGTCCAGCGTGTCGTCCTGGAGATCATCAGCGAACGCACCGGCTACCCCGTCGACATGATCGAGCCCGACCTCGACCTGGAGGCGGACCTGAGCATCGACTCGATCAAACGGGCCGAGATCGCGGGCGAACTCGCCAAACGGCTGGGCATCGGCGGCGCCACCGACCTCCAGACAGCGCTGGAAGACGCCGAGTTGGAGGAACTGGCCAAGGCGAGGACGGCCGCGGCGGTCACCGACTGGCTGGCGGCGCGGCTCGGCGCGGCCGACGATCGAACGGCGGCCGGACCGGAGGCCACCCCCCGGCCCGCGGAGGAGCCCTCCGGTATCACCGGCGAGGCCCCGAAGCGGTTCGAGCTCCGCCCGGTGCCCCTGCCCGACGGCCCGCCGGACCCCACCGCCGTCCTCGCCGGGCAGCGGTTCGCCGTCCTCGGCGACGGCGCCGGCGCGGCGGGGCAGGTCGAGGCACGGCTCACCGGATACGGTGCCCACGTCGTGACCGCCGGCCGGGAGCACCTGCTCACCGAGACGGACGGCCCACTGGACGGCGTCCTCTACCTCGGCGCGCTGCCCGGCACCGACGTCCCCGTCCTGCCGGACGCCTTCCCCGTCCTGCGGGCCGCCCTGGCCCTCGGCCCGCGCCGGCTGCTGGCCGCCCGGCCCGCCGACGGCCCCGACGCACTGCCCGCGGCCGGGCTGTACGGCCTGTTCCGCACCATCGCCCGCGAGTACCCGCAGACCCTCGCACGGGTCGTCGGCCTCGACGACACCGCCCCGTCCGCCGTCGCCGACGCCCTGCTCGCCGAGCTGCTCGCGCCGGCGTCCGAGCAGGCGGCCCCCGTCGTCCTGCGCACGGCCGGGGGCCGCCACGGCATGGAACTCGTCGAGGCACCCCTGGGTCCGCTCGGCACCACCGGCGCGGGTCCCGCGGGGGACGGCGCCGCCGAGGCCGCCGCGCTCGGCCTCGACCGGGACTCCGTGGTGCTGCTGGTGGGCGGCGCCCGCGGGATCACCGCCAGGTTCGCGGCCACGCTCGCCGCCGCCGGCCGCTGCCGCATCGAACTGATCGGCAGGACCCCCGCACCCACCGGCCCCGAGGACCCGCGGACCGCCGCCGCCCGCACCCCTGCCGAACTGCGCGCGGCGCTCGCCGCCGGCGCGGAGGGCGGCCCGCGCACGCCCGCCGAGGTCAACCGGGCCGCCGAACTCCTCCTTGCGCAGCGGGAGATCACCGCGACGCTCGGGGAGCTCGCCGCGCTCGGCAGCGACGCCCGCTACCGCTCCGTGGACTTCCGCGACCGGGACGCGGCGCTCCAGGCGGTCAAGGAGATCCACGCCGAGCAGGGCCGGCTCGACGGGGTCGTGTTCGCCGCCGGAGTGATCGAGGACCGGCTCGTCGCCGAGAAGACCGCCGAGTCCTTCCAACGGGTGTACGGCACCAAGACCGCCGGAGCGGCGACCCTGCTGGCCGCCCTGGAGGAACTCCCCACCGGGCCGGGCTTCGCCGTCCTGTTCGGCAGCGTCTCCGCCGTCCTCGGCAACCGCGGCCAGGCCGACTACGCGGCCGCCAACGACGCCCTGGAGGACCTCGGCGCCGACTGGGCGGCCCGCACCGGCCACCGCGCGCTGACCGTGCACTGGGGACCGTGGGCGCCCACCGGCGGCCACACCGGCATGGTCAGCCCCGAACTCGGCCGGGAGTACGCCCGGCGCGGGGTGCGGCTCATCGACCCCGAAGAGGGCACCGCGGCCCTGCTCCGGGAACTCGCATGGGGCGACGAGTCGGCCCGCGCGGTCGTCTACACCGCCTCGGGCTGGTGACGTGACGGACATGACGGATGTGATGGGTCGTCAGACGCCGGTGGCGATCGTGGGAATGGCGGTGCTGCTGCCCGGCGCCCCCGACCTCGACGCCTACTGGCACAACCTGCGCGACGGCGTGGACGCGATCGCCGACGTGCCCGAGAGCCGCTGGGACGCCGACTACTACAGTCCCTCGGCCGCGACCGGGCCCGCCGTCGCCGACCAGGTGTACTGCCGGCGCGGCGGGTTCGTGGACGGCCTGGCCGAGGTGGAGGTCACCCGGTTCGGCATCATGCCCGCCTCGGTGGCGGGCACCGAGCCGGACCAACTGATCGCGCTGCACGTGGCCGCCGCCGCGATCGCCGACGCGGGCGGCGCGGACCGGCTGCCCGACCGGCACCGCGTCGGCGTCGTCCTGGGCCGGGGCGGCTACCTCACCCCCGGCCTGGTCCGGCTCGACCAGCGGGTCCGGACGGCCGGACAACTCGTACGCACCCTGGGCGAGTTGCTGCCCGACCTGACACCGGACCAACTGGGCCGGGTCCGGGAGGCGTTCACCGAACGGCTGGGACCGGACAGCCCCGAGTCCGCGATCGGCCTGGTGCCCAACCTGGCGGCCTCCCGCATCGCCAACCGGCTCGACCTGCGCGGGCCCGCCTACACCGTGGACGCAGCCTGCGCCTCCTCGCTGGTCGCCGTCGACCAGGCGGTGGGCGAACTCGCGGCCGGGCGCTGCGACCTGATGCTGGCCGGGGGAGTGCACCACTGCCACGACATCACCCTGTGGAGCGTGTTCTCCCAGCTGCGCGCCCTCTCCCCGAGCCAGCGCATCCGCCCCTTCCACCGGGACGCCGACGGCATCCTCATCGGTGAGGGCACGGGCGTGGTCGTCCTCAAGCGTCTCGCCGACGCCGAGCGCGCCGGCGACCGCGTCTACGCGGTGATCCGGGGCACGGGCGTGGCCAGCGACGGCCGTACGTCCGGCCTCGTCAACCCCGATCCGGGCGGCCAGGCGCACGCCGTACGCCAGGCCTGGCGGGCCGCCGGCCTCGACCCGGCCGCCCCCGGAGCGGTCGGCCTGCTGGAGGCGCACGGCACCGCCACCCCCGCCGGTGACGCCGCCGAACTGGCCACGCTGGCAGAGGTGTTCGGCCGGGGAGACCCCGGCGCCCCGGACAGCGAGGACCGTGCCGTGCTCGGCTCGGTGAAGTCGATGATCGGCCACACCATGCCCGCCGCCGGAGTGGCCGGCCTCGTCAAGGCCGCGCTGGCCGTCCACCACGGCACGCTCCTGCCCACCCTGCACTGCGACGACCCCCACCCCGCGCTCGCCCGCACCCGCTTCCGCCCGCTGCGCAAGGCGGTGCCCTGGGACACCACCGCGGACCGGCCGGTACGCCGGGCGGCGGTGAACGCGTTCGGCTTCGGCGGGATCAACGCCCACGTGGTACTGGAGGAGCCGCCCGGGGGGCACACGGCGCCGGCCGGCGCCGGTTCCGGGGCCGCCGGTTTCGGGGCCGTCGGGGACGAGGAGCCTCGTGCCGCGGAACGCGCCGACCGGCCCGAGCGCTCGGTGCAGGCCGGGGACGGGTCCCCGAACACTCCCGTCCGGGTCAGCGAACCCGAGCGGGTCCTCCTGCTCGCCGCCGACCACCCGGAGGGGCTCGCCGCGCTGCTCGCCGCGGACGACTTGGCCGTACTCGAATCCGGACTGGACAGCGACGGGACGCACCCCGAGGCCGGTCCGGTCCGGCTGGGCATCGTCGACCCGACCGCCAAGCGGCTGGCGCTGGCACGGCGGGCGGTGGGCAAGGGCCGGGCCTGGCAGGGCCGCGGCGACGTCTGGTTCCGGACCCGGCCGCTCCTAGGGCCCGGGCAGGGGCGGCTCGCCTTCGTCTTCCCCGGCCTGGAAGCCGAGTTCACGCCCCGCGTCGACGACATCGCCGCCCACTTCGGCATGCCCCCGCTTCCCGGGGCCCCGGCCGAGGAGCCGCGGGTCGGTGACGTGGGCCGGCACGGCGCCGGTGTCGTCGGCGTGGGCCGGCTCCTCGACACGGCGCTGCGCCGCTTGGGCGTCGTGCCGGACGCGGTGGCCGGGCACAGCGTCGGCGAATGGACCGCGATGGCGGTGGCAGGGCTGTACTCCGGTGCCGAGGTCGACTCGTTCATGGCCGGGTTCGACCCGGACGCGGTGGCCGTACCGGGCCTGGCCTTCGGCGCCGTAGGCGCACCCGCCGCGCAGGTCGCCGCCGTCCTCGCCGACGGCTGGGCGGACGCCGGGATCGTGCTCTCCCACGACAACGCGCCCAGCCAGTCGATGGTGTGCGGGCCGGACACGGCGGTCGGCGAGTTCGTCCGGGCCTTTCGCGCCCGGGGCGTGCTGTGTCAGGTGCTGCCCTTCCGGTCCGGGTTCCACACGCCGATGCTCGAGCCCTACCTGGCGCCCATCAAGGAAGCCGCCGACCGCTTCCGGCTCCACCCGCCCACCGTCCCCATCTGGTCCGGGACCACGGCGGCACCGTTCCCCGCGGGCGAGGCCGCCGTACGGGCCCTCTTCCTCCGGCACCTCCTCGAACCCGTCCGCTTCCGCGAGCTCGTCGAAGCCCTGTACGACGCCGGGCACCGCGCCTTCGTCCAGATGGGCCCCGGCCAGCTCGCTTCGCTGATCGACGACACCCTCGGCGACCGCGATCACCTGGCCGTCGCCGCGAACTCGCCCCATCGCCCGGGCCTCGCCCAACTCCGCCGACTGGCCACGGCGTTGTGGGTGGCCGGGGCGCCGGTGGCGCCGGCACTGCCCCGGCCGCGCGCCGCCGTGCCCGCCGCCCCGCCGTACCGTCCGCCGGTCCGGCTGGACCTGGGCGGCGCGCTGGTGTCCCTCGACGGTCCGGCCCTGACCGCACTGCGCGCGGAGTTACGCGCGACGCCTCCCGGAAGGGAAACCCGAGACCGGACCGGCGCCGCCCCCACCCCGGCCGCCGGACCGCCGTCCCCGCTGGACGCCGTGGCCGAACGCTTCCCGGCCGCCGCCGAACTGAACGCGCTCCTGCGCGACACCGCGTACACGGCGGCCGCACTCATCACGGCGGGTGGCCATGGCCACCACGCACACCCGCCCGAGACCGGCGCCGCCCCCGGCTCCGCCGCCGCCCCCCACCTGCCGACCGGCCCGCTACCCACCGCTGCCGGGCCCACCCCGGCCCCGGCCCCCGCGCTCCCCGGGCCGAAGCCCGGCGGCGACCCCACGGCCTTCGGACAGCCCCCGGCCCGTGCCCCTGAGGCCACGCCGGGGGCGGTGACCCCCGTCCCCGCGGCCACCGGGCAGGCCCCCGCTCGCTTCGCAGCTCACGCCGGTCCCGCCGAAGGAGGCCGCCGCACACTCGCGGCCACCGACCGCACAGCCGCCCCGGCCCCCGCGCCCCCCGGGCCGAAGCCCGGCGGTGACCCCACGGCCTTCGGACAGCCCCCGGCCCGTGCCCCTGAGGCCACGTCGGGGACGGCCGTGCCCGTCCCCCCGGTCACCTGGCAGACCACCGTCCGCGTGTCCCCCGACACCATGCCCCACCTCCTGGACCACTGCTTCTTCCCGCAGCGCCCCGGCTGGCCGGACGTGGCGGACCGGTGGCCGGTCGTGCCGGCGACCACGATCGTGCGGCACATGATGGACGCGGCGGAGCGGGCGGCGCCCGGCATGCGGGCGGTCGCCGTGCACGGGGCGCGGTTCGACCGGTGGCTGACCGCGACGCCGCCCGTCGACGTCCCCGTCACCGTCACCCGCACCCCGGACGACCCGCACCGCTTCGCCGTCTCCTTCGGCCCCACGGCCCGCGCCGTCGTCGAACTCGCCGCCCGGCACCCCGCACCGCCGGCGACACGCACCCCCCCGCCCACCCCGGAACGCGCCCCCGACCACACCGCCGCCCAGCTCTACACCCAGCGCTGGATGTTCCACGGACCGGCGTACCAAGGGGTCACCGAACTCACCGGCATCGGCGACCGGCACGTACGCGGGGTCATCACCACGCCCTCCGCCCCCGGCGCCCTGCTCGACAACGTGGGGCAGATCCTCGGCTACTGGATCATGGCGACCCGGACCGAGCGGACCGTGGTGTTCCCCGTGCAGATGCGGCACATGCGGTTCCACGGACCGCATCCCGCCCCTGGCACGCGGGTCGAGTGCCTGGTGCGGATAACCTCGCTCACCGACACCGTCCTCGAGGCGGACGTGGAACTGACCGTCGCCGGACGGGTGTGGGCCCTGCTGACCGGCTGGCAGGACCGCCGGTTCGACAACGACCCGCAGACCCGCCCGGTCGAACGGTTCCCCGAACGCAACACCCTCTCCGAGCCCCGGCCCGGCGGCTGGTCACTGCTGCACGAGCGGTGGCCGGACCTCGCCTCCCGCGAGCTGATCATGCGCAACTCGCTGGCCGGCCCGGAGCGCGCGGAGTACGCCGAGCACGCGCCGCGCGGCCGCAGGCAGTGGCTGCTCGGCCGGATCGCGGTCAAGGACGCCGTACGGCGCCGGCTGTGGGAGCACGGCGAGGGGCCGGTCTTCCCGGCCGAGATCCGCGTCCGCAACGACGACCTGGGACGCCCGTACGTCACGGGCGTCCACGGCCGCACCCTGCCCGCGCTCGACGTCTCGCTGGCCCACCGGGCCGAGGCGGGCGTGGCGATCGTACGGCCGCACAAACCCGGCCCGGGCCCCGGCATCGACATCGAAGAGGTCACCGAACGGGACCCGGCGGCCTTCGCCGCCGCGCTCGGCACGGACGAACTCCGGCTGCTGCGCGACCTGTCGGCGGCCGGGGACGCCTCGCTGTGGTTCGCCCGGTTCTGGGCCGCCAAGGAGGCCGTCGCCAAGGCGGAGGGCACCGGATTCGGCGGCCGCCCCCGGGACTTCGCCGTCTTCCACGCGGCACCGGCCGGAGACCGGCTGCTGGTCTCGGGCCGCCTGGAACGCGTCTACACGGTGCACCTCGCACCGGTCAGCAATCCCCCGGCACTGCCGGCCCGGGACTACGTCGTGGCCTGGACGACGGGCCCGGCGGGCGACGACGAAGAGGAGCAGGAGCGATGAATCCCACGGAGCCGACCCCCGCGTACGCCGACGAGGAGGTGGTGCTCGCCGACATCAGGGCCCTGCTCCTGACCCTGCTGGAGGAGTACGGCGACGAGGACCTCGAGATCGGCATGAACACCACGTTCAACCGCGATCTCGAACTGGAGAGCATCGATCTCGTGGCCCTCGCGGGTCTGCTCAAGGAGCACTACGGGAACCGGGTCAACTTCGCCGAGTTCCTGGCCGGCATGGAGTTCGAGGAGATCATCGAGCTCACCGTCGGCAGGCTCGTGGAGCACGTCGTGCAGAGCCTGAAGGCCGCTGAGGCGGGCTGACGGATGGCCATGGTCGACGCCGGCGACATCCGGCTGCATGTGCAGAGGATCGGCCCCGAGGACGGCCGCGCCCCGGTGGCCACCGCCGTGCTCGTGCACGGCCTGCTCACCGACAGCCTGGCCAGCTACTACTTCACGGTGGCCCCGGGGTTCGCGGCGGCGGGCGTCGACGTGGTCATGTACGACCTGCGCGGCCACGGCCGCAGCGAACGACCGCCGGCCGGCTACACCCTCGACGACAACATCGACGACCTCGAAGCACTGCTCGACCGGCTGGGCATCACCGGGCCCGTCCACCTCGTCGGCAACTCCTACGGCGGCACCATCGCCTTCGGCTACGCCGCCCGCCATCCGGCGCGAGTGGCCAGCCTCGCCCTCATCGAGTCCGAGCCGGCGACCGAGGCCTGGGCGGCGAAGCTGCGCGGCATCCTGGACCGGGTGGTCTCCGAACTGACGTACAACGAGCCCGACACGCTCGCCTGGATCAGCGCCAACCGCGGCCACCACACCGCCCGCCTCGCCAAGGGCGCCGGACGACTGGCCCGGGAGACCACCCTCGGCCGGGACGTCCCCGCCAGCCGGGTGCTCACCGAGTCCGAGATCAGGGCCGTACGCTGCCCCGTCCTCGGTGTCTACGGCGGCGACTCGGACGTGGTGGAACTGGTGCCGCTGAAGGAGGCCCTGCTCGCCGACTTCCGGTCCGTCGTGCTGCCGGGACACGAGCACTCCGTGCTGGTGGAGGCGGCCGGGGCGGTCGGCGGGCACGTCCTGGACCTGATCCGCTCGGCGGGCGCCGAGGCCGTCCGGTGAGCGGGTTCCTGTTCGTCGTACCGCCCCTGGTCGGGCACATCAACCCCACGGTGGGCGTCGCCGCCGAACTCGCCGCGCGCGGACACCGGGTGGCCTGGACGTGCGCCGACCCCGCGCTGGTACGGCGGCTCGCGGGCCCGGACGCCGCCGTCCTCCCCTGCGCGGGACCCGTCCCGGCCGCGCGCCCGCCGGAGCTGCGGGGGCCGGAGGCGCTGAAGTACCTGTGGGAGGCGTACCTGCTGCCGCTCGCCGACGCGATGGCACCCGGGGTGCGGGCGGCCGTCGGGGAGTTCCGGCCCGACACGGTCGTCGTCGACCAGCAGGCCTTCGCCGGAGCCCTGGTGGCCGAGCGACTCGGCCTGCCCTGGGCCACCTCGGCCACCACCTCGGCCGAACTCACCGGCGCCTACGACGGCATACCCAAGGTCGCCGACTGGCTCCGGGCGAGGCTCAGTGAACTGCGCGCCCGCATCGGCGACCCGGCGGGGGACACCGATCCGCGTTTCTCGCCCCACCTCCTGCTGGCCTTCAGCTCTCCCGAACTCGCCGGCCCGTCGGCCGCCCGGGGCGACCACATCCACTACGTCGGCCCCTCGATCGCCGACCGCCCGGCCGCCCCCGGCTTCCCCTGGCAGTGGCTGGACCCCGGGCGGGCCAAGGTCCTGGTCACCCTCGGCACCGCCAACGCCGACGTGGGCGGCCGCTTCCTCGCCGAGTGCGTGAACGCGCTGCGGGCGCGGACCGACAGGGTGCAGGCGGTGGTGGCCGATCCCGGCGGCACCCTGCCGGCGTCCGGCGACGACAAGGACGTCCTGGTCCTGCCCTCGGTGCCCCAACTCCCGCTCCTCGAAAGGGTCGACGCGGTGGTGTGCCACGCCGGGCACAACACCGTCTGCGAAGCCCTCTGGCACGGTGTCCCGCTCGTCGTCGCCCCCATCCGCGACGACCAGCCCGTGGTCGCCGCCCAGGTCGTCGACGCCGGAGCGGGCGTCCGGGTCCGGTTCGGCCGGGTCACGGCGGCCCGGCTGGGCCCGGCCCTCGACGCCGTCCTGCACGAACCCGCCCACCGCGCCGCCGCCGGACGGGTCCGCGCCGCCTTCCGGGCGGCGGGCGGCGCCCCCGCCGCCGCCGTCCACCTCGAGCGACTGGCCGCCGACGCACGCCCGGAGGAGAGCCGATGAGCAACGAAACCCAGGGCCCTGACGGCACCGACCGTGCAGACCGCAATGACCGCAGCGACCGCGCCACCCGGGTCGCCGCGCTGCGCCCCGCCTACCAGGCCGACCTGGCCGACGGCGTGGACCGCTTCTTCGCGCCGCGCCGCACCACCTGCCCCTGGTGCCGCTCGGACCGTCTGACCACCCGGCTGCGCACCACCGACCTGCTCCAGCACAAGCCGGGCCGCTTCGTCCTCGACCGCTGCGAGGCCTGCGGGCACACCTTCCAGAATCCGGCGCTGAACGAGACGGGCCTGGAGTTCTACTACCGCGACTTCTACGACGGCCTCGGCGAACAGCGGATGGGCGGGACCTTCGGCGGCCGCACCGGGATGTACCGGGGCCGCGCCGAGTCGATGCTGCCGCACGACCCCACCCCGAAGAACTGGCTCGACGTCGGCACCGGCCACGGCCACTTCTGCGCCGCCGCCCGCGAGGTGCTGCCCGGCACCACGTTCGACGGCCTCGACTTCACCGACGGCGTGGAGATCGCCGAACGCGAGGGCCGCGTCGAGCACGGCCACCGCGGGTCCTTCCCCGAGCTGGCCCCCGACCTCGGCGCCCGCTACGACGTCGTCAGCATGTTCCACTACCTGGAACACAGCGCCGACCCCGACCGCGAACTGCGCGCCGCCCACCAGGCCGTCCGCCCCGGCGGCCACCTGCTCATCGAGGTCCCCGACCCCGAGAGCCGCTACGCCCGCGTCCTCGGCCGCTGGTGGCTGCCCTGGCTCCAGCCGCAGCACCTGCACCTCGTACCGGTCGGCAATCTGCGCCGGCGGCTCACCGAGCTGGGCTTCACCGTGGTCGCCGAACAGCACGCCGAGCCGCACGACCCGGTCGACCTGCTCGCCGCCGTCTGGCTGGCCCTGGACCACATCGCGCCGCGCGAGGACGCCCCCTGGCTGCCCGAGCCGCCGGGCGCCCTCCGGCGCGGCCTGCGCGGCGCGGTGCTCCTCGCGGGCGCGCCGGTGTTCGTCGCGGCCACGCTCCTCGACCGGTTCGCGGTACGGCCCCTGTCCCACCGCCTCGGTCTGTCCAACGCCTACCGCCTGGTCGCCCGGCGCGAGTGACCGCCGCGCGTGACCTCCGCTGGTCGCACGTCCCCTGCGGCGCCCGGTGACGGGGCTGCTGTGCACCACCCTGGCCGACGCGCGGCAGCTCACACCCGGCCCGGCCGGGTGCTCGCCCTGCGGGGCGGGGCCACCGCGATGCCGCTGCTGCAAGGCTGTGTGCCCGTCCCGGTGGCCGTGGCCCAGGCGGGCGGGGGTGCGCGCCGATCCCGCGGTGCAGCGCGTGGTTCGCGGCGCCGGCGGCGAACTGCGGGCCGGCAGCAGCCCCGGAGGCAGCCGGTCCGGCACGGCGCGCTGCCGTGCGCACGCGGCGGCGACCCAGCCCGGGCAGGTGCAACCGACTCCGATCAGCAGCCACCAGGGGTCCGCCCGGGTCGGCCGGACGGCTCCCTCCCGGGCGAGGGGACGATTCGCCAGCCCCCAGACCGCCACGAGCAACAGGGGACAGAGGCACAGGGCCGGCCGAGGGCGGCCTCGCGTGTCGTCCGGATGTCCGGGAACCGACGCGGCGTCGGCGGATCGGTGGCGGGGTCGCGCGCACGGGCGCCGCCGTCCGGCGGTGAACCGGTAGCCTTCACAGGGGGCGCGCGTCGGGTGACGTCCGCAGCGATCCCGCAGCAATGAGGTCCGACAGGGGAGGAACCGGCGGTGCACGTCCAGGAATGGCTCGACTCGGTGCCCGCGGCCGCCGTCTACGCCGTGGTGGCCCTCGTGATCGGTCTGGAGAGCCTGGGCATCCCGCTGCCCGGCGAGATCATCCTGGTCTCGGCGGCCCTGATGTCCTCCCAGCACTCCGGCGTCAATCCCTTCGTGCTGGGCGCGTGCGCGACCGCCGGCGCGGTCATCGGTGACTCCATCGGCTACGCCATCGGCCGCAAGGGCGGCCGCCCGCTGCTGGCCTGGCTGGGCGGGAAGTTCCCCAGGCACTTCAGCGAGGGCCATGTGGCCACCGCCGAGCGGTCCTTCGAGAAGTGGGGCATGTGGGCGGTCTTCTTCGGCCGCTTCGTCGCGCTGCTCCGCATCTTCGCCGGCCCGCTCGCCGGTGTCCTGCACATGCCCTACTGGAAGTTCCTGATCGCCAACGTCCTCGGCGGCATCTGCTGGGCGGGCGGCACCACCGCGGTCATCTACTACGTCGGAGTCGTCGCCGAGGACTGGCTCAAGCGCTTCTCGTACCTGGGCCTGGTGGTGGCGCTGCTGATCGGACTGACGTCGATGCTGGTGATCCGGCGCAAGGCGAAGAAGGCGGCGGCCGAGAGGCAGGAAGCCGAACCGGAGCCCGTCCCCGCCGCCGACTGAGGACCGCCCGGCCACCGACCGTGGACCGAGGGGCCCGAAGGAGAGCCCTGGGGCTCAGCCCTGGTGCACGTCCCGGTGCGCCTTCGCCAGTTCCGCGTACATCGTGCCGTTGAGCGTGACTCCCTGACGCTCCTCCTCCGTCAGCTCCCGCTTCACCTTCGCCGGTACGCCCGCCACCAGCGAACCCGGCGGCACCACCATCCCCTGCGGCACCAACGCCTGCGCGGCGACCAGCGACCCGGCCCCGATCACCGCGCCGTTGAGCACCGTCGCCCCCATCCCGATCAGGCAGTCGTCCTCGACGGTCGCCCCGTGGACCACGGCGTTGTGCCCGATGGACACCCGCTGCCCGACGCTGACCGGAAAGCCGGGGTCGGCATGGAGCGTCACGTTGTCCTGGACGTTCGCGTTCGCCCCGACGCCGATCCGCTCCACGTCCCCGCGCACCACCGCCCCGTACCAGACGCTCGCCCCGGCCCCCAGCGTCACGTCCCCGATCACGGAGGCCGTGGGCGCCACGAACGCCTCGGGGTCGACCTTCGGTTCCCTGCCGCCGATGCCCGTGATCAACGCCTTGTGCGTCATCGCCTTCTCCTCGTCGTCGCTGTCTTGGCACCGTACGCCACCCGGTGGGGCGAAGATCACAGCCCTCCGGTCTCTTGGGCGGACCGCACGCTGAGTACCGTGAGCGGGTGCCCAAGCCCAAGAACACGTTCTCGTTCTCTTCCTGGCGGCGCGGCCTCCTCCAGCGCGCCGTGCACGCGGGCTGGGCGTGGGTGCAGCGCACGGGCTCGGTGACCGCCGAGCACCCGGGACGGCTGCGCTTCGGCGCCATGGGAACGGGTACCAGGCTCGCCTTCCCGCTGGGCACCGTCTTCGGTGAACCCTGGATCCACCTCGGCGCCCACTGCATCGTCGGCGAGCAGGTCACCCTGACCGCGGGCCTCATGCCCGACCTCGACCTGGGCCCCGAGC
Organism: Streptomyces sp. NPDC001480; assembly: GCF_042894725.1. Taxonomy (NCBI): domain Bacteria; kingdom Bacillati; phylum Actinomycetota; class Actinomycetes; order Kitasatosporales; family Streptomycetaceae; genus Streptomyces; species Streptomyces sp. NPDC001480. The sequence goes on along the minus strand of NZ_JBIAVX010000002.1, from coordinate 633,435 downwards.
CCATCCTGCGCATAGGCGACGGGGTCGTGCTCGGCCGCGGCAGCCACGTCATAGCCGATACGACGGTCACCATCGGCAGCGACTGCTATTTCGGCCCGTACGTCTACGTCACGTCCACCAACCACTCCTACGACGACCCGCACGAGCCCATCGGCAGGCAGTGGCCGCGGATGGAGCCGGTGGAGATCGGCCCGGGGTGCTGGATCGGCACCGGCGCGGTGATCCTGCCGGGCGCGCGGATCGGCCGGAACGTGGTCGTGGCCGCCGGGGCGGTGGTCCGCGGGACCGTGCCCGACCACGCGGTGGTGGCCGGCGCGCCCGCCCGGGTCGTACGACGCTGGACCCCCGCCGACGGCTGGCAGCCGCCGCTCCGGACCCCGCCCCCGGTGCCGATCCCGGAAGGCGTCACCCCGGACCAGCTGCTGGCGCTGGCCGAGCTGGACGAGCGGGACGTGGCCCGGCTCGCCGAGCTGGAGACGGAGAGCTGAGTCAGCCCGTCGCCAGCAGCAGTGTGCCCAGCAGGGCGAGGCCCGCGCCCGCCGCCTGGACGGCGCGCAGGCGTTCGTGGAGGAAGCCCCGGGCGGCCAGGGCGGTCACCACCGGGTACAGCGAGGCGAGCACCGCGGCCACCGTGACCGGGCCGTGCTGGGCGGCGACCGAGTAGGTGCCGTTGGCCGCCACGTCCGCCAGCCCGACGAAGGCGAGCGCCGGCAGGGCGGCCCAGGGGAAGCCGGCCGCGGGGAGGGCGGGGGTGCCCCGCCTGACCGAGACGTACAGCGCGGCGCCACCCGCGGCCACGTTCGTCACGCGCTGCACGAACAGCGCGAGGAACAGGCCGGTGACGGTGGTCGAGGCCTCCGCGATCAGCGCGAACACCGTGCCGAAACCGAGCGCCGCGACCAGCGTGAGCAGGATCGCCCGCCGCTGCACGGGCGCGCCGCGCAGGTGCGGGCCGCCCGCGAGCACGATGCCGGTGACGGCGACCGCGATGCCTGCGACCTGCGCCGGGCCCGGACGCTCACCCAGGAACAGGCCGACGGTGACGGGGACGGCCACGCCGAGGGTGGCGAGCGGCGACACGACGCCCATCGGCCCCAGAGCGAGCGCCTTGTAGAAGGACAGCAGGGCGACCGGGCCGACGAGGCCCGCGGCGAAGGCGAACCACAGCCGGGGACCGGCCTCGCTCCAGCCGCCCGTCGCGACCACGATCGCGCCCAGCACCACGGCCGCTGTCGCCTGGGACAGCACGACGACCGTGAGTGCCGGGTTGCGCCGTGTCAGCAGCCCGCCGCCGAAGTCGGCCAGGCCCCACAGGAGGCTGGTGGCCAGGGCGAAGAATGCTGTCACGGGTCCTCGCTTAGTACAGTTCGGTGAACGATCGGTACACCCACCGTAGTTCAGTTTACTGAACCCTGTCATCTAAAATATTGGACGGAATGTGTCGGACCTCGACCTGCTGACCCAGTCCCTGGCGCGCAGCGTCAAGCACTGGCGCGCGGTGCGCGGCTTCACCCTGGACGTGCTGGCCGCCCGGGCCGGCGTCAGCCGCGGCATGCTCATCCAGATCGAGCAGGCCCGCACCAACCCCAGCCTCGGCACCGTCGTCAAGATCGGCGACGCGCTCGGTGTCAGCATCACCACCCTGCTCGAGTACGAGCAGGGCCCGAAGGTCCGGATCGTCCCGGCCGAGCAGGCCGTACGGCTCTGGCACACGGACGCGGGCAGCTACAACCGGCTCCTCGCGGGCACCGAGGCCCCCGGACCGCTGGAGATCTGGGACTGGCGCCTGATGCCGGGCGAGCAGAGCTCGTCCGACCCGCACCCCGCCGGCACGGTCGAACTCCTCCACGTCACGGCCGGGGAGCTGACCCTCGCCGTCGACGGCACGGAGTACCGCGTCCCGGCCGGCGCGAGCGCCTCCTTCGAGGCCAACACGCCCCACACGTACGGCAATACAGGCGACGTGCCGATGGAGATGGTGATGGCCGTCTCGGTGCCGCCCGTCCCCTGAGATGCCCGGCCGCCGCTCGCTCCACGGCTGTTAGCGTGCCGTCATGCGCGCTCCCATCGGACACTTCGACACCGCCACGCCCGCCCCGGACCGCCTCGACGAGCTGACCCGCCCGGTCGCCGACGCCGTACGCGACTGGCGCGGCAGCGTCCCCGCCGACCAGATCGTCTACGTCGACACCGATCCGCAGTGGGCGGACACCGCCGTGTTCGTCGAGCACTACGGCCGCGAGCTGCTGGAGCAGTCGGCCAACTGCGTGGTCGTCGCGGGCAAACGGGGCGGCGAGACCACCCTGGCCGCGTGCGTGGTCCTGTCCACCACCCGGGTCGACGTCAACGGCGTCGTGCGCCGCCAACTCGGCGCACGCAAGGCCTCCTTCGCGCCGATGGAGACCGCGACGGGGGAGACCGGCATGGAGTACGGGGGTGTCACCCCGATCGGGCTCCCGGTCGGCTGGCCGGTGCTGGTGGACTCGGCCGTCGTCGACCTGCCGTACGTCCTGGTCGGCAGCGGACGCCGGCGCGGCAAGCTGCTGGTGCCGGGGAAGGCGTTCGCCGAGCTGCCCGGAGCGGTGGTGCTGGAGGGTCTGGGCGTGGCCTGACGTCAGGCGGTCACGTGGTGGGCCAGCGGCAGATGCGGGTCCGTCTCGCCCGGGGCGGGCGCCGGATCCGCGTGCACCAGGGCAGCCGTGAGCCTCGGCACGGCGTGCAGCAGGGCGTGCTCGGCCTCGACGGCGACCGTGTGCGCCTGCCGGACCGTCGCCTCGCCGTCCACCACCACCGCGACCTCCGCGCGCAGCCGGTGCCCGATCCACCTCAGCCGGAGCTCGCCGACCTCCCGCACCCCCGGGACCTCCCTGAGCGCCCGCTCGGCCCGGTCCACCAGCGCCGGGTCCACGGCGTCCATCACCCGCCGGAACACCTCGCGCGCCGCGTCCCGCAGCACCAGCCCGATCGCCGCGGTGATCGCCAGCCCCACGAGCGGGTCGGCGAGCGGCCACCCCAGCGCGGATCCTCCGGCGCCGACCAGCACCGCCAGTGACGTGAAGCCGTCCGTACGGGCGTGCAGACCGTCGGCGACCAGCGCGGCCGAGCCGATCGCCCGGCCCACCCGGATCCGGTACCGGGCCACCCACTCGTTCCCCGCGCATCCGGCCACGGCGGCGACGGCGACGGCCGGGACGTGCGCCACGGGCCGCGGGTCGAGGAGCCGGTCCACCGCCGTCCACGCGGCGAAGGCCGCGGACGCGGCGATCGTCAGCACGATCGCGATGCCCGCGAGATCCTCGGCGCGCCCGTATCCGTAGGTGAAGCGGCGCGTGGGGGCGCGGCGGCCGAGTGCGAAGGCGATGGCCAGCGGGACGGCGGTCAGCGCGTCCGCCGCGTTGTGCACCGTGTCGCCGAGCAGCGCCACCGACCCCGAGGCGGCCACCACGACCGCCTGTACCAGCGCCGTCCCGCCCAGCACCGCCAGCGACACCCACAGGGCGCGCATGCCGCGCGCGCTCGATTCCAGCGCGGGATCGAGCTTGTCGGCGGTCTCGTGGGAGTGCGGGGTGAGGAGGTGGGCCAGCCGGTGGCGGACCGAGGGGCGGACAGCGGGACGGTGTGGGTGTTCGTGGTGAGAGTGAGGGTGAGGGTGAGGGTGGTGGTGCCGGTCGCTCACGGGGTTCCCCTTCCGGTGCGCGGGAGGTGGACGGACGGCCGCCCACGGGGCCATTATGTGCGTATGAGCGCACGCATGCACCTGTCACCTGCGCACGATGCGCACCCGCGCAGCCCGGGCGAGGAGCAGTTCGCGCTCGCCGCCGAACTCCTCGCCCTGCTCGGCGACCGCACCCGCCTCGCGCTGCTGCACGCCCTGACGGAGGGGGAGGCGGACGTCACGACCCTGACGGCGGCGTGCGGGGCGGCCCGGCCGGCCGTCAGCCAGCACCTGGCCAGGCTGCGGCTCGCGGGGCTGGTGGACACCCGCAAGGAGGGCCGCCGGGTGGTGTACTCACTGCGCGACGGTCATCTGCGCCGCCTCGTCGACGAGGCGCTGAACGTGGCGGACCACCGGCTCAGCGACCGTCCGCCGCACGACTGACGGCACCGGGGGACTAGTAGCGCGCCGCCGTCCCCAGGTACTGCTCCGCGAACGCGGCCGCCGCCACCGGTGAGGTGAACAGGCGCCGCAGCCGGGCCGTCGTCGTGCCCGCGCGGTAGGGATCGCCGGAGGCGGCGCCGTGGTAGATGCCGGACAGCCACTGCGAGAACTCCTGGTAGTCCCACACCCGGCGCAGGCATGCCGTCGAGTAGCCGTCCAGCCCGCCGTCGTCGCCCTCGGTGAGCCGCGCGGCGAGCGCGTCGCCGAGCAGGAAGGCGTCGTGCAGGGCCAGGTTCATGCCCTTGGCCGCGATGGGCGCGGTCAGGTGCGCGGCGTCACCCGCGAGGAACAGCCGCCCGGACGCCACGGGCTCCACGACGTAGTCGTGCATGTCCAGCACCCGCTTCTCGATCAGCCGCCCCTCCGTCAGCGCCGGCGCCCCCGCCGCCCCGAGCCGCTCCCGCAGCTCGGCCCAGACGCGCTCGTGCCCCCAGTTCTCCGGGTCGTCGCCGGGCGGGCACTGGAGGTAGTAGCGGGTGACCTCCGGGCTGCGGGCCATGTGCCCGGCGAACCCGCGCGGATGGACGCCGAACACGACGCAGTCGGAGGACGGCGGCGCCTCGGCGAGCAGCGCCAGCCAGCCGATGCCGTAGTCGTGGCGTGCGATCCGGGTCCGCCCGGACGGCATCGCGTCCCGCGTCACCCCGCGGGCGCCGTCGCAGCCCGCCACGAACTCGCAGCGGATCACCCGGCGCTCGTCCGTCTCCGGGCAGAGGTACGACACCGACGGACGGTCGGTGTCCAGGTCGTGCAGCCGTACGTCCCGCACGCCGAAGCGGATGTCGCCGCCGCGGACGTCGGCGTACTCGCGCACCAGGTCGGTCACCAGCAGCGGCTGGGGGTACACGTAGTGGTGCCGGCCCGTCAGGTCGGTGTAGGGGAACCGGTGCCGTTCACCGTCGAAGCGGAACTCGCACCGGGTGTGTGCCTGCGCCCGGGCGGGCAGGTTCCGGGCCAGTCCGCGCCGCCCGAGTTCGCGCACCGCCCACTCCTCGACGATCCCGGCCCTCGGTCTCGTCTCGATGGACTCCCGGCTCTCGGTCTCCAGGACCACGCAGTCGACGGCGGCGGCCCGCAGGACGTTGCCGACGGCGAGGCCGGCGGGCCCGGCGCCCACGACGACGACGGGACGGTGCTCCGCGGAAGGGGAGAGGTGGGGGGAGGGGAGTGTCACCCGAGCATTATGACGGTGTCCCGTCAGCCGCGGCCGGGGAGCCGTGGCGGACGGGACACCGCTCGGTCGAACGGGGACCGGGTCAGTGCGCCGGGGCGTCGGTGACCACGACCTCCTCGATGCTGCGCTCGATCTCCTCGGGCTTCGAGGCGGTCGTCTTGGCCCAGTAGTAGATGGCCAGCGAGAAGACCGCCACCACCAGGATGTCCCACCACAGGGCGATGTGACCCTGGCCGCCGAAGCCGCCCTGCCACGAGATCAGGCCCAGGCCCACCAGGTAGGCCGGCAGCCACTGCGCGGCGCGGAAGTCCAGCCGGGGCGCGTCCTCCAGTCCCTTGCTGGTGGCGTACCAGGCGTAGCTGCCGAGCAGCACGTAACCGAGGACGATCGCGAAGCCCAGGCGCCACAGGGTGTCCCAGCCGGCCCAGTAGATGATCAGGTTGGCGACCACGAAGGACAGCGGGGAGATGATCTTGCCGGCGGGCAGTCGGTAGGGGCGCTCGTGGTTCGGCAGGCGGTCGGCGAAGACGCCGTACGCCAGCGGCGCGCCCGCGTACATCAGGACGCTCGCCGAGGTGATGAAGCCGACCAGTTCCTGCCAGCTCGGGAACGGCAGGAAGCAGACCACACCGGTCACGAAGGACATGATCAGGCCGAACCACGGCACGCCGCGCGCGTCGGTCTTGGCGAACGCCTTCGGCGCGTAGCCGTTCTTGGCCAGGCCGAAGGAGACGCGGGAGGTGGCGGTGGTGTAGATCAGGCCGGTGCCGCCGGGGGAGATGATCGCGTCGACGTAGAGCACCCAGCCCAGCCAGCCCAGGCCGACCAGGGTCGCCAGGCCCGCCCACGGGCCGCTGATGCCCTCGAAGTTCAGCTTGGCCCAGCCGTGCGCGAACGAGACGTGCGGCAGCGCGGCGATGAACACGACCTGGAGCAGGATGTAGATCACCGCGCCGATCGCGACGGAGCCGAGGGTCGCCCGCGGCAGGTCCCGCTTCGGGTTGCGGCTCTCACCCGCCAGCTGGATCGCCTGCTCGAAGCCGAGCAGCGCGAAGATGATGCCGCTGGAGCTGATGGCGCCGAGCACGCCCTTGGCGCCGAACGGCGCGAAGCCCTCCGAGGTGAAGTTCGACGCGTGGAAGTTGCCGGCGGCGATGATGAAGATCGCGCCCAGCGGGACGGCGATCTTCCACCAGGTGGCGGCGCTGTTGGTGTGCGCCAGGGCGCGGACGCCGAAGAAGTTCACGCCGACGAAGACGGCCATGAGGACGACGGCGGTGAGGAAACCGCTCACCGTCAGCGTGCCGTCGGCGTGCTGGAGGCCCTGGGCCCACTTCCAGTGACCGGCGTAGCCGATCATGGCCTCGACCTCGATCGGGGCGACGGTCGCCGCCTGGAGCCAGGCGAACCACCCGAAGGACATGCCGGCCAGGCCGCCGAACGCGTAGTGCGGGTAGCGGGCCGTGCCGCCGGCCACCGGGAACATGCCGCCGAGTTCGGCGTGCACCAGCGCGAGGAGGACGATCGCGATCGCGCCGATCACCCACGAGATGATCGCCGCGGGACCGGCCACCACGACCGCCTTCTCGGCGCCGTAGAGCCAGCCGGACCCGATGATGGAACCCACGGAGGCCCACATCAGTCCGATCAGCCCGACGTCCCTCCGTAGACCGCTGGGGTTCTTCGTGGCTTCCGGCACAGCATGGTCGACTTTCACCATGTCAAGTGGCCTCTCAGTTTCTGAACGCAGGTTTAACGAGCAATGCCGCCACAGATTAGGGATGCGTTCGAAACCGCAAAAGACTGCTTACGAAGTTTTGACCTTTCACCTGGAACGTTGCGATCCTGCTCTTTGCACAGGTCAGGCGCCGCCACGGAATGTTCGTATTCAGACACGGAATGTGAGAAGAGAGTAAGACATGTTAAGACGGCAGGTGCAGACGGGGAATTTCGATCGCCGGGCACCGGTCCATCACCATCTCCAGCCCCGCCGCCCGGGCGCGCTCGTACGCGGCCTCGTCGACCACTCCGAGCTGGAACCAGACCGCCTTCGCGCCCATGGCGACCGCCTCGTCGGCGACCGGCCCGGCGAGGCCGCTGTTGACGAAGACGTCGACCACGTCCACCTCGAACGGGATCTCGGCGAGGGAGGCGTAGCCGGGCTCGCCGTGCACCGTCTCCGCCTTGGGGTGGACGGGCACCACCCGCTTGCCGAAGCGCCGCAGCACCTCGGCGACGCCGTACGCGGCCCGGCTCCGGTTCGCGGAGAGGCCGACGACGGCCCAGGTGTCGCCGAGCTCGGACAGGATCCTGCGGATGGTCGCTGCGTCGCCGTACACGTCCGGCCTCCTCGGGCTTCGGGGGGTGACTGTCCTCGGCGGAAACGGCGGCCGCCGGGCGGTGATTCCCACCGGACTGTCCAAAAGACCCGCCCGGGTGCCCGGTATACCCGCCACAATGTCCCGGATCGCGGCCAAGTGACTGCATACGACCGTCCGTCCGCCTACGCTCGGGCCGTGCTCCGCATCATCGACTCCCGCACCGGTGAGCCCGTCGAGGCCGCTCCCGCCCGGCGGGGCCTGACCCGGGTCCAGGCGCACGCCTCGGGCCTCGACGCCTCGGCCCTGCGCGTGCTGCTGGTCGCCGACGTCCTCGTCCGTGCCCTGGAACTCGGCGGCCACCCCGTCTGGGCCATCCTCACCGGAGCCCGGCAGCAGGCCGAGCTCCGCGCGGCCGCCACCACCCTGGGCATCCGCCCCTTCGAGGACGGCCAGGACCTCGCGGCGGGGCTGGGCGAGGCACAGGTCATTCACGTGGCGGAGCGGCCGGGACCGGCGGCCGGCGGGGCCTCGGCCGACGGGGCCGTCCTGGTCGGGGTCGCGCCGGTGGCCGGACGCGTCGCCCTGGAGGGCGTCGCCGACCCCGCCGTCCTGCGCCTGGCCCTGCTCGCCGCGCCCCACGGGACCTCCCTGCGGCTCGACGCGGACGCCCTCGACGAGGCGGCCCGCAGCCTCGCGCGCTGGCGGCGGGCCGTCGCCGGCTGGGCCCGGAAACCGTCGCGGCCGGTCCCCGAGGAGGTGCGCGGGCGGCTGCGCACCGCCTGGGAGAACGATCTGGACGTACCCGGCGTGCTCGGCGTGCTGCGCTGGGTGGAGGCCGAGCCGGGCCTGCCCGACGGCGCCCGCTTCGAGACGTACGCCTACGCCGACCGGCTCCTCGGCCTCGACCTCGTGCGGGACATCGGGAGCCTCGCGTGACGGCCCGTGCGGGTGCCGGCCCGCTGCGCCGTCTGATCGTCCTGCGGCACGCCAAGTCCGCCTGGCCGCCGGACGTCCCCGACCACGACCGCCCGCTGGCACCGCGCGGCCGCCGCGACGCGCCCGCCGCCGGCCGTGCCCTCGCGGCGGCCGACCCGCTGCCCGACCTCGCCCTGTGCTCCACCGCCGTGCGCGCCCGCCAGACCTGGGAGCTGGCCTCGGCCCAGTGGGGCACCCCGCCCCCGGTCCGCTTCGACCCACGGCTGTACGCGGCCGGCGTACCGGAGCTGCTGGAGGTGGTGCGCGAGGTGCCGTCCGAGGTCGCCGGCCTGCTCCTCGTCGGGCACAACCCCGGCCTGGAGGACCTGGTGCTCGAACTGGCCGGGGAGGCCCTGGACGACGCCCTGGACCGGGTCCGCACGAAGTTCCCGACCTCGGCCGTCGCCGACCTCACCTGGTACGGACCCTCCTGGCCGGACCTGGCCCCGGGCGCGGCGCTGCTGACCTCGCTGACGGTGCCCCGGGGCAAGAAGGGCTAGCGCAGCCGGGCGCGGGGCGTCCGCCCGGCTGCGCATAGGCTGGCCGGATGCAGGACGAGTACCGCACAGTCGCCCGCGCGGGCGTGCACGAGACCGAGGTCAACCGCTCCCGCTTCCTGTGCGCGCTCGCCCCGGCGGCCACCGAGCAGGAGGCCCAGGACTTCGTCGCCGCGGTCCGCAAGGAGCACGCGGACGCCACGCACAACTGCTGGGCGTACGTCATCGGCGCCGACGCCTCCGTCCAGAAGGCCAGCGACGACGGCGAACCGGGCGGCACGGCCGGCGTGCCCATGCTCCAGATGCTGCTGCGCCGCGACATGCGGTACGTCGTCGCCGTCGTCACCCGCTACTACGGCGGGGTCAAACTGGGCGCGGGCGGCCTCATCCGGGCCTACGGCGGCGCGGTAGGCGAAGCCCTGGACGCGGTCGGCACCCGCACCCGGCGCCGCTTCCGGCTGGCCACGGTCACCGTCGACCACCAGCGCGCCGGCAAGGTGCAGAACGATCTGCACACGACCGGACGCGAGGTGCGGGACGTGCGCTACGGGGAGGCGGTCACCATCGAGATCGGCCTGCCGGACGCCGACGTGGACACCTTCCGCGCCTGGCTGGCCGATGCCACGGCGGGGACGGCCGCGTTCGAACTGGGCGGGGAGGCCTACGGGGACGCGTAACGGACATTTCCGTCTGAATCGCAGCTGATGTGGACGGAATTCGAGGTCCGTGGTGGATCAGTGGCCGACAGGCGTTAGCGTGGTGGCTGCTGACGACGAGCCGGAGTGTTTTCTTGAGAGTGCTGCACACCTCCGACTGGCATCTCGGCCGGGCGTTCCACCGGGTGAACATGCTCACCGCCCAGGCCGAGTTCATCGGTCACCTCGTCACCACCGTGCGGGAGCGCGACGTGGACGCGGTCGTCGTGTCGGGCGACGTCTACGACCGGGCGGTGCCCCCGCTCGCCGCGGTCGAGCTGTTCGACGACGCCCTGCACCGGCTGGCCGGGCTGGGCGTGCCCACGGTGATGATCTCCGGCAACCACGACTCGGCCCGCCGGCTCGGCGTGGGCGCCGGCCTCATCGGGCGGGCCGGCATCCACCTGCGGACCGAGCCGTCCGCCTGCGGGACGCCCGTCGTACTGGCCGACGCCTTCGGGGACGTCGCCTTCTACGGACTGCCGTACCTCGAACCCGCCCTGGTCAAAGACGCGTTCGCGGTGCAGAAGGCAGGACACGAGGCCGTCCTGGCCGCCGCCATGGACCAGGTCCGCGCCGACCTCGCCGCCCGGACGCCCGGCACCCGTTCCGTCGTCCTCGCGCACGCCTTCGTCACCGGCGGCGAGGCCAGCGACAGCGAGCGGGACATCACCGTGGGCGGGGTGGCCGCCGTACCGGCCGGGGTCTTCGACGGCGTCGACTACGTGGCCCTGGGTCACCTGCACGGCTGCCAGACCATCACCGAGCGCGTGCGCTACTCGGGCTCCCCGCTGGCGTACTCCTTCTCGGAGACCGACCACCGCAAGAGCATGTGGCTCGTCGACCTGGCCGCCGACGGCTCGGTCACCGCCGAACGCGTCGACTGCCCCGTGCCGCGTCCGCTGGCCCGCGTCCGCGGCACCCTGGAGGACCTGCTCGCCGACCCCGCACTGGCCCGCCACGAGGACGCCTGGGTCGAGGCCACCCTCACCGACCCGGTCCGCCCCGCCGACCCCATGGCCCGCCTCGCCGAGCGGTTCCCGCACACCCTCAGCCTCGTCTTCGCCCCCGACCGCGCCCCCGACGACCCCGCCGTCTCCTACGCCCGGCGCCTCGCGGGCCGCAGCGACCAGCAGATCGCCGAGGACTTCGTCGCCCATGTGCGCGGCGCGGGCCCCGACGAGCCCGAACAGGCCGTGCTGCGCGAGGCGTTCGACGCCGTGCGCGCCGACGAAGCGGTGCGGGAGGTGGCCCGGTGAGGCTGCACCGGCTCGACATCACCGCCTTCGGGCCGTTCGGCGGGGCCCAGACGGTCGACTTCGACGCGTTGTCCGCCGCGGGACTGTTCCTGCTGCACGGACCCACCGGCGCGGGCAAGACCTCCGTCCTGGACGCCGTGTGCTACGCGCTGTACGGCGCCGTGCCCGGCGCCCGGCAGGGCAATCAGGGCATGAACCTGCGCAGCGATCACGCCGAGGCGGGCACCCGCACCGAGGTCTGCCTCGAACTGACCGTCGCCGGACGGCGGCTGCGGATCACCCGGCAGCCGCCATGGGAACGCCCCAAACTGCGTGGCAAGGGAACGACCGTCGACAAGGCCCAGACCTGGCTGCGCGAGTACGACGCCACGGCCGGCGCCTGGAAGGACCTCAGCCGTTCCCACCAGGAGATCGGCAACGAGGTCGAGCAGCTGCTCGGCATGAGCCGCGAGCAGTTCTGCCAGGTCGTCCTGCTGCCCCAGGGCGACTTCGCCCGCTTCCTGCGCTCCGACGCCGAGGCCCGCGGCAGGCTGCTCGGCCGGCTCTTCGACACCCGGCGCTTCGCCGAGGTCGAGAAACGCCTCGCCGAGCGCAGGAAGGCGACCGAGGCCCGGGTGCGGGAGGGGGACGCCGCGCTGCTGGCCGACGCGCATCGCATGCAACAGGAGGCCGGCGACGCCATGGAGCTGCCGGAGCTGGCCGCCGGCGAACCGGGCCTCGCCGAAGCCGTCCTGGGCGCCGCCGCCGTGGCCCGCAGCACCGCCCGCGAACGGCTCACCCTCGCCCACTGCCGCCTGACCGCCGCCGAGTCCGCGCAGACCGCCGCCGACCGCACGCTGACCGAGGTACGCGAACTGGCGCGGTTGCAGCACCGGTTCACCGAGGCACGGCAGCGCGCCGAACGGCTGGAGGAGCGGGCCGGAGCCCATCGCGAGGCGCAGGAGCGGATGGGGCGGGCGCGGAAGGCGGAGGCCGTGGCGCCGGCCCTGGAACTGCGGGAGGCGGCCGAGGCCGGGCACCGCGGGGCGGCCGCCGCCGAGGCACGCGCGCGTGCGCTGCTGCCGGAGGCCTTCGCGGGCGCCGGCGCGACCGGGCTCGCGACCGCCGCCCGCCGGGCCGCCGAGGAACTGGGCGGCCTTCAGTCCGCGCGCCGTGCCGAGCGGAGACTCGCCGAAGTCGTCGAGGAGCGCGGCCGCCTGGACCGGCAGGACCGGGACGACGAGGACGTCCTGCGCGACGCCGAGGGCTGGCTCGCCGGCTGGGACGCCACCCGCGCGGGACTCCAGGCCCGCGCCGACTCCGCCCAGGAGGCCGCGACCCGCGCCGAGCAACTCGCCGTACAACGCGAACCCGCGCGCCGGCGGCTGGAGGCGGCACGGCTGCGGGACGAACTGGGCCGGGACACCGACGAGGCGCAGCGGGGGGCCCTCGCCTCCGAACACCGGGCCCTTGAAGCGCGGGCGCACTGGCTCGACCTCAAGGAACAGCGGCTGAACGGCATCGCCGCCGAACTGGCCGCCGGCCTCGCCGACGGAGAGCCCTGCGCCGTCTGCGGGGCCACCGAACACCCCGCGCCCGCACAGAAGTTCGCGGGGCACGTCGACCGCGAGGCGGAGGAGCGCGCCCTCGCCGCCTACCAGCGCGCCGACGAACAGCGCGCCGACGACGAACGGCGCCTCGGCGTCGTACGGGAGGCGCTGGCCGCCGCCACCGCCGAGGCCGGCGACACCCCCACCGCGCAACTGGCCGCCCAGGCCGACGAGCTGGAGCAGGAGTACACGCGGGCCCGGCGGGCAGCCTCCGACCTGCACGCGGCGCACGAAGAGCTGCGGCTGGCGGAGCAGGAGCGCGAACGCCGCCTGACCGACCGGCAGCAGGCGAAGGTCCGCGCCGCCGAACACCTCACCCGGCGCGAGGCACTCGACCGCGAGAAGGCCACCCTGGAGCAGGAACTGGCCGAGGCCCGGGGCGGCGCCTGCAGTGTGGCCGCCCGGGCCGCCCAGCTGGAGCGGCGGGCCGCGCTGCTCACCGACGCCGCCGACGCCGCACGCGCCGCGGAGGACGCCGCCGAGCGCCTCAAGGACGCCGACGCCCGGCTCGCCGACGCCGCCTACCGCGCCGGCTTCGACACCCCGCAGGCCGCGGCCGCCGCGCTGCTCGACGACGCGGCCCACCGGGAGCTGCAACACCGCCTGGACGCTTGGCAGTACGAGGAGGCCGCCGTACGGGCCGTGCTGGCGGAACCCGACACGGCGGCCGCCGCCCAGCAGCCGCCCGCCGATCCCACGGCGGCGGAAGAGCGCGCGCTGCGGGCCACCCGGCGGCTGCGCGAGGCCGCCTCCGCGTGCGACGCCGCCGCCCGCTGCTGCGCCGAGCTGGACCGGCTCTCCGCCCGCGCGGCCGACGGCGTGCGACTGCTGGCGCCGCTGCGCGAGGAGTACGAACGGGTGGCCCGGCTGGCCGGCCTCACCGCGGGTACCTCCGCCGACAACGAACGCAGGATGCGCCTGGAGTCGTACGTGCTCGCGGCCCGTCTGGAACAGGTCGCGGCCGCCGCGACCGTACGGCTTCAGCGGATGTCCTCCGGCCGCTACACGCTGGTGCACTCCGCCGACCGCAGCGGCCGCGGCCGCAGCGGGCTCGGCCTGCACGTCGTCGACGCCTGGACCGGCCGTGAGCGGGACACGGCGACGCTGTCGGGCGGTGAGACGTTCTTCGCCTCCCTCGCGCTCGCGCTCGGTCTCGCGGACGTCGTCACCGACGAGGCCGGCGGGGTGCGGCTGGACACCTTGTTCATCGACGAGGGCTTCGGCAGCCTCGACGACCAGACCCTCGACGAGGTCCTCGACGTCCTCGACTCGCTGAGGGAGCGCGACCGCAGCGTCGGCATCGTCAGCCACGTCGCCGACCTGCGCCGCAGGATCCACGGGCAGTTGGAGGTCGTCAAGGGCAGGACGGGATCGGCGCTGCGGCAGCGGGGCGTCCGCTGAGGTCAGTGCCCGAGCGGACGCCGGGGCAGAGGTGAGGAGTACACGACGCTGGTGGTCACCGAGCCCAGCGCGCCGATCCGCCCGGAGAGTTCTTCCAGGTGCGCCATGGACCGCGCGGCGACCTTGATGACGAAGCAGTCGTCGCCCGTGACGTGGTGCGCCTCCAGGATCTCGGGCGTCGCTGCGACCAGGTCGTGGAACGGCTTGTAGTTGGCGTTCGGATACCTCAGCCGCACGAACGCCAGGATCGACAGGCCGAGACGCTCGGGGTCGACGACGGCCGCGTACCCCTGGATGACGCCCGTCTCCTCCAGCCGGCGCACCCGCTCGGTGACCGCGCTCGGCGACATGGAGACGGCGCGCGCCAGCTCCGCGTAGCTGGCACGTCCGTCCCGCTGGAGGACCTCGAGGATGCGCCAGTCGGTGGCGTCCGGGGAATACACGGTCATCGCATGTGAATAGCAGGGGAAACCCGGCCGATCAAGGTCAAGCCCGTGGATCCTCACTTCAGGAGCCGGGGCGACGGGCCTAGATTTTCAGCCATGACCACCACCGCCGTGAACCCCGTTCTGCGCGTCGCCCCCGCCGAACCGGCAGCAGCCGCCGCTCACTTCCGCGCGAGCCTCGCCTTCCACGCCGACGTCTCCGACGTGGCCGCCGCGCTCGCCACCGGCGGCGACCCCGGTTTCGTCGTCCTCGACTCCCGCTCCACCGAGTCCTGGGACCAGGGCCACATCCCCGGCGCCGTCCACCTCCCCACCGCGCTCATCCCCGAGCAGGCCGGTCAGCTCCTCGACAGGACCGTGCCGGTGGTGACGTACTGCTGGGGCCCCGGCTGCAACGGCGCCACCCGCGCCGCACTCGCCCTCGCCGAACTCGGCTACCAGGTCAAGGAGATGCTCGGCGGCTTCGAGTACTGGGTGCGCGAGGGCTTTGAGTTCGAGACCTGGCGGGGACGCGAGCGCCGGGCCGCGGACCCGCTGACCGCACCGGTGGCGGGGGACTGCGGCTGCTAGGCGGCTGCTAGGTTCTCTGCCCATGGCGCGATACGCGGATCCAGGCGCGGTGGAGTGGGTCGAGTCGGGCGGCGGCCCGCTGGTGGCGGTCCCGGAGGCTGTGCTGCCGTTCTGGGCGGGCGCCGACGGCGAGGACCTGGCCACCGACTACGACCGGGCCTGCGAGGTCGACGGGTACGTCGGTCTGCTCCCGGTCGGCGACAGCGCGGCCCTGGTCCTCGGCGACGAACCGGCGTCCACCTCCTTCCTCCCCGACCACGGCACCTTCGTCCGCTGGTGTGCCGCGGGCTCCGAGGACGAGCTGCTCGCCGGTGTCCCCGCCGCCCTCGACACGGCCGTCTGGGAGCACGAGGTCCGCTGGGACGTGCCCGGCCCGGTCCTCCTCTTCGACTCGGCATGGCCGGGCACGGAGACGGACCGGACCGAACACCTGCGGGTCCCGCTGGAGCCCGGCCCGTACGCGGTCCGCGCCACCTACGCCAAGCCGGGCCCCGAGACCTGGCTGGGGCTGGTGCAGTTGCGGCGGCTCGTGACGTGACCGGGGTGCCCGCGCCGTCGCGGCCCCGTGACGGTCAGAGCCGGGACACCTCGTCCAGCAGGTCGTCGAGGCCCAGCGACCCCTGGGAGAGGGCCGCCATGTGCCAGGCCTTCAGGTCGAACGCGTCGCCGTGCCGCTCGCGGGCGTTCTCCCGGCCCCGCAGCCAGGCCCGTTCACCCAGCTTGTAGCCGATCGCCTGGCCGGGAATGGTCAGGTAGCGGGTCAGCTCACTCTCCACGAAGTCCGCCGGCCGGCTGCTGTGCCGCAGGAAGAACTCCTGCGCCAGCTCCGGCGTCCACCGCTCACCGGGGTGGAACGGCGAGTCGGCCGGGATCTCCAGCTCCAGGTGCATGCCGATGTCCACGATGACCCGCGCGGCCCGCATCATCTGCGCGTCGAGGTAACCCAGCCGCTCCTCGGGGTCGGAGAGGTAGCCGAGCTCGTCCATCAGCCGCTCCGCGTACAGCGCCCAGCCCTCCGCGTTGGCGCTGACCATGCCGACCGAGGCCTGGTAGCGGGAGAGGTCCTCGGCCACGTGCGCCCACTGCGCGAGCTGGAGGTGGTGGCCCGGGACACCCTCGTGGTACCAGGTCGAGACCAGGTCGTACACCGGGAACCGGGTCCGGTCCATGGTCGGCAGCCAGGTGCGGCCGGGGCGCGAGAAGTCCTGCGACGGGGCCGTGTAGTACGGGGCCGCCGCACCGCCGGGCGGCGCGATGCGGGACTCCACCTTCCGCACCCGCTCGGCGAGTTCGAAGTGGGTGCCGTCCAGCTCCTCGATCGCGCGGTCCATCAGGCCCTGCAACCAGTCGCGGACCTCGTCGACGCCCTCGACATGCCGGCCGTGACCGTCCAGGTGCGCCAGCGCCACCCACGGCGTCTCCGCGCCGGGCAGGATCTTCTCGGCCTCCTGCCGCATCTCGGCGAGGATGCGGTGGAACTCGGCCCAGCCGTACGCGTACGCCTCGTCCAGGTCGAGGTCGGTGCCGTTGTAGTAGCGCGCCCAGCGGGCGTAGCGCTCGCGGCCCGCCGTGTTCGGGGCGCCCTCGACGGCCGGCGCGTACACGTCCCGCATCCAGTCCCGCAGCTCCACCACGGCCGCGGTCGCCGCACGGGCGGCCTCGTCCAGCTCCGCGCGCAGCGCCTCGGGACCCGCGGCGGCGAAGTCCTCGTACCAGCCGCGGCCCTCGCCGTCCGTGTCGGACCACTCGGTGAGCTGCTCGACGAACGTGGCCGTGGGCCGCGGCGCCGCGTACAGCTTGCGTTCCAGACCGAGCGCCAGGGACTCGCGGTAGCCCGCCAGCGCGGCCGGCACCGCCCGCAGCCGCTCGGCGATCGCCGCCCAGTCCTCCTCCGTCTGCGCCGGCGTGATGGTGAACACGTCCCGCACCTCGTGCCCGGGCGTGGCCATGTTGCCGACCTGGCGCAGGCCCTCCTCGGCCTCGTGCACCGCGAGCTGGGCCGTGAGCCGCTCGCGCAGCAGCCGTGCGCAGCGGCGCTCCCGGTCACTGTCCGCGCCGGGCCGGCGCTCGGCCTCGTCGAGCCGCGCCAGCGTGGCGCGCATCAGCTCCGCCCGGGCCTCCTGACCGGCGGGGGAGAGGTCCGGAAGCCTGCTCGAACTCTCCTTGACGCCGAGGTAGGTACCGATCACCGGGTCGAGGGCGATGAGCTCGTCGACGTAGGCGTCGGCGACCTCGCGGGGCAGCGGGCTCTTGGTCTCAGACATGCGGCCCATCCTCGTACGGACCGATGCCCGCGTCACCCCGATTCAGCTGTCGGCGTGCCCGGGCGGCAGCAGCGGCCCGCAGTCCCACTGCTGGAAGATCAACCGGGTCTCCACGCGGGCCACCTCGCGCCGTGCCGTGAACTCGTCCAGCACCAGCCGCTGGAGATCCGCCATGTCCGCGACCGCGACGTGCACCAGATAGTCGTCCGGTCCCGTCAGGTGAAACACCGTCCGGGACTCCGCAAGCGCCCGGATGCGGTCCACGAACGGCCCCACCAGCTCCCGCCGGTGCGGCCTGACCTGCACCGACAGCAGCGCCTGAAGTCCGCGCCCGAGCTTCGCCGGGTCGAGCCGCAGCTGATGGCCGAGGATCACGCCCGACCGGCGCAGCCGGGTCACCCGGTCCAGACAGGTCGAGGGCGCGACACCGACCTGCGCGGCGAGGTCGCGGTAGGTGGTCCGGGCGTCGTTCTGCAACAGCCGCAGCAGATGCAGATCCACCGGATCCAGTACGACGGATTCGGCCATGGCCCGAACGTAACACGGAGTACGCGACCGGAGAACCGTTCGGTGTTCACCCTTCCGCCCATGGACTCAGCGAGCATCCGCGCACACCACGACGCGCGCACCACGTCGAGGGCACTCGCCACGGAGGCCGTGCACGCCGGCCGTGACGACCTCGCCCGGCAGGGACTTCACGCCCCGCCGATCGACCTGTCCACCACCTACCCGTCCTACGACAGCCGCGCCGAGGCCGCCCGCATCGACGCCTTCGCCACCAACGGCGCCGAGCCCGTCGGCCCGCCGGTCTACGGCCGGCTCGGCAACCCCACGGTGGCCCGGTTCGAGACCGCCCTGGCCCGGCTCGAAGGCACCGAGGCCGCGGTCGCCTTCGCCAGCGGCATGGCCGCGCTCAGCGCCGTCCTGCTCGCCCGCGGCGCGACGGGCCTGCGGCACGTCGTCGCCGTACGGCCCCTCTACGGGTGCAGCGACCACCTGCTGACCGCCGGTCTGCTCGGCACGGAGGTGACCTGGACCGACCCGGCCGGGATCACCGACGCGCTGCGCCCCGACACCGGTCTTGTGATGGTCGAGTCACCGGCCAACCCCACCCTCGCCGAGCTCGACCTGCGTGCCATCGCCCACGCCTGCGGAAGCGTGCCGCTGCTGGCCGACAACACCTTCGCCACGCCCGTGCTGCAACGCCCGGCCGAACACGGCGCCCGGCTGGTGCTGCACAGCGCCACCAAGTACCTCGGCGGCCACGGTGACGTGCTGGCGGGCGTGGTGGCCTGCGACGAGGAGTTCGCGCGGCGGCTGCGGCAGGTCCGGTTCGCCACCGGCGGCGTCCTGCACCCGCTGGCCGGCTACCTGCTGCTGAGGGGGCTGTCGACGCTGCCGGTGCGGGTGCGGGCCGCCTCCGCGAACGCCGCCGAGCTGGCCCGCCGCCTCACGGCCGATCCCCGTGTGGCCCGGGTCCGCTACCCGCGCATCGGCGGCGCGATGATCGCGTTCGAGGTGCACGGCGACCCGCACGAGGTCATCGCGCGGGTACGGCTGGTCACGCCCGCCGTGAGCCTGGGCAGCGTCGACACGCTCATCCAGCACCCGGCGTCCATCAGCCACCGCATCGTCGACGCCGAGGACCGGCGGGGCGCCGGCGTCGGCGACCGGCTGCTGCGGCTGTCGGTGGGGCTGGAGGACGTCGAGGACCTGTGGGCGGACCTCGACCGGGCCCTGGGGGAGCGGGTGGGGGATCCGGCTGCGGCGGGACACCGGCAGGCGGTGGGCTGAGCCGCGCACCGGCGTACGGCCCGGCTGGACGGGCCGTACGCCCGGGCACGGCCCGCCGGACCGGCGCGCGAAGGCGGACTTCAGTCCCTGGAGATCCGCTCGCCGGACGGCCGTTGTGCGGCCCCGCCGTCGTACGGCAGACGTGAGACGATCGGGGTGGCGTCCAGACGGGCGGTGATGACGAGCGTGCCCTCCTCGATCTGGTAGTCGAGGGGCAGGCCCAGCCCGCGCATCGCGGCGACCATGCCGGTGTTGGAGGCCTGCGTCACCGCGTACACACTCGCGCAGCCCGCCTCGACCGCCATCGCCACCAGCCGGCCCAGCAGTTCGCCGCCGATGCCGCGCCGCTGCCACTCGTCCTCGATGAGCAGCGCGACCTCCGTCTCGTCGCCGTCCCACAGCAGATGACCGAGGCCGACGACGCGGCCGGACGCGGTCTGCACGGCCAGCGTCCGCCCGAAGCGGGGGCTGAGCAGGTGGTTGAGGTAGCGGTCGGCGTCACCCACCGGGCCGTTGTACCGCATGCCGAGGGTCCGGGCTGAGCAGCGCTCGTGCATAGCCTTCGCCGTCTTCAGATCGCGGGTGTCGGCCCGCCGCACGGTGATGGCGTTGCCCTCGGGCAGCGTCAGCACGTCCTGGCTGTGCGGGATCCGCGGACCGAGCCGGGAGTCCAGCTCCACCAGCGCCCGCGCCCGGGCGAACTCCGTCGGTGTGAACGGCAGATACGGCCGCTCCACGGTGATCACTCCGCCTTCCGGCGCCCGCAACCGCATGACGGTCTCCTCCAGCACCCCCTCGACCGGTACGGCCTCCGGGCCGCGTCCGCCCCCGACCGGGGTGGCCGGCAGCGAACGGATGGTGCACCGGCCCAGCAACTGCCGCAGCGCGAGCGGAAGTTCCGCCGCGTCCAGCGCGGTTCGGGCCGCGAGGCCGAGCACCCGGGTCGGCGCGTCCACCAGGTCGTGCGCGTCCGCCCGCTCGATCCACGTGCTCGTGCCCCCGGCCAGCGAGACCGCCCGGCTGATCTCGGCCGCCGCGACCTCGCCGGGGCCGCGCAGCAGGAACTCGTCCACCGTGCCCTCGGCCAGCGGATGCGTCTGGAGGCTCAGGATGTCGACCCCCTGTCCGGCCAGCGCCGTGCACAGGCGGGCCAGCGAACCCGGTTCGTCCTTCACCGTCGTCCGCATCCGCCACAGCGTGCTCGCCCCGGCCACGTCCTGGGGTGTCGCCGCGGGCTCGGCGGACGGCCCGGCCTGCCGCATCTTGGCGGACGGCCGGGCACCGGTATCACCGGCCGGCGGCGCGTGCCCGTGGCGCCGCGCCCACCAGGTGTGGAACCCCGCGGTCGCGGCCAGCGCGACCGCCGAGATCACCAGCAGCGCCGGACCGTCCGGTCCGTGCCCGATCAGGTTGGCCACACCGTCCGCCACTGCGACGGCCGTGAACAGAGCGGCGAGTTCGACGAGGTCCCGCCGCCAGTGGTGCACCGGACGTCCGTCCCTGGCACGCGTCACATCAGACATGTCTCGAGTCATGCAGCCACTGTGAAGGAACGGTGTTGCGTGATCACGAACGCTTTGTGACCGATGGGTAAAGCATGCTTCTGTCCCTTTTGTTGCTCTTTCTATGACTCCGCATGGCTCGTCATGCGGCTGCTTCCGTCACCAACGCTCCGCGCAGCCGGCGCGCCTCACCGATCAGCCGCGACGAGCCGCGCCGGGCGGCGATCCGGTCGAGGTGGGGCACGGGGTCGCAGGCCCCCGTCCGCTCGGCGCAGTCGGCGGCCACGGCCAGCAGGTCCCCGAGCCCGCGGGCCGGCAGGGCGCCCGCCGGGCCCGACGTCGCCAGGTCGGCGAGCAGTACGGGCAGGGCGTGGCGGAGTATGGACCAGATCGTCGCGTTGGCCCCCGTGGCCGCCGCCGAACGCGCCGACTCGGCCAGCCGCACCGGCTTCACCGCCCCGCGCCGCACCAACTGCCCGAGGTCCGCGCCGAGCCGAGCCGGGTCGAGCTGCCCGCGCGCGGCGAGCACCAGCAAGGCGTCCACGGCCGCGAGCCGGTCCTCCGCGTGCCGCGCGCCCAGCCCGTACGCCAGGCACAGATGCACACTCTCACCCGCCTCGCCGCCGGACTCGGCCAGCAGGGAAAGGGTGGCGGCGGGGCCGCGGGTGTCGTCCGTGGCCGCCCGGGAGAGGTCATGCACGAGCCGCGCGGCCACCAACTCGCGCCGTTCCGGGAGGACGGCCGGCCAGTGCCGGTGCAGGTCCTGGCTCCAATGCGAGCAGTACCGGCGCTCGCCCGAGGACGTCACCGGCCGGCCAAGTCTCTGGAACGCCGGCGGGAAGTCCTCCTGGAACACCAGGATCTCACCGACTTCGAGCAGGATCCGCGCTCCCGATGCCTCGCGTCTGTACGAGGGCAGGGCCGGGTCGGGCGAGGCCAGCCAGCGGGCGAGCCGAGTCCCTTCCGGCGTGCCGAGTGCCGCCGCCCGTGCCGCCGCCGGCGCCGCCCGGTCCGTCCGCCGCACCCGCAGCAGGGCCTGGGCGAAGTCGGCCCCCGAGACACGGGCTCCCAGGCGCCCGTACGTGCCCAGACGCTCGACGAGCTCGTCCGGCTCGATCGCTCCGGTGCTCCAGGTGGGTGTCGACAGCAGCAGGGGAAGCGGGTCGGCGCGGAGGCGGTGGGCCACCTCCCGGAGGCGGGCCTCGAACGGACGGGACAGAGCGCTGTGCACGCAAGGGCAGTCGGCGGCCCCGTGCCGTGCCGCCGTGTGAAGCGTGGCGGTACTCACTTTCCCCCGCAGTGTCACCAGGAGGAGATCGAGGCCGTACCGCGCGTCGGGAAAGCCCTGCCTGGCGCCGAAGTACGACTCGGTGTGGTACCGGTGTTCCGCAGCCACGGTGTCCCACCACCGCCGCTCGATCACCGGCTCCAGCGCCTCCAGCAAGGCATCCCGGTCCCGGTACGCATGGCGCACCAGACCGTCCAGTGCCCGCTCGAACGCGCCCACGTCGCCGTCCGACGCCAGCAGCGCCCCGGTCTCCTCGGCGAGCTCGACCGCCGACTCCGGTACCGGCGCGAGACGGACCGGCGCGGGCACGGGCGGGAGCACCTCCTCGTACACGGCCGGCGCCCGACGGATCTCGGCGATCCCCAGCGCGCCCGACGCCCGGCCGCGCAGAGCCGGGCTCAACTGCTCGGCGTGCCGGGCGATCTCGTCGCGGGCCGTCGTGGTGTCGAGCCGCCCCGCGTGGCGCTCGACCAGCTTCAGCGCCCGCTCCTGCAACTGGCTGTCCTCGTGCCCGAACGCCTGCGCGGCGACGGGCAGCAGCTCGGCCGCGGCGGACGGATCGCGGGACAGCGCCTTGCCGAGCAGCACGAGCTGGGCCCGCACCAGCTTCTTCTCGCCGCGGAACAGCACCCCTTCGGAGGCCTCGGCCAGCTGCCGCGGGGTCAGCTCCCCGTCGAGTGCGAGGGCGGCGAGCACGGACTGGGCATGGGAGGCGACGGGCGAGACGGCGTCGCGGGCCAGGGCCGTCCAGTCGGCCGCTCGTGCGCGCTGCTCGTCCGGGGTCAGTTCGAGCCGGACCAGCAGCGGGAGGAACACCCGGTGGTCGGAGGGGCCGCCGCCGCGCAGCAGCCTGGCGACACAGGCGTCCACCATGGTCCTGCGGTCCAGCGTTCCCGCCCGGGTGAGCTCCGCGAGGGCGGCCTGCCAGGAACCCGGCCCTTCGCCGAACATCCACCCGATCCCACGCAGGTCACCGAGCTCGAAGAGGGCGGCCACGAGCGGGACCAGATCCGGCTCGCCGCGCAGCCGCTCCATCACGCTGTCACCCCGCCTGGTGGCGGCGATGTGCCCGACCCAGCCCCGGACATAGGCGTCCGTCGCCGGGACGTCGCAGCCCGACCGGTGCACCAGCCCGCACACCAGCTCGTACGGCACGTCCGCCGTCGCGGGCCGCTGCGCCAGCCGGTTCGCGACATCGGCCAGCCACCCGTTGTCCCGGCCCTCCAGCACCCGCAGCAGCACCTTGGGCGACGCGGGCGACCAGCGCATGTCGGACGCGGCGATCCAGCTCGCCGCGGCCGCCGCTCCCGTGTGGCAGGCCGCCCCGGCCGCGTGCAGCGCCGGGTGGACACGGCGGGCTGTACCCTCCCAGGGAGCCGCCCGCAGCTCCTTGCGCAGCGCCCGCAGCTCGGGCAGGCAGGCCCGTCGTTCGGCGTCCGGCATACCGCCGAGCACATACACGACCTCGGCCGTCCGCCCGGCTCGGACCGCTTCCATCAGCGCGTTCATCGCACACCCCCGTCGGCTGCCGCCACGGCCCGCTCCACCGCGGCGCCCCGCCGCACCATCCGCACCGCCAGCGCGTGCTTGCACGGCCCGCGCCCGCCCCGGTACTTCGCCCACCACGGACAGCTACAGCTGAGCACCCCCGCCTCTTCGCGCACCCGGTGCGCGTGTCCGTCCTCGGCGGTCACCGTCCCGAGGGCACCGTCCAGGGCGACGGCGCCGGCGGCGACCAGCGCGCGGGCCGCGCGCAGTCGCGGGTTGTGGCGTTCCACGCGCTCGGCGTCGTACGGCAGTTCCCGGTGGAAGTAGGCCGCCTCCGCCGTGTCGTAGCCGACGCGGCCCGAGGTGCCGAGCCTGACCAGGGCCGCCTTCACCCGTTCCGGCGTCAGTCCGGAGGCGGCGGCTAGGTCGCCGACGTCGATGCGGGGCTCCCAGGCCAGCAGTACCTCGACGAGCTCCGCGTCCTCGGCGGCCGCGTCGGTGGCGAGCGCGTCCAGCACCCCGCCCTCGCCGGAGAACCCGCGCGAGGCGTCGGGCGACAGCGTCAGGGTGAGCCGCATGCCCGGCAGGACGACCTCCCAGGCACCGGCCGTGGCCCCGGCGGGCCCGCCGGTGACCGCCGGCCCGTACACCCGCAGGGCCGTGGCGTGGCGCAGCACCCGCTGGAGCGCGGCCAGGCGCTCCGGGCCCGGCAGGCACACCGCGCCGGGCACCGCCCGTGTCGTCGGGCGCAGCCCACGTCCCGCGGGAACCACCCAGCGCGGACCGCTCGCGGCACCCCTCGGCCCGCCGCGGGGCAGGGACCGCAGGAACCGGACCGCCTCGGCCGCCGGCAACTCGGCGCGCAGGTCGAAACCGGCCGCTATGACCTGCGCCTCAGCGAAGCCGCGCAGCCACCGGTCGGGGAGCGGCACCTTCTTCTCCACCACCGGCCCGTCCAGTGTGGTGACCGCCAACTCCTCCGGGCCGACCCTGAGATGGAGCGGATCGTCGGCCCCGATCCGGGCCAGGGCCTCGCGCAGCGGGTTGTTGACGTCCACGTTCGTCGTGCCGTGGCCCACCTCGCCGCCGTCGAGGCCGGGTCCGAGGATGTCCAGGCGCGCGTACACCCCGCCGCAGCCGGAGAAGGACTCGAAGCGCAGCCGGTCGCCGTTGCCCGTCACCACCGGGTCGAGCGAGGCGCGCAGCTGCGGCTGGTAGTACCGGGCGGCCGCCACGTCGGCCACCGCGAGCAGCCCGGCGGCGGCCACCTGAGGCGAGGTCAGGAAGCCCGCGAAGAACCGGGGATGGTCCGCGACACCGGTGGGTGTCGCACCCCGGGAGGTCTCCAGCCCGAGGCGGGGTCCGCCCGCCGCGGACTCCAGCACGGAGGGTCGCCGATAGGCCACGGCCTGTAGAGATCGCGTCATGGCAAAACCGTAGAGGCGACCACTGACAATCGGCTCCGACCTGCGAAAAGACCTTCCGGGGTGGCGATTTGGGGCCGGGAAAGCGCGCCGCGCACCGGGGGATGACTCCGGTGCGCGGCACCGGGCAGAAGCGTACGGGAGTTACTGCCCGACCCGGCCCGGCCGCAGCACCCGCGTGAACAGTACGGTGCCGTCGTACTCGCGCAGCCGAACCGTCAGCTCGCCGCTGTCGCCGTCGATGTCGACCTCGCCGAAGAACTGGTAGCCCTCGGCCGGTGACACGTTCGAGGCGGTCGGCGCCTTGACGAACACGCGGTCGGGGCCGAACGTGCCGTCGAGCGCGTTGGCCGGGAAGGCGCCGGCGTTGAGCGGGCCGGAGACGAACTCCCAGAACGGCTCGAAGTCCTTGAACGCGGCCCGCGACGGGTCGTAGTGCTGGGCCGAGGTGTGGTGGACGTCGGCGGTCAGCCACAGCGTGCCGGTGATCCGGCGGTGCTTGATGAACCGCAGCAGCTCGGCGATCTGGAGCTCGCGGCCGAGCGGCGTGCCGGGGTCGCCCTGCGCGACGGCCTCGAAGTTCGCCCTGCCCTCGACCGGGTCGGGCACGACCAGGCCGAGCGGCATGTCGGCGGCGATGACCTTCCACACCGCACGCGACCGGCCGAGCTCGCGCTTGAGCCACTCCAGCTGCTCACGGCCGAGGATGCCCCGCGGGTCGGTGGTCTGGTCGTCGGGCGAGTTGGCGTCGCGGTAGGTGCGCATGTCGAGCACGAACACGTCGAGGAGCGGACCGTGGTGGTGGACACGGTAGATCCGGCCGTCCGGGCGTCCGCTGATCGTGGAGATCGGGAAGTACTCGGAGAAGGCCTGCCGCGAGCGCAGCGCCAGGTCGTCGAGGATCGTGCCGGCCGGGTAGGGAGTGCCGGTGCCGATGACCTCGCCCGGGTACCAGTTGTTGCGGACCTCGTGGTCGTCCCACTGGATGACGTTCGGCACCTGAGCGTTGAACCGGCGCAGTGCCTCGTCCAGCAGGTTGTAGCGGAAGTTGCCGCGGAAGTCGTCCAGCGTGACCGCGACGTGCGACTTCTCGGCGGTGGTGACGTTGCGGTACAGGCTGCCGTCGGGCAGGGCCTGCGTCGCCGGGATCACTCCGTCGGCGTAGATGTTGTCGCCGCTGCACAGGAAGAAGTCCGGGTCCGTCCTCGCCATGGCGTCGAAGATCCGGTAGCCGCCGATCGACTCGTTGATGCCCCAGCCCTGTCCGGCCAGGTCGCCGGACCAGACGAAGCGCACGCCCTGGCGCCGCCGGGCGGGGGCGGTGCGGAAGGTGCCCGCCACCGGTGCGCCGGTGCGCCGCGGGTCGTCCGGGTCGGCGAGCAGCACGCGGTAGTGGATCTGCTCGCCGGACGGCAGTCCGCGCAGCCGGGTGGTGCCGGTGAAGTCGGTACCGGCGCCGAGCAGCGGGCCGTGCCATCTGCGGGGGTTGCGGAAGGACTCGGTGGCCGACGTCTCGACGATCATGCGGGCCGGCCGGTCCGAGCGCACCCACACCAGACCGGAGTCGGAGGTCACGTCGCCCGCCTGCACGCCCCAGTCCGCCTCGGGCCGCCCGGACAGGGCGAACGCCGGTGCCGCCGCGCCGACGGCGGTGGGCAGGGTCAGGGCGGCCGACGCGGCGAGGGAGCCGCGCAGGACGCTGCGGCGGCCGGGGAAGGGTCGGTGGGACATGCGGGGCCTCCAGGGACGGGATCCGGCCAGTGTGCAGAGCCACAACTACTGGTGCGCCGCGGCGCGCACGGAAACCGCGGGTGAACAACTGACCGCCGGTGGCGGGGAACCGGCGTGCGATGTTGATGGCGGCCGTCAGCCGGCCAGGGCCTGCGCCATCAGCTTCACGCCCTCGAGGATCCGCGTCGGCGACAGGTGGGCGTACCCGAGGACCAGCCGTACCCCGCGGTCGTCGGTACGCGCGTGCGTGTAGGCGCTCAGCGGGCGCACCACCACACCGGCCGCGGCGAGCCGCCCGGTGAAGGCCTCCTCCGGCCCGTACCGCCCGGGCAGTTCGGCGATGGCGTGCAGGCCCGCGGCGATCCCGGAGACCCGTGCGTCCGGGAAGTGCTCCGCCAGCGCGGCGACCAGGGCGTTCCGTCGCTCGCGGTAGGCACGCTGGCAGCGGCGCAGCTGGCGGTCGTAGTCGCCGCGTTCCAGGAACCGGGCGAACAGCGCCTGGTCGAGGACGGGGTGGCCCAGGTCCATGGTCCGTTTGCGTTCCACCAGCTCATCGGTCAGCCACGGGGGCACCAGCAGCCAGCCCAGCCGCAGCCCGGGGGCGAGGGACTTGCTGACCGAACCCGTGTAGGCCACCCGGTCGGGATCGAGGCCCTGGAGGGCGCCCACGGGAGCACGGTCGTAGCGGAAGTCGCCGTCGTAGTCGTCCTCCAGGACGACACCCTCCACGGACCGCGCCCAGTCGAGCAGTTCGGCGCGACGACGGGCGGAGTAGGCGATTCCGGTGGGGAACTGGTGGGCCGGCGTCGTCGTCACGGCCCGTACGCCCGAGGCGCGGAGCGGACCGGTCGCGAGGCCCTCGGCGTCCAGGGGCAGTGGCACGGTGTCCAGACCGGCCGAGGCGTACAGGGCGTCGTGCTGCGGACTGCCCGGGTCCTCCACGCCGACAGAGCGCGTCCCGCGCGCGCGGAGCGCGGCGCCGAGCAGGGCGGTGGCCTGGGCGACACCGGAGACCACCACGATCCGCTCCGGGTCGGCGACCACACCCCGGCGGCGGGCCAGCAGCTCGGCGAGAGCCGTGCGCAGGCGCGGCAGCCCGCGCGGGTCGGGGTAGCCGAGATCGTGGTGCGGCAGCTCGGCCAGGACGGCGCGCTGCGCGGCGGCCCAGGCGGCGCGCGGGAACAACGACAGGTCCGGCGTCCCGGGGACGAAGTCCGTACGCCCGTCCGCGGGGCGCGGCGCCAGGTCACGCGCGCGGGGCGCGGCGGCCCGCACGGCCTCGCCCACCCAGGTCCCGGCGCCCCTGCCGCTGCGCAGATAGCCCTCGGCGGTCAACTGCTCGTACGCCTCCGTCACCAGCCCCCGCGACACGCCGAGGTCGGCCGCGAGGTCCCGGCTGGACGGCAGCCGCGTGCCCGCCGTCAGGCGGCCCGAGCGGATCGCCTCACGCAGCGCCGCCTGGAGCGAGCGGCCACGCGCGCGTGCCGGTGCCGAGGCGGCGGGGAGCAGCAGTTCCCACGCGGCGGAGCCGAGGAGCCCGTCAGGATTGGTCCCCGATGTCGTCATGGCACTGGACCTTAAACCGGACCGCACGTCGTCCTAGCGTCGCCGTCATGAACGCCACCACCACCCGCGGCGCCCTCCTCGCCGCGCTCGCCTGTGTCCTCGTCGGCGGCTCCTTCACCGCCAACAGCGTCCTCGGCGACTACCCCTACGCGGGCGGTCAGTTCCTGCGCTACGCCCTGGCCTGTCTGCTGCTCCTCCCGCTGACCGGCCGGGGCGGACGCGCACCGCTGCGCGGGCTCGCGCCCCGTCAGTGGGTCCGGCTGGCGCTCCTGGCGGCGGTCGGCATGGTCGGGTTCAACCTCGCCGTCATCGCCGCGGAGCGGAGTGCGGAACCTGCGGTTCCGGGGGTCTTCGTGGGGTGCGCGCCCGTGGTGGTGGCGGTCGTCGTGCCGGTCGTCGACGGGCGCCGTCCTCAGCGTGCCGTGCTGCACGGGGCGTTGTTGGTCGCCGTCGGCGCGTTCACCGTCCAGGGATGGGGGCGTGCCGACGGCGCCGGGATCGCGTTCTCGGCATGCGCCTTGGCCGGCGAGGTGGGCTTCGCCGTCCTCGCCGTACCTGTTCTGCGGCCGCTCGGGCCACGGCTGCTGTCCGCCGCGGTCTGCGGTGTGGCGGCCGTCGAGGCGGCCGCAGCGGGGGTCGTCCTCGACGGCGGCGGCTGGCTGCGGCGCCCCGACGGCACGGAGGCCGCCGCGCTGCTGTGGCAGGCGGCGGTCGTCACGGTCGTCGGCTTCGTGTGCTGGTACATGGGCATGCAGCGGATCGGCGCGGAGCGGGCCACACTGTTCTCCGGGCTCATCCCGGTGGCCGCCGCCTGCACCGCGCCGCTCGTCGGAACGGGCTCCTACGGGGCCGCCCAGGCCGTGGGCAGCGCCCTCGTGGGGGCCGGCGTAGTCCTGGGTTCCGGCGCGTCGGCGGGGTTGCGCCGTCGGTCAGCGGCTGCCGTCCAGGATCACGCGCGCGACGAGCGCCGGGTCGTCGTTCATCGGGACGTGACCGCAGCGGGGCAGCCGCACCAGCCGTGCCTTGGGGATGACGCCCTTGGCCCGGACGCCCTGGCGGGGCACCAGCAGCCGGTCGCTGGAGCCCCAGGCCACGGTGACGGGAAGGCCGGGGATGTCGTCGGTGAACCGGACCTCGGTACCGGACCGGAGGGTGTCGTCGAACCCGGTCGCGTTCGCCAGCGCCAGGGTCTCGGCGACCACGGCGTCGGGTGAGCGGCGGGTGGGCCGGGCGTAGATCGTGCTCGTCAGCGCCACCCGGCCGACCGCCGTGCGGGCCGCCCGCTCGACCAACGGCAACGGCAGCCGCCGGGAGATCTGGCGCATCGCCATCAGGATGGCGAAGGCGTAGTGCCGCTCGGCCGCGGACCAGAACCCGGCGGGCGACAGGGCCGTGACGGACCGTACGAGCTCCTCGCGGCCGAGTTCCAGGGCTATCAGGCCGCCGAGCGAGTTGCCGGCGACATGCGGACGCTCCAGTTCCAGCGCCTCGCAGAAAGCGCGGAACACGGCGGTCGTCGTGGGCAGGTCGTACGGCAGGCCCTCCGGCAGGCCGGGGGAGGCGCCGAATCCGGGCAGGTCCACGGCGATCACCTCGCGCTCGGTCGCGAGAACGTCCACCACCGGGTCCCAGGCCTGCCGGTGGTGGCCGATGCCGTGCAGCAGGAGCAGCGGTTCGCCGCTGCCCACGCGTGCGTAGGAGACGGTCACGGTCCGCGGGCCGTGCGGTGAGGGGACCGGGAAGGAGACGGTGGCGGACATGGTGCTGCTCCTCGTCTGGACTCGCTGGAGGCCGTGGGTAGACAGCCTGTCAGCAATTACTACCGACGGGTAGCCCCTAGCCGCCTTTCTCTTCCCCCTTCGCCTCTTCCCCGTCCGATTCGAGCGGTCAACGGGCCCTGCGCAGCTCGACGTTGAAAGTCTCCAGCGCCACCCGCGCCCGCCCGGACGCCCCGCGCCCTCGGCCCCCTCCAGGTGGGCGATAACGCCGTGTGAACGCTTCCCGGTGGACACCCCCGCGTTCCCCATACGAACCAGGATTGGTCTTGACCAAGGGTGGGGGCCGCCTTATGGTCGCAGATAAGTGCAACAACCTTTAATAAACAAGGGCGCTAAAAACGCCGCGGGCCACGGCGATTGCGGAGGACAGGGTGGGGACCACGCAGCTGGAATCGGTGCCGGAACCGAAGTACTGGCACCTCAAGACCGTGCTCAGCGAGGCACTGGACTCCGAGTTCGCCGTGGGCGAGATCCTGCCCAACGAGCGCGACCTCGCCGCCCGGTTCGGCGTGGCCCGCGCCACGCTCCGCCAGGCCCTCGAACAGCTCGAACTGGAAGGCCGGCTCCAGCGCCGGCGCGGCGTCGGTACGACCGTGGCACCGCCGCGCGTGGGCGTGGCCGTCGGCACCGAGCAGCAGGCCTGGCCGGGCGCCCCCGGTGACGCCTGGCAGCCCGTCGACTGCGCGGAGGCCGAGCCGCCCGCCGCCGTCGCCTCCGTCCTGGAGACCCGCCCCGACGAGGCCGTGCACATCGTGCGCCGTTCCCGCGTGTCGCACGGCCAGCCGGTCGCCGCCGAGCTGCTCTACGTCCCGGCGTCCTCGGTCCCCGAGCTGTCCGGGATCGACGCGCCCTCGGGACCCGCACGCGCGCGTGCCGTACTGCGCGAACTCCAGCGCCTGGAGCTGGAGGGCCAGGACCGCTCCGTGGAACTCGGCTCGGCCCGCGCGGACGACGCCAGGGAACTCGACCGGCTCCCCGGCGCCCCGGTCCTCGTCGTCACCACCCGCTTCGTCGCCCAGGGCCGCACCGCGGCGCTCTCCGTCGCCACGTACCGCGCGGACACCTGCCGGCTGACCTTCGCCGACTCGGGCGGGGTGGAAATACACCACGGACCCGAGCGCCAGGCCTCCTAGACCGCCGCGACACCACCGTCAGCGCCGGGCCGTGACCGTGCCCTCAACCGCGAACAACTGCTCCTCCACATGATCGAGGGCAAGTCGCAGGGCACCGGTCGCCACGGCCGCCTCCCCGAGAAGGGACAGTGTCACCCTCGGCGGCCGCAGGCAGTAGCGCGCGAGCTCACGCCGCAGTGGTTCCAGTACGCCGTCCAGCCCGGCCGCCCAGCCGCCGATCACCACCAGCTCCGGATCGAGCGCGAGGACCAGCGCCGCGACATCGTGCACGAGCCGCTGGATGAACCGGTCGACGGCGGCCCGGGCGCGCTGGTCTCCCTCGCGCGCCAGCGCGAACACCTCGGCGACCGCCTGCTCGTCCAGCGGATGCAGCGGCTCGTGCGTGGTCGACAACAGTGTCTCCGGCGTCGCCTCCCGGCCCAGCAGATGCAGTGCGCCGATCTCCCCGGCGGCCCCGCCGTAGCCCCGGTGCAGCCGGCCCCCGATCAGCGAACCGGCGCCCGGGCTCAGTCCGGCCAGCACGAACACCACGTCGTCCGACTCGGCGGCGGCGCCCTTCCAGTGCTCGGCGACGGCGGCGGCGTTGGCGTCGTTCTCCACCAGGACCGGGCACCTGAAAGAGCGGCTGAGCCGTTCGCCCAGGCGCAGTCCCGTCCACTGGGGCAGCGCGGTGCCCAGCCGTATCCGGCCGTCGGCCTCCACTATCCCCGGCGTACCGACCCCCACGGCGCGCAGCGAGCCGCGCGCGACCCCGGCCCGCCGCAGCAGCTCGGCCACCGTGGTACGCAGCCGCTCCAGGCGCTCGTCCGCGTCGGCCGTCTCCGAGACGTCCTTCGCCTGGGAGCCCAGGATCCGCCCGTCGAGGTCGGCGAGGAGCGCGGCGACGCGGTGCGCCCCGATCTCCAGGCCCAGCAGGTGCCCCGCCTCGGCCCGGAACCGGAACCGCCGCGCGGGCCGCCCCTGCCGCCGGGCGGCGCCCTCCTCGGCCGCCTTCTCCACGACGAGACCGGCCTCGATGAGCCCCTCGACGACGCCCTCGACGGTGGGCCGGGACAGCCCCGTCACCCGGGTGATCTCCGTCAGCGTCGCGCAGTCCGTGGCACGCAGCGCGTGCAGCACCACCGCGGAATTGATCCTTCGCAGCAGCGAGGGATCCCCGCCGGTCAGCCGCCCCACCGTCCGTCCTCCCAGCTCGTGCGCCGTGTGGGGCGGATGGTACTCGGCGGGCCCGACCCCGGCGAGAGCCGGGCACCCGCGTTCCGGGCAGGTCTTTCGGATCAGCCCGGCGCGACGAATCCCGACTCGTAGGCGGCGATCACCGCCTGGGTGCGGTCCCGCGCACCGAGCTTCGCCAGCACGGCGCTGACGTGCGACTTGACCGTCTCCGTCCCCACGACCAGCCGGCCGGCGATCTCCGCGTTCGACAGCCCCCGCGCCATCAGCCGCAGCACCTCCCCCTCCCGCTCGGTCAGCCCGGCCCGCTCCATCACGGCCCGCGCGGCACGATCGCCGCCGTCGCCGTGGTCGCCGTACCGCGCGGCGAGCTGCCGTACGGATGCGGGGAACAGCAACGACTCGCCCTCGGCGACCAGCCGCACCGCGTGCACGATCTCGGCCGGCCGGGCGCGCTTCAGCAGGAAGCCGTCGGCGCCCGCCCGCAGCGCCTCGTACACGTACTCGTCGTTCTCGAAGGTGGTCACCACGAGGATCTTCGGCGGGCTGTCGACGGTGCGCAGCACCGCGCGCGTGGCCTCGATGCCGTCCAGCAGCGGCATCCGTACGTCCATCGCGACCACGTCCGGGCGCAACTGCCGGACCAGTGGGATGACCGCCGCGCCGTCGGCCGCCTCGCCGACGACCTCGATGTCGGGCTGAGCCTCCAGCACGGCCCGCAGACCCGCGCGGACCAGGGGTTCGTCGTCGACGAGGAGAACGGTGACCGGCATCCGGCCAGCGTAGATCAGCGCAGCGGCAGCTCTACATGCACCTGCCAGTCGCCTTCGTGCGGGCCGGTGTGCGCGCGACCCCCGAGGAGGGCGGCGCGCTCGCGTATGCCGCGCAGCCCACTGCCGCCGCCGGTCCCCGTGATGCCGGCGGTGAGCGGATTGCGGACCTCGAGGGCGACGGCGCCGTCGGTGACGTTGACGCGGACCCCGACGGGGACGGTCCCCGCATGCCGCAGCACGTTCGTCAGTGACTCCTGGAGGATGCGGTAGCCCTCACGGGAGACCGGGCCGGGGACCGTCTCCAGGGGACCGGAGAACTCCGCGTCGACCTTGGCACCGGAGGCACGGGCGGACTCCAGCAGACGACCCGCGTCCGTCAGCGTCGGGCGGCTGCTCGCGGGCCGCTGTGACTCCCGCAGGATGCCGAGCACGCGTTCCAGATCCTCCAGCGCGGCCCGGCCGGTCTCCTCGATGGCGTCCAGGGCGCGGTCGGTGAACGCCGGGTCGCGGGCCGCGCGCGCGGCGCCCGCCTGCACCACGGCGACGGTCAGCGCGTGACCGATCGAGTCGTGCAGCTCGCGCGCGATGCGGGTGCGCTCCAGGAGGAGATCGGTGCGCTCCTCCAGCGCGGCGATGCGTTCGGCGGCGGAGGGGCCGAGGAGACGGTGGGCGAGGGCGGTGATGACGTGGCCCGAGGCGAGCACCGTCACCGCCAGCGTGACCAGCGGCAGGGGCACGAGCAGGACATGCCACCACCGGTGTCCGTCGAAAAGAACCAGGCTGCCCTCCTCCACGTCGGCGCCGGACGCCGCCGACACCAGGTCGATCGCCAGGAGCAGCAGTTGGAAGGTGAACATCGAGACCGCACAGCCGAGCAGCAGCCGCGCCTCCAGCCACACGACGAGCCGCCCCCGGTCGGCCCAGGAGGCGGACGGCGCGACGACGATGTCGGTGTTCTCGCTGTCGTGCCGGTGCCCCGTCAGCAGCAGCCTGGCCTGGAGTCCCTCCACGGTGCGCATCGCCGGCACGAGTCCGGCGGGGGCGAGCGCCACGGCCGCCACCACCCAGGTCCACCACGCTTCCTCGATGAACAGCCACATGGACGGCCACACGACGGAGATGAACAAGTGCAGCCATCGTGTGTATGTCACCGCCCGGCCGAACGGGCGCAGCAAGCGGACCATCCCGCCATCGTGCCAGCGACCACGCACAACGATCCTCCCCCGCACGGGGGAGACGATCTCCACGCCAGGGGGAGGAACCGACCTCGCACCACCGGCCACGCTGCTGCCATGACCAGCATCGAAGTCCAAGACCTCACCAAGGAGTACGGCAGCCGACGAGCCGTGGACGACCTCACTTTCCGCGTCCTGCCGGGCCGTGTCACCGGCTTCCTCGGCCCCAACGGGGCCGGAAAGTCCAGCACCATGCGGCTCGTGCTCGGCCTGGACCGGCCGACCTCCGGCTCCGCCACGATCGGCGGCCGCCCCTACGCGAGCCTCCACGAACCCCTGCGGCACGTCGGCGCGCTGCTCGAGGCACAGGCCGCGCACGGCTCCCGCACCGGCCGCGACCACCTGCGGGTCCTGGCGGCGAGCAACCGCATTCCCGGCCGCAGGGTCGACGAGGTCCTGGACGAGACAGGGCTCGCCTCGGTGGCGCGCCGCAGGGTGAAGACGTACTCCCTGGGTATGCGCCAGCGGCTCGGCATCGCCGCCGCACTCCTCGGCGACCCCGAGGTGGTCATGCTCGACGAGCCCTCCAACGGCCTGGATCCCGAAGGGATCATCTGGATCCGCGAGTTGCTGCGTCGGCTCGCGGGGGAGGGGCGCACGGTCCTGGTCTCCAGCCACCTGATGAACGAGACGGCGTCCTTCGCCGACCACCTCGTGGTCCTCGGCCGGGGGCGCCTGCTGGCCGACACCCCGGTGCGGGAGTTCATCAACGCGCGCGTGCGGCCCCGCGTACGGCTCCGCACGACCGACGGCACGGCCCTCGGCGGCCTGCTGGACCGGCACGGGTACGACGCCTCCCACGGCGACGACGGTGCGTGGACCGTGCCGCACGCACGCGTGGAGGACATCGGTCGTCTGGTGTCCGAGGCGGGCCTGCCCGTCCTGGAACTCACGCAGGAGGAGGCCACCTTGGAGCAGGCCTACCTCGATCTGACAGCCACCGAAGCCGAGTTCGCCGCAGCCCGCCGGGAGGCCTGACCATGTCCTTCGCACCCGCCCTGCACGCCGAGTGGCTCAAGATCCGCACGCTGCGCTCCCTGATCGGCAGTCTGGGCGCCGTCGTGCTCGCCACCGCCGCCTTCTCCGCGCTGTCGGCGGCCGACGCGGCCGACACCGACCCGCTGTTCACGGTCTACTTCGGGGTGAGCTTCGGGCAGATCGCGGCGATAGCGTTCGGGACGGCGGCCATGGCCGCCGAATTCCGGGGCGGCGCGCTGCGGCTGACGCTGGCCGCGGTGCCCGACCGGCGGCGCTGGTTCACGGCGAAGGCCACGGCGATCGCGCTGCCCGCCCTCGTGGTCGGTCTGGTCACCGGGGCGGTGACCTTCGTGGTGGGCAGGGCCGCGCTCGGAGCGGGCACGACGGCCGTGCCGGCCTGGAGCGAGGGAGTGCGCGGCGCGGTCGGCTGCGGCGCCTACCTCACGCTGATGGCGCTGTTCGCGGCCGGGGTCACGGCCGTGCTGCGCAGCGGCGTGGCGACACTGAGCACCCTGATTCCGTTCCTCCTGATCGTGTCCTTCGTGGTCGGCGATGTCTCCGGCGGCGTCGCCGACTTCCTGCCCGACCGGGCGGGGCAGGTGGTCCTGCACAGCGACTGGGACGGCAGCCTCGGCCCGTGGACGGGGCTCGCGGTGACCGCGCTGTGGACGGTGGCGGCATTGCTGGCGGGGGCGTGGAGCGTGGGTCGCCGGGACGCCTGACTCCGCACCAATTGTCAGTGGGGCCGGGTTTACTGGATCCCATGAACATCGCGCACCACCTCGCCGTCATCGACCTGCTGTGCACCCGGGAGTTCCCCCCGGCGCACGGCAGGGCGGAGCACGGCGAGAGCGGGCCCGGTTACCACATAGCCGAATTACGGACCAGCCGGGACTTCTGGGAGGACGACGGTACGGAGCGGGAGGAGACCGAGACACAGTACGAGGCCGACCGGGACGGCCTGGCGGAGCGGCTCACCGAGCGGTGGGGGCCGCCGGGCGCGTTCAGCCTGTTCAGCGTCTTCCGGCGGAGCATGGAGGGCGAGGCCGTCGATGAGCCGTGGGCGACCCTGAGTTCGCACGTGCCGGACATGCTGCTGTGGAAGTCTCCCGAGTCGGGGCGGTGGGTCGCCCTCGGCGTCTCCCAGTGGGACAAGGAACTGCCGTTCCAACTCCTGGGGCTGGTCACGGACATAGACCCGCCGTGACCGGTCAAGCCGGCGCCGCCGCCTCGCGCAGCCGCGCGAACTCCTCCGCCATCGTCGCCGCCGTCCAATGGGCGTTCAGACCGCTCGGGTTGGGCAGCACCCACACGCGCGTGTCCCCGATCGTCCGCTCCTGCGGCCCCACCCGGGCCGTGCGGTCGGCGAACGCCGCCCGGTAGGCGGTCACCCCCACCACGGCCAGCCACCTCGGGCGCAGCCGCGTCACCTTCGCCGACAGCAGCCGGCCGCCCTCGGTGTACTCCCGCGCGGTCAGCTCGTCGGCCCGCGCCGTCGCCCGCGCCACGACGTTGGTGATCCCGAGTCCGTACGACAGCAACTCCCGCTGCTCCGACGGCTTCAGCAGCCTGGGCGTGAACCCGGACAGATGCAGCACCGGCCAGAAGCGGTTGCCGGGCCGGGCGAAGTGGTGGCCCGTCGCGGCCGTCATCAGCCCAGGATTGATGCCGCAGAACAGGACGTGGAGACCGTCCGCGACCACGTCCGGCACCAGACGGTCACGGGCGGCCTCCAGTTCCGCCGGGGTGAACCGGGTCAGAGGATCGCCCCCGGCGTGTAGCCCGCGGCCTCCGGGTGCCGCTTGACGATCTCCTCGATCCGGCCGACGACGACGCCGACCTGGTCGGCCGCCGCGCCGGTGAAGGACAGCTTGTCGGCCATGAGCTGCTCCAGCCGCGCCCGGTCGAGCGGCAGGCGCTCGTCGGCGGCGAGCTTGTCCAGCAGGTCGTTGCGCTCGGCGCCCTGCTCGCGCATCGCCAGCGCCGTGGCGACCGCGTTCTCCTTGATGGCCTCGTGGGCGACCTCGCGGCCGACGCCGGCCCGCACCGCGCCCATCAGCACCTTGGTCGTGGCCAGGAACGGCAGGTAGCGGTCCAGTTCACGGGCGATCACCGCCGGGAACGCGCCGAACTCGTCGAGCACCGTCAGGAAGGTCTCCAGCAGGCCGTCCAGGGCGAAGAACGCGTCCGGCAGCGCGACCCGGCGCACCACCGAGCAGGAGACGTCGCCCTCGTTCCACTGGTCGCCCGCCAGCTCGCCGGTCATCGAGGCGTAGCCGCGCAGGATGACCATCAGGCCGTTGACGCGCTCGCAGGAGCGGGTGTTCATCTTGTGCGGCATGGCGGAGGAACCGACCTGGCCGGGCTTGAAGCCCTCGGTCACCAGCTCGTGGCCGGCCATCAGCCGGATGGTCTTGGCCAGCGAGGACGGCGCGGCGGCCAGCTGCACCAGCGCGGTCACGACCTCGTAGTCCAGCGAGCGCGGGTAGACCTGGCCGACCGAGGTGAAGGCCTGGGAGAAGCCCAGGTGACCGGCGATCCGCCGCTCCAGATCGGCGAGCTTGTCCGCGTCACCGCCCAGCAGGTCCAGCATGTCCTGCGCGGTGCCCACCGGGCCCTTGATGCCGCGCAGCGGATACCGGGCCAGCAGCTCCTCGACCCGGCCGTACGCCACGAGCAGCTCGTCGGCGGCGGTCGCGAAGCGCTTGCCGAGGGTGGTGGCCTGCGCGGCCACGTTGTGGGAGCGGCCGGCCATGACCAGCTCGCCGTACTCGGCGGCCAGCTTCGCCAGCCGGGCCAGGACGGCCACCGTGCGGTCGCGCACCAGTTCCAGCGAGAGCCGGATCTGCAGCTGCTCGACGTTCTCCGTCAGGTCGCGGGAGGTCATGCCCTTGTGCACGTGCTCGTGCCCGGCGAGGTCGTTGAACTCCTCGATCCGCGCCTTCACGTCGTGGCGCGTGACCTTCTCACGCTCGGCGATCGAGACGAGGTCGACGGTGTCGAGGACACGCTCGTAGTCGGCGAGCGCCGCGTCGGGAACCTCGATCCCGAGGTCCTTCTGGGCCCGCAGCACGGCGAGCCAGAGCTGCCGCTCCAGCTTCACCTTCTGCTCGGGCGACCAGAGCGTGGCGAGCTCGGCGGAGGCGTAGCGTCCGGCGAGGACGTTCGGGATGCGGGGCTTGGCGGGCGCAGAAGTCACGTGTACGGATTCTACTGGCGATTCGTGCAGGCCAGCGCCACGGTCCGGTTCGGCGGAAGCTACGAGACCCAGGTCACGCCGTCCGGGTCGCCGGTCTCGGCCAGCTCCGCCAGCACATCCGCGTGGCACGGCTCGGGCGCGCACCAGCAGGCCAGCGTCCGCCCGCGCAGCCCGGCCACCTGGTCCAGCAGCTCGGGCCGCTCCAGCAGATACGCCCGGTACATCGCCATCACCTCGGCCCGGGTGCCGTCCCGTTTCCTCTTCGGGGTGTCGTAGGCGAACGGGTTGTACAGCGGGTGCCGGGGCAGATCCCAGCCGCCCATCGTCCAGCGGCGCCCGACGTAGACGACGTCCGCGGGGGCGTGTTCCAGCCGGGGGCCGAAGTCGTGGATCCGGCCCCTGACGTTGATCACCCGGGTGGCCATGGAACGGACGTTACGCCGCCGGGCCCTCGTACGGCAGCAGCTCGGGGCGCTTCGCGGGGCGGCCGTCGCCGGAGGAGCGGCCGGTCAGGCGCCGGCCTATCCAGGGCAGCAGGTACTGCCGGGCGAACCGCACGTCCGCGACCCGCCGGGTGGCCCAGCCGGGTGGCACGGTCGCCGCCATCGGAGTCCGCCACTCCTCGTCCTCGGCTTCGTGGCCGAGCGTCTGCCAGACCGCCTCGGCGACCCGGCGGTGCCCCTCCGCCGTCAGGTGCAGCCGGTCCACGTCCCACATCCGGGGGTCGGCCAGCGAGGGCGCCCCGTACAGGTCGACCACCAGCGCGCCGTGCCGTTCGGCGAGCTCGTCGACACAGGTGAACAGCTCCTCCATGCGCGGCCGGAACCGCTCCAGGACCGGGCCCTGCCGGCCGGGGCTGCGCATCAGCACCAGCTGCTTGCAGGAGGGCGCCAGCCGCTCCACGGCCTCCGTGAGCAGACCCCGTACCCGGCCCATGTCGCACTTGGGCCGCAGCGTGTCGTTGAGGCCGCCGACCAGCGTGATCACGTCGGCCCCCATCGCGGCCGCCACGGGTACCTGCTCGTCGACGATCTGCCCGATCAGCTTGCCCCGCACCGCGAGGTTGGCGTACCGGAACCCGGGGGTGCGGGCGGCCATCCGCGCGGCGAGGAGGTCGGCCCAGCCCCGGTAGGAACCGTCGGGCAGCAGGTCCGACATGCCTTCGGTGAAGGAGTCCCCGACGGTGACGAGGCTGGTGAATGCGGGCTGGGATGCGGAATTCGTCTGCATGGCGACAGCGATGGTATCCCGGCCCCATACCCGCCGGTCGGTCCCCCTCGGCCAACCGCCCCGCAGCCACCGCCGGGCCACCGCCCCGGACCCCTCACGGGCTCGCGCCCGCGCCGGGTGCCACGCCGGTCGTCCGGCCGCCACTGCGTGGCGCAGGCTCTGCGTCGGTTGCCCGGCCGCCGGTCCGCGCTGGAGCCCGGGCCGGTCGTCGGTCTGGGGCGGTGGCTGTGCGGTTGTTCGGCCGTCAATGCGTGGTGGGTACATGCCGGTCGTCCGGCAGTCAGTGCGTGGCGGAAGGCTGTGCTGGGCGTCGAGCCGACATTCGCACAGACGGCCGCTCGGCGTCCGGCTGCCGGCCCGCGCTGGTGCCGCACCGCTCGTCAGTCTGGGGCGGTGGCTGTGCGGTCGTCCGGCTGTCAGTGCGTGGCGGGGGCTGTGCCAGTCATCCGGTCGTCAGTCCGTGCCGGGCACTGCGCTGGGCGTCCAGTCGGCAGTGTGCTCAAGTCGCCGCTCCGATTGCCTTGCGACACTCCTTACCGGGGTTCCCCGGTCCGGCCGGTTCCGGGGCTCCGCCGGTCCGGTCGGCACCGCGTGCGGCTTGCCTCGGTCCGTCAGCCCGGTTTCTGCCCGTGTCCGCCGGTTCCGGCCGGCTCCGGGGCTCGGTCCGGCCGGTTCCGGGGCTCCGCCGGTCCGGCCCCCCCGCGGGGCTTGCCCCGGTCCGTCGCCCGGCCCCGCCCGTGTCCGTCGCCCGGCCCTGCCCGTGTCCGCCGGTTCGGGTCGTCGCCGCTCCGAGCGGTCGCCGCTCCGATCAGGCAGGGTGATCGTCCTGCCCCGCCAGGCGGCATCGTCACGCAGGCTGTCCGAACAGCTGGCGCAGCACGTCCTCCATCGTCACCAGCCCAGCCAGCCGCCCGTCCGTCCCGAGTACCGCCGCGACATGCGTACGGCTGCCCCGCATGGCGGTGAGGACGTCGTCGAGGGGTGTGCTCTCGCGTACCCGGGCGATGGGCCGCATGTCCCGCAGGCGGAACGCCGTGTCCTGCGGCGAGGCGTCCAGGGCGTCCTTCACGTGCAGGTAGCCGACGATCCGGCGCCCCTCGTCCACGACGGGGAAGCGCGAGAAGCCGGACTGGGCGGACAGGTCTTCCAACTGCTCGGGTGTGACGCCCACGCGCGCGTACACCACCCGTTCCAGCGGGACCACCACGTCGCGCACCGGGCGGCTGCCCAGTTCCAGGGCGTCGTGCAGCCGTTCCCGGGCGCGGTCGTCGATCAGGCCGGCCTCGCCGGCGTCCTTGACGATCTCGGCGAGTTCGGCGTCGGAGAAGGTCGCCGCGACCTCGTCCTTGGCCTCGACCCTGAGCAGCTTCAGCAGCGTGTTCGCGAAGGCGTTCACCGTGAAGATCACCGGCCGCAGGGTCCGGGACAGCGCGACCAGGGGCGGGCCGAGCAGCAGCGCGCTGCGCACCGGTTCGGCGAGCGCGATGTTCTTCGGCACCATCTCGCCGAGCAGCATGTGCAGATACGTGGCCAGGGCCAGCGCGATCACGAACGAGACGGCATGGCCCGCGCTCGTGGACACTCCCAGCGCGTGGAACGCCGGTTCCAGCAGGTGCGCGATGGCCGGTTCCGCGACCACACCGAGGACCAGCGTGCACAGCGTGATGCCGAGCTGCGCCGCCGCCAGCAGCGCGGACACGTGCTCCAGGCCCCACAGCACGAGCTTCGCGCGCCGGTCGCCCGCTTCCGCGTGCGGTTCGATCTGGCTGCGCCGCACGGAGATCAGCGCGAACTCGGCGCCCACGAAGAAGGCGTTGACGACCAGCGTCGCCAGTCCGATCAGCAACTGGACGGCGGTCATCGCACGGCCTCCCGGTGTTCGTCGTCGAGCGGCGCGTGCAGCAGCACCCGGGCGGCCCGGTGCCCCGAGTCGTCCACCACGTCGAGCTGCCACCCGGCGACCTCGACGTGGTCCCCGTTCTCGGGTATCCGCCCCAGCGACCTCGCCACGAGCCCGGCCAGCGTCTCGTAGGGCCCGTCAGGTACCCGCAGGCCCACCCGGGCGAGCTGGTCGGTGCGGGTGGCGCCGTCCGCCGAGAACAGGGCGCGGCCCTGCTCGTCGGCCCCGGCCGGCGCCAGGTCGGGCGTCTCGTGCGGGTCGTGCTCGTCCCGTACCTCGCCGACGACCTCTTCGACGATGTCCTCCAGGGTGACGACGCCCGCGGTACCGCCGTACTCGTCGATGACGACGGCCATGGTGTTCTTGCCGGAGAGCCGGTCCAGCAGCCGGTCGACGGTCAGCGACTCGGGGACCAGCAGGGGTTCGCGCATCAGCTGTGCGACGGAGCGGTGGGTCCGCTGCTCGGCGGGGACGGCCAGGACGTCCTTGATGTGGGCGCTGCCGACGACCGAGTCGAGGCTGTCGCGGTAGACCGGGAACCGGGACAGTCCGGTCGCCCTGGTCGCGTTCGCCACGTCCTGGCAGGTCGCCTGGACGTCGAGGGCGACGACCTGGACCCGGGGGGTCATCACGTTCTCCGCGGTGAGGTCGGCGAGGTTGAGGGTGCGGACGAACAGTTCGGCGGTGTCCGGCTCCAGGGCGCCCTCCTTGGCGGAGTGGCGGGCCAGCGCCGCCAGCTCCTGCGGTCCGCGCGCGGAGGCGAGCTCCTCGGCGGGCTCCACGCCGAGGCGGCGCACGACGCGGTTCGCCGTGTTGTTCAGGTGGGTGATGAAGGGGCGGAAGGCGGCGCTGAACCAGCGCTGCGGATTGCCGACCCGTTTCGCCATGGCCAGCGGTGAGGAGATGGCCCAGTTCTTGGGCACCAGCTCGCCGACGACCATCAGGAACACCGTGGACAGGGCCGTGCCGACCACCAGAGCGACCGAGTTCGCCGCGGACTGTGAGATGCCCAGCGCCCGCAGCGGACCGGCGAGCAGCGTGGCGATGGACGGCTCGGACAGCATGCCGACCACCAGGTTGGTGACCGTGATGCCGAGTTGCGCCCCGGAGAGCTGGAACGTCAGGCTCCGTACGGCTTTGAGGGCGCCGACGGCACCGCGCTCGCCGCGCTGCGCGGCGCGCTCCAGCTCGCCCCGCTCGACCGTGGTCAGCGAGAACTCGGCCGCGACGAAGGCGCCGCAGGCGAGCGAGAGCAGGACCGCCACCAGCAGGAGGAGCACTTCGGTCATCGGGTCACCTCCTTCCCATGGTTGTACAGGGCAGGAAGCGGCGCGCGGTGTCGCCGACCAGGAGGCTCGCCCATGGGCGCGGACTCACAACCTTTCATGCAGGAACGAGTGATCCTCCAATGGTAAAGGATGGGCAAAGAAGTGTGGAGGGTGCGCTCAGCCGGCCGTGAACGGCTTCACCCAGCGCCGCCATCCCTCCTCGGGCGCGTATCCGGCGGCCCGCCAGGCGTGGTGCGCGGTCTCGTTGCGCACCAGCACCATCGCGTCCCCGCGCCGCCCGCCGAGCCGGACGAACCGCTCCTCGGCGGCGGCCAGCAGCGCCGAGCCGATGCCC
The DNA here is from genome assembly GCF_042894725.1 of Streptomyces sp. NPDC001480. Lineage (NCBI taxonomy): Bacteria > Bacillati > Actinomycetota > Actinomycetes > Kitasatosporales > Streptomycetaceae > Streptomyces > Streptomyces sp. NPDC001480. The sequence continues at coordinate 590,270 of NZ_JBIAVX010000002.1, read as the reverse complement.
AGCCGCCGCCGCTGCGGATGCACGGCCAGCCGGTACAGATGGCAGCGCCAGCCGTCGAAGCCGGCGATCACGGTGCCGACGAGTTCCCCGTCCTTCTCGGCGAGGATCAGCGCCTCGGGATCACGGGTCACCAGCCGTTCGACGCCGTCCCGGTCGTCGCTGATGCTGGTGCCCTCGGCGGCCGTCTTCCAGAAGGCCAGCACGGCGTCGAGGTCGTCCGGTCCGGCGGGCCGCAGATGCAAGTCAGTCATGTGATCATCAGACCATCGGTGGCATAGCGGCCCCGTGAATTCCAGCATGCGGACGGCCGCCGGAGGCCTACTCGCCGCGCAACTCCTCGATCACCTGCGCGAAGTCCTCCATGTACGGCTCCAGCACGGTCAGGTACGAGAACCCGTACCGCTCCCGCTGCGCCCGTACCCGCTCGACGATCTCCCGCAGGGTGCCGACCAGCACGATCGGCAGCGCGAGCGCCTCGTCCACGGTCAACTGCGGCCGGCGGTCGAGCAGCGGCTTGACCACGGCCTCGGGATCGTCGGTGACCTTCACCATCTGCACGAGCAGATTCAGCTCGGCGGGCTCCGCGCGGCCCGCCGCGAGCTCCCGGTAGCGGGCCACGCGCCCGTCGAGCTCCTCGGGCGTGAGCGGCGCGATCTTGCCGTCCGTACTGCCGGCCACCACTCGCCCGGCCGTGAACGCGGCGATGTCGGCCCGCTCGGCGGTCAGCCGCAGCATCCGGTCGCCGTTGGCCCCGATCAGCAGCGGCACCCGCGACTGTGTGGGCGTGGGCATGGGGGTCCCCCCGCTCGAGCGAAGCCGAGAGTGGGGGAGCTCCGCCGAGCCGAGCAGCCGCTCCAGTTCCGTCACGGTGTGCGCGAGGTGGTCCACCCGCTCGCCCGGCGACCCGAAGGGCAGGCCGGCCGTGTCGTGCTCCGCCCGCACATAGCCGGTGCCGAGCCCGAGTTCGAGGCGGCCACCGGTCAGGGCGTCGGTGGTGGCCACCTCGCGGGCCAGGAGCGCCGGGTTCCAGAAGCCGGCGTTGAGCACGAAGGTGCCCAGCCGCGGTCGCTCGGTCGCCCCGGCGGCCGCGACGAGCGCCGGGAACGGCGCCACCCAGCCGAGGTGATCGGGGACGAGGATGACGTCGTACCCGAGTTCCTCGGCGCGGCGGCACTTGGCGCGCCACTCCCCGGCGGGTGCGGCAGTGAGCAGGTTGACCCCGAAGCGGAACGGGCGCGGCATGAACTCTCCTCGGCGGTAGACGACTTGAGTCTTCGCCGCGATTCCATCACTCGTGCGCGATGGCCGCCAGCACATTCATGCGGGATGCACGCAACGCGGGCAGCAGGGCGGCCACCACACCGACCACCGCCGAGCCGATCACGACCGCGACGATCGTGCCCCAGGGAATCGCCAGCGCGTGCATGCCCTGGAGGGCCAGCACCTGCTGGGTGCACACGCCCCACACCAGGCCCAGGGTGAGACCCAGCACCGCGCCGAACACCGCGATCACCACCGACTCCAGCCTGATCATCCGGCGCAGCTGCCGCCGGGCCAGCCCGATGGCCCGCAGCAGGCCGATCTCCCGGGTGCGCTCCACGACCGACAGGGCGAGGGTGTTGACGACGCCGAGCACCGCGATGACGATCGCCAGGCCGAGCAGCGCGTACACGAGATAGAGCAGGACCGCGATCTGGTCGTGGACCAGCTTCTTGTAGTCGGCCTGGTCGCGGACCTGGACCTGCGGATACGGCTCGAGTGTCTTCTCCAGGCGCGAGCGCAGCCGGTCCGCGCTCGTGCCGGGGGCCTTGTCGACGTACAGCGCCGCGTCCTGGCCGCCGGGCACGTACTTCTCGGCCGTGGCGATGCCGAAGAACAGCCCGCCCTGCATGCCGAACCCCGAGCCGCCCTGGTCGGTGAGGGCGCCGACGGTCATGTCGGTGGTCCTGCCGCCCGGGAGCTCCACGGGGACGGTGCTCCCGAGGCGCACGTGGTGGTCCTCGGCGAAGTTCACGTCCATGCCGAGGTGCCCGCCGGCCAGCGCCGCCGCGCTGTCGCCGCTCTTGTAGGTGACGTGGGCGACGTCGTCCACCTGCGGGTCGTACCCCGACGCGGTCGTCTCGACCCGCTTGCCGTCCGGCAGCCGTACCGCCACCGGCACGAACCGCTGCCGTACGACGAGCCGGACGCCCTCGGTGGCGCGCACCTTGTCGGTGATCTCCTTGGTGAAGGGCTGGAAGTTGGCGTTCTGCACGGTGAAGTCCGCGCCGAGCGTCTTGTCGATCTGCTGGTCGAACGACCGGGACATGGAGGCGCTGGCCACCGACATCCCGCCGACCAGCGCCAGCCCCACCATGAGCGCGGCGGCGGTGGCGCCGGTGCGGCGGGGGTTGCGCAGGGCGTTGCGCTGGCTCATCCGGCCGACCGAGCCGAACAGCGCGGGGAACACGCCGCCCAGGACCCGGATCACCGGCCGGACCAGCAGCGGCCCGGCGATGACGGTGGCGACGAGGGTCAGGACGACGCCGACGCCCAGCAGGGAGGCCGCCGAGGCGGTCTTCGTCGCCGCCGCACAGCCCGCCAGCGCGGCCGCACCGGCCGCCCCGACGGCGCCGCCGACGATCGCGCGCGTCTTCAGCGGCCGTCCCACCCCGGCGATCTCGGCGTCCGCCAGCGCCGCCATCGGCGAGACCCCCGCCGCGCGCCGGGCGGGCAGGTACGCCGCGACGAAGGTGACGCCGACGCCGACGACGTACGCCGAGACGGGCGTCGGCCAGCCGATGACCATCTCCGTCGCCTTGAGGTTCATGCCGAACGCGCTCATCAATGTGATCAGCCCGAACGCCAGCCCGATCCCGGCCGCGAGGCCCAGCGTGGAGCCGACCAGGCCGAGCAGCACCGCCTCGGTCAGTACCGACCGCCGCACCTGCCGCCGGTCGGCGCCCAGCGCCCGCAGCAGGCCCAGTTCCCGGGTGCGCTGGGCGATCAGCATGGAGAACGTGTTGACGATCAGGAAGATCCCGACCAGGACGGCGATCCCGGCGAAGCCGAGCATCACGTACTTGATCACGTCGAGGAAGCCGCCGAGGTCGGCGGCGGCCGACTTGGCCTGTTCGTCGGCGGTCTTCAGGTCGTAGGTCCCGGCGCCCGTAACCCGGCCGACACGGCTCTTGAGCTCGGCGTCGCTCACGCCCTTCGCCGCGTCCACCGAGATGCTGGTGGCCCGGCCGGCCGAGCCGAGCAGCTCCTTGGCGGCGACCGCGGGGTCGAGGAAGACCAGGGCCGCGCCCGGGTTGGTGGTGGTGAAGGTGGCGATGCCGACGACCTTCACCCGGAAGGTGCCGGGTGCCGCCTCCACCGTCAGCGTGTCGCCGATGCGTACGTGCTTCTTGTCGGCGGTGTCGGCGTCGAGCAGCGCCTCGTCCGCGCCGTGCGGGGCGTGACCGGAGGTCAGCTTCACCGGGCTGCGGTGGGTGAGGTACCAGTCGGTGGCGATGGTCGGGGCGCCGGTGGTCGGGCCCACGGACCTGTTCCGGCTGTCGACCACCACGATGTTCTGCACGGACACGTCCGCGTGGGTCGCGGCGACCCCGTCGACCTTCGCGACCCGGGCCGCGAGCGCGGCGGGCACGGTCTGGACCGAGCCGGTCGGCACCGACGACTTGAGGTCCGTCTTCGGCTCCACCGTCACGTCCGCGGAGGTGGAGGCGAAGAGCCGGTCGAAGGTGCGGGTGACCGTGTCGGAGAAGATCAGGCTGCCCGCGACGAACGCCACGGACAGCACGACGGCCAGCGCGGACAGCAGCAGCCGCCCCTTGTGGGCGAGGAAGCTGCGGAGGGTCGCCTTGAGCACCTGGTCAGTCCTCCTCGGCGGCGCCGTCGCGGTCGACCGCGACGCGCGTGACGTCGAAACGCTTCATGCGTTCGAGGACCGCCTCCGCCGTGGGCCGTTCCATCTCGTCCACGATCCGTCCGTCGGCGAGGAAGAGCACCAGGTCGGAGTGGGCGGCGGCGCCCGGGTCGTGGGTCACCATGACCACGGTCTGCCCCAGGTCGTCGACCGCGTCGCGCAGGAACCCGAGGACCTCAAGTCCGGCCCGCGAGTCGAGGTTGCCGGTCGGCTCGTCGGCGAAGATCAGCTCCGGCCGGGAGGCCAGTGCCCGGGCGCAGGCCACGCGCTGCTGCTGCCCGCCGGACAGCTGCGCGGGCCGGTGCTTCAGCCGCCCCCGCAGCCCCAGCGTGTCGATCACCTGGTCCAGCCACCTCTCGTCGGGCTTCTTGCCCGCGATGTCCATGGGCAGGGTGATGTTCTCGGCCGCGTTCAGCGTCGGGATGAGGTTGAACGACTGGAACATGAAGCCGATCCGGTCCCGCCGCAGCCGGGTCAGCTCGCGCTCCTTCAGCCCGGTGATCTCGGTGTCGCCGAGCCACACCTGACCGGCCGAGACGGTGTCGAGCCCCGCCAGGCAGTGCATCAGGGTGGACTTCCCGGAACCCGAGGGCCCCATGACCGCGGTGAACCGGCCGCGCTCGATGTCCACGTCCACCGAATCCAGGGCGAGCACGCTGGTCTCGCCGGAACCGTACGCCTTGGTCAGTCCCCGGGCGCGGGCCGCGGTCCCGTCGCCGGGCGCCCGGCCGGGCGCGTGCTCCGCAGCAGGTGTGGACAAAGCCGCCTCCTCGCTCGCCTGGACGTCGTGAGTCCTCGTCCCGGCCGAGCGTAGTGTGACGGGGCGCACACCCGGTATCCCCCATGGGGCAGAGCGGGTCTCCGCCTCAGGTCGCACCCCCGGCACCGGTGTAAGGGGCACTCTCCACCCGGGGGAGGAGAGTGCCGCGGTCACCGTTCCCCGGGCCGCCAGGCGGAGCCCAGCACGCAGAACGAAGTGGGCAGCCTCGGCCCCTTCTCCGGCACCAGCACCTCGCGGTACGGGCCGAGCTCGAACCCGGCCGCCCGCAGCGCCGCGACCGGCTCGCGGGAGAGATGACAGCCACCGTTCAGCACCGGCCACACGGTCCCGTCCAGGGCGCGCTGGGTGAGGGTCATCGCCCGGCCGCCGCCCCGGCCGTGCTCGAAGAACCGGACCTCCCCGCCGGGCCGCAGCACCCGCCGCACCTCGCCCAGCGCACGCGGCACGTCCCGGACGCTGCACAGCACCAGGGACAGCACGACCGCGTCGAAGGCCTCGCTCTTCACCGGCAGCGCCTCCGCCGCGCCCGGCACCACGTCCACCGGCACCTCCGCGCGCAGGGCGGCCCTCGCGGCCAGCTGTCTGAGCATGCGTTCGGGCTCGATCGCGACGACCTCCGCGACCGCTCCCGGATAGTGCGCGAAGTTCAGACCGTTGCCCGCGCCGATCTCGATCACCCGCCCGGACAGCCCGGCGAGCATCCGCTCGCGCACCCCGGCCAGGCCCAGCCTGGTCTCGGCGCACGCGCTGACGCGGGCGTAGTAGCGGGCGAAGAGCGGGTGGTGGACGGGATCCCGTGGCACCTTGCCGGAGCCGGTGGAGCGCAGCCGCATGGCGACCTCCCGGAGAGGACGGGCCTACGGGGATTGTCCCCCGTACGGGCCCGTCGCACCCCCGTGTCCTCGCACGGTTCCGGGACACGGCTCTACGAGATGAAGTCCCGCACCTGCTCGTACACGCCGTGGTCGTCGTTCATGTCGGTGTGCGAGATGCAGCCGACGTCCACGTTGGTCGCTCCGCTGAGCAGCGCAGAGGAGTTCGGGACGACCGCCGCGTCGCAGTCCGACCAGTAGCCGGCGTACGACACGCTGCCGGGCGTCTCGTCACCGGAGTTGAGCGCGGTCAGGAAGGAACTGCCCGTCTGCATCTCCTTGCAGGACGTGTACAGCCACCCGCACAGGGAGGCGACGGAGGTGCCGTGGTTCACCCCGGCGACCGACACGAAGTCGTCGACGTACGACGTCCCGCCGAGGTTCTTGAGGTAGTAGCGGCCGCTCAGCGCGCCCATGGAGTGGACGACGACGTCCACCTTCGAGGCGCCGGTCTTCGCCAGCACGGACTTCACCTCGGTGGCCAGCTGCTGGGCGGTGGTGGCGTTCGACTGGGTCCAGTCGTACGACCACGCGAACAGCTCCGAGGAGGAGTAGCCGTCGGCCTCGAAGTCCGCGACCCAGTCGTCCCAGCCGCTCGCCGAACCGCTGAGCCCGTGCACGAACACGACCGGGTTGTGACTCGCCGCGTGGGCCGGGGCCGCGGTGAGGGGGAGGGACAGAAGGAACGATGCGGTCACCGCCGAAACTGCCGTGGCGATACGACGCTTGTGGCGTTGCATGAAGCCTCCTGAAACGGTGGGGTCGCCAGGAGTGTGGGGAAGGGTCTACGCGCGCCGCATCGGTGAAGTCGCCAGTCTTTACGAGTCAACTGACCCGCCAGTAACGTCGATGGTGTGGTGACGCCGGTGAACCCCCCACCTCTGGACCGCACTTCGCCACCGCCGCTCCCCGACGCGGGGCCCGCCCCGACCGCGGGCGTCCGCGCGCGGCTGCGGCACGTCGCGTACGGCGACCCGCGCGCCGTCGCCGAACTCCTCCCGCGCCTGACCGAACGACAGGCGGCGGGCCTCGACCCGCTGCCCACGGAACCCGCCGCCGTCGCGCCCCGGCTGCTGCGCGCCCACCGGCAGGAGATCCGCACCTTGCCCGACGACACCCGGCTGCTGCTGCTCCTCGCCGCGGCCGACCAGCATCCGGTCGCCACCCACGCCTTCCTGCGCGCCGTCGCCGCGGCCCGCCTCGACACCCGGCCGCTGGAGGCCGCCGACGTGGCGGGCGTCGCCCGTACAGCCGTCGACGGGGTGGAGTTCCGCGACGCCTGGACGAGGATCGCCGCGTACGACGCCGCGTCCCCGGCGGACCGGCGCGAGGCCCACCGGCTGCTCGCCCGGGTGCTGAGCGGCCGGGGCGAGGCGCCCCGCCGCTCCTGGCACCGGGCCGCGGGCGCCCTCGGCCCCAGCGCGCGCCTCACCGCGGAACTCCGCACGTCCGCCGACCGGGCCCGGGCCGCCGGCGACACGGCGCTGGCCGGTGCGCTCGCCGAACGCGCCGCCGCCCTCTGTACCGACCCCGGCACCCGTACCCGGCTGCTGGCCGGCGCCGCCGCCGACGCCTGGCGCACCGGCGACGCGGACCGGGCCCGCACCCTGGCCGCCCGCACCGACGACCCCGCCCTGAACGGAGCCCTCGCCCTGCGCGCGGGCAACGCGGCCGAGGCCTTCGACGCACTGCTGACGGCGACGATCCGGTCCGGGCCAGCGGGGGGTCCGGCCCAGTACGGCGGTTCGGGAGCCGGGCGGGGCGGTGCGGGCGGAGTGGTCGGGTACGACAGCGCGCGCACCGGGGGCCCGGTTCAGGAAGCCGGCGTGGGCCGGATGGGCGGGCGCGGGGGCGAGGCCGTCGAACTGCTGGCCCTGGTCACCGAGGCCGCCGTCTACACCGGGGACCTGCGGCGGTGCCGGGAGGCGTTCCTGGTCGCCCACTGGCTGGGCGTGCCGCCGCCCGGCGCGCTCGGCGGGCTGGCCGCGGCGGTGGAGGGCCGCTACGAGGACGCCCGGGACCTGCTCAAGCGGACCACCGGACGGTGTGGCCCCGGCGGCGACCCCACCCTGCTGATCCATGCCGGCATCACCGCCCTGATGCTCGGCGACGACCACCGCGCCGCCACCGCCACCCTCCGGGCGGCCACCGCGGCCCGGGCCCGGGGCACACTCGCGACCGTGGCGCAGGCCATGGAGTTCCGTGCCTACGCCGACTTCTGGACCGGCCGCTCCCGCGCCGCCGAGGCCGCCGCCAGGGAGGCGCTGGAGCTGGCGTACGCCACCGGGCAGGACAACGGCGCCTGCCATCTGCGGGCCGCCCTGGCCATGTTCGCGGCGGTCACCGGCGACGAGGAGGCCTGTCACGAGCACGCCCGGGCCGCCCGCGCCCACGCCCTGCCGCGCGGCCTGGGCCTGCCCGCCGCCCTCGCCCAGTGGGCGCTCGCCTTCCTCGACCTGACGGGCGGCCGTTTCCCCGCCGCGGCGGCCCGGCTGCGCGCCCTCGCCGCATTCGGCCCCGGCCACGGCCACCGCGCCATCCGGCACCTGGCCACCCCGCACTACGTGGAGGCCGCCGTCCGCACCGGCGACACCCGCGTCGCGCGCGCCGCCCACGCCGACTACCACCGCTGGGCGAGCGCCGTCCGCAGCCCCGACGACCTGGCCCTCAGCGCCCGCTGCCGGGCCCTGCTCGCCCCCGGCGCCGAGGCCGTCGACCACTACCGCACCGCTCTCGACCTGCACGCCCGGGGCACCCGCGACTACGAACGGGCCCGCACGGAACTGCTGTTCGGCGGCGCGCTGCGCCGACTGCGCCGCCGCAGCGAGGCACGCGACCGGCTGCACAGCGCCCTGGAAGCGTTCGAGTCCTTCGGTGCCCCGCACTGCGCGGCCCGGGCCCGGGCGGAACTCCGTGCCCTCGGCACCCCGTTGACCCCGCGGCCCACCGCACAGACCGACCCGACCGCCCGGCTGACGGCCCAGCAGCTGATGATCGCCCGCATGGCCGCCGAGGGCGCCACCAACCGCGAGATCGCCGACCGTCTCGCCCTCAGCCCCCGTACGATCGACCACCATCTGCGCGGGGTCTTCGCCCGGCTGGGCATCCGGTCGCGGATCGAGCTGGTACGGCTGCTCGGGGACGACGACGCCCCAGGCAGCCGCTGAGAGCCCGCGTCACATCCTCGGCTGGGCGCACGCCGCCCGGCGCGCACTCGCCCCTCTCGGTTCCGCTCGCGCGGGGCCCCGTGGCGCGGGAGCCCCCATCAAGGGCGCTCGGGCGCCTTGCGACCGCACGCGGCAGCCGACGTACGCTGATCCGACCCAGAATGTGACGCAGGCTCCGAGGCACCCGTTCAGGGAGCGTTGCGCACGCGGAACGCCTCCGCGTCCCACGTCCCGGACAGCCGCGGCGCCAGCCAGCCCGGCGCCATCGCGGAGAACTCCTCGGGCGGCAGCGCCCCGGCCCCGGCGGGCAGTGCGCCCAGCAGCGGGACTTGGGCCACCTCAGGGAGATCGGCGAGGTTGCAACGGCAGGCCAGGTCCGGGGAGCCGGGCCAGCTGCCGATCACCACGCCCAGCAACTCGATCTTGCGGGAGCGCAGTTCGCGCGCCGTCAGTTCGGTCGTGTTCAGCGTGCCCAGCCCGGCCGAGGCGACGACCAGCACGGGCGCCTTCAGCAGCCGGGCCGCGTCCGCGAGCGTGCCGCCCGACGCGTCGAACCGGACGAGCAGCCCGCCCGCCCCCTCGACCAGCACCAGGTCGTGCTCCGTGGCCAGCTTGGCGGCGGCCTCGGCGACCTCGTGCGGATGCACCGGTGCCATGCCCGCCCGCCGTGCCGCCGTGCCCGGAGCCAACGGCTCCGGATAACGGGCCAGTTCAGCCGTCGTCACGGCTCCCGCGAGCCGCGCGACCTCGTCGGCGTCCCCGCGCTCGTCGGGCCGTACACCCGTCTGCGCGGCCTTCAGCACGGCGACCGACCGCCCCGCCGCCACCGCGGCAGCCGCCACGGCGGCGGTCGTGACCGTCTTGCCGACCTCCGTGCCCGTCCCCGTGATCACCAGTACCGGCATCTCATCCCTCCCGCGCCGCCGCGCACACGGCACGCGCGATCCGCGCCAGGTCCGCGTCACCGGTGACGTACGGCGGCATCGTGTAGATCAGGTCGCGGAAGGGCCGCAGCCAGACGCCCTCGCGCACGGCGGCCCGGGTGGCCGCCGCCATGTCGACTTCGTGGTCCAGCTGTACGACACCGATCGCGCCCAGGACCCGTACGTCCCGCACTCCCGGCAGCCGCGCGGCCGGGGCGAGCCCGTCGCGCAGACCCGCCTCGATCCGCTTGACCTCCGCGAGCCAGTCCTGTCCGAGCAGCAGCCCGAGGGAGGCGCAGGCGACGGCCGCCGCCAGCGGATTGCCCATGAACGTCGGCCCGTGGGCCAGCACCGGCACCTCGCCCCGCGAGATGCCGTCGGCCACGCGCGCGGTGCACAGCGTCGCCGCCATCGTCAGGTACCCGCCGGTCAGGGCCTTGCCCACGCACATCACGTCCGGGGACACGGCCGCGTGGTCCGCCGCGAACAGCGCGCCGGTGCGCCCGAAGCCGGTCGCGATCTCGTCGAACACCAGCAGCACGTCGTGCGCGTCGCACGCCTCGCGCAAGGTCCGCAGATACGCGGGGGAGTGGAACCGCATCCCGCCCGCGCCCTGCACCACCGGCTCCACGATCACGGCGGCCAGCTCACCGGCGTGCCGCTCGATCAGATCGTGCAGCCGGCCGGCGTAGGCGTCCTCGTACTCCGTCGGCGGCGGGTCCGCGAACACCTGGCGCGGGAGCACCCCGCTCCACAGCTCGTGCATCCCGCCCTCGGGATCGCACACGGACATCGGCTGCCAGGTGTCGCCGTGGTAGCCGCCGCGCCAGGTCAGCAGCCGCCGCTTCTCCGGACGGCCGAGCGAACGCCAGTACTGGAGGCACATCTTGACCGCGACCTCGACCGACACCGAACCGGAGTCGGCCAGGAAGACATGCTCCAGTCCCTCCGGTGACATGTCGACGAGGAGCTTCGCGAGGCGGACGGCGGGCTCGTGGGTGAGCCCGCCGAACATCACATGGCTCATCCGTCCGAGCTGCTCGCGCGCCGCCTCGTTCAGGACCGGGTGGTTGTAGCCGTGGATCGCCGACCACCACGACGACATGCCGTCGACGAGTTCACCCGAGCCGTCGGCGAGCCGGAGCCGGACCCCGCTCGCCGACTCCACGACGAGCGGATCGACCCGCCCGGGCATCGGGCCGTACGGATGCCACACGTGCCGCCGGTCCAGCTCCAGCAGCTCCGGCACGCTCGGGCCGGAAAGGTCAGGCATTGGGCGCGAGGTCCGTTCCGGCACCCCGGCGGCGGACGGCGACGAGGTCGGTGCGGGGCTCGCCCGCCACCGTGGCGGTCGCGGCGGTACCGCAGACGCCGCCGCCCTCGTGCGAGCCGCACCCCGCGTCCGCGTGCGAACCGCAGCCGGCCTCGGCGTGCGACCCGCAGCCACCCCCGGCCGCCGCGCGGTGCTCGGGCAGCGTCACCTCGCCGGCGCCCTCCACCTCGAACCCGGCGTCCGCGATCATCTCCAGGTCGGCCTTGCCCGCCTGGCCCTCACTGGTCAGGTAGTCGCCGAGGAAGATGGAGTTGGCCAGGTTCAGGGCCAGCGGCTGCATGGTGCGCAGGTGCACCTCACGGCCGCCCGCGATGCGCACCTCGACGTCCGGGCAGACGAACCGGACCATCGCCAGGATGCGCAGGCAGCGCTGCGGGGTGAGGTGCCACTCCTTGGCGAGCGGCGTGCCCTCCATCGGGATCAGGAAGTTCACCGGCACGGAGTCCGGGTCCAGCTCGCGCAGCGAGAAGACGACGTCGACCAGGTCCTCGTCGCTCTCACCCATGCCCGCGATGAGGCCCGAGCAGGCGGACAGGCCGGCCGCGTGCGCCTTCTGCACCGTGTCCACCCGGTCGGCGTACGTGTGCGTGGTCGTGATGTCCGCGTACGTCCCCTCGGAGGTGTTGAGGTTGTGGTTGTACGCGTCCGCGCCGGCCTCGCGCAGCCGCTCGGCCTGGCCGTCGGAGAGCAGACCGAGGCAGGCGCACACCTCGACCTCCTCGTTCTGCTCCTTGATCGTCCTGATGGTCTCGGAGACCCGGTCCACGTCCCGGTCCGTCGGACCGCGCCCGCTGGCCACCAGACAGACCCGCTTGGCACCCCCGGCCAGGCCCGCGGCGGCGGCCTGGGAGGCCTGGTCGGGCTTGAGCCAGGTGTACTTCAGGATCTCGGCCTTGGAGCCGAGCCGCTGGGAGCAGTAGGAGCAGTCCTCGGGGCACAAGCCGGACTTGAGGTTGACCAGGTAGTTGAGTTTCACGCGCCGGCCGAACCAGTGCCGGCGCACCTTGCCGGCCGCGGCCACCACATCGAGTACGTCGTCGTCGGAGGTGGCCAGCACGGCGAGTGCTTCCTCGCGGGTCGGCAGCTCGCGCCGAAGCCCCTTGTCCACCAGCGTGTTCAGCAGGTCCATGAGGTCCGATCCTGTCCTACGTGACTGCTCCGGGCCAAGGAGAGTTTGCACAACGGAGACGGCTTGGCCGTGTGGGTATTGCCACATCCTGGGCGGCTGGGCGTCCGGTTAGTGTCTGTCCACTGCCTACAAAATCCCCGGAGGAGCCATGGCGTTCGGCTGGATCGACGACCAGGCGGAGCAGCGCCGCCGCGCCGGACTGGTACGGACCCTCCGGCCCCGGGTCGCCGACTCACCGCTCCTCGACCTCGCGAGCAACGACTACCTGGGTCTGGCCCGCCATCCCGAGGTGACCGAGGGGGCCGTGCGGGCGGCCCGGACCTGGGGCGGCGGCTCCACGGGCTCCCGGCTGGTGACCGGCACCACGGAACTGCACACCGAGCTGGAGCGCGAGCTGGCCGCGTTCTGCGGCTTCGAGGCGGCCCTGGTGTTCTCCTCCGGCTACGCGGCCAACCTCGCGGCCGTCACCGCACTCGGGCCGCACGGCTCGCTGATCGTCTCCGACGCGGGCAACCACGCGTCCCTCATCGACGGATGCCGGCTGGCCCGTGGCACGACCCAGGTCGTCGGGCACGCCGACCCGGAGGCGGTCCGCAAGGCCCTGGACACGCACGAGGGGGCCGCGGTCGCCGTCTCCGACACGGTGTTCTCCGTCGACGGGGACGCGGCTCCGCTGGCCGCGCTCGCCGAGGCGTGCCGGGAACACGGCGCAGGGCTGGTCCTCGACGACGCCCATGGCCTGGGTGTCCTGGGCGACGGCGGCCGGGGAGCCCCGTACGCGGCCGGGCTCGCCGGCGCCGAGGACGTGGTCGTCACGGTCACCCTGTCCAAGTCGCTGGGCAGCCAGGGCGGTGCCGTCCTCGGCCCGGCCCGGGTGATCGACCACCTGGTCAACGCGGCACGAACGTTCATCTTCGACACGGGCCTCGCCCCCGCCGCGGCGGGCGCGGCCCTGGGCGCCCTCAGGCTGCTGCGCCGTGAGCCGGCACGGGCGGCGAGGGCGCGAGAGGTGGCCGCCGAACTCCACGCACGCCTGACGGCGGCGGGTCTGGAGGCGGTGCGTCCGGACGCCGCGGTCGTCTCCGTGCGTGCCCCGTCCCCGGAGAGTGCCGTGCGCTGGGCGGCGGACTGCCGGGCGGCAGGCCTGGCCGTGGGCTGCTTCCGTCCTCCTTCCGTGCCCGACGGCATCTCACGGCTCAGGCTGACCGCCCGGGCGGACCTCTCCGGGGCCGAGGTCGAACGCGCTGTACGAGTCATCGGCGAGACGCGACCATGAGTCGGCGTGACACGGCCGTGCGCCGCCTGGACGGAATCTGATCGGAACCGATCAGAAGGTCACCGGAGCGCGGCCAGGAACCCCGCCCAGCTCCCGGGGGAGAAGAGCAGCGCGGGTCCGGCCGGGTCCTTGGAGTCGCGCACGGCGAGCAGCCCGGTCCAGGGACCGGAGCGCGGCCTCGCCGTCTCCACACAGTTGTTCGCTCCGGTGCTGTGACTGCTGCGCAGCCACCGCACGTCGTGCAGATCAGTGCTGGAAGGTACGTTCCGAGGCAGTGCAGACATGGTGCCTCCTTACGCGCCGTCACTTATACCGGCGATGTAATCCAACGAGTCCTCGGGTGAAAGGGCGTGGATCTGAAGGGAGTTGAAGGCCTCTGAGTAGGCCCGGAGGTCTTCTTTCCGTTCGAGGTAGAGGCTACTCGTCAAGTGGTCGAGAACAACCACATCCAGATCAGAAGTGCGCGGAAATGAGAAGATAACGAAAGGGCCGGTGATACCGATATGCGCCCCGGCGGAGAACGGCAACACCTGGAGGCGCACTTGCGGCAGACGCGCCGCCTCCGTGAGCCGTCGAAGCTGCCGCGCCATCACGTCCGGCCCGCCGACCTCCCGCCGCAGCACCCCCTCGTCCAGTACGGCGCTGAGCTCCAGCGGCGGATCCGACCGCAGCACGTCCTGCCTGGCCAGCCGCACCTCCACCAGCGCGTCCAGCCGCTCCTCGGTGTCGTCGGCACCCCCGCCCACGGCCGCCCGGGTGACGGCACGGGCGTACTCCGGCGTCTGAAGCAGCCCCGGGACCACCGATGTCTCCAGCGTGCGCATCCGGCTCGCCTGCGACTCCAGGCTGATGAAGTCACGGTAGGTGGGCGGCAGCACCCCCCGATAGGCGTGCCACCAGTGGTGCCGGCCGCCGCCCTCGTCCGACCCCGCCAGCACCATCAGCAGCTCACGCAGTTGGCGGTCCGTCACCCCGTAGGCGTCCAGGAGTAACCGCACATCGGCCGATTTCACCCCGCTGGCGCCCGTCTCGATCCGGCTCACCTTCGACTGGTGCCAGCCCACCAGACGGGCGGCCTCGCCACTGGTGAGGCCCGCACCGGTGCGCAGCGTGCGCAGTTCGTCGCCCAGTTTCCGGCGACGCACCGCGGGACCGTTCTGCATGGGCCACTCCTTACTCGCCATTACTCCTTACGTGCCACCCGAATACGGTCTGCCGTCGCAGGGTTCACCGCTTCGAGCGACAGATATATGCATATCTTGGTGGATCCCACCCGCTGACCGGCGCGCTGATGGCAGTCTGGCGATGAAGCACCAGTCCGGGACCGTACTCGAACCATCCGCTCCGTGTCGGACTCCGGTCCCGTGGGAAAGGGACGACGTCGTCATGGCAGACCATCTGGAAGCATCCGTCACTCTGCCGAGCGATCCCGCCTCGGTCGCCGCGGCCCGCACCTACGTCGTGGGCACCCTGGCGGAGTGGGGCCTTCCATCGGACACCGACGCGGCCGAGACCGTCCGGCTCATCGTCTCCGAACTCGCCACCAACGCCGTACAGCACACCTTCGGGCAGTCACCCACCTTCACGGTGGACCTCGCGCTCGACCGTGACGAACACCTGCGCATCGGTGTCACCGACAGCCATCCCCGTCTTCCGAGGAGACTCCCCGCGGCCGTGCAGCAGGACAACGGCCGCGGCATGGTCATCATCCGCTGGCTGACCGCCGAGAGCGGCGGCAGGCTCAGGGTGCGGCGCACCAGAGAGGGCGGCAAGACCGTCCTCATCGAGCTGCCGTGGGCGGTGCCGGCCCGGCCGGTCACGACAGCGGGGCAGCAGGAGCCCTAGGGCCGGGGCGGGAGCCCAAGGGCCGGTACGGGGCTGTTCCGGCCCCACACCGGCCCTGACAGGGCGCCGCACGGCCTCGCACGGCTCCGGGGATGGCCCTGTACCCGGAGCCGTGCGAGGCGTGACGGCCGGTCAGCTGACGCGGCCGTACCAGACGCTCCGCGTCCAGATCTTCTGAAGCTTCACCACGTCGCCCGTCTTGGGGGCGTGCCAGATCTTCCCCTTTCCGGCGTAGATGCCGACGTGGTAGACGTTCGACCCCGAATGGAAGAAGACCAGGTCCCCGGCCTTGCGATTGCCGGCCGAGATGTGGTGGGTCTTGTTGTACTGCTGGGCGGCCGTCCGCGGCAGGGTCTTGCCCGCCTTCTTGAACGAGTACAGCGTGAGCCCCGAGCAGTCGAACCTGCGCGGCCCGGTGGCGCCCCACTTGTACGGGGAGCCCTTCTTGGACGCGGCGATCTGGAGTGCCTTCGTCGCCGGAGTCGCGGCAGCGGCGTCGGGGGCGACACCGGGTACCGCTATCGAGCCGCCGACGGCGGCGATGGCGAAGGCCGAGGCCGTACCGGCCCGGACCATGAGCGACGGGACACGATTGAGCGCAGTCATGCGCAACCCTTCGTCAGCCGCCTGTGAAGGATGACCTGTCGGATTCGGGCTGGCGAAGTTGCCCGGCCGCGTTGCCGCGGCTTCACCCCAAGGGCTGCTCGGAGGCGAACGGATGTCCGCTCCGGCGACCCGTCTTGCTCGGGTCCTCCACTCCTGCCGATCCACTCCTGTCGACCGGTCATCCGGGCGGCGGCAGGACTCGGCGTCCGCTCGGATCGCCCCGCCGTTGTGGCGGGGGCTTGTCGTCAGACAGGGATCTTCGCCCACAACTGTCTGAAAATCCCAACGGAACCAGGGATTTGTGGTGTTACTCACCACTCGCCCGTTCGGGTGGACAGGTGTGTGTTCGAGCCGCTGACGGGACAGCCGCGCACCCTCCCACCAGGGCGGAAGCCTCTCCCGGCGGTCATCGGCCGGGCGGTTCGCGCAACTTCGGAAACCCTGGAAAAGGATGCGCTGCTACTCCGAACGTGGGTACGTCTTTTGGGCCGTTTCGACTCAGACCCGAGCGCGCAAGCGTCAACCGGCGCCGTCCGGGGGCACGGTGACGCGAGCGGTACGGCGCTCGCCGTCCAGCACCCTGAGCGCCCGGGCCAGGGTGGCCGCGTGCAGCTCCGTCTCGCCCCGCTGGTGCATCAGCGTCAGCGCGTCGCGCAGTTGCACCGCCTTGCTCACCAGCGCCTGGGCGGCCCGCAGTCCACGGTAGGTGTCACCGTGCTGCGCCGGGTTGATGCGCCCCAGCAGGTCGACCACGTCCAGGTAACGGTCGATCAGCTCGCCCTCGGCGCGGGTCAGGGCCGGCAGCGGCGGCAGTTCCGGTGGCAGCATCGGCGGCTCACCCCGCGTCCGGAGCGGCGGTGTGCGACGCCCTGCGGCTCGGGATGACCCCGTCCACCAGCCCGTACTCCAGCGCGCCCCGGGCGTCCAGCATCAGGTCCCGCTCGAGGTCGGCGGCGACCTGCTCCGGGGTGCGGCCGGTGTGGTGAACGAGCATCCCCTCCAGCAGGCCGCGCATCCGGCTCAATTCCTCCGCCTGGATGGAGAGATCGCTCGGCTGACCCTGCGTCGGCTCGGGCAGCGCCGGCTGCCGGAGCACCACCCGCGCGCCCGGCAGGGCGAACCGCTTGCCCGGCGCACCGGCCGCGAGCAGCACCGCGGCGGACGAGACCGCCTGCCCCAGGCAGATCGTCTGCACGTCACAGCTGATGTACCGCATGGTGTCGTAGATCGCCGTCATCGCGCTGAACGAGCCGCCGGGGGAGTTGATGTACAGCGAGACGTCCCGGTCGGGGGCGTCGTGCTCCAGATGCATGAACTGCGCCATGACGTCGTTGGCCGAGGCGTCGTCGACCGGTGTCCCGAGGAAGACGATCCGCCCCTGAAGCAGCTTCGAGTACGGATCGAGCGTGCGGTGACCGGTGCTGGTGCGCTCGGTGAACTCGGGCAGGACGTGGCGGGCGAACGGTCGGGTCATGGCATACCCCTCCTCACGGCAGAGCCGTCTCCGGTGGACCGGCATCTGTAAAAAATGTACAGGACGTACGTGACGTTAGAATGGGGATATGGCCTACGAGATTCCGGTGACGCAAGCCAGGGCTGAACTCGCCGACCTGATCAACCGAGTGGTGTACGGCGGCGAACGCGTCGTCGTGACCCGGCACGGCAAGCCCCTCGTCGCCCTTGTCTCCGCCGCCGACCTGGAGCGATTGGACGCCCTCGACCAGCCGGAGGAGGAGCAGGTGATCAGCTCCGTCTCCCGCGTCCACGAGGCCGCGCCCGCTAGCGGCGAACGCCGGCGCTTCGGCATCGCGGCGGAACACCGGGGGCACGACCGCTCCTAGCGGGGCGCGCGCTCGCGGCCGGCGTCGACAGCGTCGGCGCGGGCTCCGCCCGCCATGAGCACCCCAGCCGTCCGTCCGTGCGGCGGCTGACGGGTCACGACTCGGTTAACGTCCCCGAAACCCGCTCGCACTAGCCTGCCGGTCCACGCCACCAGGGACTTCGGCCCGTGGCCGCGGCAACCGGACCCCGCACGGTCCGGAGCGAGGACTGTGAGGTGGGACGTGCAACTGACCCCGCACGAGCAAGAGAGGCTGCTGATCCACGTCGCGGCGGACGTGGCCGACAAGCGCCGGGCCCGTGGACTCAGGCTCAACCACCCCGAGGCGGTGGCCCTCATCACCTCGCACATCCTCGAAGGGGCGCGTGACGGCCGTACCGTCGCCGAACTCATGTCCTCCGGGCGCAAGCTGCTCACCCGGGACGACGTCATGGAAGGCGTCCCCGAGATGATCCACGACGTCCAGGTCGAGGCCACCTTCCCGGACGGCACCAAGCTCGTCACCGTCCACGACCCGATCGTGTGAGGGGCGTCCCGATGATTCCCGGAGAGATCCTCTTCGCCGACGACCCGGTCGTCTACAACGAGGGCCGCGAGGTCACCAGGCTCACCGTCCTCAACGCCGCCGACCGGCCGGTCCAGGTCGGCTCCCACTACCACTTCGCCGAGGCCAACCCGGGCCTGGAGTTCGACCGTGCCGCGGCGCGCGGCAAGCGCCTGAACGTCGCCGCCGGCACCGCCGTGCGCTTCGAGCCCGGTGTCCCCGTCGACGTCGAACTCGTCCCGCTCGGCGGCGCCCGCGTCGTGCCCGGCCTGCGCGGGGAGACCGGGGGTGCCCTGGATGCCTGAGATCTCCCGCGCCGCATACGCGGACCTGTTCGGCCCGACCACCGGTGACCGGATCCGGCTCGCCGACACCGACCTGCTGATCGAGATCGAGGAGGACCGTTCGGGCGGCCTGGGACTCGCCGGCGACGAGGCGGTCTTCGGCGGCGGCAAGGTCATCCGCGAGTCCATGGGCCAGTCCCGCGCCACCCGCGCGGAAGGCACCCCCGACACCGTCGTCACCGGCGCCGTCATCGTCGACCACTGGGGGATCGTCAAGGCCGACGTCGGCATCCGCGACGGCCGGATCACCGGGATCGGCAAGGCCGGCAACCCCGACACCATGGACGGCGTCCACCCGGACCTGGTCATCGGCCCCGAGACGGAGGTCATCGCGGGCAACGGGCGGATCCTCACCGCCGGCGCCATCGACGCGCACGTCCACTTCATCTGCCCACAGATCGCCGACGAGGCTCTCTCCGCCGGTATCACCACGCTGGTCGGCGGCGGCACCGGACCGGCCGAGGGCTCCAAGGCCACCACCGTCACCCCCGGCCCCTGGCACCTGGCCCGGATGCTGGAGGCGATGGAGGCCTACCCGCTCAACATCGGCTTCCTCGGCAAGGGCAACACCGTCTCGCACGAGGCGATGCTGTCGCAGATCCGCGGCGGCGCGCTGGGCCTGAAGCTGCACGAGGACTGGGGCTCCACCCCGGCCGTCATCGACGCCTCGCTGACCGTCGCCGACCGCACCGGCATCCAGGTCGCCATCCACACCGACACCCTCAACGAGGCCGGTTTCGTCGGCGACACGCTCGCCGCGATCGCCGGGCGCGGCATCCACGCGTACCACACCGAGGGCGCCGGCGGCGGGCACGCCCCGGACATCATGACCGTGGTCTCCGAGCCGCACGTGCTGCCCAGCTCCACCAACCCGACGCGGCCGTTCACCGTCAACACCGCCGAGGAACACCTCGACATGCTGATGGTGTGCCACCACCTCAACCCCGCCGTCCCCGAGGACCTGGCCTTCGCCGAGTCCCGGATCCGGCCGTCGACGATCGGCGCCGAGGACATACTGCACGACCTGGGCGCGATCTCGATCATCTCCTCCGACTCCCAGGCCATGGGACGGGTGGGGGAAGTCGTCCTGCGGACCTGGCAGACCGCGCATGTGATGAAGCGCCGGCGGGGCGCGCTGCCCGGGGACGGGCGGGCCGACAACCGGCGGGTGCGGCGGTACGTCGCCAAGTACACGATCAACCCGGCGCTCGCCCAGGGGCTGGGCCGGGAGATCGGTTCCGTGGAGACCGGCAAGCTCGCCGACCTGGTGCTGTGGGAGCCCGCCTTCTTCGGGGTCAAGCCGCAACTCGTCCTCAAGGGCGGTCAGATCGCGTACGCGCAGATGGGTGACGCGAACGCGTCCATCCCGACGCCGCAGCCGATACTCCCGCGGCCGATGTACGGGGCGATCGGACGGGCGCCCGCCGCCAACTCGTTCAACTTCGTGGCGCCGCTCGCCATCGACGACGGGCTGCCGGAGCGATTGCACCTGGGCAAGCGCTTCGTCGCCATCGAGTCGACGCGTGGGGTGACGAAGGCGGACATGAAGGAGAACGACGCCCGGCCGCGTGTCGAGGTCGACCCCGACAGCTTCGCCGTGCGCATCGACGGGGAGCTGGTCGAGGCGACACCGGCGGCCGAACTGCCCATGGCCCAGCGTTACTTCCTCTTCTGATGTCCAGGGCAGCACTTCTCGTCCTGGCCGACGGCCGCTTCCCCGCCGGCGGGCACGCGCACTCCGGCGGGGCCGAGGCGGCCGTCAGGGCCGGGCGGATCGACGGGGCCGGGAGCCTGGAGGACTTCTGCCGGGGGCGGCTGCACACCGTGGGGCTGGTGTCCGGCGCGCTCGCGGCGGCCGCCGCGCTCGGGGCGGATCCCGGGGCGTTGGACGCGGCGGCGGACGCGCGGACTCCGTCGCCCGCGTTGCGGGGGGCCGCTCGGCGGCTGGGGCGGCAGCTGATGCGGGCCGCGCGGGTGGCCTGGCCGGCCGGGGAACTGGACGCGCTGGCACGGGAGTTTCCCAAGGGCGTCCATCAGCCGGTGGTGCTGGGGGTCGTGGCGCGGGTGGCCGGGCTGGGGGCGTTGGACGCGGCGTACTGTGCGGCGTACGAGAGTGTGAGCGGGCCGGCGACGGCGACGGTGCGGTTGCTGGGTCTGGACCCGTTCGATGCGACGGGGGTGCTGGCTCGGCTGGCGCCGGAGCTGGACGGTGTCGCGGATCGGGCGGTTGAGGCGGCTCGGCGGGTGGCCGATGAGGGGGTGGATGTGTTGCCTGCGGCGTCGGCGCCGTTGTTGGAGGTGGGGGCGGAGTGGCATGCGGGGTGGTCCGTGCGGCTGTTCGCTTCGTAGGGGGTCTTCGCCCCCGCCGCCCCTACCCTTTCCCGTCCCCAGGGGCTCCGCCCCTTCGACCCCGCCAGGGGGCTGCGCCCCCTGGACCCCCCTTTCGGCCTGAACGGCCTCGTCCTCAAACGCCGGACGGGCTGGTAAGGGCCAAGCTCAGTCAAAAGAGTTGGGAGCCGTCTCCATGCACCTCGACCACAGCCACACTCACGCCACCCCCGCCCTCAGCGCCGACGCCCGCCGCCCCGACGGCACTCGCCGTGCCCTGCGGATCGGGCTCGGGGGGCCCGTCGGGTCCGGGAAGACCGCTACCGTCGCCGCGCTGTGCCGGGTGCTGCGCGACGAGTTGTCGTTGGCTGTCGTCACGAACGACATCTACACCCGGGAGGACGCCGAGTTCCTGCTCAGGGAGGCGGTGTTGCCGCCGGAGCGGATCGCGGCCGTGGAGACGGGTGCCTGTCCGCACACCGCGATCCGGGACGACATCTCCGCCAACCTCGAAGCGGTCGAGGACCTGGAGGGCGAGGTGGGGCCGCTGGATCTGATCCTGGTGGAGTCCGGTGGGGACAATCTGACCGCGACCTTCTCCAGGGGGCTCGTGGACGCGC
This sequence comes from Streptomyces sp. NPDC001480, assembly GCF_042894725.1. Lineage (NCBI taxonomy): Bacteria > Bacillati > Actinomycetota > Actinomycetes > Kitasatosporales > Streptomycetaceae > Streptomyces > Streptomyces sp. NPDC001480. The sequence goes on along the minus strand of NZ_JBIAVX010000002.1, from coordinate 568,752 downwards.
AGATCTTCGTCATCGATGTCGCCGGGGGTGACGACATCCCGCGCAAGGGCGGTCCGGGGGTCACCACCGCCGATCTGCTCGTGGTGAACAAGACCGACCTCGCGCCGTACGTGGGCTCCGACCTGGCGCGGATGGCCGCCGACGCGAAGGCGCAGCGGGCCGAGTTGCCGGTGGTGTTCCAGTCGCTCAGGAGCCCGGCGGGCGTGGGGGACGTGGCCGAGTGGGTGCGCGGGCGGCTTGCCGCGTGGGTCGCGTGACCGTGACCGGGGTGCGGGCGACCGCCCGGATCGTCGCCCGGGACGACGGGCGGGGCGGTACGGCGCTGCCCGTGCTGGAGGGCGAGGGGCCGCTGGCGCCGCGCCGCACCCGGGCGAGCGGGGCCGGGGCGCGGGTCATGCTCGTCGGCGCGATGAGCGGGCCGCTCGGCGGTGACCGGTTCGCCGTGGAGGCCGAGGTGGGGGAGGGCGCCCGGTTGCACGTCGGGTCCGCCGCGGCGACCATCGCGCTGCCGGGGCAGGGGAAGGGGGAGGCCCGGTACGACGTCCGGATCCGAGTGGGCGAGGGTGGCGAACTGTGGTGGCTGCCCGAGCAGTTGATTTCGGCGCGGGGCAGTGACCTGTACGTCACCACGTGCGTCGACCTCGCGGCGGGAGCCCGGCTCGTGCTGCGTGAGGAGCAGGTGCTGGGGCGGGCCGGGGAGGAACCCGGGCGCCTCACCAGCCGTCTCACGGTGCGGATCGCCGGACGGACCGTGCTCGACCAGGAACTGGCATGCGGGCCCGGCGCCCCGGGCGGCTGGGACGGGCCCGCCGTGCTGGCGGGGCACCGCGCCGTCGGACAACTCGTCATCGCGCGGCCCGAGTTCGCGCGAGAGCCGGTGGCGGCGCGGATGCTGGGGGAGGGGGCCGCCGTGGCGCCGCTCGCCGGACCCGCCGTGCTGGTGACCGCCGTCGCGGCCGATGCTCTGCGGCTGCGGCGGGTACTGGACGAGGCGAACGAGGGCGTGTTCCGCTAACGGGACGTGATCATCCGGTTATCGGATTGGCAAAGAAGGTCAACAACCCCTGTTCTCAGACGGCTCACAGCCGCGAGGATCCCCGTGACCAATCGCAGCTATGTACGGGGAGGGGCCCACTTGAGGGACATCAGACCGAAGAAGCGTGTGCTGGCGCTCGGTTCGGCCGGAGCGCTCGTCACGGCCACCCTGCTGGCCGGAGCAGTCTCGGCGCCCGCGGCCGGTGCGGCCGAGCGGCACGGACAGGACCGTGAGGCCCAGGGTGCCGCGATCGCCGCGGACCGGGCCGCCAAGACCGGGATCGACTGGAAGGACTGCCCCGCCGACTGGGGGCTGGAGAAGCCGATCCAGTGCGGCTGGGTCTCCGTACCGGTGAACTACGCCGAGCCGTACGGCAAGCAGATCAAGCTGGCCGTCGACCGCATCGGCAGCACCGGGACGAAGGAGGAGCGCCAGGGCGCGCTCGTCTACAACCCCGGCGGCCCGGGCGGCTCCGGCATGCGCTTCCCGCGCCGGGTCACCACCAAGAACCCCCTGTGGGCCAACACCGCGAAGGCGTACGACTTCGTGGGCTTCGACCCGCGCGGCGTCGGCCACTCGGCACCCATCTCCTGCATCGACCCGCAGGAGTTCGTCAAGGCGCCCAAGGCCGACCCGGTGCCGGACACCGAGGCCGACAAGACCGCCCAGCGCAAGCTGGCCCGTGAGTACGCCGACGGCTGCTACGACCGCAGCGGCGGCATGCTGCCGTACATGACCACGCCGAACACCGCGCGCGACCTGGACGTCATCCGTGCCGCGCTCGGCGAGAAGCAGCTCAACTACCTCGGCGTGTCCTACGGCACCTACCTCGGCGCCGTCTACGGCACGCTCTTCCCGGGGCACGTCCGCCGGATGATCGTCGACAGCGTGGTCAACCCGTCCCGCCAGAACATCTGGTACCAGGCCAACCTGGAGCAGGACGTGGCCTTCGAGGGCCGCTGGAAGGACTGGGAGGACTGGGTCGCCGCCAACGACGCGAGCTTCCACCTGGGCACCACCCGCGCCGCCGTCCAGGCCAAGTGGCTCCAGCTGCGCGCCACCGCCAAGAAGAACCCCCTCGGCGGGGTCGTCGGCCCGGCCGAACTGATCTCCTTCTTCCAGAGCGCCCCGTACTACGACTCCTCCTGGGTGCCGGTTGCGACGGCGTTCAGCAAGTACGTCGCGGGCGACACCCAGGCGCTGGTCGACGCCGCCGCCCCGGACCTGTCCGACACCGCGGGCAACATCGCCTCGGAGAACAGCAACGCCGTCTACACGGCGGTCGAGTGCACCGACGCCAAGTGGCCCACCAGCTGGCGGAAGTGGGACCGCGACAACACGCGGCTCAACAAGGACTACCCGTTCATGACCTGGGCCAACGCGTGGATGAACCTGCCGTGCGCGACCTGGCCCGTCAAGCAGCAGACCCCGGTGCACGTCAAGACCCACAAGGGCCTGCCGCCCGTCCTCATCGTGCAGTCCACGCGTGACGCCGCCACGCCGTACGCGGGCGCCGTCGAACTGCACAAGAGCTTCAAGGGCTCCCGCCTGATCACGGAGAAGGACGCGGGCTCCCACGGTGTGACCGGACTGGTCAACCCGTGCATCAACGACCGGGTGGACGCCTACCTGCTCACCGGCAAGCTGGACACCGCGGACGTCACCTGCGCTCCGCACGCCACGCCCAAGCCGTAACCGCCCACCATGGCGACGAGGGGCGGCCGGATCTCCGGCCGCCCCTCGGTCATGCGGGGTCAGCTCAGCGGCAGCCGCGGGAAGCGGCGTTCCTTCTCCGCCCGGGCCGCGGCCTGCTCCGCCTTGACGACGGCCGCGTACTGGTCGACGTACTCCTGTTCGGACAGTGACAGGATGGCGTACATGAGCTCGTCGGTGGCCGCCCGCAGGATGGCCTTCTCGTCCTCCATTCCCTCGTAGCGGGAGAAGTCGAGGGGTTTGCCGAAGCGGATGGTGATGGGGTGGACGCGCGGGACGACCCGGCCCGGCGGCTGAGCCTCAAAAGTGCCGATCATCGCGCAGGGGACGACCGGCACCCCGGCCTTCAGCGCCATCACCGCGACACCGACCTTGCCCTTGTAGAGGCGGCCGTCGTGCGAGCGGGTGCCCTCGGGATAGATGCCGAGCAGTTCCCCCTTGCGGAGCACGCCGAGACCCTCGCGGATCGCGGCCTGGCCCGCGTCCTTGCCCGAACGGTCGACCGGGATCTGGCCCGCGCTGCGGAAGAAGAACGCGGTCAGGCGGCCCTTGACGCCCGGTCCGGTGAAGTACTCGGCCTTGGCGAGGAAGGTGATGCGCCGCTTGAGGATGGCCGGCATCAGGAAGTGGTCCGCGAAGGACAGGTGGTTGCCGGCGACGATGGCCGCGCCCGAGGAGGGCACGTGCTCGAGGCCTTCGATGCGGGGCCGGAACACCAGTCTCAGCAGCGGCCCCAAGAGCACGTATTTGAGCAGGCGGTAGAACAAGGGGTCGCTCCTCACTCTGACGGATCGGCTCAACCGCCGCGTTCCAGCAGGTCAACCGGCGCGTTGTGGGGTGTCAGTGTAAGTGGCGACGCAGGCGCGCGGAACGGGATCCGGCCGTATCGGAACCGAACCCGTTCACACGTCCTGACGGATACTCAGACCGGTATCAGCGATGTGAGACGTCGGCCCCGAACGAGACCGGTTCGCGGTGCGTCCGGTACGGCAGTGCCGGCGCGTCGCCATGAGCCACCCGGTCGCCGAGCCAGGCGACGAACGCCATGACGAAGAGTCCCTCGACCAGCAGGGACGCGGGACCGTACGGCGGCTCCAGGCCGGCCTCGTGGTAGCCGCCCGGCAGGCCGACGGTGCGTGACAGCGCGAAGCACACGATCATGCCGAGGCTGACGACACTCCCGGTCAGCCAGGCGATCAGGGGGCGCCGCATGACGACCAGCGCCACCGCCACCGCGAGCATCACGGCGCTCCCCACGGCGAACAGGACGCCGATGTAGAACATCTCCTCGAGGTGGTCGGTGACGAGGGCCGTGTGCAGCAGCGAATTGCCGACCGCGCAGCACACGCCCAACGTTGTGAAGCCGAATTCGGCTGCATGGGGGTGGTGCATCGTGACCCCAGGTGTTCCGTACATCAGTTTGTCCGGAGATTGCCTCCTGTGAACTGATACGAAAAGCAGCCGTGGATGGATTGCAGTCAGTGCTCCCGGACGAGCACCCGCTCCAACGCGCCCAGCGCGGATCGCAGTTCCCCGGCCGTGATGGTCAGCGGCGGGGCCAGCCGGATCGTGGAGCCGTGGGTGTCCTTGACCAGGACTCCCTCCCGCATGAGGCGCTCGCTGACCTCGCGGCCCGTGCCGATGGCGGGGTCGACGTCGACGCCCGCCCACAGCCCGCGCGAGCGGAAGCCGACCACGCCCTGGCCGACCAGATCGGCCAGTCCGTCGCGCAGCACGCCGCCCAGCTCCGTCGCCCGGCGCTGGAACTCGCCCGTCTCGAGCAGTTCGACCACGGCCGTGCCGACGGCCGCCGCGAGCGGGTTGCCGCCGAAGGTGGAGCCGTGCTCTCCCGGCCGCAGCACGCCGAGCACCTCGCGCCGGCCCACCACGGCCGACACCGGCACGATCCCGCCGCCCAGCGCCTTGCCGAGCAGCAGCAGGTCAGGGACGACGTCCTCGTGCTCGACCGCGAGGGTGCGGCCGGTGCGGCCCAGGCCCGACTGGATCTCGTCCGCGATGAACAGACAGCCCTTGCGGCGGGTCAGCTCACGGACACCGGTCAGATAGCCCTCGCCGGGGATGACGACCCCGGCCTCGCCCTGGATCGGCTCGATCAGCACCGCCGCCGTCGTCTCGTCGACGGCCTCCTCCAGCGCGGCCAGGTCGCCGTACGGGACGATCCGGAAGCCCGGCGCGAAGGGGCCGAAGCCCGCCCGGGCCGTCTCGTCGGTGGAGAAGCCCACGATCGTCGTCGTACGGCCGTGGAAGTTCTCCGCCGCGACCACGATCGTGGCCCGGTCGGCGGGGACGCCCTTCACCTCGTACGCCCACTTCCGGGCCACCTTGATGCCGCTCTCCACCGCCTCGGCGCCGGTGTTCATCGGCAGCACCATGTCCTGGCCGGTCAGCTCCGCGAGCCGCTCCGCGAACCCGGCGAGCCGGTCGTTGTGGAAGGCGCGGGAGGTGAGGGTCAGCAGGTCCAGCTGGCGGTGCGCGGCCTCGATCAGCGCCGGGTGGCGGTGGCCGAAGTTCAGCGCCGAGTATCCGGCGAGCATGTCGAGGTAGCGGTTGCCCTCGACGTCCTCCACCCAGGTGCCCTCGGCCCGTGCCACCACCACGGGCAGCGGGTGGTAGTTGTGCGCGAGGACGGGCTCCTCCGCACGGATCAGGTCGGCGGACGTGCGCGTGCGCGCGGGTGCGGTCATCAGCGGATCTCCTGGGTGCAGCACTTGATGCCACCGCCGGCCTTGTGGAACTCCGACAGGTCGACGGGGACGGGGACATAGCCGTGGCCGGCGAGGCGCTCGGCGAGGGCTTCGGCGCGGGGCGCGATGAAGACGTTCCGGCCGTCGGACACGGAGTTGAGGCCGAACGTCATCGCGTCGTCCCGGGTGGCGAGCACCGCGTCCGGGTACAGCCGCCGCAGCACCTCCCGGCTGCCCGCCGAGAACGCCTCCGGGTAGTAGCAGACGTTGTCGTCGTCCAGCACGAACAGAGCCGTGTCCAGGTGGTAGAAGTACGGGTCCACCAGGGTCAGGCCGATCACCGGGTGGCCGAGGAACTCCTGCGCCTCCCGGTGCGCCTCGCGGGTGGTGCGGAACCCGGTGCCGGCGAGCACGTACCGGCCCGTCCACACCAGGTCGCCCTCGCCCTCGGACACCGACTCGGGGCGGTACACGTCGTAGCCCGCCGCCTTGAACCAGGTGTCGTAGTGGGGCGACTCGGGGCGCCGCTCGGGCGCGTGGAAGAGGGAACCGAAGACCCGGCCGCCGACCACGAACGCCGCGTTCGCGGAGAAGACCATGTCCGGCAGGCCCGGTACCGGCTCGACCGACTCGACGGTGTGCCCGTGGGCACGGTAGGCACGGATCAGCGTCTGCCACTGGTCCCGGGCGAGGTCCACGTCGACGGGGCGGTCGGGATGCATCCAGGGATTGATCGCGTACTGCACCGCGAAATGTCTGGGTTCACAGACGAGGAAGCGCCGAGGGCGCGGCTCACGGCTTTCGGACACAGAGGGTTTCCTCCGCTTTCCGGTGTGTCACTGAGGGATGACACCAAGGTAGGAAGGGAGGGAGACGGACGACAAGGAAGAAAGGCTGCGCGCCTGCGCAGCATCGCTGCGTTCTCCTGGCGCCACACGCAGGAGTGATGCGCATGCCCGGGGTCATTCCGGTGCGGCGAGAGTCGCTCCCGCTTCCGGGCTTTCCGGGAGGAGGTGGGAGAGCACCATCACGCTGATCGTCTTCCGGATGAACGGTTCCGTGCGGATCCGCTCCAGCACCTCCTCGAAGTGCTCCACGTCCCGCGCCCGCACGTGCAGCAGCGCGTCCGCGCCGCCCGTCACGGTCATGGCGGCCGTGATCTCCGGATGGTTGCGGACCACCTCCGCCAGGCGCCTCGGCGGCGCCGCCCCTTCGCAGTACACCTCCACGTACGCCTCCGTGCGCCAGCCCAGCGCGGACGGCTTCACGGTGGCCGTGAACCCCGTGATCACGCCCGTGTCCCGCAGCCGGTCCACGCGCCGCTTCACCGCGGTGGCCGACAGCCCGATCGCCGAACCGATCTCGGCGAAGCTGGTCCTGGCGTTCGCCATCAGCGCGGTGACGATCTTCCGGTCGAGCTCGTCGAACGGGGCGGTCCTGCTGTTCATGTCGGCACTGTATCCAGCGGGAACGCGCACGCCCGGCACATGTCCAGGCATGCGGATCGCCCCTACACTCCACGTTCATGCTGCGCGCCCTCGCCGTCGACGACGAACGCCCCTCGCTCGAGGAACTCCTCTACCTGCTCCACGCCGACCCGCGCGTCAGCAGCGCCGAAGGAGCGGGGGACGCCACCGAGGCACTGCGCCGCATCACCCGCGCCCTGGAGTCCGGGCCGGCCGGACCCGACGCCATCGACGTGGTCTTCCTCGACATCCAGATGCCCGGCCTCGACGGCCTGGAGATGGCCCGGCTGCTGACCGGGTTCGCCCGGCCGCCGCTGGTCGTCTTCGTCACCGCCCACGAGGACTTCGCCGTACGCGCGTTCGATCTCAAGGCGGTCGACTACGTACTCAAACCCGTCCGCAAGGAACGCCTGGCCGAGGCCGTCCGCCGGGTCGCCGAACTGCGCGGCACCGCTCCGCCGATCCCCGTGCACGAACCCGACCCCGACCAGATACCCGTCGAGCGCGGCGGCGTGACCCGCTTCCTGGCCGTCGACGACATCACCCACGTCGAGGCGCACGGCGACTACGCCCGGCTGCACACCGGCCGCGGCAGCCACCTCGTCCGCATCCCGCTGTCCACCCTGGAGGACCGCTGGCGCGCCCGCGGCTTCGTCCGCATCCACCGCCGCCACCTCGTCGCCCTGCGCCACATCGGCGAGCTCCGCCTGGACGCCGGCACCGTGTGCGTCCTGGTCGGCGGCGAGGAACTCCAGGTGAGCCGACGGCACGCCCGCGAGCTGCGGGACCTTTTGATGCGCCGCACCGCGGGGTAGGGAGGCGCAGTGGAGCCCACCGAACGCCGTGTCACCGTCACCGGACCGCCCCGCCGTGCGCGCAGGGCCTCCGGCTACTACCGGCCGCGCGCCGAGATCGACGAGCTCACCACCCTCGGCCACACCTACCTCCGCTCCCTGATGCGCACCCAACTGCGTGCCGCCCTCACCGGATTCGCGGTCCTGGTCCTGCTCGTCGGCCCGCTCCCGCTGGTCTTCGCGGCCGCGCCCGACGCCCGCCGCCTCGCCTGGGCGGTGCTCGGCTTCTGCCTGTACGCGCCGCTGATCCTGCTCGCCCGCTGGTACGTGCGCCGCGCCGAACGCAACGAGCGCGACTTCGTGCGCCTGGTGGAAGACCGATGACCGACGAGGACCAGAGCTCCGAGGACGACAACTTCGAGGACCGATGAACTCCGGTTACGCCGTCCCCGCCGTCGCCCTCGTCGTCGTCGCGACCGTCCTCGTGGGTGCGTTCGGCCTGCGCATCTCCCGCACCACCTCCGACTTCTACGTCGCCTCCCGCGCCGTCGGCCCCCGCCTCAACGCCGCCGCCATCAGCGGCGAGTACCTCTCGGCCGCCTCCTTCCTCGGCATCGCGGGGCTGGTCCTCGTCCAGGGCCCGGACATGCTCTGGTACCCCGTCGGCTACACGGCCGGCTACCTCGTCCTGCTGCTCTTCGTCGCCGCCCCGCTGCGCCGCTCCGGCGCCTACACCCTGCCGGACTTCGCCGAGGCCCGGCTCGCCTCACAGGGGGTGCGACGGCTGGCCGGGGCCTTCGTGGTCGGCGTCGGCTGGCTGTACCTGTTGCCCCAGCTCCAGGGCGCCGGGCTGACGCTGGCGGTGCTCACCGGGGCCCCCGAGCCCCTCGGCGGGGTCATCGTGGCCGTGGTCGTGGTGGCGACCGTCGCCGCGGGAGGCATGCGCAGCATCACCTTCGTGCAGGCCTTCCAGTACTGGCTCAAGCTCACCGCCCTCCTCGTCCCCGCCCTCTTCCTCGTCCTCGCCTGGCAGGCCGACGGCGGCCCGAGACCCGCCTTCACGGAACCGGCCGCCTTCCGCGACCCCCGCACCGTGCTCGTCGCCGACACCGTCGACCTCCGGCTCGACAAGCCGCTCACAGTCACCGTCAGCGGCACGGTCGACGGCCGCCCCCACGACGACACCCGGCTCCGCCTGCCCACGGGCACCCACCGCATCGAGGGCGGCACCCGCCTGACCTTCGCCCGGGGCACACCCGTCCCCGCCGCCGACCGCGGCGGCAACGGCGGCATGTCCACCTCCCTCGCGGCGAGCCGCGAGGAACGCCCGCTCTACGCCACGTACGGGCTGATCCTGGCCACCTTCCTCGGCACCATGGGCCTGCCGCACGTCGTCGTCCGCTTCTACACCAGCCCGCACGGCGGCGCCGCCCGCCGCACCACCGTCGCCGTCCTCGCCCTGATAGGCGGCTTCTACCTGCTGCCGCCGGTCTACGGTGCCCTCGGCCGGCTGTACGCCCCCGAGCTCACCCTCGGCGGCGACGCGGACGCCGCGGTCCTGCTGCTGCCCGGCCGCATGATCGGCGGCGTCGGCGGCGACCTGCTGGGCGCGCTGGTCGCGGGAGGTGCCTTCGCCGCGTTCCTGTCCACGGCCTCGGGGCTGACCATGGCGGTGGCCGGCGTACTCACCCAGGACGTGCTGCCCTCCCGCGGGGTACGGCACTTCCGGCTGGGCACGGCGCTCGCCATGGCCGTGCCGCTGGCCGCGAGCACGCTGGTGGGCGGGCTGCCGGTGGCGGACGCGGTGGGGCTGGCCTTCGCCGTGTCGGCGTCCTCCTTCTGCCCGCTGCTCGTCCTGGGCATCTGGTGGCGGCGGCTGACCCCGCCCGGCGCGGCGGCGGGCATGCTGGTGGGCGGCGGCTCGGCGTTCCTCGCGGTCACCGCGACCATGGCGGACTTCACCGGCACCGGACCACTCCACGCCCTGCTCGCCTGGCCCGCCCTGTGGTCGGTGCCGCTCGGCTTCCTCACCATGGTCCTGGTGTCCCTGGCCACCCCGACCCGAATACCCCCTGGCACGGCGGCGATCCTGGCCCGCTTCCACCTGCCCGAGGAACTACGGGCGGAGGTGACGGCGTGAGCGGCTCCCTCACGGGCCTGCCTGTGCTGCTGTCGCGGCCGGCGGCGAACCTGTGCGTGGTGCTGTCGCGGTCGGCGGCGAACGCGGGGTGGTGGCGGGTCACCGTGCGTCCCGGGACCGGCTCGCCGGGTGTCCGGCCGGCGGGGGCCGTCCTGCGGTCGGTGCATGGCGGTGGTGTGCCGCGGGCGGAGGTGACGGGGTGAGCGGGTTTCTCGCGGGCCTGCGTGTGCTGCTGTCGCGGCCGGCGGCGAACTCGGGGTGGTGGCGGGTCACCGTGCGTCCCGGGACCGGCTCGCCGGGTGTCCGGCCGGCGGGGGCCGTCCTGCGGTCGGTGCATGGCGGTGGTGTGCCGCGGGCGGAGGTGACGACGTGAGCGGGTTTCTCGCGGGTCTCTGCGTCGCCGTCCTGCCGCTGCTCGCGGCCGGCTTCTGGCTCGGGCGGCGCACCGCGCGTCCCGGGACCCTGGGCGATCTCGGCACTCCCGTCGAGCACGCGACCTTCCAGACCCTGCACACCGCCTCGCTCGCCGCGCCCCCGTTGCGGGCCGGGCTCACCGGGGAGACCGCCCGCAAGTCGGTGCGCGGACTGCGCACCCTGCTGGGCACGGACGCGCTGTGCCTCACCGACCTGGAGGAGGTACTGGTCTGGGACGGAGTGGGCGGTCACCACCGCGCGGAGGTCATGGAGCGGCTGGCGGGGCCGCTGGAGAGCGGCCGCGGCGAGGCCTTCCGGCTCACCTGCGCCATGCCCGACTGTCCCGTCCGCTGGGCCGTCGTGGCGCCCCTCACCGTCGACGACCGGGTGCACGGCGCGCTGGTCGCCTGCGCCCCGCGCGAGTCCGCGGTCCTGGTCCGGGCGGCCGGCGAGGTCGCCCGCTGGGTGAGCGTCCAGCTGGAGCTCGCGGACCTCGACCGGTCCCGGACCCGCCTCATCGAGGCCGAGATCAAGGCCCTGCGCGCCCAGATATCCCCGCACTTCATCTTCAACTCGCTCGCGGTGATCGCCTCCTTCGTGCGGACCGACCCCGAGCGGGCCCGGGAGCTCCTGCTGGAGTTCGCCGACTTCACCCGCTACTCGTTCCGCAGGCACGGCGAGTTCACCACCCTCGCCGACGAGCTGCACGCCATCGACCACTACCTGGCGCTGGTCCGGGCCCGCTTCGGCGACCGCCTCTCCGTCACCCTCCAGATCGCGCCCGAGGTGCTGCCGGTCACCCTGCCCTTCCTGTGCCTTCAGCCCCTCGTGGAGAACGCCGTCAAGCACGGCCTGGAGGGCAAGGCCGACGCCTGTCACATCCAGATCACCGCGCAGGACGCGGGCGCCGAGGCACTGGTGGTCATCGAGGACGACGGTGTCGGCATGGACCCCGGCCTGCTGCGCCGCATCCTGGCCGGCGAGGTCGGTCCCTCGGGCGGCATCGGCCTGTCCAACGTCGACGACCGGCTCCGTCAGGTCTACGGCGACGACCACGGCCTCGTCATCGAGACCGCGGTCGGCGCGGGCATGAAGATCACGGCACGGCTGCCGAAGTACCAGCCCGGCGTGCACTGAGGACCGCCGAACTCAGCAGCTCAGGGGCTCTGCGTCATGACCATCGCCAGTGTGAGCAGCCCCAGCACGACCCAGCCGAACCACAGCCAGCCGTTGCTGCCGAGCGCCACCGTGTAGGCCGTGACCACGACGAGCCCGCCGACGGTGAGCACCCCCATGGCCTTCGTGGAGCCGTTCGTCGAACCGGGCATCGCACCAGCCTCCTCAGGGTCCGTGCCTCCATGGTGCCCCGAACGGCCCGGCTACGGCATACCGGTGACTCAGTTCTCGCGTGCGTTCAGCGAGGCCAGATAGGCGTTGTACGCCTCCAGCTCCTGGTCCCCGTTCCGGTCGGCGGCCCGGTCCTTGCGTTTGGCCTGCCGCTGCTCCGAGCCGTACCACTGGAACAGCAGCGCGATCAGCACCAGCACGGACGGGATCTCGCTGAACGCCCAGGCGATCCCGCCGGCCGCGTTCTGGTCGGAGAGCGCGTCGATGCCGAGCGAGGCGGGCGGGTTCCGGAACGTGTCCACCATCGGCGTCGAGGCCATCATCAGCGCGATCCCGAAGAACGCGTGGAACGGCATGCCGGCGAACAGCTCCAGCATCCGCAGCAGGTAACCGGGCCGGTGCGGTCCCGGGTCCACGCCGATGATCGGCCAGAAGAACACCACGCCCACCGCGAGGAAGTGCACCATCATCGCGACGTGCCCCGTCTTCGACCCCATCAGGAAGTCGAAGATCGGCGTGAAGTACAGCGCGTACAGGCTCGCGATGAACAGCGGGATCGTGAACACGGGATGCGTGATCACCCGCATGTACCGGCTGTGCAGCAGCGCCAGCAGCAGCTCGCGCGGACCCTTGCGGCCCTTGCCCGCGACCGGCAGCGCGCGCAGCGCCAGGGTGACCGGGGCGCCCAGCAGGACCAGGATCGGCGACAGCATGCTGATCACCATGTGCTGGACCATGTGCACGCTGAACATGACCATGCCGTAGTCGTTCAGCCTGGTGCACATCATCAGCCCTATGGTCAGCACGCCCACGGCGTACGACACCGTCCGGCCGACCGGCCACGCGTCACCGCGCCGCCGCAGCCGTACGACACCCCACCCGTACAGCCCCAGCCCCACCAGGCAGGCCACGAGGAAGAACGGGTCGGCCGACCACTGAAGACCCCGCCCCAGCGTGAACGGCGGCAGATCCATGACCATGCCGTGCCCGCTGTGATCCATCCGCCGGCTCCTGATTCGTGGGGGTTGTACGCGTCTGTCCGCCCCCAAGAGTAGAACCGCCCCCGGTCACGTCCGCGACCGGGGGCAGGCAGGTCCACTCGGACCGCGGGCTCAGAGCACGCACTCCGCCTCGTCGTACCGCTCCGAGGGCACGGTCTTCAGCGTCTCCACGGCCTCGGCCAGCGACACCATCACGATGTCCGTACCGCGCAGCGCGGTCATCCTGCCGAACTCACCGCGGTGCACCGCCTCCACCGCGTGCCAGCCGAAGCGCGTGGCCAGCACCCTGTCGTACGCGGTCGGCGTGCCACCGCGCTGCACGTGCCCGAGGATGACCGGCCGCGCCTCCTTGCCGAGCCGCTGCTCCAGCTCGACGGAGAGCTGCCGGGCGATCCCGGCGAAGCGCTCGTGGCCGTAGATGTCCTTGCCGCCCTCGTCGAACTCCATGGCACCGGGCTTCGGCTTGGCACCCTCGGCCGCCACCACGATCGCGAACCGCTTGCCCGCCTCGAACCGCTCGCCGACCTTCCGGGTCAGCTCGTCGATGTCGAAGGGCCGCTCCGGTACGACGATGGCGTGGGCGCCGGCCGCCATGCCGGAGTGCAGCGCGATCCAGCCGGTGTGGCGGCCCATGACCTCCACGATCAGCACCCGCTGGTGGGACTCGGCGGTGGTCTTCAGCCGGTCCAGGGCCTCGGTGGCGACGCCGACGGCCGTGTCGAAGCCGAAGGTGACGTCCGTGACGGCGATGTCGTTGTCGATGGTCTTCGGCACACCCACGATGGGCAGGCCGCTGTCCGACAGCAGGCGGGCCGCCTTCAGCGTGCCCTCACCGCCGATCGGGATGATCGCGTCGAGCCCGAGCTCCTCGACGTGCCCCTTGGCCCGCGCCACACCGTCCCTCAGGTGCTCCGGGCGGACCCGGGAGGAGCCGAGGATGGTGCCGCCGCGCGCCAGGATGCCGCCCACGGCGTCGAGGTCGAGCTTGAGGTAGTCGCACTCCAGGAGGCCTTTCCAGCCGTCCCGGAATCCGATGACCTCGTCGCCGTGGTCGGCGACGGCACGGTGCACGACGGACCGGATGACGGCGTTCAGGCCGGGGCAGTCGCCGCCGGACGTGAGGACACCAATGCGCATAGCCCGAATACCTTCTCGACGTGGGCCGGGGACCGGACCACGCTGTCCGGCTGGATCCCGGCCACCCTACCGGCGTGTGGGGGTGGCTCCGTAGCAGGCGTCCGCCTGCTGGACGTGCCCGCACATGTGAGCGGACGCGCCGTCAGGCGGGCCTGCGGACAACCCTGGCGGAGGGCGCTTGAAGGCGACTTCAGTACCTCTAGACCGGACCTCGGACCGGACCTCGGACCGGACCTCGCGACCGGCGGAAACGGCCGCCCGGGCAGGGACCTCCTAGGCAGGCTGCTGCGCGGCTGCGATGCGCTCGTTGCGGAGCGCCTCGTACCACCGGTCGTCGATCGGCGGCAGCGCGTTGACGTCGAGCGCCAGCTTCAGCAGCAGGTCGGCGATCTGCGGGTTGCGGGCGAGGGCGGGCCCGTGCATGTACGTACCGAAGACGGTGTCGTTGTACGCGCCCTCGGTGCCGTCGCCGGTGCCGTTGCCCTTGCCGAGGCGGACCTGGGCGAAGGGGCGGGCGGTGGGGCCGAGGTGGGTGATGCCCTGGTGGTTCTCGAAGCCGGTCAGCGGGGGGAGACCCAGGCGCGGGTCGATGTCCGCGAGGACGTCGCCGACGCACCGCTCGCCCTCGTTGCGCACCGTGGTGACGTCGAGCAGGCCGAGGCCGGGCTCGCGCTGGCCGAGGTCGTTGACGAACTCGTGACCGAGGATCTGGTAGCCGGCGCACACCGCGAAGACGATCGCGCCGTTCTGCACCGCCTGGTACAGGTGCCCGTCGCGGCGCAGCCGCTCCGCGGCGAGCCGCTGGGGCCGGTCCTCACCGCCGCCGATCAGGTAGATGTCGCCGGAGGTGGGGATCGGCTGGTCGCTGCGCACGTCGAGCCGCGCCACGTCCAGACCCCGCTGCCGCGCCCGCCGCTCGATGACCAGCGCGTTGCCCTGGTCGCCGTAGGTGCTCAGCAGATCCGGGTAGATCCACACCAGCCGCAGTTGGTTGTCGCTCATCAAGTGATCGTCCTTCGTGGTCAGTTGCCGACGCGGCGGCGCAGGTCCTGGAACGCGGTGTAGTTCGCGATGACCTCGACCCGGCCCGGCGGGCACATCTGCACGGCCTGGTCCAGGTTCTCGCAGACCTGGAAGTGCTGGTTCGCGACCTCCAGACGTACCGCGAGGTCGAGCTTCCGGTCGCCGATGACGAAGATCGGGTGGCCGGTCAGCCGCGTGTAGTCGACGTCCCACAGCCAGGAGGTGTCCGTGCCGTCGGCGCCGCGGGCGTTCACGGAGAGGATCACGGGGGCGGGCGGCGGGTCGATGAGCGAGAACGTCTCGAGCCAGCCGGCCGGGTTCTTCGCCAGCAGCAGACGCAGGTCACGGCCCTCGAACTGCACGACGTCGTACCGTCCGGCGACCGCCTGCACCTGGTACATCCGCTCCAGGGCGACCTGCGGCGGCACCCCGAAGACGGCGGCGACGGCCGCGGAGGAGGTGGCGTTGGCCTTGTTGGCGCGGCCCGGCAGCTGGAGGTGGATCGGCCAGGCGGAGCCGTGCGGGTCGAGGACGTGGTCCCCGGACAGCGCCCAGCTCGGCGTCGGACGGCGGAAGCCGCACTCGCCGCAGAACCAGTCGTCGCCTGGCCGCTGCATCACACCGCCGCAGGACGGGCAGGACCAGGCGTCGTCCTTCCACATCTGCCCGGCGGCGACCCAGATCACATTGGGGGAGGAGGACGCGGCCCACACCACCAGCGGGTCGTCGCAGTTGGCGACGATGACGGCCTTGGTGCCGGCCAGGCCCTCGCGCCAGTTCTCGGCGAGCATCCGGGTCTCGGCGGCGCGGTCGAGCTGGTCGCGGGAGAGGTTGAGCAGCGCGATGCACTTGGGGTCGGTGTCCCGGGCCACACCGGCCAGGTACTTCTCGTCGACCTCGATCACGCCGAACTTGGCTTCCGACCCGCCCGCCAGCGCCGAGGTGATGCCGGCCGGCATGTTGGCGCCGAGCGCGTTGGACACGACCGGGCCGGCCGCCCGCAGGGCCTCGGCGATGAGCCGGGTGGTCGTGGTCTTGCCGTTGGTCGCCGAGACCAGGACGACGTCCAGGTTCTGGGCGAGCCGGGCGAGGAGGTCGGGGTCGAGCTTGAGTGCCACCCGGCCGCCGATCACCGATCCGCTGCCGCGCCCCGCCGCGCGCGACGCCGCCGCGACCGCCTTGCCCGCGGTCACGGCCAGCTTGGCCCGCGGCGTGAGCGGGTCCGAGTTGCCTGCCATCAGTTCTCGATCCTCCTTGCGTACGCGCCGCGCCTGAAGCCAACCGGCAACGTGGTGTGGCCTCAGCCTATCGAGATCCACTCACGTGCCCGAACCGCGGCCCACGTCTGCGCGGCGGGTGTGGGCCGAAGGAACCGTACCCTTACGGCCATGCGACACGGTTTCATCCCGGGCGCCCGCGGGCGGGCCCGGCCTCTCACCCTGCTCGGCGACGCGGTGCTGCGCGAGCCGTGCGGGGAGGTCACCGACTTCGGCCCCGAGCTGTCGGCCCTCGTGGAGGACCTGTTCGCCACGATGTACGCGGCGCGGGGTGTGGGACTGGCCGCGAATCAGATCGGGGTGCCGCTGCGGGTGTTCGTCTACGACTGCCCGGACGACGACGATGTGCGGCATCTCGGACATGTGGTGAACCCGCGGCTGGTGGAGGCGGACGGTGTGGTGATCCGGGGTCCGGAGGGCTGTCTGTCCCTGCCTGGGCTGGAAGCGGGGACGGAGCGGTACGACCACGCGGTGGTCGAGGGCTGCACGGTGACCGGGGAGCCGGTCACCGTGCACGGCACGGGGTTCTTCGCCAGGTGCCTGCAGCACGAGTGCGACCACCTGGAGGGCCGCGTCTACGTGGATCACCTCACCGGGTGGCGCAAGCGCAGGGTGTTGCGGCAGGCCGCGCGAGCGCCGTGGGGGCGATGACCCCGGCGCCCGCGTCTCAGAATCCCGGCCCGCCCATCCGGTCCCCCGCGGCCGCCAGGCGGCCCCACAGCAGGTCGGCCAGGCTGCGCACCAACTCCGCACGGGAGCAAGGGCGTTCGCCCAGCCACCAGTCGCCCGCCGCATGCATCATCCCGACGATCCCGTGCCCCCACACCCGGGCCAGCTGCTGGCCTCCCGGGCCCAGGTCCAGCCGGTCCTCGATGACCTGGGCCAGTTCCTCGCCCATCCGGCGCAGCAGCGGAGCCGAGTGCTTGCCGACGTCGAAGCCCTGGTCGGCGCCCTGGCCGCCCTCCGACGGGTGCATCAGGAAGCGGTACACCTGGGGCCGGGCCTCGATGGCGGCGAGGTAGGTGTCCAGCGTGGCCTCGACCCGCTCCCGCCGCTCCGCGGGGGCGTCCAGGGCGGCCCGCAGCGAATCGAGCAGGGCGTCCGTGTGCCGCTTGGCCAAGGCGGCGTAAAGGCCGCCCTTGTCGCCGAAGTGGCGGTACAGGATCGGCTTGGTGATGCCCGCCTCCGCGGCGATGGCGTTCATCGAGGCCTGCGGGCCGTCGCGGAGCACCACCCGGTCGGCGGCCTCCAGCAGCTCGCGCCGTCGGCGGTCGGCGGAACGCTGCTGATCGGTCCGCTGTGTGGTGTCCATGTGCTCTCCCCACCCGTGCTGATTCGGTGACGCCAGCGCAAACTAACACTGACGATGCCCCTGACATCGAACGGGATGCCGAGGGGCCCTCTGGAGTTGACTTTTCCTACCGACGGGTAACAGACTCGTGTTACCGCTAGTAACATGCACGTGCCGCCGCTGGAGGGGACATGGCCGAGTTCACCATGGAGCTCAACGACGAACAGAAGGAGGTCCGGGACTGGCTGCACGGCTTCGCCGCCGACGTCATCCGGCCCGCGGCCGCCGAATGGGACGAGCGTGAAGAGACTCCCTGGCCGGTCATCCAGGAGGCCGCGAAGGTCGGCATCTACTCCCTCGACTTCTACGCGCAGCAGTACTTCGACCCCACCGGTCTCGGTATCCCGATGGCCATGGAGGAGCTGTTCTGGGGCGACGCGGGCATCGCCCTGTCCATTGTGGGCACCGGCCTCGCCGCCGTGGGCGTTCTCGCCAACGGAACCGAGGAGCAGATCGGCACCTGGATCCCCCAGATGTACGGCGACGCCAATGACGTGAAGGTGGCCGCCTTCTGCTCCTCCGAGCCCGACGCCGGCTCCGACGTGGCCTCCATGCGCACGCGCGCGGTGTACGACGAGGCCAAGGACGAGTGGGTGATCAACGGCACGAAGACCTGGGCGACCAACGGCGGCATCGCCAACGTCCACGTCGTCGTCGCCGTCGTCGATGCGGAGCTGGGCTCCAAGGGCCACGCCTCCTTCATCGTCCCCGCGGGCACGCCGGGCCTCGCGCAGGGCCAGAAGTTCAAGAAGCACGGCATCCGCGCCTCCCACACCGCCGAGGTGATCCTGGACAACGTGCGCGTCCCCGGCTCCTGCCTGCTCGGCGGCAAGGAGAAGCTGGACGAGCGCCTCGCCCGGGCCCGGGAGCGGGCGAGGCAGGGCGGGGAGCGGGTGAAGAACGCGGCGATGGCCACGTTCGAGGCCTCGCGTCCGGCGGTGGGCGCGATGGCGGTGGGCACCGCCCGGGCCGCGTACGAGGTCGCCCTCGACTACGCCAGGACCCGTGAGCAGTTCGGCCGCCCGATCATCGACAACCAGGGCGTCGCCTTCCAGCTCGCGGACATGCGGACGCAGATCGACGCCGCCCGGCTGCTCGTCTGGCGGGCGTCCTGGATGGCGGTCAACGGCAAGCCGTTCACCGCGGCCGAGGGCTCGATGTCGAAGCTGTTCGCCAGCGAGACCGCGAAGACGGTCACCGCCCAGGCGATACAGATCCTCGGCGGCAACGGCTACACCCGCGAGTACCCGGTGGAGCGCATGCACCGCGACGCCGCGATCTACACCATCTTCGAGGGGACGAGCGAGATCCAGCGCCTGGTGATCGCCCGGACGCTCGCCGGGATGCCGATCCGGTAGCCCGCGGCTCACCGGTGCCGCAGGGGCGTGAGCTGCTCGATGTCGTAGCGCTTGCGCAGCGCCTCGATCGCCTCGTGGTCCGGCGGCCCGCCGTTCCCCAGGATCTCGAGCAGCTCCTCGAAGTAGCGCTCGTGGTCCGGGGGCGGGGAGGCCTGGAAGAACATCCTCGCCGGCGCCTCGGTCGGGTTCGCGAACGCGTGCGGGCACCCCGGCGGTACGACGATGACGGTGCCCGGAGTCGCCCGGACCACCCGGTTGCCCGAACTCGACTCCCACCGCTGCCAGTTGTCCGGGGTCCGGATACGCGGCTCGAACGCGAGGACGTCCAGCTCACCCTCCAGCACGTAGAACAACTCCTCGCTGCGGGTGTGCACATGGGCGCCCACGTCGAAGCCCGGCGGGACCTCCACCTCGAAGGTGGAGGCCGTCCGCGAGTGCGTGCCGGTCACCTTGAAGGTCACGCGCTGGGCCGGCGTCTGTACCACCCGGCCGTGGCCGGGTGGTACGAGCAGCCCCTCGGTCGCCGTCATCGGGGCCTCACCACGTCCTGGGTCATGACGTGCCTTCGTTCTCGTTCCAGCGGCCCAGGGTCATCTCCGCGGTGATCCCGGGGCCGAACCCGGCCAGCAGCCCGCGCGCCCGGTGCTCGGCACCCCCCTCGTCGAACAGTCGCCGCAGGGCGTCCAGCACGACGGCGCTGGCGATGTTGCCGTACTCGGTGAGCGTGGCCCGGCTGAAGCGGAACGCGTGCGGTTCGACCTCCAGGAACTTGCTGAGGTCGTCGAGTATTCGGGGACCGCCCGCGTGGATGATGTAGAAGTCCAGGTCGGACGCGTCCCAGCCGTGCGTGCCGGCCAGGGCCTGGAGCGCCGGGGCGAGCGGCTCCATCGTCGCCGGCACCCGCTTGTCCAGCAGGAAGTGGAAGCCGGTGGCCCGGACGTCGTACATGATCCAGTCCTCGGTCTTCGGGATCAGGTACGAGCCGTTGCGTTCGAGCTCCACGCCGTTGCCGCCCCTGCCGCGGACCACGGCGGCGGCGATGCCGTCACCGAACAGGCCGTTGGACAGCAGCGATCCGACGCCGAGGTCGGTGGGCTGGTAGCACAGCGAGCAGAACTCGCACGCCACGATCAGCGCGTTGGCCTGGGGGTAGGCCGTGCAGAAGTCGTGGGCCCGGTTGATCGCGGCGCCACCGGCGGCACAGCCCAACTGGGCTATCGGCATCTGCCTGGTGGTGCTGTCGAAGTCCATCTCGTTGATCAGCCATGCCGTGAGCGAGGGCATCATGAAGCCCGTGCACGAGACGAAGACGATCACGTCGATGTCGCTGGTGAGCAGTTCCGCGTCGTCGAGCGCCCGCTGGATGACCGCGGGGACGCGGGCCTTGGCCTCGGCCTCGTAGAGCTTGTTGCGCTCCTCGAAGCCCGGGTGCTTCAGGGTTTCCTCGATCGGCTGCACGATGTGCCGGGTCTTGACGCCCGTGTTCTCGATCAGCCGGAGAGCCAGCGGCAGCTGTGGGTGGTCCGCGTGGCGGGAGCGCGCCAGCTCCAGCGTCTCCTCCATCGTGATCACGTACTCCGGAACCGACACCGAGGGTCTGCACAAAGTCGCCATGAACCGTGCCTGCTTTCGCCGTCCGGCGGGTTCTCACCCGCCGGTCAGAAGGTGGTTCACCTCAGGGGGTGGTCCATCCACGATCACCCGAGAGAGCGACGATCTCGCGTCGGATTACTCCAGATTGGTGACCCTGACCTACGGCGCACCCCCGCTGCTGTGGGCGATGCACGCGACGTCGATCCGATCGGCCAGCTTCGCCAGCTCGATGGTCAGCGCGGCCACCGTGTCCTCGTCCAGGCCGTCCTCCCCGGCCTCTACGAGACGCAGCCACCGCCCACCGACCGTCCGCAACAGCTTGCTCACTTCGGAGGCAGCCACCTGCAAGGTCCCGCGGTCGTCGACGATCAGAGGCAGAGTCACTTCGCGGTTCACAGACGGGATGGTAGTCGTGCAACCGTCACGCACCCTGCCAAACAGTCGTGATGTTGCAGAACTCCCGGATTCCGTGCCCGGACAGCTCACGTCCGTACCCCGACCTCTTCACACCGCCGAACGGGAACGCCGGGTGGGACGCCGTCATGCCGTTGACGTAGACCCCGCCGGCCTCCAGGTCCCGGGCGAACCGGTCCACCTCGGCCTCGTCACGCGTCCACACGTTCGAACTCAGCCCGAAGGAGGAGTCGTTGGCGATGAGCACCGCCTCGTCCAGGTCACTGGCCCGGTAGAGGGTCGCCACCGGCCCGAACGCCTCCTCGCGGTGGATGCGCAGCTCGCGGGTGACGCCGGCGATGACGGTCGGCGCGTAGTACCAGCCGGGCCCCTCCGGCCGCTCCCCGCCGCACAGCACCTCGGCCCCGCCGCGCCGGGCGTCGTCGACGAGTTCCTCCAGATCGGTCCGCCCCTGCTCGCTGGCGAGCGGCCCCACCTCCGTGTCCTCCTCCAGCGGGTCGCCGACCTTGAGGGCCTTCATGCCCGCGACGAACCGCTCGGCGAAGCGGTCGTAGACGTCGGTGTGCACGATGAACCGCTTCGCGGCGATGCACGACTGCCCGTTGTTCTGCACCCGCGCGGTCACCGCGACCTCGGCGGCGCGGTCGATGTCGGCGGACGGCATCACGACGAACGGGTCGCTGCCGCCCAGCTCCAGCACCGTCTTCTTGATCATCTCCCCGGCGGTGGAGGCGACCGCCCGGCCAGCGGGCTCGCTGCCGGTGAGCGTGGCCGCCTTCACCCGCTCGTCGCGCAGGATGTCGTCGACGGCGCCCGAGCCGATCAGCAGGGTCTGGAAGCAGCCCTCCGTGAAGCCCGCCCGGTGGAACAGGTCCTCCAGGTAGAGCGCGGTCTGCGGCACGTTGGAGGCGTGCTTGAGCAGGCCCACGTTGCCCGCCATCAGGGCCGGGGCCGCGAAGCGGATCACCTGCCACAGCGGGAAGTTCCACGGCATGACCGCGAGCACCGGGCCGAGCGGCCGGTAGCGCACCCGGACGCGGGAGGCACCGGAGTCCTTCACGTCGGACTCCGCGGGCTCCTCGTCCGCCAGCAGCTCCTCGGCGTGTTCGGCGTACCAGCGCATCGCCTTGGCGCACTTCGCGGCCTCCGCGCGGGCCTGCTTGACCGGCTTGCCCATCTCGGTGGTCATGACCCGGCCGATCTCCTGCTGGTCCTCGTCGAGGAGGTCGGCGGCCCTGGTCAGCAGACGGGCGCGTTCCGCGAAGGACGTCGTCCGGTAGGTGCGGAACGTGGCCTCGGCGAGCTGGAGCCGGCGCTCCAGTTCCTCCTCGCCCATGGCCTCGTACGTCTTGAGCGTCTCACCGTTCGCCGGGTTCACCGTCGCGATGGGCATGGCTGACCTCCCTCGGAGCGGGGCCTGATACGACCTTCCCGCGCGGCGGTCGGCGCCGCAACGCGGAGCGGACGTGTCTGTCCGGGCGAGCCGCCGGACGGCTCACCTGGGGTCCGAGTGCTCCGCCAGCCGGTCCAGAAACGCGGCCTGTGCCGTGACGATCAGCGCACGGGCCCGGTCCAGGCCGAACCACGCCACGCGGTCCAGCTCGGGGAACTCCCGCAAGCGGCCCGACCTCGGTGGCCACTCCATGGTGAAGGTGCCGGGCTCGACCGTCTCCGGGTCGAGGTCGGCCTCGACCGCCCAGGCCGTGACGATCTTGCCGCCGGTCTGCCGGACCTCGCCCAGCGCCACGGCCTCCCCGTCGGGCGGCGGCAGGCCCAGCTCCTCCTGGAACTCCCGGCGGGCCGCGTCCCAGGCGGGCTCGTCGGGCTGGTACTCACCCTTGGGGACGGTCCAGGCGCCGGCGTCCTTCTTGCTGAAGTAGGGGCCGCCCATATGGCCGAGCAACACCTCCAGGCCGCCGTTCACGTGCCGGAACAACAGCAGTCCGGCGCTGCGCCTGGGCACGCTCGGGCTCACGGCCTCACCTCCGGGTGCGCGGCCAGCAGCGTCTCGACGGTGTCCGCCTCCTCGGGGCGCTTGTCGTCACGGTAGCGGACGACGCGGGCGAAACGGAGGGTCACGCCGGCCGGGTAACGGGAGGAGCGCTGGAGCCCGTCGTAGGCGATCTCCACCACGAGTTCGGGACGTACGGTCACCCCCCAGCCGTGCTCCCGGACCGCGAGTCCGGCGAGCCGCTCCGTCTGCCAGGTGAGCATCGCGTCGGTCATGCCCTTGAAGGTCTTGCCCAGCATGGCGAAGCCGCCGTCCGGGGTGAGGGCGCCGAGATGCAGGTTGGACAGCTTGCCGGTGCGCCGGCCGTGGCCCCATTCGGCGGCCAGGACGACCAGGTCGAGCGTGTGCACGGGCTTGACCTTCAGCCAGGACGCGCCGCGCCGGCCCGCGCTGTAGGGGGCGTCGAGGGCCTTGAGGACCACGCCCTCGTGGCCGCGGGCGAGGGTGTCGGCGAGGAACCGCTCGGCCTCGGCGACGTCCTCGGGGTTCTTGGGCCCGGACACCAGCGTCCTGCGCACCCGCATCGGCTCGGGCACCAGCCGGGCCAGTTCGGCGTGCCGCTCCGCGAACGGCAGGTCGAGCAGGTCGCGGCCGCCGACCGCGAGCGCGTCGAAGAAGACGGGGGAGACCGGCACCTCCTCGGCGGCCTTCGCCACGTCCACCCGCGAGCCGACCCGGCCCGCCGTCTCCTGGAAGGAGCGGGGCCGCCCGGCCGCGTCGAAGGAGATCACCTCGCCGTCCAGGATGAACCGCTCACCCGCCAACTCCAGCGCGGCCGAGGTCACTTCCGGCAGCCGGTCGGTGATGTCGTCGAGGGTGCGGGTGACCACCCGGATCGCGGCCCCGTCCCGATGGACCTGTACGCGGATGCCGTCCAGTTTCTCCTCCACCGCGCAGGCGCCGAGCTTGTCGACCGCCTCGGCGACCGACGAGGCGCTGTGCGCGAGCATCGGCAGCACCGGCCGGCCGACGGTCAGCCGGAAACGGTCCAGCGCCCCTGGCCCCTCGGCGAGCAGCGCCGCGGCGACCGTCTGGAGCGAACCGGCGAGCATCACCGCCCGCCGTACGTCCGCCGCGTCCGCGCCGGTCGCCCCGGCCAGCCCCTCCACGGCGACCGCGTCCAGGGCGCCCTGCCGCACCTCGCCGGTGATCAGCCCGAGCAGGAAGCGCTGCTCGTCCTCGGTGGCCGCGCCCATCAGCTCGCCGACCAGCCGCGTCCGTTCCGCCTGCGAGCCGGGCCCGGAGACCTTGCCGAGCTCGGTGAGCCGGGCGTCGGTCTGGGCCACGGTGAGGGACGGCTCGGCGGCGGGCGGGACGGGGCGGGAGAGCACCTTCCAGCCGACCCCGAGCCGCCCCTGGGGCAGCCGTCCCGCCAGGTACGGGATGACGATCGGCACGTCGTCCGCCTCCGCCTCCCGGAACAGTTCGGCGAGCAGGGCGGTCTTCCGGGACCGTGCCGAGGTGGCGGCGACCTCGCGGGAGACGTGGGCGAGCCGGGACAGCAGCATGCAGCCATGGTGCTACGGGGCCGCCTGGGCCACACCCCCGCGGCCGCGTCGAGGCCGGCGAACAGCAGCTCGCCGCTGCGCGGTGACCCCGGCCGACCTGCCGCATTGACAAACGCTGTTGCCGGTTCTGCAATAACGCCCATGACGACCGAAGACGTACTGGCCGAGGTGGGTCCGAGGCTCCGGCGCATCCGCAAGGAGCGGGAGGTGACCCTGGCCGCGCTCTCCGAGTCGACCGGGATCTCCGTCAGCACCCTCTCCCGGCTGGAGTCCGGACTGCGCAGGCCCAGCCTCGAACTGCTGCTGCCTATCGCGCAGGCCCATCAGGTGCCGCTGGACGAACTGGTCGGTGCGCCGCCGGTGGGGGATCCGCGGGTGCGGGCCGAGCCGATCGTGCGGGGTGGGCGCACCCACTGGCCGCTGACCAGGCAGCCCGGCGGCTTGCAGGCGTACAAGGTGCTGGAACCGCGGCGGGAGCCGGTCCCGGACCCGCGCACCCACGAGGGCTACGAGTGGCTGTACGTGCTGTCCGGGCGGCTGCGGCTGGTGCTGGGCGAGCACGACGTGGTGCTCACGGCCGGGGAGGCCGCCGAGTTCGACACGCGGGTGCCGCACTGGTTCGGGTCGACGGGGGAGGGGCCGGTGGAGTTCCTCAGCCTGTTCGGTCCGCAGGGGGAGCGGATGCACGTCCGGGCGCGGCCCCGGAAGGCGTGACGCACGCGACTGTTCCCCGAACGGCAAGCGACCGCTTAGTATGCAGTCGACCCCGTCGGACGAAGCAGTCGTGTGGAGGCACCCGCATGCAGGCATGGCAAGTGCACGAGAACGGCGAGCCGAGCGAGGTGATGCGGCTGGCCGAAGTGGAGCGGCCCACGCCCGGCGACGGCCAGGTCCTGCTGAAGGTGCGTGCCGCCAACATCAACTTCCCGGACGTGCTCATGGCCCGGGGCCACTACCAGGTCCGCCCGCCACTGCCCTTCACACCGGGCGTGGAGATCTGCGGCGAGACCGAGGACGGCCGACGCGTGCTCGCCAATCCCGCGCTGCCGTACGGCGGATTCGCCGAGTACGCCGTCGCGGACGCCGCCGCTCTGCTGCCCGCGCCGGACTCGCTGGACGACGCCGAGGCCGCCGCCCTGCACATCGGCTACCAGACGGGGTGGTTCGGCCTGCACCGCCGGGCCGGGCTCGAAGCCGGTGAGACGCTGCTCGTCCACGCTGCCGCAGGAGGGGTCGGCAGCGCGGCCGTGCAGCTCGGCAAGGCGGCCGGCGCCACCGTCATCGGTGTCGTCGGCGGCGCCGACAAGGCCGCCGTCGCCCGCGAGCTGGGCTGCGACGTCGTGATCGACCGCCGTGCCGAGGACGTCGTCGCGGCCGTCAAGGAGGCCACCGGCGGCCGGGGCGCCGACGTGATCTACGACCCGGTCGGCGGTGAGGCGTACACGCAGTCCGCCAAGGTCGTCGCCTTCGAGGGCCGTATCGTGGTCGTGGGCTTCGCCAGCGGCAGCATCCCCAGCCCGGGGCTGAACCACGCACTTGTGAAGAACTACTCGATCCTCGGCCTGCACTGGGGCCTGTACAACACCAAGAACCCCAAGCTGGTCCAGCACTGCCACGAGCAGCTCACCGAGCTGGCCGCCCGGGGCGCGATTCTGCCGTTGGTGAGCGAGCGGGTGCCGCTGGCCGACGCGGCGGCGGCCGTGCAGCGGGTCGGCGACGGGGTCACCATCGGCCGGGTCGCCGTCGTGCCGTCCCTGGAGAACGGAGCCGCAGCATGACCGACGCAGCGGAACTCAAGCGCCGCACAGCCGAGTTGCTGGCCGCACACCCGCCCGCCGACACCGACCGGCTGGACTTCCTGCGGGCCCGGTTCGACGCGGGCCTCGCCTGGGTGCACTACCCGGAGGGCCTCGGCGGACTGGGCGCGCCCCGCTCCCTCCAGGGCGTGGTGGACGCCGAGCTGGAGGCCGTCGGCGCCCCCGACAACGACTCGCGCCGCAACGGGATCGGGCTCGGCATGGCCGCGCCGACGATCCTCAAGTACGGCACCGAGGAGCAGAAGCAGCGGTTCCTGCGGCCGCTGTGGACGGGCGAGGAGGTCTGGTGCCAGCTGTTCAGCGAGCCCGGCGCCGGATCCGACCTGGCCGCACTGGGCACGCGGGCGGTGCGTGAGGGCGACGACTGGGTGGTCAACGGGCAGAAGGTGTGGACGTCCGGCGCACACAACTCCCGCTGGGCCATCCTCATCGCCCGCACCGACCCGGACGTGCCCAAGCATGCCGGCATCACGTACTTCCTGTGCGACATGACCGACCCCGGCGTCGAGGTCCGCCCGCTGCGGCAGATCACCGGCGAGGCCGAGTTCAACGAGGTCTTCCTCACCGACGTCCGCATCCCCGACGCCCACCGCCTCGGCGCGGTCGGCGACGGCTGGCGGGTCGCGCAGACCACGCTGAACAACGAACGCGTCGCCATCGGCGGAATGCGGCTGCCCCGCGAGGGCGGCATGATCGGCCCGGTGTCGAAGACCTGGCGCGAACGCCCCGAACTGCGCACCCACGACCTGCACCAGCGGCTGCTGAAGCTGTGGGTCGAGGCCGAGGTCTCCCGCCTCACCGCCGAACGCCTGCGCCAGCAGCTCGTCGCCGGCCAGCCCGGCCCCGAGGGCGCCGGCATGAAGCTCGCCTTCGCCCGCCTCAACCAGGAGATCAGCGGCCTGGAGGTGGAACTCCGCGGCGAAGAGGGCCTGTTGTACGACGACTGGACCATGCGCCGCCCCGAGCTGGTCGACTTCACCGGCCGCGACGCCGGCTACCGCTACCTCCGCTCCAAGGGCAACAGCATCGAGGGCGGGACCACCGAGGTCCTGCTGAACATCGTCGCCGAGCGCGTCCTGGGCCTGCCCGCCGAGCCGCGCACCGACAAGGACGTCGCGTGGAAGGACCTCGCCCGATGACAACACAGCCCGACCTGCTGTACTCGGAGGAGGAAGAGGCGCTGCGGGCCGCCGTACGGGACCTGCTCGCCGACCACTGCGACGCGCCCGGTGTCATCGCGCGCACCGAGTCCGACGCCCCGCACGACCTCAAGGCCTGGAAGGCCCTCGCCGACGGCATGGGCCTCGCGGGCCTGCTGGTGCCCGAGGAGCGGGGCGGTCAGGGCGCCACGCACCGTGAGGCCGCCGTGGTCCTGGAGGAGCTCGGGCGCGCCGTCGCCCCCGTGCCGTTCCTCACCAGTGCCGTCGTCGCCACCGAGGCACTGCTCGCCTGCGACCTCGCCGACGACCTGCTCGCCGAGCTGGCGTCGGGGCGCAGGACCGCAGCCCTCGCCGTCGCGCTGAACGTCGCTCCGGGCGGCGCCTTCAAGGCCGTACGCCACGACGACGGCATTCTGCACGGGGAGCTGACCGGTATCGCGGACGCGGCCGCCGCCGACGTGCTGCTGGTGCCGGCCGACGACGGCGGACTGTACGCCTTCGACGTCGGCGCCGACGGCGTGACCGTCACGCCGCAGACCTCCTTCGACCTCACCCGGCCGCTCGCGACCGTCACCCTCGACGGGGCGGTCGCCCGCCGGATCGGTGACGCCGAACCCGCCGTACGCCGCGCCCTGCGCGCCGGGGCCGGGCTCCTCGCTTCCGAGCAACTGGGGCTGGCGGACTGGACGCTGACGGAAACGGTGCGCTACCTCAAGGAGCGCAAGCAGTTCAACCGGCCCGTCGGCGGCTTCCAGGCGCTCAAGCACCGGCTCGCCCAGCTGTGGCTGGAGGTCGTCAACCTCCGCGCCGCCGCCCGCAACGCGGCCGACGCGCTGGCGACCGGTGAGGACATCGACGTGGCGGTCGCCGTGGCCCAGGCGTACGCGGCGCCGGTCGCCGTCCACGCCGCCGAGGAGGCGCTCCAGCTGCACGCCGGTATCGGCATGACCTGGGAGCACCCCGTCCACCTGTACCTGAAGCGGGCCAAGGCCGACTCGATCGCCTACGGCACGGCGGGCGCCCACCGTGCCGCGGTGGCCGAACTGGTCGACCTGCAAGCCCCCTGACGTACAGCAGGAAGAGCCCGCCCCACTTGGGGCGGGCTTTTTCGTGTGCCCGGCGGCGGGCGGTGAACAGACATGGGCAGTCCGGCCAACTCCTGCCGGGTTCAGGTCTTTTGGGAGCTCAAGGACCCCATACTCACTGAGATCCCACAGGCCCTCACAGGGAGGCATGACATGGCCCCCACCACCCGTCGCAGAGCCCTCACCACCCTCGGCGCCGCCCTCGCGGGTCCGCTCGCCCTGCCCGGCACGCAGGCGTCGGCGGTGCGGCGGACGCACGGCCCGCGCCCGCTGTGGCGTGCCCACGCGCACAACGACTACGAGCACCCCCGTCCCCTCTTCGACGCCCTCGACCACCGCTTCGGCAGCGTCGAGGCCGACATCTTCCTCGTCGGCGACCAGTTGCTCATCGGCCACGACGCCACCGAGCTCGACCCGTCCCGCACCCTGGAGTCCCTCTACCTCGACCCGCTCGCCGCCCGCGTGAAGGCCAACCACGGTTCGGTCTACCGCGGTCGGCGCAGGCCGCTGCAGCTCCTCATCGACATCAAGACCGAGGGTTCCTCGACGTATCTCGAACTCGACCGCCACCTCCTGCGCCACAAGCACCTGTTCACCACGTTCGCCCATGGACGCGTCCGCCCCGGTCCCGTCACCGCCGTGATCTCCGGTGACCGCGCCGCCCGCACCCCCATGGAGACGCAGAGCGTGCGCCGGGCCTTCTACGACGGCCGGCTCACCGACCTCGGCAGCGCGGCGCCCGCCTCCTTCATCCCGTTGATCAGTGACAACTGGACGCTCAACTTCAGCTGGCTGGGCGACGGTCCGTTCCCGGACGCCGAGCGGCTAAAGCTGCGGAGCATCATCGCGGACGCGCACGCCCGGGGGCAGCGGGTGCGGTTCTGGGCCACCCCCGACACGGCCGGTCCGGCGCGGGACGCGCTGTGGACGGAGCTGCTCGCCGCCGGCGTCGACTACTTCAACACCGACGACCTCGCGGGGCTGGAGGCATTCCTGGACGCCCACCCGAACGCGTAAACATCACACGAACGGCGGACATGTCAGCCCACAGGACGAACCCTCCGCTACGCCACACTTACGGGCGAAAGCCGCGATGTGGATGTGGCGGAGGAGGTTCGCGATGGCCGTTTCCATCTCTGTGGTGCTGCTGTTCCTGATCATGGCGGTGATCTTCATTCGCAACGGCGCACTGAAGATCTCCCATGCCCTGGTCTGTGCCCTGCTCGGCTTCTACCTGGCCAGCACGAGCATGGCGCCCACCATCCACAGCGGACTGGCCGCGACCGCCGAACTGGTCGGCAGCCTACGGCCGTGAGCCGCCGGCGCGTCAGGGCGCCGAGAACACCCCGATGCCGTTGGGTACGGGGCGCTCTGCGCCACCGCTCGGGTGGTTGCGCACCGACACCGCGGTGGCGCCCGGCTCGCGCGCGACCAGCTCGGTCGAGCCGCCACCGTCCAGGCTGAAGGCGTCGACCGAGCCCAACGCCCGCATCTCGTCGGCTACTTCGGCGATCGTCAGACCACTGCGGTAGTCCGGCGCGCCGTCGAGCGCCAGCAGCAGCAGCCGGCGGCCGCCGCCCGCGATGCCCACGGCCGTCCGCACCGCCGAGGTGACGCGGTCAAGCCCGGACAGCGGCTGCCCGCCCCGCAGCACCGGATAGCCGCCCAGCGCGAAGCGGTACCGGACCCCGGAGGTGGACGCCACCAGCCGGTACCGCACGCTCACCCGCTTGCCCGTGGAGAGCTTCCGCAGCCGCTGCGCGCCCGCCTCCCGGCCGACCAGCACCGTGGTGCCCGCCGCGATGGGACCGCTGCCGGGCTTGTCGGAGGCCGACACCACCCGCCCGTGACGAACCGTCACCTCGTAGGTGTCCGCGCTGCACGGGGCCGCCCGGTCGGTGTCCGTACCGCAGGTGGCGCGGACCCTCGAGGCGCTGCCCCACCGCGCGGTGAACGCGCCGACGGAGTCCACCGGCAACGCGTACTGGTTGAGCCCGCCGAGCGGCAGCCGCCCCACGGGCGTGCCCACGGCGCCTTCGAGGCGGAGCCGGTCCAGGCGGGCCCGCCGGTCGGTGCCCACGCCGAGGACGTCCTCGGTGGTCGTGCCGGGTGGCAGCGCGGGGCCGAACCGCTGCCCGTCCGGCACCGCCCCCTTGAGCACCCGGCCGTGTGCGATCGCCGGTCCCACCGTGGCGCCCGTCGCCTCGACGCCCGGGTGCTGGGTCTCGTTGATGTTGAAGAAGTCGCCGTTGACGGCCGCGACCGCGCCCGCCGTGTCGGCCAGCTGGGAGACGGGGGCGCGGGCGGCCACCGCGCCCGGGTGGAGCAGGTCCAGGTGTACGTGTTTGTCGCGCAGGTCCACGGTCAGCAGATGGGCGTGGGTCATGCCCTTGACGGCCGGGAGGTCGAACTGCTCGTAGGTGACGCCCGGCGCGATCTCGGTGCCGGTGCCCCGCACGGCGGCGGCCGGTGCCGCTCCCGTCAGGGCGGCACCGGCCAGCACACCGAACGCCGTGAGAACCGTGCCGACCGCTCTGCCCGTCGCGTACCGTTTCCGACGACGCGTCACTGTCCCCCCTGATGTCACGTCAAATATCCCAGGACTCGGGGGAAGTGCACCAGACCGCGGTGTCCGGCGAGGTCGCTACGCGTCGACTACGCGAGAACGGGTGAGAAAACGCACCCCCTCGGGTGCCTCCAGGGAGAATCCGCTGCCCCGTCCGGGTACCACGTCCACGATCAGCCGGGTGTGGCTCCACACCTCGTGCTGGCTCCTCGACATCCAGAAGGTCACCGGCTCTTCGACGCCCTCGACCGTCAGTTCGGCCAGCAGCACGTCGGAGTCGCCGGTGCGGAACTCGCCGTCCGGGTAGCACATGGGCGCGCTGCCGTCGCAGCAGCCGCCGGACTGGTGGAACATCAGCGGTCCGTGCTCGGCGCGCAGTCGGCGCAGCAGGTCGGCGGCCTGCGGGGTGAGTTCGACGCGTGGCGCCGTCTGTTCCTGGTCCATGGTCACCGTCCCGGAGCCTGGGAGAGCTGGCTGACGCCCCAGTCTCACGGCTCGTCGGGCAGGCGTCCAGGGGCGGTCCGCGCGTGCTCGGCCACCGCGATCGTCCCCTGGGCCACGGCGCACAGGGTCTCCCGGCCCTCCGCGTCGGCCGTGAACACGTCGCACCGGCAGACGGCGAGGGTGCGACCGGCCCGGACCACCTCGGCCCGGGCCCGCAGGATCGTTCCCCGGGCCGGGCGGAGGTAGTCGATGGTGTAGCCGGCGGTGATCAGCCGGGGGCCGAGCACGGAGCCCGCGGCGAAGGTCAGGGTGTTGTCCGCCGCGTAGCCGAGGACGCCGCCGTGCACGAAGCCGTACTGCTGGAGCAGTTCGGCGCGGATGTCCAGTTCGAGCTCCGCCGAGCCGTCGCCGAACGCCGTCAGCCGGGTGCCGAGCAGCACGCTGAAGGGCTGCCCGGCCAGGGCTTTCCGGGCGCTTTCCAGTTCCAGGGTCTCCACGGTCGCCACGGGCTCCCTCGCGGTGCGGTTATCACTTCACTAGTGAAGTCAGGCTGGCGCGGGCACGGCCCGTCTGTCAAGATCGGCCCATGTCCGAGCCGCCCGACCAGCGCCTGTTCTTCCTGTTGCAGCGCGCCGCGCACCAGTTGCGCACCGCCGCCGACCGGCGCTGCCTGGCCGCCGCGGGGATCACCACGGCCCAGCTCGGCGCGCTGTACGCGGTGCGCGACACCCCGGGGGTGACCCAGGGGGAGCTCGCCCGCACGCTGGGCCTCGGGGAGCCCGCCGTCACGGCGCTGGTCCGGCGGCTCACCACGGCCGGGCTGCTGGCCAGGAACCCGCACCCGCGTGAACACCGGGCCGTCGCCCTGGAACTGACCGGCGCCGGGCAGGCCGCCCTGACCGCCGCGCAGCCCGAGGCCGACCGGTTCAACGCCGAACTCCGCCGCGTGCTGGGCGACGACGGATTCAGCCGGACCGCCGCCGCACTGCACCGGCTCGCGGACTGGGACGTCGCAGGCCCCTGAGCGCTCGCGTCCGGGTCAGCCTCCGGGCGGCGGGACCGGCTTCGTCAGTCCGGGTCGGCCCACCGGGCCCCGTCCGCCGGGCCGGGCAGGTCCGGGCGGCAGCCGGGATCTGGTTTCCGCCGCAGCCGGACGCCGGCGTGCAGCACCGCGTCCGCGGGCACGGGACGGGAGCGCCGGCCCGTCAGGGTCCACAGGGACCGTTGGTGTGGACGGCGACGGCGGCGAAGTCCGCCCGAGCCCTTGTGGACATGCTGATGGAGCAACTGCCGTTCTGGTCAGCGGGCGAGCGGGCCGGACGCGGTGTGCCGCCCGGGGGCGATCTGCCTCGCGAACGCCTCCAGCGCGACCGGGCTGTCCGGTGGCAGGACCGCCATCTTGCCCTGTTCCTCCGCCTCGGCCAGGGCGTGCGCCGCCTCGCTGCCCTCGGACACGAAGGCCAGCCGTACGTGCCCGTCGCCGGAGCCGCGCCGGTCCACCGGGGCCACGGCGCCATGGGTTCCGTCGGGCAGGGTGACCCACAGCTGGAAGTCGTCGAACCGGATGTAGTCCGCGCTCTTCACCGGCCACGGGTAATGGTGTTCACCGGGCGGCACGGTGGGCAGGATCGCCTGGTGGTCGGCGTGGCTGAGCGGCACGCACGAGTTGAACAGGGAGTCGGTCCACGCCTCGACGCCCTTGGCGTCCTTCACCGGGGTGCGCAGCAGTTCCTCGGCGTCCTCGTACCCCAGTGCCGCCAGCGCGGGCAGGGTCAGAGGGAAGGCGTCGACGAGTTCGGCGGCCTCCTGCCTCAGCCGGTCCACCTTCGCGGGGTCGGCGCAGAACTGCATGCTCCACTCGATCCCGACCCGGGCCCGGTACATCCGCCAGCCGCGGGCTCCCTTCACCCACAGGCTGCCCCCGTGGTGCATCTCCCAGTGCTCGGTACCCACCGGACGCGGCCCGTAAGGCAGTTCCTCGTCCGCGGCCTCGGCGAGGATCTTGTGCGCCGTGCGTTTCGCGGCCTTGAAGAAATCGGAGTCGAAACGCGGGGGGTGGTCGACGAGACGTATCTTCCACGGATGGTTCTCGGACTCGACGCCGCCCGGCCGTACGTCGGCCATGGCTGACCTCCTCGGCAGAGTCCCCCTCCTTCATCCCCTGCCTCCATCGTGCGCCGCTCACCGGCCCGCCGCGACCCGGGGCCGGAAGGCTCAGGTGCCGGTGCCGAGCGGCCGGGGTTCCGCGGCACAGTGCGCCACGTACAGCCGTACCGCGTCGTGCAACCGGTAGCGGATCGCGCCGTCCCGCCCGGCCCCGGCGACATGGATCATCTGGCGGTGGAGCAGGTCCTCGAGGAGGTCGACGGCGAGGTCCGGGGATGGTGTCACCCGGGCCAGCATGTCGTCCACGCCGAAGTCGCCCCGCACGGGCTGGAGTCGTCGCAGCGACTCCTTGAGCGGGGGTGGCAGCAACCGGTGGTAGGCCGTCACGCTCGCCCGCAGCGACAGGTCCCCGACCCGCAGGAACGGGACGCGGGCCCGCTCGTCGGCGAGACGGTCCGCCAGGTCGCGCAGGGACCGGTGCGGCCGGGCCGTGAGCCACAGACCGGCGATGTGCAGGGCCAGCGGCAGCCCGGCGCAGGAGCGCAGGATGCTCAGGGCGGCGGACCGTTCCGCCCGGGTGCGCGCGACCCCGACCAGGTCCTCCAGCGCCCGGTGGGCGTCCGGTTGCGCCAGGGCGCCGACCTGGTGACGTAACTGCCCTGCGAGCGCGGGCAGTTCGCGCCGCGCGGCCACCAGGACGGCGCTGCGCACCTCGTCCACGAGCAACGGGCGGACCTGCGCCTCGCTGTCGACGTTGTCGAGGACGACGAGGACGCGGCGCCTGCTCAGCGCGTCCCGCAGCCGGGCGGCGGCCTCCTCCGCGCTGTCCGCGGTCGACGTCACGCCGAGGGAGCGCAGGACGCGGCGCACGACCGCGTCCGGGGTGACGGGGAGGGAGGAGGCGGGACGCAGGTCCACGAAGACCTGCCCGTCGGGGAAACGGCCGCGCACGCCGTGGGCGGCCCGCAGGACCAGTGAGGTCTTGCCCGCGCCGGGCGGTCCCACGACGACGGCCGGCCCGGTGGTCCCGCGGCGCTCCTCCCCGGCGAGACGGCCCTTCAGTGAGGCGATGAGCGCTTCCCTTCCGGCGAGCCGGTGACGGGGTGCCGCGGGGAGTTCCGCGGGCACCGGACCGGCCACCGGACCGGCCGGACCGCAGGGGCGCGGCGACATCGGCAGCCGTCCGGGCGGCAGGCCGAGGGCCCGGGCGAGCAGGAGCAGGGACTGTTTGCGGGGCCGGGCGGTGTGGCCGGTCTCGAGGTTGCGGATCGCCCGCACACTCAGTCCCGAACGCTCCGCCAGTCCCTCCTGCGTGAGGCCCAGCGCCTCACGCGCGTCGACCAGAGCTGCCGCGAGCGTCTCCGGGGTCGGCGTTTCGGTCACGACAAGCCCATCTTGTTGTGCGGTCCCGGTCGGGGGTGCGTCAACCGTGTCCTGTTGCTGTGCGGTCCCGGCCGGTCGCCGTGCGGTCCCGGCCGGGCAATGCGTCAACCATGTCCCGCTGTTGTGAGGTTCCGGTCAGGGCCGAGTCAGCCGTGCCCTCGGCCCCGGTCCGCGGGACGCATCAGCGCGGCCACGAACTTGTACCGGGAGCCGCGGTACACTGAGCGGACCCACTCCACCGGGGTGCCGTCGGCGTCCCGGGAGTGCCGGGAGAGCAGCAGCATCGGCAGCCCCACGTCGGTGGCCAGGAGCCCGGCCTCGCGCGGTGTCGCCAGGGAGGTCTCGATCGTCTCCTCGGCCTCCGCGAGCCGCACTCCGTACACCTCGGCGAGGGCCGTGTACAGAGAGCCGCAGGTGTTCAGCGACTGCCTGAGGCCCGGGAAGCGGCGCGCGGACAGGTGCGTGGTCTCGATCGCCATGGGCTCGCCGCTGGCCAGCCGCAGCCGTTCGATGCGCAGCACCTTGTCGCCCACGCCGATCCCGAGCAGTTCCGCCAGCTTCGCGTCCGCGGCGACATGGCCGATGTCCAGCATCTGCGAGGCGGGGTCCAGGCCCTGGGCCCGCATGTCCTCGGTGTGCGAGGTGAGCCGGAGCGTGCGGTACAGCTTCGGCCGGGCGACGAACGTGCCCTTGCCCTGGATGCGGTCCAGCCGTCCCTCGCCCACGAGTTCCTGCAACGCCTGCCGGACGGTGGTGCGCGAGGTGTCGAACCGTACCGCGAGCAGCCGTTCGGCGGGCATGGCCGAGCCGGGTCTGAGGGCCTCGGTGATCTCGAGGATCTGCTGCTTGATGCGGTAGTACTTCGGCACGCGCGCGCCGCGCCCGGGCGTCCCCCCGCGGTGGGCGCTGCTGACGTCGATGGTCATGGCCTGCCTTCCCGGCTCACTCGGCGGTCTCCCGTTATAGCCCCCAACTGCCCTATGGTCTAGTCCAACCAGAGAGGCGCCGCGCATGCCGCGCGGGCGGCCCGCCGGCCGTCCGGTGACTTTCTCGTAACGGACCGCACGGCTTCCCGAACCACCCTTGACACCCCTAAAGGTCTAGGCCAAGCTCCACCGTACTGGTCTACACCATTAGTGGCCAGGTCCCGAGTCCCACGTGCGGCAGCGGCATACGCAGGTCACGGCAGGGGGCGTGGGGGGTCAGTGGCATCCCTGAGGAGGGTGGCGTGAAGCGCAAGCTGATAGCCGCGATCGGTATCGCAGGCATGATGATCTCCGTCGCGGCGTGCGGCGGCGACGACGGCGACAGCGGCAAGAACGCGGGACCGGACAGCTTCAAGGGCCAGACGCTGCGGGTCTGGACGATGGACGGATCCGCGCCGGCCCAGTGGACCAAGGACGTGCAGGCCGCCTTCGAGAAGAAGACCGGCGCGAAGCTGAAGTTCGAGATCCAGAAGTGGGACGGGATCCAGGAGAAGATCACCACGGCTCTCTCCGAGGACAACCCGCCGGACGTGATCGAGGTCGGCAACACCCAGACCCCGGCCTACGCGGCCACCGGCGGCCTCGCCGAACTCGCCGACCTCAAGCAGCAGATCGGCTCGGACTGGACCCCGTCCGTCTCCCAGTCCTCCGTCTACGACGGCAAGCAGTACGCCGCGCCGTGGTACTTCGCCAACCGCGTGGTCATCTACAACAAGAAGATCTGGGCCAAGGCGGGCATCAAGTCCACCCCGAAGACCCGCGACGAGTTCTACAAGGACCTCGAGGCCATCGACAAGAAGACCGACGCCGACCCGATCTACCTGCCGGGCCAGAACTGGTACTTCTTCGACGGCCTGACCATCGGACAGGGCGCCGACCTGGTGAAGAAGGACGGCGACAAGTACGTCTCCAACCTGGCCGACCCCAAGGTTGCCCAGGCCATGGAGATCTACAAGAAGTACGCCTCCTACTCCACGGCCCCCAAGGACAAGGACGAGGCCACCCCGCAGCAGGCCGAGGTGTTCGCCAAGGGCAAGACCGGCGCCTTCATCGGCATGGGCTGGGAGGCCGGCACCGCCGTCACCGCCAACAAGGCCATCGAGAAGGACCTCGGCTACTTCACCATCCCCGGTGAGACGGCCGGCAAGCCCGAGGGCGTCTTCCTCGGCGGCTCCAACCTGGCGGTCGCGCAGGGCAGCAAGAAGCAGGCGCTGGCCAAGGAGTTCCTGAAGATCGCCCTGTCCGACAAGTACGAGGGCGAACTGGCCAAGCTCAACGGCGTCATCCCCAACAAGGAGTCGCTCCAGACCAACCTCAAGGGCAACGCCGTGGCGGAGGCGGCGGCCCCGGCGGCCGCGGCCGGCGGCACCACCCCGCTGATCCCCGAGTGGGCCGCGGTGGAGAACACCCCGAACCCGATCAAGTCCTACATGACCGCCGTGCTGAACGGTAAGTCCCCCGCGGACGCCGCCAAGCAGGTGGATGGCGACATCAACAAGCGTCTGGCCCAGCAGAACTGATGAACCCGCGCCGGGGGCGCCGCACGTCGCCCCCGGCTCATTCGTGTCGTTCGTACGGCCGGCAGCACGCATCACGCACGCATACGGCCGGTACGGCCATGGAAGAGATGGCAACTCATGTCAGTGCAGACCGAAGGCACGGACACGGCCGGGGAGCCCGCTGTCCGCAAGGCCGAGGCGCCGGTGCCCCCGAGGGGTGAGGCGCGTGGGGCCGGCCGCCCAGCGCGGCGCGGTGCCGCCGCTCCCTACCTGCTCCTGCTGCCCGCGCTGCTGGCCACACTGATCCTGCTCGGCTGGCCGCTGGTGAAGAACGGCATGCTGTCGTTCCAGAACCTCAACCCCCGGCAGCTCATCCTGCACCTCACCGAGTGGAACGGCGTCGAGAACTACAAGTCCGTGCTCCAGGGGGCGGACTTCTGGCACGTCGTCGAGCGCTCCGTGGTGTTCACGGCGGTCAACGTCGTGCTGATCATGCTGTTCGGCACCCTGACCGGCCTGCTGCTGGCCCGCCTGGGCAAGAAGATGAGGCTGACGCTGATGCTTGGCCTCGTCCTCGCCTGGGCCATGCCCGTCATCGCGGCCACCACCGTCTACCAGTGGCTTTTCGCCCAGCAGTTCGGCGTCGTGAACTGGGTGCTGGACAAGCTCGGCTGGCACTCCATGGCCGACTACAACTGGCTCGGCGGCCAGTTCTCCACCTTCTCCGTGGTCACCCTGCTGATCGTCTGGCAGTCGATCCCGTTCGTGGCGATCAACCTCTACGCCGCCACGACCACGATCCCCAAGGAGCTGTACGAGGCCGCCTCGCTGGACGGCGCAGGCGCCTGGAAGAGCTTCACCTCGGTGACCTTCCCCTTCCTCAGGCCGTTCCTCTACGCCACGACCTTCCTCCAGGTCATCTGGGTGTTCAAGTCCTTCGCCCAGATCTTCGCGATCAACGCGGGCGGCCCCGACCGGCTCACCGAGACCCTGCCCATCTACGCCTTCGTCGAGGGCGTCGGCAACCAGCACTTCGGGGTGGGCGCGGCGATCTCGTTCCTCACCATCCTGGTGCTGCTCGTCATCACCTCGTACTACCTGCGCATGGTGCTCAAGCAAGAGGAGGACGAGCTGTGAAGCGCTCACTCTTCGGCCGTATCTGGCCCAACGCGACCGCCCTCGTCCTCTTCGTCGGCTTCGTGTTCCCCGTCTACTGGATGTTCGCAACGGCGTTCAAGCCGGCCGGCGACATCATCGCCGACAACCCGGTGTGGTTCCCGACGGACATCACGTTCACCCACTTCACCAAGGCCTTGCACGCGGACCACTTCTGGACCCTGGTCGCCAACTCGGTCATCGTCACGGTGTGCTCGGTGGTCTTCTCGCTGGTGATCTCGCTCTTCGCGGCCTTCGCCCTGGCCCGGATGCGGTTCAAGGGGCGGCGCGGCCTCATCGTGACCTTCATGCTGGCGCAGATGGCCCCCTGGGAGGTCATGATCATCGCCATCTACATGCTGGTCCGCGACAACGACATGCTCGACAGCCTCGTCCCGCTCACCGCCTTCTACACGATGATGGTGCTGCCCCTCACGATCCTGACCCTGCGCGGCTACGTGGCCGCGGTGCCGAAGGAGCTGGAGGAGTCGGCGATGGTCGACGGCTGCACCCGCGTCCAGGCCTTCGTGCGGGTCATCTTCCCCCTGCTGGCGCCCGGCCTGATGGCCACCTCGCTGTTCGGCTTCATCACCGCGTGGAACGAGTTCCCGCTCGTGCTGATCCTCAACAAGAGCATCGAGAAGCAGACCCTGCCGATCTGGCTGTCCCAGTTCCGCACCGCCTTCGGCGACGACTGGGGGGCCACGATGGCGGCGTCGACGCTGTTCGCGCTGCCCATCCTGATCCTTTTCATCGTTCTCCAGCGCAAGGCCGTCAGCGGCCTGACCGACGGCGCCGTGAAGGGATGACACGCCCGATGACCACACGCGCCACCACCGCGTTCGACAGCGGCTCCGCCGCGGGTGACACCCTGACCCGCGACGCGCTCGCCGTGTTGCAGCCGGGCTTCGCCGGCACCACCGCGCCGGACTGGGTGCGCCGCCGACTCGGCGAGGGGCTGGCCTCCGTCGCCCTGTTCGGCCGCAACGTCGCCGGTCAGGAACAGGTCACCGCTCTCACCGCCCAGTTGCGGGCCGAGCGGGACGACCTGCTGGTGGCCATCGACGAGGAGAGCGGCGACGTCACCCGCCTGGAGGTCCGCACCGGCTCCTCCTTCCCCGGCAACCACGCCCTCGGCGCCGTCGACGACCCGGACCTCACCCGCGGTGTCGCCCGGGAGCTGGGCCGCCGACTGGCCGCGTGCGGCGTCAACTTCAACTGGGCGCCGTCCGCCGACGTCAACGCCAACCCCGACAACCCGGTCATCGGCGTACGCTCCTTCGGCGCCGGCACCGACCTGGTGGCCCGGCACACCGCCGCCTACGTCCAGGGCCTCCAGTCCACCGGCGTCGCCGCCTGCACCAAGCACTTCCCGGGCCACGGCGACACCAACGTCGACTCCCACCACGCCGTGCCGCGCATCGACGTCGACGTGGACACCCTGTACGAGCGTGAACTGGTGCCGTTCCGCGCGGCCATCGAGGCCGGCACCCGCGCCGTCATGAGCGCGCACATCCTCGTCCCCGCCCTGGACCCGCGGCACCCCGGGACCCTCTCCCGCCGTATCCTCACCGAGCTGCTGCGCGGCGAGCTCGGCTACGAAGGGCTGATCGTCACCGACGGCATGGAGATGCGGGCCATCTCGGGGACGTACGGCCTGGAGCACGGCGTCGTCCTGGCGATCGCGGCGGGCGCCGACGCGATCTGTGTCGGCGGCGGACTGTGCGACGAGGGCACGGTGCTGGGGCTGCGGGACGCGCTGGTCGCCGCCGTCCGCTCCGGCGAACTGCCCGAGGAACGCCTGGCCGACGCCGCCGCCCGGGTGCGGCAGCTGGCGCGCTGGACCGCCGAGGCGCGGCGCGATCCTCAGGCCGCGGCCGAACCCGCCCCGGAGATCGGTCTGGTCGCGGCGCGCCGCGCGCTGACCGTGACCCGCTCGGGCCCCGCCGCACTGGTCACCGAGCCGGTGTACGTCGCCACCTTCAACCCGGCCGCCAACATCGCAGTGGGCGACGAGACCCCCTGGGGCATCGGCGCCGAGCTGGAGCGCTCGCTGCCCGGCACCACGACCGGCTCCTTCACCGGGGCCGACGCGGGCGGCGCGGCTCTCCAGGCGTCGGGTGGCCGCCGGATCGTCGCCGTGGTCCGCGACGAGCACCGGCACGACTGGATGCGCGCGGCCCTGGACGTCCTCCTCGCCGCCCGCCCGGACACCGTCGTGGTCGAGATGGGCGTACCGCAGGCACCACCGCGCGGCGCCCTGCACATCGCCACGCACGGCGCCGCCCGTGTCTGCGCGGTGGCGGCGGCGGAGCGCGTCGTCACGGGCTGACGAGGCAGTACCGACGAGCGCCGGCCGGGCCCTGTGCCCGCCGGCGCTCACTTTTGTTCAACAACCGGCACTTGACAGGCAGTTGGCGGCAATTCGGCCGTGATCCGTTGAAGCGTGAAGTGGTCTAGTCCAAGGTGAGGACACGTCAGTTCGATCAACCCGGAGTCGCCGTATGCCGACGCCTGACCGCCACCGCCACCTCTTCCGAGCGGCATCGGACCGCCCCTATTTCAGCGCGGACGGCGAGACGTACCTCGCACAGACGCCCCTGAGAGACATCGAGAAGTCACAGCCGCTGCGCGTGCTGTCCGAGGCGGACCTCGCCTTCTGGCAGACGTACGGCTACGTCGTCGTCCGGGACGCCATCTCCCCGGGCGCCGCCAAGAGCCTGCTGGAGTTCGCCTGGGAGTTCCAGGGACTCGACCCCGACCGCCCCGAAACCTGGTACGAGGAGCGGGAGTTCCGCTCGGATCTCGACCGCGACCTGCACGTCTACGGCTTCGTCGAGGCCTACCACCACCAACTCCTGTGGGACAGCCGCCAGGCCGAGCGGGTGTACGACGCCTTCGCCGACGTGTGGGACTGCGCAGAGCTCTGGGTCACGCTGGACCGGCTCAACCTCAACCCGCCCAACCGGGGCAACCGCTCGCGCTCCCTGATCGAACCCACCGACGAGGGCTTCGACATCGAGCTGCACTGGGACGTCGACACCACCCTCGGGGTGCTCCCGCAGCGCGTCCAGGGCATCATCGCCCTCACCGACACCCGCCCCGAACTCGGCGGCTTCCAGTGCGCGCCCGATCTGTTCCGGCGGTTCGAAGAATGGCGCGTCGCCCAGCCCGCCGGCCGCGATCCGATCCGGCCCGCGATCGACCGCGCGGAGTTCCCCGTCGTACGGCCCGACCTCCAGGCCGGCGACCTGCTGATCTTCAACGGGCTGCTGGCGCACGGCGTGGCGCCGAACCTCTCCGACAACGGTGTCAGAGCCGTCCAGTACCTGTCGATGATGCCCGCGCTGGAGGAGCACACGGACCTGCGCGCCTCCCGCGTCGAGTCCTGGCGGACCCTCAGCACCCCCGACTGGAACGCGACCCTGCTCGGCGACGCACGCCGGCCCGAGGCCCTCCGCTACGGCCCCGCCGACCTCGACGGCCTGGGCCGCAGGCTCCTGGGGCTGGACTCCTGGCACGGACAGGGGGACGAGCGGTGACCCCGGGGACCGGCACGCACCGGATCTGCCTCGCCCTTCCCACCAACCGCGCCTGCGCCCCGACCCTGGCCGCCGTCGCCGAGGAGGCGGCCCACGCGGCCCGCCACTCCGACGCCGAGGTGCGTCTGCTGGTCCTCGACTCCTGCGACGAGCGGACCCGGTCCGAGCACGCCCGCGTCCTGGCCGCACTGCCCCCGGTGCCGGGGCTGACCATCCATCACCTCGACGAGGCCGGCCAGCGGGACTTCCTGCGGGACGTGATCCACCGGGCCGCTCCCGCCGCCCCGGACCGGATGCTCGACCTCATGCTCCCGTCCGGCGTCTCCTACGGTGCCTGCACCAACCGGGCCTTCCTGATCGCGAGCGCGCTCGGCTGCCGGTCGGTGCACCGCCGGGACTCCGACAGCGCCTACCAGTCGGCGAACGGCGAGCCGGTGTTCCCCGTGCACCACGAACTGCCGTCGCTCGGCATGCCCGCCGCGCGGGCCGCGGCGAACGTCTCGGAGACGGACCTCGACCCCGCGCACGCCGACCGCCCGGTGTCACTGGCCGGCGCGTCCTTCATCGGCGAACTCTCCGTGGACATCGGCGAGATACAGCGCCTGGACCAGGACCTCCACCACGAGGTCGTGAGCCTCTGGGCGCCCGGTGACTGGTCCGAGGAACGCAAGCGGGAGCTGGTCGCCGAGTCCTTCAAGGGTGCCGGCACCGCCCCGTTCGCCGGGGACCACTCGACGCTGACCCTGGTCGACCCCATGCGGGTGGACATGTGCAACATCGCCCTCCACCACGAGGTGTACGAGCGGGTGCCGCTGCCGCCGGCCACCGACACCATCGGCAGCGACTACTTCCTCCTCCACCTCGTCCACGACGCCACGCTGCCCGGAGTCCTGCACAACCGGCACATCGAGAACTTCCACACCCCGGAACGGCGCACCCACTCGGGCTTCCTCGCCTACCAGACGCGGTTCGTGAAGTTCCTGCTGTCGATGCTCTACTTCCACCACGTCTACGACCGGATGGCGGAATCGGGCGCCGCCCTCCTCGACGACCGGC
Organism: Streptomyces sp. NPDC001480; assembly: GCF_042894725.1. Classification (NCBI taxonomy): domain Bacteria; kingdom Bacillati; phylum Actinomycetota; class Actinomycetes; order Kitasatosporales; family Streptomycetaceae; genus Streptomyces; species Streptomyces sp. NPDC001480. The sequence continues at coordinate 525,665 of NZ_JBIAVX010000002.1, read as the reverse complement.
ACCGCGTCCGGGCCGACGCCGTCGTGGGCTTCCTGCGGGGAAGCACCCGCCTCGACCGGTCCGAGAACGTCTGGCGGCTGGACCGGATCGACAACGCGTACCGCAAACTCGGCGGCAGATACGCGGACTTCGCCGACCTGCTGGCCGTGCGCCGCGAACGGCTGCTGGACGAGGCCCGGCGGGACATCGAGGACTTCGCGCTGCTGATCGAGGCCTGGCCCGCGCTGGTGGACGCGGCACGGGCGACGGGGCTCGGGGGCGCGGACCGGGGGACCGGAGTCAGGGGCTCGGACCGGTGAGCGGGGACGTGTCCGCGCCGCTGTCCGCCGCGCTGTCCGCCGCTCTGGCCGCCGCCTCCGAGGACACCGTCGTCTTCGACCTGCTCGGGATCGAGGCCCAGTACGAGGCTCTCGTACGGGAGTTGCCCGGCGTGGCCGTCCGCTTCGCCGTCAAGGCGTGCCCCGTCGACGAGGTGCTGACCTGCCTCGCCGACCGGGGTGCCGGCTTCGACGCGGCGAGCCCGGCCGAGATCGGGCAGGCGTTGCGGACGGGCGTACCCGCGGACCGTATCCACTACGGCAACACCGTCAAGTCCGACGCGGCGATCGCCGAGGCCCACCGGCTCGGTGTCCGGACCTTCGCCACCGACAGCGTGCAGGACGTGGCCGCGATCGCCGCCCACGCGCCGGGCGCCCGGGTGTTCTGCCGCCTCGCCACCAGCGGGGAGGGAGCCCTGTGGGGGCTGAGCCGCAAGTTCGGCTGCTCACCGGACGACGCGGTACGGGTGCTGGAAGCGGCTCGCGCGGCCGGCCTCACCCCGGCGGGGCTGTCCGTGCACGTCGGCTCCCAGCAGATGACGGCCGAGGCCTGGCAGGACGCCTTCGACACCCTCGCCGAGGTGCTCGTGGCACTGCGCGGGCGGGACATCGTGCCGGACCACGTCAACCTCGGCGGCGGCCTGCCCGCGCTCGGCTACCTCGACCGCTGGGGCCACCGGCTGGAACCCCCGCTGGACAAGATGTTCGCCGTCATCCGCGAAGGCATGGAGCGGCTTCGGGATGCCTGCTCCGGCCCCCTCGACTTCGTCATGGAGCCCGGCCGTCACCTGGTGGCGGACCACGGCGCGGTCCGGGCCCACGTGTACCGGATGACCGCCCGCCGGCGACCGGACGGAGCCGCCGAGCACTGGCTGTACCTGAGCGTGGGGAAGTTCAACGGGCTCTACGAGATGGACCAGTTGGGCTACCGGCTGGTCTTCCCCGGCCACGCGGGCCGCAACGGGACGGAGTACGTCCACGCAGTCGTAGCGGGCCCGACCTGCGACAGCGACGACACCTACGGAGCCGGGCACCACCGGGTGCGCGTGCCGGGGGACCTGGCCTCCGGCGACCCGGTCTGGATCCTGTCCGCCGGCGCCTACGCCACCAGCTACATGGCCCAGCACTTCAACGGCTTCCGCCCACTTCCGCACGACATCGCACGCATCCGCCCCGTGGCCGGCGCCGACTGGCCGGCCGTGGCGGCCCTGGAAGCCGCCGCGTACGCGGACCGCTCGCTCTCGGAGGGCCAGGACGCGCTGGAGTCCAGGGGCCGCGGCTCCCCGGACACCTGCTTCGTCCTGGAACTCGGCGGCCGGATCGCGGGCTACGTACTCTCCCTGCCCTACCCGAGGTTCCACTACCCGGACCTCACCAGACCCGAGGACACCGTCTTCCACTCCCGCAACCTCCACCTGCACGACATCGTCGTCGCCGAGGACCTGCGGGGCCGCGGACTGGGCAGTCTGCTGCTGCGCCGGCTGACGACCGCCGCCGGGGCGAGCGGCTTCGAACGCATCTCGCTGGTCGCGGTCGGCGGCATGGAGACCTACTGGCAGGCCCACGGCTACCGCCCCCACCACGAGGCCGTCCTCCCGCCGGGCTACGGCAGCGACGCGGTGTACATGTCCACCGGGCTGCGCACCAGCGCCCCGCACGACGACGAGGAGCCGGGCTGATGCAGATCACGCAGATGCTGAAGCACACGCCACGCGCCCACGACGGATTCCGCCGCGAGAAGTGGGCGATCGCGGCCCTGTTCTGCTTCCTCGGCTTCCAGTACGCCACCTGGGCCTCCCGGCTCCCGGCGCTGAAGAGCAGGCTGGACCTGACCGAGCAGGAACTGGGGCTGCTGCTCATGGCCTGCGGCGCGGGCGCCGCCGCCTCCTTCCCGCTCGTCGCGTTCCTGACCCGGCGACTGGGCTCACGGCGCCTGGCGCTCGGCTCCGCCCTGTGCCTGGCCGCGCTGCTCCTGGCCCTGTCCGTGGCGCCCAACTACCCGACGGCGCTGCTGGTCATCTGCTGCGACGGCGTCGCCGTCGGCTGCCTGAACGTCGCCATGAACGCACAGGGAGCCGCGCTGGAGACCAAGTACGGCCGCACCGCCATGTCCCAGCTCCACGCGACGTTCAGCGCCGGACTGCTGGGCGCGGCACTCCTGGCCTCCGGCGTCAACACGGTGACACCGGCCGTCACCGCCCACTTCGCGGTGGCCGCCGTCCTGCTGCTGGTGCTGCTCGGCCGGGCCCGGTCACGGCTGCTGACCGACAGTCCGCCGGAACAGCGGCCGGAGGAACCGAGGGCACGCCGCTCCGTGCTGACCCGGCCGGCTCCCATGACGCTGCTGATGGGCTGCGCCATGGCGTTCGGCACGATCACCGAAGGCGCCATGAACGACTGGTCGGCGCTCTACCTGAAGGACGTCGTCAAGGCCTCACCGTCCGTCGCGCCGCTGGGCATCGCCGTCGTCTCGGTCATGATGCTGCTGGCCCGCGCGTGCGCCGACCGCTGGCGCAGCCGCTGGGGCGATGGCCAGGTCGTCCGCGTCGGCGGCGCCGTCGCCGGCCTCGGCCTTGCCCTCGCCCTCGCGGCCGGCGGGGTACTGCCCACGCTGGCCGGTTTCGCCTGCGTGGGCCTCGGGGCGGCGGCGATCACCCCCTGCGTGTACGTCGCGGCGGCGGCGCACGGCCCCGACGCGCTGGCCCTGGTCGCCGCGATGGGCACCACCGGCCTGCTGGCCGGCCCCGCCCTGATCGGCTTCATCGCCGGCACCGGCGGCCTCACCGTCGGCATGTCCGCGGTCGCCGCCTCGGCCCTGATCGTGTCGCTGTGCGCGCTGCGGATCCGGTGGGGGGCCGGTGCCGTGGCCGTCGGGGAGTAGAGGGAGCAGACGACGCGCGGCCCGGCCTCGTCCTGCCCCGGCCCTGGCCAAATCCCGCCATGTGTGCCCCGCATCGGTGGCAACGGCACAGGGACACGCTGTCCGTGCGCCAGGCCGCGTAGGGTCCTTCCGGCGCAAAGCGGCCGCTCGCGCGCACTCTTGAAGCTGCGACCGATTTCTGTCAGCGTCCTGATCATGCCCCGCAACGCAGTCATCGGTGTGGACATCGGCACATCGAGCAGCAAGGGCGTCCTCGTCTGTCTCGACGGTGCGCTGATCCGCTCGGCCGTACGGGAGCACGCTCCCGCAAGGCCGGGCCCCGGCCGCTTCGAAATGGACGCTTCCGTGTGGTGGCGTGAGTTCACCGAGCTCGCCCGGGAACTGACCGCCCCGGACGACACCTCCGTGATCGCCGTCGGGGTCAGCGGCATGGGCCCCTGCGTCCTGCTGACCGACGAGCACGACACCCCGGTGCGCCCCGCCGTCCTCTACGGCGTGGACACCCGCTCGGTCCACCAGATCGAACGCATCGAGGCACGGCTCGGCGCCGACGAGATCATCCGCCGCGGCGGCTCCGCCCTGAGCACCCAGGCCGCCGGGCCGAAGATCGCCTGGATCGCCGAGGAGGAGCCCGAACTCTACGCCCGGGCGCGCCGCCTCTACATGCCGAGCTCCTGGCTGGTCAGAAAGCTCACCGGGGCCTACGTCCTGGACCACCACTCGGGCAGCCAGTGCACCCCGCTGTACGACACTCTCGCGGGCGAGTGGTACACCCCCTGGGCCGCCGCGGTGGCCCCCGGCATCGATCTGCCGCCGCTGCGATGGCCGGGCGAACCGGCCGGCACTCTCACCGCCGAGGCAGCCCGGGCGACCGGCCTTCCCGCCGGCATCCCCGTCACCACCGGCACCATCGACGCCTGGGCCGAGGCGCTGAGCGTGGGTGCGCAGCACACCGGTGATCTGATGCTGATGTACGGCACCACCATGTTCCTCATCCACACCGTGCCCAAGCCGCTCACCAGCCCGTCCCTGTGGGGCACGGTCGGTGCCCTGCCCGGCACCCGCAACCTGGCCGGCGGCATGGCCACCTCCGGTGCGGTCACCAACTGGCTGCGCGACCTGTTCGCCGGTACCGGCCACGCCGAACTCACCCGCCTGGCCGCCGAGTCGGGCCCGGGCGCCAACGGCCTGCTGATGCTCCCGTACTTCTCCGGCGAGCGCACCCCGGTCATGGATCCGGACGCCCGCGGTGTCATCGCGGGGCTGACCCTGTCCCACACCCGCGGTGATCTGTACCGGGCCGCACTCGAGGCGACCGGTTTTGGTGTCCGGCACAACATCGAGGTCATCGAGGCGGCCGGTGGCGACATCCGCCGTGTGGTCGCCGTCGGCGGTGGCACTCAGGGCGCCCTGTGGACACAGATCGTCTCCGACATCGCCGGCCGTCCGCAGGAGTTGCGCACCGTCACCATCGGCGCCAGTTACGGCGGCGCGCTGCTGGCGGCACAGCTCGTCGGGAACGCCTCCGTCGAGGAATGGAACCCGGTGCGCGAGACGGTGAAGCCCCGCCCCGAGCACACTGCTCGCTACGACGAGTTGTACGCACTCTACCGGCGGCTGTACCCGCAGACCTCGGCAACCGTCCACGCCCTGGCGGCACTTCAGGAGCGCTGACCCGTACACAAAGACTCGTGCGTCCTGATGCAGGACGTCGAGGGCGACGAGTTCGGTCTCGACTGAGCATCCTCCGACAGGCACCACGGCCGGTCCTTGCGTACCGGATGCGATTCGTCTACCGGCCGGACCCACCCGCTCCCGGCTCCGCCAGGGCGGACAGGGCCTGGAGGCCCCTGAGGAAACCGTCGCGGTCTGCGGGCGGCAGTTGGGCGAGCAGCCGTTCCTCGCCCTTCTGGATGGCGGACTGGACGGTGTCCCGCAGTCGCCGCCCCTCGGCGGAGAGGGACAGCAGGCGCGCGCGCCGGTCATTGGGGTCGGGCCGGCGGCGGATCAGTCCACGGCTCTCCAGGTCGTCGAGGACCGCGATGATGCGGGTCTTGTCCGCCCGGATGGCGTCGGCCAGTGCGGCCTGAGTGCGGATCGGGGTCTCGTCGAGGTGCAGCAGCACGGCATACGCCCACATCGTCAGCCCGTGTGCGTCGAGGACGGGTTGTTCCGCGGCCATCAGGGTGCGCAGCAGCGGCGCGACCATCGCGGCGAGGTCGGGGCGGGTCGCTCGTCCTTCCGGCGGGGCGCCTGCGGTGCCTTCCTGATCTGCGTTGTCGGCCATGACCAAGAAAATACCCGTTGACTGTTGATAGGTGCGTGCACATCATAGGCGCATGCTTACTAATTCCTCCGCACACTTGGACCGCTTACGGCGCCTCGACGCGCAGGCGGTCCGGGACAGCGTGGCCCTGGTGCGCCGGGTGACCGCCGATGACCTGCTCCGCCCGACACCCTGCTCGGCGTGGACGCTGGGCGATCTGCTCGCCCATATGACGGGCCAGCACCGCGGGTTCGCGGCGGCCGCGCTCGGGCACGGCGAGGACCTCGCGCACTGGCGGGTCCGCCTTCCCGCCCAGGACGCCACCACCGAGGAGGCCACCGCCGAGGACGCCGTCATGGAGTACGGCGAAGCGGCGGAACAGGTCATCACCGCGTTCGCGGCCGTGGCCGCCCCCGAGCGCCCCTTCGCTCTGCCCGAACTGTCGGCCGACCGGAGGTTCCCCGCCGCCCAGGCCATCGGCTTCCACCTCATCGACTACGTGGTCCACAGCTGGGACGTCGCCCGCAGCCTGGACGTCGCGTACGACCCCGGTCCCGAACTCCTGGCCGCCGCACTGCCCCTGGCCCGCGCCGTCCCGGACGGCGACTTCCGCCTCGCCCCGGACAGCGCCTTCAGGACCGCACTGCCCGTGGGCGACGGCGCGACCACGCTGGAACGGATCCTGACGACCCTGGGCCGATCGCCGGGCTGGCGCGGCCCGTCCGGCGATGCGGCAGCGGACGCGCGCCACAGCCCGGCCGGCCGTGACACGACATGCTGAGGTCCTCGTGGACGCCTGGCCAGGCCCCTGACCACAGTGGCCCGGTGCTGGTCAGCGTCACCGACTTCAGGCTCGACAGCATCAGGGACCTGCCCGGCGTCTACCGGCAGGCCCGCCGACTGGCGGCGCGCTGGCCCGAGCTCGCGGGGGCGTACGGGATGCGCCTCTGGACGATCCCCACCGCCCGCCGGTGCGGGGCCGTGGCCGTATGGCGCGACCCAGCCGCCTTGCACGGCTTCATCGCCTGGCCGCCGCACGTCGCCATCATGCGCGCCTACCAGGGCCGCGGCACGCTGACCTCGGTCACCTGGCAGGCGGACACGTTCGACGTGAAGGCGATCTGGGACCGGACCTGGAGCCCGAGCCGGTCCGGCGCCGGCTGACGCTGCCCCGCCGCGACCGCTCGCTGGGCCCGGCCGCCGGGCCTAGAAGAAGCCCAGCTTCTTCGGGGAGTACGACACCAGCAGGTTCTTCGTCTGCTGGTGGTACACGCCTGACCTCGCTCCTGACCTGCGACAAAGAGAGGCAACGTCGAGTACCAGGCTGAGTCGGTCCGCACCTGGTCCGGATCTTGATGAGTGGTACGTGGTGCCAGCGAGTGGGCCGCGGTACCACATGGCACATGTCGTGGAAGCCGTCCAGGGCCGTCCATCCAGTCCTATGTGCAGTGTGCTGCCGATCGGCCGCACAGCCCGTGCCGTCGCCGCCTCACTCCTCCGCGTCCTCCAGAGCGGCGAGCCGGCAGCCCCGCCGGACCAGACCGGCGGTGCTTCGCCCGCAGTGCAGAGGAGCCGGCCCGCTGTGAGGAAGTCGATCTCGTGGTCGTGACGGTGAGGGTTCCGCAGCATCTGGAGCTCATCCGGCCTGCGATCGATGCGGGGAAGATGGTGCTCAGCGAGTGGCCGCTGGGTACCGATCTCGCGCAGGCCGAGGAACTGGCCGCCCGTGCGCGCCGCAGGGGGTTGCTGACGGCCGTCGGTCTGCAGGCCCGGTCGGCTCCGCTACTTCGGTATCTGCGGGACCTGGTCGCCGAGGGCTGCGTGGGGCGGGTGCTGTCGACCAGCATGCTCGGGTCGGGTGGGGGCTGGGGCGCCACGTACGACGACAGTCATGCGTACCTGCTGGACGTCAGGAGCGGTGCCACTCTGCTGTCGGTCCCTTTCGGCCACTCGGTCGACACGCTGATCATGGTGCTCGGGGAGTTCCGCGAGGTGTCGGCGCACATCGAGAACCTGCGTCCCGAGGTCACCCACGTGACGAGCGGCGCGGTCGCGGCCAAGAGTGCCGAGGACCAGATCGCCGTGACCGGTCTGCTGGAGTCGGGTGCCGTGGCCGCGATGCACGTCCGCGGCGGAACGTCCCGTGCTACCCAGTTCCACTGGGAGATCAACGGCACGGAGGGCGATCTGGTCGTCAAGGCCGATCAGGCTCAGTGCTGGTCGGGGCGTCTGCGGTTGTACGGCGCCCGGGGAAGCGACGGCACGTTGACCGCACTTCCGGTTCCCCTCCGCTACGAGCGGTCGCTGACGGAGTGGGCCGAGCGATCCGCCGAGCCCGCCTACAACGTCGCCCACCAGTACGCGCTTCTGCGCGAGCAGATCACCGGGCGCCTCGCGCCGGACACGGACGGCGTTCCCGACTTCCTGCACGCCGTCCGACGGCACCGCATGCTGGAACAGGTCCGGGACGCGGCACAGACCGGCCGGAAGGTCACGCTCCGATAGCAGGACTCGTGAGAGCGAGCCCCGCATCATGGTGCGGTTGCGGAAGCGCTTGGAGAAGTAGTCGACGGCCTCGTCCAGGATCCGATCCTGCGTCACGCCGGGTGCCCCAACGTCATGTCAGCTGGCCCTTGCCCACATTCACTCGTTCAGCCGAACAAGCCCCCTGCGCTGCCACACGGCACACCGGGATCGACACCGCAAGCAGCAACCCGTAGAGACTGCTGCTCAGGGACGACATGTGGCCCACATTGTGCTGTGCCCCGTGGGGGCTCCGCCGGACTAGCCGGGCGAGCGCCTCATCCCGCCCGCGCCTAGAAAGAGACGGGGAGCTGAGGCGACGGAGGGAGTGGCTTGGGATGCGGATCGTCGTGGACCTCACCCATTGCCCGGCGTATGCGCAGTGTTTCCCGCCCGCCGAGCTGGACAGCGCACTGCTACGTTTCCGCGCGGAAAGGAGACGGGCAACGGAGTTCTCCATCCAGCCGGAACGCTTCCACTCGGTGTTCTGCGCGGACGTGCCCGACGACGAGGCCGCCGTGCTCGCCGCCAGCCAGCGGCCCGCAACCGAGACGGCGTTCGACGAGCCTCTCGCCATCGAGCCGGGCTGGAAGACGCTCCCGAGATGGTTCGTCGTTGCCGGCGCCGACCGCGCCATCAATCCCGACGCCGAGCGTGCCCCAGCCGAGCGGATCGGGGCGACCGTCACCGAGATCAGCGGTGGCTCCCACGCCGTCGCGCTCTTCTACGCCGACGAGGTGACTCAGGTCATTGTGGGAGCGCTCCGCGAGATCGGTTGATTCCCGGCGGGAGGCGCGAAAAGCCGCCGAGACGGGAGGTTCAAGCTGCGATGAGAGCGCGTCCCTGAGCAATGACTTCGTCCGCACCCGATGTCTCGCAACAAGGAGTCGTGTCCCATGCTCGCCATTCACCTCACCCAGTTCGGGGAGCCGGAGAAGAGCCTGAAGGTGGTGGACGTGCCCGAGCCCCAGGCTCCGACCGCCGGGCAGGCGCTGGTCCAGGTCGAGTATGCCCCGCTCGACCACCACGACCTCCTCTTGGCGCAGGGCATCTACCCCGTTCGCCCTGAGCTGCCCACCGCCATCGGCAACGAGGGCGTCGGCACGGTCGTGTCCGTAGGGCCCGACGTCACGGAGGTCCGTCCCGGCGACAGGGTCCTGCTTCCCTTCGGCGTCTTTTCCTGGTCCGAACAGGTCGTGGCCGAGGCAGCGGACCTGAGCGTCTTGGACAAGTCCATTGGCCTCGATCAGGCCGCGATGCTCACCATCAATCCCGTCACCGCGGGGCTCTTGGTCGGCCTGCGCGACCTTCCGGCCGGTTCCTGGGTGGTGCAGAACGCGGCGAACAGCGGGGTAGGCCGGTCCGTCATCGTGTTCGCGAAGGAGCGCGGGCTGCGAACGATCAACATCGTGCGCCGTGCGGAACTCGTGAACGAACTCGGAGATCTCGGCGCCACCGTCGTGGTCGTCGACTCGGCGGACGCCGGTGCGCGCGTACGGGAAGCCATCGGATCCGATCCGGTGCTGCTGGGCCTCGACGGTGTCAGCGGAACGGCGACCACGCTGCTGCTGGACGTGCTGACCGACGGCGCCCTGCTGGTGATCTACGGGTACCTGAGCGGCCGGTCGTTCACGCCCGACCCGGACGCGCTGAAGACGAAGAACATCACCACGACGGAGTTCTGGATGTACCAGGACAGGTTTCTGCCCCGCCTTCCGGCTCTGCACGCGGAGTCCGCGCGGCTGGTCGCCGAGGGGAAACTCGTCCTGCCCTCCGCGCCCGTCTACAAGGCGGCGGACTTCCCCGAGGCACTCGCGTACTTCCGGAAGAACGGCAAGGTCCTCCTGGACTTCAACCCGCATCGCGCGTAGGCGCCGCCGCACCTGCCGCTGAAGCCGGGACCATCCCGAGAGGAAGCGGCCGGAATCGATCACACAGCCGCTGCCGGGCCGCCCGGAACGGCCCCGACACACGATCAAGGATGAGCAGTATGGCCGCACACAGCACCATCGGCATTCTCGGCGCGGGAGAGGTCGGTCGGGCCGTCGCCGACAAGGCCGTCCGTCACGGACATGAGGTAGTCATCGGCAACAGCCGGGGCCCGGAGACACTCAAGGCGGTCGTGGCGCAGCTGGGGCCGAAGGCTCACGCAGTGACGGCCGAGGAGGCGGCGCAGCCGGACCTCGTCTTCCTCGCGGTGCCGTTCTTCGCCGTACCGGACCTGACCGGTCTTACCGACTGGTCCGGGAAGATCGTCGTCGACACGACGAATCAGTTCGCCGCGGCCAGCCCCTGGCGGGGCCGGTACGACGTCGGTGACCTCACGGGCAGCGAATGGGTCGCCGAGCGCCTTTCCGGAGCGCGGATTGTGAAGGCGTTCAACACCCTGTTCGCCGCGTTCATTGCCGCCGACCCCCGGCATGAGGAAGGCCGCCAGGTGGTCTTCTACGCGGGCGACGACTCCGACGCGAAGGCGCCCGTGGCCGCTTTGCTGGACGAGTTCGGGTTCGCCGCACTGGACCTCGGTGGTCTGCGAGAGGGCGGGCGGCTGATGCAGCTCGACGGCCCGCTCAGCGCACGGCACTTCCTGCTTCAGGATGCCGGCTGACGCCCCAGACCTCGGTCACCCCCGACACGCACGCCCAGCACACACAGGAGGAGCGTCATGAACCGTCGTGTCGTCCACACCCGCGGCGGGGCGCCCGCCGACGCCCTGACCGTCATCGAGGAGCCGGAGCCGGCAGCGCCGCAGACCGGTCACGTACTCATCCGCACCACCGCGTTCCCCGTGCACCCTGGCGATCTCCAGGCCGTCGAGGCGTATCCAGGGAACAGCGGACAACCGGCCCCGGCCGGTGTCGAGGCCACTGGCGTGGTGGAGGCCATCGGCCCGGACACATTGGTGGCACCGGGGGTCGCCCCCGGCGCGCGGGTGACGGTCTTCCCGCACCCGGGCGCCTGGTCCCAGTGGATCACGGCGGCCGCCCGGGTGGTGGTCGCCGTACCGGCAGAAGTGCCGGACGAGGTCGCCGCGCAGATGCTGGTGAACCCGATCACCGCCGTGATGCTGCGCCGAGAGGCGGAGGCACACGCCTCGATCGGGTACGACGGCGTTCTGTTGCAGACCGCCGCCGGCTCGTCGGTCGGACGACTGCTGACCGCTGTGTGCCTGGCCCATAACATCTCGATCGTCAACGTTGTCCGCAGCGAACGCGGTGCCGCGGAACTGCGTACACGCTTCCCGGACGTGCCGGTGGTGGCGACGGAGCATGCAGGCTGGGCCGATGACGTCCGCAGCGCGGCCGACGGCCGTCCGGTGAGCGTGGCCCTCGATCCGATCGGCGGAAAACTCACCGAGAGCCTTCTGGACCTGCTGACGCCGGGCGGAAAACTCATCTGCTACGGGCAGATGGCCGCGGAGCCGATCTCACTGCCCGCGTCGACGCTGCTGCACAAATCGCTGACGCTGCGCGGCAAGACCATCGGCCGCTGGATGTCAGACACCTCCGCCGAGAGACAGGCTTCCGACGTCGCCGCCGCGAAGCTGATCGCTATGGAGCTCAGGGACCAGTTCGACGTAGCCGCCACCTACGGTCTCGGCGACCTGGCAGAGGCTGTGGAACACGCGGTACGGCCCGGCAAGGTCGGCACCGTCCTCATCCGCCCCTGGTAGCCACCCCTACGGCCATCGCTGCGCCCGCTTGCTGAGCTGTACAAACTCTCCCAGGACCGGTGGGAAATCCGGCTAAGGGCTCGCATCCCAGGCGCCCGCCGGACGGCAGCTACCCCGAGGGGGATCGCCGCAGTGATCGCATACCTGGCCGGCGACGCCGCGAGTTTCGTGCACGGTGTGGCGCTGCCCGTCGACGGTGGCCGCACGGCCGTGTGACCCGAGCCCGAGACCGAGCCACCGGCCCGCGCCGGCTGAGAACGAACGGCACAGCATCCGCCGGGAACTTGACAGTGCTGATTCCACATAATCGGCATTATGTGGAATCAGGTTTGTCAAGGTTCATGACTGTTCTTCGAAGGTGGATCTCACGGCGTGGTGTACGACTGCCGCTGTCAGGGCCGGGGCAGTGGCAGGCCGGCCAGCGGGTGGCGCCTCGCCCCCCGCGGCTGCCGCTCCGCGGCGCTTTCGTAACTCGTACGCGCCCAAGCAGGACGAGGACGGCGATGGCCGCGAGGTCTGACGCACCCTATGGCTGAGCCGGGAACAAGGTGAGACGGACGCCGCGGTTCAGCCGGTTGCTGAACGGCGCCACAGTGGCCTCACCGATGTGCTCGACCAGTCATTCGTCGTCACCGGTCCGGACGCAGCGCACTCGTCAATCTCCACGAGCAGTGGACCATGATCAACGATCGGCCCGGCGTGGGTCCGTCCCCGCCCTGCAACGAACCCTCAGGATCATCGGTTACACGAGGAACAACCGACAGCATGTCGTTCCTCTCGGCTTGGAGGAGCTTTCCATGGCTGCAGAACTGGACGGATCCACCGCTCTCGTCACCGGCGCCACCGCTGGCATCGGCCGGGCCATTGCCCTTCGCCTGGCAGCGTCGGGGGCCTCGGTCATCGTCCACGGGCGGGACGAGCGGCGAGGTGCTGAGACCGTCAAAGAGATCGCTGCCGCAGGCGGGAAGGCCCGGTTCGTCGCTGCAGATCTGAGCAGCTCTGAAGATGTCCTGCGTCTTGCCGCTGAAGCAGGCGAAGTGGACATTCTGATCAACAACGCCGGTATCTACCGGTTCGCCAGTACGCCGGACACCACCGCCGAGATGTTCGACACTCACATGGCCGTCAACACACGCGCGCCGATGCTCCTGGTCGGTGCCCTCGCCCCGGGAATGGCTGCACGGGGGCGTGGCGCCATCGTGAGTCTGAGCACAGCGGCGGCTACCACGCCGGTGCGGGAAACGGGCGCTTACGGGGCCTCCAAAGCTGCACTCGAACTTCTCACACGCGTATGGGCTGACGAGTTCGGCGCCCACGGCGTCCGCGTGAATGCCGTGGCCCCGGGCCCTGTTTCTACCCCCGGGACGGAGGAGATGGGAGATGAAACCCTCCAGGTGATCGGGCGAACCACCGTACTGGGGCGGGTCGCCGACCCTGAAGAAATCGCGGAAGTGGTTGTGTTCCTTGCCTCCTCCCGTGCCAGCTACATCACCGGCGCGGTTCTCGAGGCGCGCGGCGGACAGCTCGCGATCGGCTGACTCTGGGCTGGGCCGCGATGGACATGTCTGCATTCTTGGGCATGCGGTCAGGGCCGGTCTGGGCGAGGCTGACGTGGTGGTACAGCTCTGTGTGATCGTGTACCCGCGGTTGGGCCGGCGCCGATGATCCCCACACTGATCGCTTTCACGGCGCCCTACGTTCCTGGTGCCCGATCGCAGCCTCGTTCCGGCCCACCTGCGCGTTCTCGAATGCCCTTGTCCGCTGGATCTGGTTCCGACGGAGTAGCCGAGCGAGCGCCTGGCGCATTCCGAGCCTAGAAAGAGACAGGGAGCTCAAGGCGGCGGAGGGAAAGGCTCGGGATGCAGCTCGTCGTGGACCTCACCCGCTGCCAGGCGTACGCACAGTGCGTGTTCCTCGCACCTGAGATGTTCGAGCTGCATGGCGAGGAAGCGCTGCAGTACCGCCAGGAAGTCCCGGACGATCAGCTGGAGCGCGTACGCCAAGCCGCGGCGGCGTGGCCGGTCCAGGCGATCCTCGTGGGCGAGGAGGTGAGAGCGGGTGACCGGTGACCTTCGCAAGGGCCCCATCATCATCGTCGGGGCGTCGCTGGCCGGGCTGCGGGCCGCTGAGGCACTGCGCGAGACGGGCTTCACCGGCTCGCTCACCGTGGTCGGGGACGAGCCCCACCCGCCCTACGACAGGCCACCGCTGTCCAAGCAGGTGCTGCTCGGCATGTCTGCGGCGGACACCACCGGGCTGCCGATGCGCCGCGACCCGGACGCCGACTGGCGGCTCGGAGTACGTGCCACGGGGCTCGACCCGGTCGGCCGTCAGGTCCTGCTGGGCTGCGGCGAGTCCCTGCCCTACGACCGGCTGCTGATCGCCACCGGAACCCGGGCGCGCCCCTGGCCCCAACCGGAGCAGGCCGCCCTGGACGGAGTCTTCACCCTGCGCACGCGTGACGACGCCGGGTGCCTGGCCGAGCGGCTGGCCGCCGGGCCGCGCCGGGTGCTGGTCATCGGCGCAGGCTTCACCGGCTCGGAGATCGCCTCGGCCTGCCGGGAGCGGGGCATCGAGGTCACGGTCGCAGAACGCGGCACCGCACCGCTGGTGGGCGCCCTCGGCGGCACACTGGCGAAGCTCGCAGCCGGCCTGCAGCGGGCCCACGGCGTGGACCTGCGCTGCGGAGTGACGGTCACCGCGCTGTGCGGGAACGCCAGCGGGCGGTTCACCGGAGCCGACCTCTCCGACGGCAGCCACATCGACGCGGACGTGTGCGTCATCGCCCTGGGTGCCGTCCGCAACGTGGAGTGGCTGGCGGATTCCGGGCTAGCGGCGGGCCCGCACGGGGTCGCCTGTGATGCGGGGTGCCGCGCCTTCGACATGTACGGGATCGTCACCGACGACGTCTTCGTGGCCGGCGACGTCTCCCGCTTCCCCCACCCGCTCTTCGACTACTAGATGCTCTCCCTGGAGCACTGGGGCAACGCGGTCACGCAGGCCGAGGTGGCGGCCCACAACATGATCAGTCCCGGGCCGCCGCGGCGCCCCCACCTCGCGGTTCCGGTCTTCTGGTCGAGTCAGTTCGGGGTCAACATCAAGTCTGTGGGCGTCCCCACCTACTCCGACCAGGTGGTCATTGCCCAGGGCTCACTCAGTGAACGTCGTCTGTGCCGACGAGTAGGGCAGGGCGCTTCGGAGCGAACTCGCCGAGTGAGGTGCCGCGAAAACGAACGGCAAGCCAATCGGCATGTAGCTGACCGGGTTGCTCAGACCGTGTCCTCCATGGCTATGGGCCGTTTTGAGATGAGAGAGCAGGTGACCGCAATCGCTGGGGTGCACATGACGTCCACTTCCCCTCATCAGGAGCCGATCCGCGTCGGTGTCGTAGGACTGAGCGCGAGCGGCGGGTGGGCGGCCACCGCCCATGTGCCGGCACTGGCAGGAAGCGACGGATACGAGTTGCGGGCGCTGAGCGCCAGCAGCGCCGAATCCGCGCGTGCGGCCGGCGAGAAGTACGCGGTGCCGCTGGCCTTCGGCAGCGCACAGGAGCTGGCCCGCAGTGAGGAAGTCGATCTCGTAGTGGTGACGGTGAAGGTTCCGCACCACCTGGAGCTCATCCGGCCCGCGCTGGAGGCGGGGAAGATGGTGCTCAGCGAGTGGCCGCTCGGTGCCGACCTTGCGCAGGCCGAGGAGCTGGCAGACCTCGCGCACCGCAGGGGCGTGCTCACAGGAGTCGGCCTGCAGGCACGATCGGCTCCGCCGCTTCGCTATCTGCGGGACCTGGTCGCCGAGGGCTCCGTGGGGCGGGTGCTCTCGACCAGCATGCTCGGCTGGGGCGGGCCCTGGGGCGCCACGTACGACGACGACCATGCGTACCTGCTGGACGTCACCAGCGGCGCCACACTGCTGTCGATCCCCTTCGGGCACTCGGTCGACGCGCTGACCATGGTGCTCGGCGAGTTCCGCGAGGTATCGGCTCACATCGAGAACCTGCGTCCCGAGGTCACCCACGTGACCAGCGGGGCGGTCGCGGCCAAGAGCACCGAGGACCAGATCGCCATGACCGGGCTGCTCGAATCGGGGGCCGTGGCCGCGATGCACTTCCGCGGCGGCACATCCCGGGCCACCGGGTTCCACTGGGAGATCAACGGCACCCAGGGCGATCTCGTCGTGAAGGCCGACCACGACCTGTGGTGGATGGCGCGGCTGCGGCTGTACGGCGCCCGAGGCGACGACGGCGGCTTGGTCGAACTTCCGGTCCCCGCCCGCTACCAGCGGTCGCTGACGCAATGGACCGAGCGATCCACCGAGCCCGCCTGCAACGTCGCCCACCAGTACGCGCTTCTGCGCGACCAGATCACCGGGAGCCTTGGGCCGGATGAGGACGGCGTTCCCGACTTCCGGCACGCCGTGCGGCGACACCGCATGCTGGAGCGGATCCGAGAGGCGGCGCGCGCGGGCCGGAAGGCCACACTCGCAGAGCAGGGCGCGTAGGCCCCGAAGTGAGTCAGGTCGGGAGCTCGACCGTTTCGCCCTCGGCAGGATGACCACGGTTCCGGTGTTTCCCGAGGCCGTTATCCCCATAGAGAAGCGAGCCTGCGCCATTCCTCCCTCGGGAGCTTGTCCCTGTGGGTGCCGGTGAGCACCTGGAGGGCCACGTGGTCGGCGCCTGCCTGGTGGAAGGTGTCGATGCGGTCGCGAACACGGTCCTCGTCGCCCCAGGCGAAGACCGCGTCGATCAGGCGGTCGCTGCCGCCCTCGGCCAGGTCGGCCTCGGTGAAACCGTGCCGCAGGAAGTTGTTGGTGTAGTTCGGCAGGGTGAGGTACATGGCGAGGGCATCGCGGGCCAGGACGCGGGCCCGGGCCCGGTCGGTCTCCAGGACCACCTTCAGCTCCGGGGCGAGCAGCGGGCCGGCGCCGAGGATCTCGCGGGCCTGGGCGGTGTGTTCGGGCGTGACCAGGTAGGGGATGGCGCCGGCCGCCCGCTCGCCGGACAGCTTCAGCATCTTCGGGCCCAGCGCGGCCAGCACCCTGCTGTCGGCGGCGACGCCGGCCTCGTCCAGCTCGTCGAGGTAGTCGGTCATCGCCGCGTACGGGCGGCTGTAGTCCTTCACCAGCGGGCCGTGGCTCACACCGAGACCCACCAGGTAGCGGTCGGGGTGCACCGATTCCACCTCGGCGAAGCCGGCCGCGGTCGTGGCGGCCGCCTGCTGCCAGATGTTCAGGACGCTGGTGCCGACGACGATGCGGCGCGTCGCCCCGATCAGCGGGGCGGCATGGTCGGCGGTGCTGTTGTTCCCGAGCCAGATGGCGCCGTACTCGAGTTCCTCCAGTTCGGCCGCGGCCTCGTCCAGTTCGCCGCGCCGGGCCGGGTCCTCCGAGCGCAGTTCGACACTCCAGACGCCGTACCGGCCGACTCGCTGTTTCAGGGGGACTGTGGTGTCGCTCATCGGGTGTTCCCTCCGGGTGGTGGGCTGTGCCGTGATCATCACGTCTCCAGCCACTGCCGACCGGAGGGCGTCCCGGGTCGATTCCCGCCGTTCCCTCAGTTGGTCGAACGGACCACAAGATGTCGAACACCCACGAGCCCGCCACTGCCTTGGCGGGCGGGCTGGTCGTCTACGACCTCGGCCATCAACGCCGACCGAGAGCTGTGTCTGCGGGGACTGCCGGACCGGGTCGTCGCGGAGGTCCTTTACGGGCTTCAGGCCCGTACCGAGGCAGGCGTCCTGCAGCGGGGAGACACCCCGGACGAGCCCGAGGACACCGGGGCGGGCAAGGACCTCCCCGACGCGGTCGTGCGTCAGCTATGCCACCACCTGGACGAGTTGGAGCAGCTCATCAGCCGCGAGGTCCGCGTGGGCACCGAACTGCTGATGGACACCGGCCGGCGCCCCGAGGAGATCCGCGACCTGCCCCTGGACTGCCTGGGGCAGGCGACGGCTCCCTCGTCCTGGTCTACGACAACCACAAGTCCTACCGAATGGGCCGGCGGCTGCCGATCGGCAAGGCCACCGCGGCCGTCATCACCACCCAGCAGCAGCGGGTGCGAGACATGTTCTCGGACACCCCTGGTGGCGAGCTGAAGCTGCTGCCCAGCATGCGCGCCAACCCGCACGGCACCAAGGCGATCCACTCCATCGGCGAAGGCCACCGCACCTGGGTCGACGCGCTGCCCGACTTCCTGGTCCCCACGACCGTAGAGGAGGACGGGCAGGCGGTCACCCGCCTGCTGCCCTTCGACAAGAGCCGGATCTTCCCCTACGCCTACCGGCACAGCTACGCCCAGCGGCACGCGGACGCCGGTGTGGCTCCGGACGTGCTGAAGGAGCTGATGGACCACTCCGATCTCAAGACCACCCAGAACTACTACCGGGTCAGCCAGGAGCGGCGGCGTGACGCCGTGGACCGGGTCATCGCCTTGCAGTTCGACCGCAACGGCACTCGTGTCTGGCGTAAGGCCCAGTCGCTGCTGGACTCCGAGCACGTCCGCCGGGCGATCGGCGAAGTCAGTGTCCCCTACGGCGTCTGCCAGGAGCCCTCGAACGTCGCGGCCGGCGGCCAGAGCTGCCCGATCCGGTTCCGGTGCGTGGGCTGTGACCACTTCCGTACCGACGTCTCCTACCTGCCTGACCTGCAGGCGTACCTGGCCGGCCTGCTGCGCAGCCAGGAGAAGCTGAGGTCGGCGTTCGCCGCCGACGACTGGGCGCGCAGCGAGGCCATGCCCTCCGAAGAGGAGATCCGTAGAGTGCGCCGGCTGATCGAGGGGGTCAAGGCCGATCTCGGTGACCTCACCGCTGAGGAACAGGCCCAGATCGGCGAGGCCGTCGCCGTCGTACGCCGCAGCCGCAACCGCAACCGCAGTGTGATGCTCGGCATGCCCCGCATCGGCCAACCCCTGCCCGACGGCCACGCCACGAGGTCCGCATGAGCAACGCCATGGCCGACGGCCGCCGGGCTGACGGCGAGCGCCGCCGCCAGCGGGTGATATCCGCTATCGAGCAGGCCACCCGCAACGGCACGGCGATCAGCGTGAGCGGCATCGCCCGGCAGGCCGGGGTCGACCGCACCTTCCTGTACCGCCACCGCGACCTCCTCGGCCTCATCCACGCCGCCGAACTCCAACCCGTTGGCTCGACGTCCTCGGTCGGCCCGCCGGTTAGTCTCGCCTCGCTGCAGGCCGATCTGGCCAACGCGCAAGCCCGCAATACCCGGCTCGTGGAGCAGACCCGGCGTTTGGAGCGACGGCTCTCCGAGTACATGGGTGAGCAGGCGTGGCGCGAATCGGGACTCGGCGCCCCCGTCGACCATGAGGAACTGCGGCGCCAGGTGACCCGTCTGGAGCAGCAAAACACCGAGCTGGCGGCGCGACTGGAGGAGAAGGACGCAGAGTTGGAGGCCGCCCGCGGAGCCAACCGCGAGCTGACCAGGGCGCTGAACCAGCAGCGGAGCGCGGAACGGTAGGTCCTCTTCACGGGGCGGCCGTCTCCCGTTTCCAGCGGGTTCCCTGCCATCGTCACTCGACGCGGGCGGTCAGATACGCCCTCCACTGAAACATCGCTGCAAAGTGCGCGAAAATGGCTGAAGAGGCTGTTTTGGTATGTGCCAGGGAGTCACAGATGGATGCCTCGGACGAACTCCTTCGAGGGGCTGAACCGGCGGCTCTTCTGACGCTGGACGGTGTCATCCGCAGCCTCAACGCCGCGATGGCCACGGCGCTCGGCGGTTCTGCGGAGCAGTGCCTGGGGCGTGGCTTCGGTGATCTGTGGCCCGCAGGCCAGCGGATGTCGGCCGAGAGTCTCGTGGCTCACGCCGCCAAGACGAAGGCGGCCGCGATGCGGGTGCTGGACTTCCCCGGGCGAGGCGGAGCACCCGTTGTTTCCTTGATCGAGGCACAGCAGGTGAAGGATCCTGCAAGTGACGAGCAGCTGGTCTGGGTGCACGCCCTGGATGCGCGAAACGACCTGGCCAGCCTGCTGATCCCGTTCCGGATGGCCACCTCGGCCGCCCACCTCGGCCTGTGGATGTATTCATCCGATGAGCACCAGCTGGAGTGGCTCGGTGGCGCACCCGCCCTGGCGGCACTCTTTCCGGACCCCACTGTGTCGCTCTCCACAGTGATATCGGCAGTGCACTCTGCCGACCGGGAGGCCCTGCGGCAGCTCCTGCGCTCGGCCTCCACCCAGCAGTCCCCCTGGGTGAGGTTGCGGTACCTCCCCCAGCACGAGGGCTGGCACCAACTGACCGCCCAGACTCGTCGGATCCGGCTGGGTTACGGCGGCCCCGAGCGGATCTTCGGATTGCTCCGCGACGACACCAAGCAGGAGAAGCGCAAGGAGAAGGCGAAGGCCGCACTGACTGCCGAGCGACAGCGCGCCAAAGACATCGCCGACTTCTCCTCCGCCTTGATCACCGCAGCCACGGAGCGGGAGCTGCAGCAGGTCGCCCTCACCCGGCTCGCCGCAACCTTCGGCGCCAGCGGCGCCCTGCTCGCACTCGTCGACGAAGGCCGCCTGAGCGTCTCCACCGATGCCGGAATAGCCATGTGCGAGGTCGACGTCCTGCACGGCCTGCCGCTGGACCACCCGAGCGCCCTGCCCGAGGCGATCCGCACCGGCAAGCCGCAGGTCATCCTCGACCGGGAGGACTACATCCGTCGTTGGCCGCAGGGGGCCGAATTTCCGCGGCTCGGCCGACTCGGCTCCGACTACGCCACCTCGATCACCCCCCTCGGCGAGGCAGGCAACCAGCCGCTCGGGGCGTGGCTGGTGACCTACGGCAGCGGATACTGCCCGTCCCTGGATGAGCGGACCCTCATGGGTACGCTGGCCGACCTGGCAGGCCAGGCACTGAGGCGCATCAGATTGCAGCAGGCACGAGTCGAGCTGGCCACGGCGCTGCAGAAGACCATGCTCCCCACGCTGCCCGCGCACCTCGCGGGCCTGGAGGTCGCCGCCCGCTACCGGCCGAGCCGCGACGGGCTGGACATCGGCGGAGACTGGTACGACGCCTTCGTGATGCCCGACGGCACGGTCGCCATGGAGATCGGCGATGCCCAAGGGCACGACGTGGACGCTGCCGCTGCCATGGGACAGGTACGTGCCTCCATGCGCGCGATCGCCGCCCACGAACCGGATCCCGCAACCGTGCTGACGCGCACCAACGAACTGCTCGTCACGATGGGCGCGGCGCGATTCTCCAGCTGCACCATGCTGCATATCGACCCGGGCGACGGACGGGTCACCGGCTCCAGCGCCGGCCATGTGCCGGTGCTGTGCGCGCGCAAGGACGGCAGCCACAGCATCCACGAGCTGCCGGGCGGGCCGGTCCTGGGAGTCGTGCCCGACATCGAGTACCGCGAGGAGACCTTCACCCTGGACGCGGACAGCGCGCTGGTCATGGTCACCGACGGCGTGGTCGAAGGACCGGGCCTCACGTTGGAAGCCGGACTGGAACGAGCCGGAACACTGGCCGGCGAGGCCCTCCACGACGGACTGAACGCCGAGGAGACCGCCGACCGCGTCCTCGACGCCGCGGTCGCGGTCGACCACCTCGACGACGTGGCCGTGCTGGTCATCCGACGCACATGACGGCGCCCGCGTCTCACGACCTCGCTGCAAGACCACCACTCGCGCTCATTCGCCGAGCGGTGTGTTCTCGATGACTCAGCCAAGCCAGCCGTGGAAGGGACCATCCGCCCCCAGTCACCCAGCGCCCCAGTTTGGAAGATCGCGTAGGCGGATCAGGGCTGAGCCGGGGTGACGCTGACCTGCGTGTTCCTGGGCGGCTTGCCGGTATTCCCCGTCGCTCCCCGCAAGTTTCTGCTCGATCGGGCATGCAGGGGGCACGCGTGGCCTCCTCCCGCTCTATCAGGTCGTTCACATTCCGGGCCCGAGACGGCCTGGTCGGCGCCCCGTCGGAAGGGGTACTCAACGCGGCGAGAGAATCGGACGGCCACCGATTGCCGGACCTGACGCGAAACCGGGTGGAAGCTGCAGAGCGATGGCTTCGTCATGAAGTTCGCCACCGAGGCGTGGACGCGGCCGGTAGGGCAACTGGGGCGTCGGGCCGACTCGAGCGCGGCACGTGCCTCGCCGGCCGTTCGGGCCGGCACGACCCGACGTCGGAATGTGATGGGAGAAGTGGCTCCTCGGTGGCCCCGAGATGCCCTGGACGGGCAAGCGCCGCACCCTGGAACGGAGCCGACGAGTCGGGATGGACCGCCGATGGCGAACCTCATGCGAGTGGTCTCGCGCCAGGGCACACGCCTGCACCAGGGGCGATGGAGCGCGGGACGGACCCCGGCCGCATGTACCCACCGCGTGGGAAGGGAAGGGAGCGCCGCAGTGTAAGTGAACTGAGACTTTGCCTGGGCGACCGACAGCACGGCCGAGCCGTCCTGACCACTGACCCCTGGCCGTGATTCCCCTTGCCCACAGGCACCAGAGCACCCAGGAGCGACGACAAGACATGAATGCGTACAAACCAGTCCATCGCGTAGCGATCGTCGGCACCGGCACCATCGGAGCGAGCTGGGCGACGCATTATCTCGCTCGAGGCTTCGAGGTCACGGCAACCGACCCTGCTCCGGCTGCGGAGAAGGCCCTCAGGTCGTACGTAGACGCAGCTTGGGAGTCGGCAGCCACGCTCGGGGCCGAACCTGGAACCTCACCCGATCGCCTGAGGTTCACCGCCGATATGCGACAGGCCGTCGCGGACGCCGATTTCGTGCAGGAGAACGCGCCGGAGCGCCCGGAGCTGAAGGTCAAGCTGTTCGCCGACATCGACGAGGCCACACCGCCGGACTCCATCATCGCGTCGAGTTCGTCGGGCATCACGATGAGTGTCATCCAAGCGGAGTGCCGACGTCCGGAGCGCACCCTCATCGGGCACCCCTTCAACCCGCCACACATCATCCCGCTGGTCGAAGTCGTCGGCGGAACGAAGACCGCCCCGGAGACGATCCGGGACGCGATGTCCTTCTACGCCGCGATCGGCAAGAAGCCGATTCACCTCAAGAAGGAGCTCCCCGGGCACGTCGCCAACCGTCTCCAGGCCGCGCTGTATCGCGAGGTCGTCCACCTGATCGAGCAGGGTGTGCTCGACGTCGCGGACTCCGACGACGCGGTGTCCTGGGGTCCAGGACTCAGGTGGGGTGTCATGGGACCCAATCTGCTGTGGCATCTCGGCGGCGGCGAGGGCGGCATCCAGCACTTCATGGACACCCTCATGCCTCGGTTGACCGGGATGTGGCAGGACCTGGGCACCCCGGAGCTCACACCCGAGCTCAGAGAGAAGATCGTCGACGGCGTCCTGCATGAGGTGAACGGCCACTCGGTCGACGAACTGGCCGCCCAGCGTGACGCGATGCTGCTCAGTCTGCTCGCTGTGCGCGCCGCATCCGGCCCGCACAGCGACACAGCCGGCCGGTCGGCATGAGACGGCACCCGTGGCACTCGGTTCTCACCCGGGAGGAGACACGGTGACAGAGCGGCAGGAAAGACTGTTCGTGCTCGAACTCAGCGGTGACGGCCGCGTGTTCTCCGTGAACCCCGACGGTGCCGACAAGACGGTCCTCGTCACCGGATGCAGGTACCCGGACGGTGTGGCCGTCGATGTCGGGGCAGGTCACATCTACTGGACGAACATGGGGTCGCCGCCGGTGAACGACGGCTCGATCGAGCGCGTCGACCTGGACGGAAGCAATAGGACGACGATCGTTCCCAGCGGCGGAACGCACACACCGAAGCAGCTGCACTTCGAGGTCACCGGCCGAAAGCTGTACTGGGGCGATCGCGAAGGAATGCGCGTCATGCGCTGCGACCTCGACGGCTCGAACGTGGAGACCCTCGTGCAGACAGGGCGGGGAGACGACGACCGCCGCGACCAGACCAACTGGTGCGTCGGAGTCGCCGTCGACCCTGGTGGCGGCCACCTGTACTGGACGCAGAAGGGCCCGAGCGATGCGGGACTGGGCAAGATCCTACGGGCCGCGATCGACCTTCCCGCCGGTGAATCCGCCGCCGACCGCAGCGACATCGAGGTGCTGCTCCAGGGGCTGCCGGAGCCGATCGACCTGCAGCTCGACCTCGCTGAGCGCACGCTGTACTGGACCGACCGAGGGGACCCGCCGCGAGGCAACTCCGTGAATCGCACGCCGATGGATCCGCCGAACGGGCGGCGGGAGCCCGAGATCCTGTGGACCCACCTGATGGAAGGCATCGGCATCGCTCTCGATCTGGACGGAGGCCGCATATTCGTGACCGACATGGCCGGGACCGTCTACGCAGCGGATCTCGACGGATCGAACCGGCGGGAGATCCTCATCGCGCAGGGCAACCTCACCGGGATCGCCCATGCCGTGATTCCCACGTGATTCCAGCGACGGCAGTGGTGGCGTCGGGCTTCTGCTGCTGCTCGCGCCGTGCGGCTGCCCCAGGGCGGACGCCACGGCACATTGCGCCCGACGTGACGGTGAGACCTGCGGTCAAAGACCTGAGATGCGGCACCCACGTGGTGCGGCAGAATGGACAGCGAAGCCTTCGTGCGGGCAAGCGGTGCATGTTTGGGGATTCGACCGGCGATCGCCCAAGAGTCCGACGGCCCGGAAACACATACCGAGGCGCGGTGCTGTGGCTCCACGCCCAGCAGGGAAACCACACGCTGCCAAGGACCCGATGTCGCCATCGAGAAGGCCGCAGAGCGCAAGCCGCAACCGATGAGGTGATCTCGACGACGGTCACCTCCCGGTTCCGCTGCGCATGAGGGCGGCGCGGGCGATCCCGCTGTCGCCGAGGCTACGCAGCCGACGAAGGCGAACCTGCCGAAGGGTGGCTCTGCCATGAACCTCGCGTCGCACGTCGTACGAAGCGCCAGTGCCCACCCGGACCGCGCCGCGCTGCGTCTAGGGGATGACATCCTCTCGTATCGCGCGCTTGACCAGGTCAGCGCCCGGATGGCGGGACTGCTCCGCGACCGCGGCGTCAAACCTGGCGACCAAGTCGGGATCATGCTGCCCAACAGTCCGGAATTCGCCATCGCCTACTTCGGCGTGCTCCGGGCCGGCGGCATCGTCGTTCCGATGAACCCCCTGCTCAAGGCCCGGGAGGTCGCCTACTACCTCGGCGACTCGGGCTCCCGGCTGCTCTTCGCCCGGCCCGCCTTCCCCGAGGAGGTACGCACCGGCGCACAGCAGGTCGAGGCCGATGCGGTGGTCGTCGATCCCAGCGGATTCGACGCGCTGCTCGCCTCCGCCCCACTCGCCGAGGACGTGATCGAGCGGCGCGAGGACGACACCGCGGTGATCCTCTACACATCGGGGACGACCGGTGAGCCGAAGGGGGCGGAACTGACCCACGCCAACCTCACCCGAAACTGTGACGTCGTGGCGTCCGAGTTGGTTCATCTCACCTCGGACGACGTGATCTTCGGTGGGCTCCCCCTGTTCCACGCGTTCGGGCAGAGCTGCACGCTCAACGCCGCCGTCACCGCCGGCGCGTGTCTGACGCTGCTACCGCGCTTCGACGCCGGGCAGGCGCTGCAGATGCTGGCCGAGCACGGGGTGACGGTCTTCGCCGGGGTACCGACGATCTTCAGCAGGCTGTTGCAGCCGCCGGACCGGGAGACCTACGACGTCTCCGCGCTCCGGCTGGCCGTCTCCGGTGGCGCGGCGATTCCGGTCCAGGTGCTGCGCGACTTCGAGGCCGCGTTCGGCTGTGTGGTGCTCGAAGGCTACGGACTGTCGGAAACCTCGCCGGTCGCCTCTTTCAGCCGCCTGGATGCCCCGCGCAAGCCCGGCTCGATCGGCACCCCGATCCACGGCGTCCAGATGCGGGTGGTCGACGACGGCGGCATCGAGGTGCCGCAGGGCGAGACCGGCGAGATCGTGATCCGCGGTCACAACGTGATGAAGGGGTACTGGCAGCGTCCCGAAGCCACGGCCGCCGCGATCCGCAACGGCTGGTTGCACACCGGCGACCTTGCCCGGGTCGACCTGGACGGGTACTTCTGGATCGTCGGCCGGGAGAAGGATCTGATCATTCGCGGCGGGTACAACGTGTACCCGCGCGAGGTCGAAGACGTGCTGTACGAACATCCGGCGGTGGCCGATGCCGCGGTCATCGGCCTGCCCAATCCTGATCTCGGCGAGGAGATCGGCGCCGCCGTCGTTCTCAAGCCAGGCGCCGCTGCCACGGCCCAGGAGCTGCGCGACTACGTCAAGCGGCAGGTCGCCGCGTACGAATATCCGCGGAAGGTATGGATCGTGGACGCGTTGCCGAAAGGGCCCACCGGCAAGATCCTCAAGCGGGAGATCGTCCCGCCGGCCGAACCGGGCAAGCGATGAGCTGATTCCGCCGGGACAGGGCGTGAGCACTTCGTCGGTCAGTTCAACGTGGCCGCGAGAGCGGCGGATTGCCTACGAGTGCGCTCAGGAGGGGCCCGGTCGCAGGAAAGTTGAGCCGAGGTACTGAACCGCGAGCAGCGCCAACTCCAGGTCGCGGCGCCGCTCCTGCAGTGGTCGCCCCAGGATTTCCTCGGCTCTTCGGATGCGGTACTGCACGGTGTTCTTGTGCAGAATCTGATGGCGGGCGGTGGCGGTGTAGCTGCAGCCGGTGGCGAAGAAAGTCTGCAAGGTCTCCCGGAGCCGGGCGCAGCGCTCGTCGTCGACGGCCAGGGCACCCAGCACGCTCCACACCCAGGCGCGGGTGTCCTCAATGTTCGTGCACATCAATGCAATCGGGGCGACTTGGGCGTACGCGGTGACCCGGGCTCCGGTACCCGCCGCCATCGCTAGTTCCTGTGCGCGCACAGCCTGGCGATGAGTGCGGCGGAAACCCTCGACGCCGGGTTCCACGTCCCCCACGGCCGCCCACGCCATGGGGTCGCCGTCCTCGACCGCACTGGCCAGCACGTCCCAGGAAACCCGGGGCGAACGAAAGGCCAGCCAGGCCCAGGCCAGGGATTCCTCCCGGGCGGCGAACAGCGGGTTGGCACAGCAGTTGAGTTCCACGGCGATCCGGCTTGTCAGCCGGTCGAGCCGGGCGAGACCTTCACCGCCAAGGGGCCGCCGGGGCAGCCAGAGGATCAACCCCACGTGATGATGTTGACCTATCCGATAGCCAAGGGCTGATTCCGCCGAGTCGGCGTCCACGTGCTTTTCGGCCAGGATCTCTCGCACCCGTACGGCGCGCACGGCGGTCTGGCCCAGCAGCCAACGATCCCGTTCCAACTGGTAGACCTCGATGACTCGTTCGCTGACGCGGTCGATGTATCCGAAGCTCAGCTCCAGCATGAGGCGCGCGGTAGCCGTGCAGACCTTCTCATCGGGTCCTTGACGGCGGAGCTCGTCCAGGCACCACTCCAGGAAACGCCAGTGACCGATCCGGTAGGACCTGACGAGCGAGCTGATGGGAACATTGCGCTGAGCCAGCCGTCGCGCATAATCCAGTGCAGCCGCGGGCCCGTCCACGGTGTTCAGCGGCATGTCGTTCTCAAATCCGTGCAGCAATGTGGCGATATTCTCCTCGACGCTCGCTTTAAGGGTGTCGAGAATTATCCGATCGCCTCTCAGGTGCGGGATTTCGGCAATCACAAGCTCCCACACGTCCTGGCTGACTTCCGGCATGTGCGCAGCCACGTTCGACGCCACGACGGACAGGCACTTTGCTGCTTCGACGCTGCCCACAGCCATATCGTCACGCTATCGCCATGGTCCCGACCGCGCCATCCAACGCACAGATCTCCGGCAGCCGGTTCTTCCGGCGGCCAGGTAGACATTGTGCGCCGGGTGAGTTGCCGACCTTCCATGCCTCGCGCCTTTCTGTGCCGGAGCGGTCACCCCGAGTGCATCGGGTCGCGGGTACGAATTACTTCGGAAAGCTCGTGCTCTGCGTCCGATGGTTTCCCGCACGCCAGCCCCTAGCGTCGTGTCATGGGGACGAAGCGAACCCAGGTCGAGCAAAAGGGAGCGTCGGACGGATGAACGCGAAAAGCCAGGACACGATGATGCCCGTCGACGTCACCACCGTCGGCCCGGGGAACGGGCATCCGGTCGTCCAGCCACCCGTGCTGGGGGGCCCCGAGCATACGGATTACTACCTGCTGAACGACCTGCTCACGGATGATCAGCAGGCACTGCGGCAACGCGTGCGTGAGTTCATGGACCAGGAGGTCATCCCGATCATCAACCCCTACTGGGAGCGCGCGGAGTTTCCGCACGAGTTGGTTCCCAAGCTGGCGCAGCTGGGCATCGCAGGTTTCCAGGTTCCCGGCTACGGCTCGCCCGGGATGAGCAACGTGACGGCCGGTGTAGTGATCATGGAGCTGGCCCGCGGTGATCTGAGCATGTCCACGTTCATAGGAGTGCACTCGGCCCTGGCCATGATGTCGATCGCGCTGCTGGGCTCGGAGGAGCAGAAGCAGCGCTTCCTGCCGCAGATGGCGCGTCTGGAGAAGATCGGCGCCTTCGGTCTGACCGAGCCGGCCCACGGCACGGACGTGGTCAAGCTGGAGACGACCGCGCACAGGGACGGCGACTCGTACGTACTCAACGGCCACAAGCGCTGGATCGGTAACGCGACCTTCGCCGACTACGTGATCATCTGGGCCCGCGGCGATGACGACGGCCACGTGGGCGGTTACGTCGTCGAGAAGGGCGCCCCGGGGTTCGAGGCCGAGGTCATCACCGGCAAGACGGCGCTGCGCTGCGTGCAGAACGCGCAGATCTCCCTCACCGACGTCCGCGTGCCCGCCGAGAACCGCCTGGCCAACGTCAACACCTTCCGTGACACCGAGAAGGTCCTGCTGGCCTCGCGTTTCTGCGTGGCCTGGGAGTCGATCGGCGCCGCCATCGCCGGCTACGAGACCGCACTGGCCTATGCCATGCAGCGCAAGCAGTTCGGTGTACCACTGGCGGCCTTCCAGCTCGTCCAGTACCGGCTGGCGCGGATGCTGGCGGACATCACCGACATGGTGTGCATGCAGTACCGGCTCAGCCAGCTCATGGACGAAGGCAAGTATTCGATGCCGCGGGTCGCGCTGGCCAAGATGCACTACACGGAACGCGCGAGTGCCATCCTCTCCGACGCCCGCGACATGCTCGGCGGCAACGGCATCCTGCTCGACTACCACGTGGCCCGGCATCTGTGCGACATCGAGGCCATCGACACCTACGAGGGCACCGACACGGTGCAGGCACTGATCGTCGGGCGCGACATCACCGGATACAACGCCTTCGTGCCCATGGCCCCCGACGGCCGCCACTAGCGCCGGTGCGCCTCGCACCTCGCACCACGACAGCGCCGAAGCCCTGCGCCCCCGGGGACCGGCCGTCAGTACACCCTTCGCCGCTGCGCCGCCTGCCGTGCATCTCCCATGACGGCCCGCTGCAGGCAGCGCCGGCGACGAGGACAACCCACATGTCCGCCGGACACCCGCGGAAGAGGAACCTCTCATGGAGAACACGCCCTTGCTGGAGGGACTGCACGTCGTCGATATCGCCAGTTTCATCGCCGGGCCGGCCGCGGCCACCGTGCTCGGTGACTTCGGCGCCGATGTCGTCAAGGTCGAACCACCGCGCACCGGCGACAGCTACCGTGCACTCAGCCGTATTCCCCCCAACCCCCGCGTCGACGGGGTCAATTACCCCTGGCAGCTGGACAACCGCAACAAGCGCAGCATCGAGCTCGACCTGAAATCGTCCGGCGCCCGGTCCGTACTCGAACGGCTGGTGCGGTGGGCCGACGTCCTGGTCACCAACTTCCCGCCCCGCACCCGAGACAAGCTCGGCCTGGACTACGACGATCTTGCCTCCCTGAACCCCCGGCTGGTCTACGCCGACGTCACCGGCTTCGGTGAGCAAGGCCCGGACGCGCACCTGCCCGGCTTCGACGTCACGGCGTTCTGGGCACGCAGCGGTCTGATGGACTTCACTCGCCAGCGCGACGCGGCCCCGGCCATCAGCGCGTTCGGCTCCGGCGACCATCCCACCTCGATCACTCTGTTCGCCGGGATCATGACCGCCCTGTACCGACGCGAGAAGACCGGCCAGGGCGCACGCGTCAGCGCATCCCTGATCGCGGAAGGCGCCTGGGCTGCGGGGATGTGGCTGCAGGCTGCCCTGCTCGGCGCGAAACCACCCCGCCCCATCGACCGCTCCGACCCGCCCAACGCCCTGGGCAACGTGTACCGCACCGCGGACGACCGCTGGATCCTCCTGGCCTTCGCCAACGAAGACAAGCAGGTCCCCCTGTTCCTCAAGGCCATCGGGCACCCCGAGGCCGCCGAGGACCCCCGGTTCCACGACACCCCCAGCCGCCGCGCCCACGCCGCCGAGATCGTCGCTCTGCTGGACAAACGGTTCGCCACCCGTCCCCTGGCCGAATGGCGCGAGGTACTCGACGCCGCCGGCCTCACCTACGGGGTCGTCCAGACACTCGAGGAATTCGCCCACGACCCCCAACTCCTGGCCAATCAGATCGTGGTGCCGATCGAGGACGGCAGCAGCGAGCCACACATGACCCTCAACAGCCCCGTGCACCTGGACCAAGAACAGAAAGTCCCCGCACGCCCGGCTCCCGATCTGGGTGAGCACACCGAAGAGGTCCTCACAGAGCTCGGCTTCACTGCCGACGACATCGAATCCCTGCGTAGCGGTGGAGCGGTCCCGCGCTAGCAGTGGTCGCACACCAACAACACCGGCGCAGGCGGTGAACAACCCCGAGAATCAAGCCCTCCGCTGTCAGCGGTCGGAGATTCACACCGGTGGGAACGACCGGGAGAGACAAGGAATGCCCACCATGACAACCAAACCCACCAACGGCGCCCCCACCGTGCACACCGAAGAACAAGACGGCGTCCTCGTGATCACCATTGACCGGCCAAAGGTACGCAACGCCGTCGACGGCGCCACCGCGCGGGCGCTGGCCGATGCCTTCGACCAACTCGACAGCCACGACGACCTGATGGTCGGCGTCCTCACCGGTGCCGGCGGCACCTTCAGCGCGGGGATGGACCTCAAGGCGTTCGCG
Organism: Streptomyces sp. NPDC001480; assembly: GCF_042894725.1. Lineage (NCBI taxonomy): Bacteria > Bacillati > Actinomycetota > Actinomycetes > Kitasatosporales > Streptomycetaceae > Streptomyces > Streptomyces sp. NPDC001480. The sequence goes on along the minus strand of NZ_JBIAVX010000002.1, from coordinate 494,974 downwards.
AAGGGAGACACCCCAGTCCTCCCTGGGCGAGGCTTCGCAGGTCTCACCCGAACCCAGCTCCGCACCCCGCTCATCGCGGCCGTCGAGGGCTGGGCGCTGGGCGGCGGCACCGAGATGGCGCTCGCCTGCGACCTGATCGTCGCAGCCGAGGACGCCACCTTCGGCCTCACCGAGGTGACGTTCGGCCTGGTTCCCCCCGAAGGAGGAATCGTACGGCTGCCTGAACGCATCCCCCGCAACATCGCCGTGGAAATTCTCCTCACCGGCGACCCCCTCCCCGCGGAGCGGGCTCATCAGCTCGGCCTCGTCAACCAGCTCACCCCACCGGGCGAGACGCTCGCCAAGGCCGTGGAACTGGCCCACCGCATCGCGCGCAACGCCCCACTGTCCATCGCGGCCGTCAAGCGCGCGGTCAACGAGCGGACCGCATACGGCGACCAGGACGCCTTCCGCCAGCAGGATCAGCTCGTCGCACCGGTCCTCGCGTCCCACGACGCACAGGAAGGCGCCCACGCCTTCGCCGAAAAGCGCACACCCCACTGGGAAGGTCGCTGACCGCACCACCGCGAGGCCCTCGTGGCGCGCCACCGCAGCCCTCCAACCGGCCGGGCGCCAGGCACCAGCCGCACCCCTCGGAACCTCACAATCGGCGAGCTCAGTTCACATGTGACAAGTGCCAAGGGCGGTTCTGCAGCATGCATTTCCTCGCACTACCGCGCGCAAGAATGTCAGGCTGCCTGTGCCAGGTAGTACGGGGGGACGTCGTGCTGTACGGCCGGACGGGCCCGGCGGCGGGTGAGGCGCCTCGTCATCAAGGTGTTCGCCGCCACGTGATCAACGATTCGCTCGCGGAGAGCGCCTTAGCGGGACCTTGGCCCGGAAATGCCCCGGAACTGCTGGTCAGAGCTGGGAAACGAGTGGGAGATATCGGGAGTGAGGGCGCGTTTCGACTCGCCTCTTAGATGGGCGCCGAGAAGGGCGCCTGCCGGGCATCTGCCCTGGTCAGGCGCCCTTTTTCTGCGTCTAGAAGAAGCCCAGTTTCTTCGGGGAGTACGACACCAGCAGGTTCTTCGTCTGCTGGTAGTGCTCCAGCATCATCTTGTGCGTCTCGCGGCCGATTCCGGACTGCTTATAGCCGCCGAACGCCGCGTGTGCCGGGTACGCGTGGTAGCAGTTCGTCCAGACGCGGCCCGCCTGGATCGCGCGGCCCGCGCGGTACGCGGTCGTGGCGTCGCGGGTCCACACGCCGGCGCCGAGGCCGTACAGAGTGTCGTTTGCGATCTTGATGGCGTCGTCGAAGTCGTCGAAGGAGGTGACGGAGACGACCGGGCCGAAGATCTCCTCCTGGAAGATCCGCATGCGGTTGTCGCCCTCGAAGATGGTCGGCTGGACGTAGTAGCCGCCCTTCAGCTCTCCTTCGTGCTCGATGCGTTCACCGCCGGTGAGGACCTTGGCCCCCTCCTGCCGGCCGATGTCCAGGTAGGAGAGGATCTTCTCCAGCTGGTCGTTGGAGGCCTGCGCGCCGATCATCGTGTCGGTGTCGAGGGGGTGGCCGGGCTTGATCTGCCGGGTGCGGGCGACGGCGGCGTCGAGGAACTCGGCGTAGTTGCCGCGCTGGACGAGGGCACGGGACGGGCAGGTGCACACCTCGCCCTGGTTGAGCGCGAACATGGTGAAGCCCTCTAGGGCCTTGTCGCGGAAGTCGTCGTCGCGGGCCCAGACGTCGTCGAAGAAGATGTTCGGTGACTTGCCACCGAGTTCGAGTGTGACGGGTTTGATGTTCTCGGAGGCGTACTGCATGATCAGCCGCCCCGTCGTGGTCTCCCCGGTGAACGCGACCTTCGCCACGCGGGGGCTCGAGGCGAGGGGCTTGCCCGCCTCCACGCCGAAGCCGTTGACGATGTTGACCACGCCCGGGGGCAGCAGGTCCGCGATCAGGCTCATCCAGTAGTGGATGGAGGCCGGGGTCTGCTCGGCGGGCTTGATGACGACCGCGTTGCCCGCCGCGAGCGCCGGGGCGAGCTTCCAGACCGCCATCAGGATCGGGAAGTTCCAGGGGATGATCTGCGCGACGACTCCGAGCGGCTCGTGGAAGTGGTACGCCACCGTGTCGTCGTCGATCTCGCCCAGCGAACCCTCCTGCGCGCGGATCGCACCGGCGAAGTACCGGAAGTGGTCGATGGCCAGCGGGATGTCGGCGGCCAGCGTCTCACGCACGGGCTTGCCGTTCTCCCAGCTCTCGGCGACCGCCAGCGGTTCGAGGTGGGCCTCCATGCGGTCGGCGATCTTCAGCAGGATGTCGGAGCGCTCCGTCACCGACGTCCGCCCCCAGCCGGGCGCGGCCGCGTGCGCCGCGTCGAGCGCCCGCTCCACGTCCTCCGCGGTGCCGCGGGCGATCTCGGTGAACGGCTGCCCGTTGACCGGCGAGGGGTTCTCGAAGTACTGCCCCCGGGCGGGCGGCACGTACTCGCCGCCGATGAAATGGTCGTAGCGCGCCTGGTAGGAGACGATCGCGCCCTCGGTGCCGGGCGCCGCGTAACGGGTCATGCTGGTCTGCCTCCCGATGAAGCGCTGCCCGCCGTTGGGCAGCTTCCGGCGCGAGGCTAGGAACCGGAACGTTGCGAGGACGTTGCGCGGCCGGTCAGCGCGCTGCCCGATGGGCCGGAGCCGCCGGTTCCGGCGGTTGCACGGTCAGTTCCGACTCCAGCGCCGTGAGTCGCGCCCGTACCGCCGCCGTCGGTCGCACCGCCGCGAGCGCCCGCCACACGTCGAGGTCCTCCTCGCCCCACGGGGCGTGCGCCCAGTCGGCCAGCAGGTCGGGGTCGCGGCGGGCGATCAGCGCGGCCCGCAGCCCATCGGCCAGGCGCCGCCTCAGCCGCACCACCGCCGGCGCATGTGAGGCGGGCAGCAGCGGGCCCGCGTAGACGGCCGCGGCCGCCGTCACCGAGCCCGCCCGCAGCCGCCGTTCGACAACGGTGACATCCGACTCGACCGGGACCGTCAGCCGGTACGGCCGGGACGCGAGCAGCCCCGGGCCGAGCAGCCGGCGCAGCCGGGCCAGTTCGGCGCGCAGCGTCACCGGCGGCACCGACTCGTCCTCGTACAGCGCGCACAGCAGTTCGTCGCCGGACAGCCCCTCGGGATGGCGGGCCAGCAGCACCAGCAGTTCGCTGTGCCGGCGGGTGAGGACGATCCGGCGGCCGTCCAGCCGGAGCGTGGCCTCGTCCCGGCCCAGCGCGGTCAGCGCGGGCGCTTCGGCGGCGGGCCCGGGCGGCGCGAGCAGGGCGAGCTGCGACTCGGCGGCGCGTGCCACCGCCTGTACGAAGCCCAGGCTGTGCGGGTGTGCCAGCCCGTCCCCGCCGGTGATGTCCAGCGCCCCCAGCACCCGCCCGGTGTGCGGATCGTGCACCGGCGCGGCCGCGCAGGTCCACGGCTGGACCCGCCGGATGAAGTGCTCCGCCGCGAACACCTGCACCGGCCGGTCCACGGCGACCGCCGTGCCCGGCGCGTTCGTCCCGACCGCGGTCTCCGCCCAGCGCGCGCCCGGGACGAAGTTCATCCGGTCCGCCCGGCGCCGGGTCGCCGGGTGGCCCTCGACCCACAGCAGCCGGCCGTGCGCGTCGCACACCGCGAGCAGATGCTCGCCGTCCGAGGCGAACGGCCCCATCAGCTCGCGGACCAGCGGCATCACCCGGGCCAACGGATGCTCCGCCCGATAGGCACCCAGGTCCCCGTCGGTCAGTTCGACACTGGCGGTGCCGTCCGGGCCGACGCCGGCCCGCGCGCTGCGCCGCCACGAGTCCGCCACCACCGACCGCACCGGCCGCGGCACGGTGCCGGCCGTGGTGAACGTGTCGTGCGCCCGGCGCAGCGCCCGGACGCGCTCGGCGGGGTCGGCCCCCGGCTCGAGGGCCATCCACGGATCGGTCAACGAGGCCTCCCGGACAACGATGCGGCTGGGGACATCGTCACTCGGGGTGGTGACCCGGACAACCGGTCAGGCGAAGTTGACCAGTCTGATGTAGCGGACCCAGTCCCAGTTGGGGCCCGGATCGGTGTGGTCGGTCCCCGGTACCTGGTAGTGGCCGATGATGTGGGCCCGGTCCTTCGGGATGGCGTACGTGTCACAGATCGCCGCCGTCAGTTTCGCCGACTGTTCGTACAGGGCGTCGGTGAAGTAGGCGGGCTGGTCCACCCAGCCCTCGTGCTCGATGCCGATGCTGCGGGTGTTGTAGTCCCAGTTCCCGGCGTGCCAGGCGATGTTCGCCTCACGCACGCACTGCGCGATGTGCCCGTCGGCGGAGCGCACCAGGTAGTGCGCGGACACCGCCTTCTGCGGGTTCTGGAAGATGGCCAGGGTGTCGGTGTACGTCTCCTGGGTGACGTGGATGATCACGCGGTCGATCGTGTAGGTGCCGGGGCGGCCGGACACCGTGTAGTTGGAGCTGGTCGCCGGCTGCCACTCGGCGCTCGGGTAGTCGACGGCCTGGGCCGCGGCACCGGCCCGCGCGGTGGGCAGCAGCGCGCAGGGGACGGCGGCGAGGGCCGCGCCCTTGAGCAGGTGTCGTCTGGTGGGCAGTGATCTGTGCCGGTCCATGCTGGGGTTGCCTTCCGGAGTGGGGGTGGGGGAGTGGGCTGCGGAGTCGGGGCACGGCCGGTCGCGGAGGGCCGCGGCCGTTTCGCGCAGCCGTGGGTACGGCCATTCCTTGCGGATCTTTGCCACGCACGTGTGATCGGTGTCGCACACGTTGGCCAACGGTGATTCGACCGCCCGGGTTGCGAACTGATACGCGTACAGCCCAGCGAGCCCGTAGTCCTCTCGCGCAGCCCGACGGCGTCGCGCCGCGGTCCGTCAGATGTCTCCCCTGACATGTGCTTCCCCCGTCCGGATGTGTCTCCTCGTCCACTTCTTCGCGCCGCCACCTCGAGCCGATGGCGGCTGTGCCTCGCGTGAATCACGGTACGGTGCCTGCAGGTTGGGCAGAAGGACGACGGACGTTTCCGTGGATGACGCGGGAGTTGGGGACAACTCCGTCACTCGATCGAGTGAACTCGTCCCAGTGCTCGGCCGGTTGCGGCCCTGTGACGGTCCTGTGACCGGAGGAGTGGCTTCCCTCACAGCCCATCGCGGCCACGTACTGATCCACTCGGCGGATGCGTGCCGTCCCCGCCCCCGCCTCCGTCCTCGTGCCGACTGCCGTCGCCTGCGTCCTGCTGCTCACCTCGTGCTCCCGGGCCACCGGTCTCGCGGTCCCGTCCGACAGCCCCGCGTGCGGTGCGCACCTGTCCTCGGGGCCCGCCGCGACCGCCGAGCCCTCCGCCGGGGCAACGGGTGATGCCCGGATCGACGACGCCGGCGGCGACGGCACGCACGGCTGCGGCCGGTTCCAGGTCACCAACCACGCCACGGAACCGCTCACCTACACCGTCAGCTTCGCCTTCGTCTCCGACACCGGGGCGTCACTGGCTGACTCGTACCGGATCGTGCCGAACGTCCGCCCCGGCCGGACGGTGACCGGCACGGTCGGCACGAGCGATCTGCCGCCGGGCGCGCGGGGCTGGTCGGGGGTCCGTGTCACGAAGGTGCGCAGCGTCCCCGTCGACGAGGCACCCGCTCCGGGCGGCCCCTGCCCGTCCTCGGGGCTGCGCCTGTACGCCGACGACGGTGATGCCGCCATGGGCCTCCGCGTGGTGGTCCTGCACCTGGTGAACTGCGGGACCCGGCCGCAACGGCTCACCGGCTACCCCCGGCTGAGCCTCCTGGACGAGGACCACCGTCCGGTCGGCGGGGTGCGGGTCCTGCGGGGCGGTTCGGCCATCGCCTCCGGCACCGGCGCGGACGGCCCGGCCCGCCCGTTCTCCCTGAAGCCGGGCCAGAGCGCGCACGCGGGCCTGGTGTGGCGCAACACCGTCCTGTCCGGCACCGCGGTCGACGTCCCCTACGTCAGGGTCTGGGCGAAGCCGGGAGCCTCGCCGGTGATGGTGACACCGGAGCTGGACCCGGGCACCACGGGGAAGGTCGCCGTCGGTCCCTGGAAGCGGGACGGCTAGACGAGGGGCTCACCCTCCCTCAGGCAGACGACGGTTCTGGACAGGGCCGCCGTGTGCAGCGCGACGAGGCTCGGGAGACGGGCGGTGAGCGGAGTCCCGGCCAACTCGTCGACGGCGAACAGCCCGTAGCCGTCGTGCTCCGAGCTGAGCCGGACGCTTGCTTCGTCGTCGAGGGTGCCGCCGTGGAAGAAGCAGTCGAGAACCGGTCCGGTCCCCAGGACGTCCACCCGGTGGTCGATCCCGATCAGGTTGGGGACCGGCCCCAGTTCGATGCCGGTCTCCTCCCGCATCTCCCGCCGTGCCGCCGCCCACGGGTCCTCGCCGTGGTCGACCATCCCGCCCGGCAGCCACCATGTCCCCGCGACCGGTTGTCCGGGCCCGTAGCGCAGGAGCAGCATGCGGTCGCGGTCGTCCAGCATCACGACGCAGGAGGCGAGAAGCGCCTGCGGCTGGGTCTTGACCCACTCCTCGCGAGGTATCCAATCCGCCACGTGCGCCCCCTTCGCTCCTCAGCCGGCTCCCCTTCGCCCCCCAGCCCGCTCCGCTTCGCCCCTCAGCCGCGTTCCGCCACCGCCGCCGGGTCGTCGAGGACGGCGCGTATCACCGAGTGCGCGGCGCCCAGCAGCGGCCCCTCGGGCCCCAGGCGGGACACCGACACCGGGCAGGCGGGTCCGGCGGTGCGGCTCGCCAGCTCGGTCTCCAGGGACGGCAGGAGCCAGGGTGACAGCCCCGCCAGCGCGCCGCCCAGGACGACTGAATCGGGGTCGAGCAGGTTGACCGCCCCGGTCAGGGCTATGCCGAGGGCCGTGCCGGCGTCGCGGAGCGCCCTCCGTACGTCCGCGTCCCCCTCCTCGGCCCGACGGGCGAGCAGCCCGACCAGATCCTCACCCGGTTCGAGCCCCGCCGCGCGCAGAACCGCTTCCTCACCGGCGTACTGCTCCAGGCAGCCCCGCCCGCCGCACGGGCACGGAGGTCCGTCCGGGCGGACCGGCACATGCCCCAGCTCGCCCGCGAACCCCCGTGTCCCGCGCAGCAGCCCGCCGTCCACGACGACCGCGGCACCGATGCCGATCTCCGCCGACACGTGCAGGAAGTCGCCGGGGGTGTCCGCCCCGAGCCAGAGTTCCGCCAGCGCACCGAAGTTGGCCTCGTTGTCCACGGTCAGCGGTATGTCCGTGGGCAGCAGGGCTCCGAGGTCGGTGCCGCGCCAGTCGAGGTTGGGGGCGCGTACGACCGTGCGGGCGTCCCGCGCCACCAGACCGGGCACCGCGACCGCCAGCCCGGCGGGCCACAGGCCCTCCCGCTCCGCCTCCGCCACGACCCGGCGGACGAGCGCGTCGAGCTCCTCGAGCACCGGTTCGGGCGCTCGGCCACGGTTCGCGCGGTGCCGGACGGCCCGGGCCCGTACCTCGCCGCGCAGGTCGACCGCGCACACCGCGAGGTGGTCGACACCGACCTCCGCCCCGATCCCGGCCGGCCCCCGCCCGCTGACCGCGAGCGCCGACCCCGGCCGGCCCACCCGGCCGGGGCGCTCGGGGCCCAGCTCGTGCAGCAGCCCCCACCGGACCAGCTCGTCCACCAGCGTCGACACCGCCGCCCGGGTGAGGCCGATGCGCGAGGCGACCGCGGCGCGCGAGAGTGGTCCCTCGGCGTTGACGGCGTGCATCACCCGGGCGAGGTTGCGGCGGCGCATGCCCTGCTGCGTGTCCGGCAGGGCCCGGCCAGGACCGGCCGGGCGAGCCTCGTGCGGCGGTGCGCTCATGCCTCCCCCAGTCCTAGGTCCGTCTTTCCGGTCAGTGCGTCATTCCGTCGGTGCGCCCTGCGGGCGTCCCGTCCCCGAGCCGTCGTGCTCCTGACGGCGGACGGTCAGCGGCCGACCGGCCCCCGCTCCAGCAACGGCGCCGCGTCGGAGAGTACCCCGGCGATCCGGGCCAGCGTCTCCTCGTCCCGTTCCACGGCGTCCAGCACCGGTCCGGCCGCGGTGTTCCAGCGGCGGGCGACAGCGGCCGGGTCCTCGCCGGTCAGCAGCCCGGCCGCCTGCGCCGCGGCGCCGAGCGCGACCAGTTCCCTGGCCTCGGGCACCTGCACCGGCCGCCCCGACAGCCTCCGTACCGTCTGCTGCCAGGCCGCGCCCCGGGCCCCGCCGCCGATCAGCAGCAGCGGCGCGGTGCGGTCCGCGTCCTGGTCGAGCACCAGGTCGAGCGCGCCCAGCAGGGAGTGCACGGCACCGTCGTACGCCGCCTGCAGGAGCTGTCCGGCGGTCGTGTCGTGGCGCAGGCCGTGCAGCAGGCCGGAGGCGTTCGGCAGGTTCGGGGTGCGCTCGCCGTCCAGGTAGGGCAGGAGCGTCACGGAAGTGCCTGGCTCGACGGCCTCACGGTCCAGGCCCAGCAGGGCCGCCACGCGGTCGACCGCGAGGGTGCAGTTCAGGGTGCAGGCCAGCGGCAGCCAGTCGCCGCGGGCATCGGCGAATCCGGCGACGGTGCCGCTCGGGTCGGCCGGACGGTGCCTGGAGACGGCGTACACCGTGCCCGACGTGCCCAGGCTGAGCACCGGCGTGCCCGGACGCAGCCCCAGGCCCAGCGCCGCCGCCGCGTTGTCGCCCGTACCGGCGGCGACCAGGGTGCCCTTGGAGAACGGGAGGTCGTGGCTGTCGCGGACCGTCCCGGCCACCTCGCCCGGCCGCACCACCCGCGGCAGCAGCGCCGGGTCGAGGCCCACGTGCGCGAGGATCTCCTCGTCGTACGCCTCGGTCCCGGACGCCCACCAGCCCGTCCCCGAGGCGTCGCCGCGGTCGGTGGTGCCCTGCCCGGTCAGGTGCCCGGTGAGGTAGTCGTGCGGCAGCCGGACGGCCGCGGTGGCGTGGACCGCGTCCGGCTCGTGCTCGGCGAGCCAGGCCCACTTGGTGACCGTGAAGGACGCGCCGGGCACGCTGCCGGTCCGCTCCGCCCAGGCCTTCGGGCCACCCAGTTCCTCGACGAGCCGGCGGGCCTGCGGCGCCGAGCGCACGTCGTTCCACAGCAGCGCCGGGCGCACCGGCTCACCCCGGGCGTCCAGGGTGACCAGGCCGTGCTGCTGGCCGCCGATCGACACCGCGGCCGCCTCGTGGGCCGCGTCCCCGCACTGGTGCAGCGCCGTGCACAGGGCCTCCCACCACTGGCGGGGGTCGCTCTCCCGGCCGGCGCCCGAGGAGACCGTGTGCGGCGCCTGGCCGCTCGCCACGACCCGCCCGGTGGCCGCGTCGACGACCAGGACCTTGGTGGACTGGGTGGACGAGTCCACCCCGACGACGAGCGGACCCTCGGCTGCTGACATCGGGCTCTCCCTCTTTCCGCGGCTCGCGGGATCTGGTCTCGAGATCCGACCTCGAGAACATCTTGTCCCTTCCCAGGGACGCGAGCGCATACTAATTTGTAAATCGCCATGACGAAATAGTCGCAAGCGAGCCAAGCGAGCAAGGAGCCGCGGCATGAGCTACCAGCCCACCCCCGAGCACAGGTTCACCTTCGGCCTGTGGACCGTCGGCTGGCAGGGACGGGACCCGTTCGGCGACGCCACGCGCCGCGCCCTCGACCCGGTCGAGACGGTGCAGCGCCTGGCCGAGCTGGGCGCCTACGGTGTGACGTTCCACGACGACGACCTGATCCCCTTCGGGTCCTCGGACACCGAGCGTGAGTCGCACATCAAGCGCTTCCGCCAGGCCCTGGACACGACCGGCATGACCGTGCCGATGGCCACCACCAACCTCTTCACGCACCCGGTCTTCAAGGACGGCGCGTTCACCGCCAACGACCGCGACGTGCGCCGTTACGCGCTGCGCAAGACCATCCGCAACATCGACCTGGCGGTCGAGCTGGGTGCGAAGACGTACGTGGCCTGGGGCGGCCGGGAGGGCGCCGAGTCCGGCGCCGCCAAGGACGTGCGTGTCGCCCTCGACCGTATGAAGGAGGCCTTCGACCTCCTCGGCGAGTACGTCACCGCCCAGGGCTACGACCTGCGCTTCGCCATCGAACCCAAGCCGAACGAGCCGCGCGGCGACATCCTGCTGCCCACCGTCGGCCACGCGCTCGCGTTCATCGAGCGCCTGGAGCGGCCGGAGCTGTACGGCGTCAACCCCGAGGTGGGCCACGAGCAGATGGCCGGGCTGAACTTCCCGCACGGCATCGCGCAGGCCCTCTGGGCGGGCAAGCTCTTCCACATCGACCTCAACGGCCAGTCCGGCATCAAGTACGACCAGGACCTCCGCTTCGGCGCCGGTGACCTGAGGGCCGCGTTCTGGCTGGTCGACCTCCTGGAGAGCGCCGGTTACGACGGTCCCCGCCACTTCGACTTCAAGCCGCCGCGGACCGAGGACCTCGACGGCGTGTGGGCCTCGGCGGCCGGCTGCATGCGCAACTACCTCATCCTGAAGGAGCGTGCGGCCGCCTTCCGCGCCGACCCGGAGGTCCAGGAGGCATTGCGCGCCTCGCGTCTGGACCAGCTGGCGCAGCCCACCGCCGCGGACGGCCTCCAGGCTCTGCTCGCCGACCGCAGCGCCTTCGAGGACTTCGACGCGGAGGCGGCCGCCGCGCGCGGGATGGCCTTCGAGCGCCTCGACCAGCTGGCCATGGACCACCTGCTGGGGGCGCGCGGCTGAGCGCACGCACGCGCGCGTGCCGGTGACGCGTACGCGCGCGTGCCGCCGATCCGCCCGCGCGCGGAATGCTCCGGAATCGTGCGGTCCATGGTGTGAGCCGGTATCAACTTCCGTGCGCCGGTCGCCCGATGAGCCGTATGAGGCGATGGTGGACGGTATGACCACACCATCCGTACCGCCTCCGCCGCCCGGACCGCCGGGCGGCGGTTTCGGACCCGCTGCCGACGGGCCGGGCCCCGGCCCGCGGAGGCGCCGGGGTCCGCTCTTCGCCGTCCTGGCCGTGCTGGTGACGGCCGCGGCCATACTCACCGTGGTCATGATGGGCTCCGGCGTTGACGGCTCCCCGGACGACCAGCGGCCGGAGAGCACCGCCACTTCCAGCGGCTCCGCGCGCCCCTCTTTCGGTCTCCCGACCGAGCTGCCCAGCAGGCTGCCGTCGGGCCTGCCCTCCAGGCTGCCGAGTGGTCTGCCGTCGGGATTCCCCACCGTGCTGCCGAGCGAGGTGCCGAGCGACCTGGAGTCGCTCATCCCCTCGCTCCCGGACCTGTCCTGAGGGCGGCGCCCGTCAGATGCCGTCGGGCAGTCGGACGTACGTCACCGTCGTCTCGACACCGCTGTCCACCAGCCGGCCCTGGGCGTCGAAGGCACCCGCGCCGTCCGTCATCCCGAAGTCGTTGTCGTTGATGAGCGCCAGCGTGTCGTCGTCCACGCGCGCGATGCCCTCGATCTTCCCGGGCACCCCGGCGACCTTGCCCAGGTCGACGACGAGGCGCTTGGCGAGCACCGGGACGCCCTCGGCCGCCGGGTCGTCGAGCTGTTCCAGGGACGGAGACGTCGTGTCGTCGTCCCAGGGGCCACCGAGGATGTCCGACCCGCGCCGCAGTTTCACCAGCTGGAGCCGGGCCGCCTTGTCCGTGCGCTCCTCCACCAGGAGCCGGTCACGGCCCACGGCCACCACCGAGGAGATTTTGAGCTCCGACGTGTCGTCCTCGCTCGGGTCGACCACGTTCACCGGGTCGAACCGGTAGGCGTACTCGGCGGTGACCGCCTTCTTCTTCGGCGAGAACCGCAGCAGCCGGGTCGTCCGCGACGCGTCCCCGGCGTCCGTGTCCGGCAGCGAGAGCGGGCTCTGCAGCGCCATCACCAGATCGCCGCCGGGCAACTGGGCCAGCCCCTCGAAACCGCGGTTGATCTTCCGGTGCAGCAGCACCGACGGCAGCGCCTCCACGACCGGGTAGTCCGCGCCGGTGAGACCGAGCCCCCTGGGAACGTAGCGCGTGAGCACTTTCCCGCGCGCGGAGACATGGATCAGGGACGGGCCGTACTCGTCGGTGAGCCAGAAGGTGCCGTCCTCGGCCCGCACGATCCCCTCGGTGTCCAGGCCGTTCGGGTCGTACGACAGTTGCGTGGCGGCGTTGTAGGTGTACGGCGCCTCGTCGTGGCCCCGCTGGTTCGGCAGCCCGGTGACGGGCTTGCCGGAGGATGTGGTGATCGGGACCGCGTCGATCACCTTGACGGTGCCGCCCGACACCCGGACCTTCACGATCGCCGGGTCGAAGCCCGGTACCGGGAAGGTGCGGCGCTTCTGGCCGCTCACCTTGATCTGGCCGTTCGGGCCCCGGTCGGTCACCGTCCAGTACTCGCCCTTGCGGCCCGCCGGGTAGATGTCGCTGCCGATGCCGCCGAGGTCGATGCCCCGGTCGTCGTCCACGCTGCCGGGCAGCAGCCCGTTGCTGAACGCGCCGAGGGGAATGTCGCCGAGCGTGGCCGTGCGGGTCACGTGTGCATCCCCCGAGGGTGCCGCCGCGGCCGTACCGGCCACCACGAGAGCGGCCGCCAGGGCCAGCGGCAGACCTGTCGCGACAGTGCGGTGGACGCGGCGCCGACGGGTGGTGTGCGGGGACATCGTGCCTCCTGGTGGGCGATTTCGCTGACGCGGCAAGATTTGGTCCCACGGCGGAACCGTGCGCGGCCGGCAGGTGAACACGGGGCGTCGCCCACTCGTCGGCTTCAGCGGGGCCGGCCATCGGCTTCCGGGGGACGAGACCGGTCCTCAGGGGTATGTAAGGGTCGAGCCTCAGGGACGTCTCAGGGTCCCGGCCCGGAACCGCAGGAAGCGCGAGCCCGTTCTCAGATCAGAGAGTGGCAGTGGCCGCGAAGGAGGCGACGCTCATGTCGAACAACGCGAAGATCGCCGCAGGAGGTGTGGCGGTCGGGCTCATCCTGCTGATATGGCTGCCCTGGTGGGTCTCGTTCCTGATCGTCCTGGGCGTGCCCGCGGCCGCGTACCTCACGCTGGATCCCTCGCAGCGACGCAGGCTGCGCCGCATCACGCGCAAGGAAATCGGCCGCTGAGGCGAGTCGCCACATCGCCGCCCGGGGACCGGCCGACGGATCGGGTCCGCGGGCGGCGCTGAGACGGCCGCCGTGAATTCGCTTGCGCCGTTGATCACCAGGGACCACGATGACGGCCATGACGTATGGAAAGGAGGCCCGGCGACTCCACGGTGAGCGCTGATGGCCCGAGACGAGGCGTCGCGGACGCCCTCCCGACAGCCCCTCCCTCCGCAGGCGCCGCTGACGCCCGCCTGGCTGAGGGCCCACTTCGACCCCCTGCCGTTCCCGGAACGCATGAGTGCCCTGGCGCGCTACGCCCGCACTCTCACCCCGGACGCCTACGAAACCCTGCACCACGCCCTCGACTTCGGCGACCGCGACGAACGGCACACCGCGCTCTTCCTGGCCGTCGTACGGCGTGACCTGGAACGCGTGGCCGATGTCCTCACGGATCCCGTGCTCGGGCGCCGGGCCCGTGCGGCCGCCATCCGGCTGCCGATCCCCGACCACGCCCTGGAACGAGTGGCCCTGAGCGAGATCAGGACCGTCCGTCACGACACCTTCCGACTGCTCAGGCTCAGCCGTCGGCACGCACTCGCCGACCGGCTGCTGCCTCGCGTGCACGAGCGGCACGGGGCGCGTGAGGCGGCCGCGTTGCTGCCCGCGTGCACCGCCAGGACCGCGGCGGCCTGGCTGAGTCGCCTCCATCCCTCCCAGGGTGTCCTCAACTCCCTGGCCCGCACCGCACCGAGAGCCGTGGCCGGGTACCTCGCCGCACAGTTCGAAGCGTGTCCGCGGCAGGAGAGACACCGCTTCACGACCCGGTACCGCGCCGTCACCTCGATCGCCGCCCACCGCGATCCCGGCACGGCACTCCTGCTCCTGGAACGGGCCCCGGCCCTGCTCACCTCCCGCGGGGTCCTCTCGGCGCTCCGACGGCCCGCCGAAGCGGCGGCCATCCTGCGCGCGGCGGAACCCGACGAGGACGGCCGGCTGCCCCACTACTGCGTGCCCGCCGGCCCATTGCCGCCCTCCGTACGAAGGGCACTGCGCGAACTGCCCGCCGAGGACCTCGCCTTCCTGGCCGAGCGCTGCCCCGCCACCGGCAGCCGCATGCGCGGCCCGGAACGGCGTGAGGTCGCCCCCGACGCGCTGCTGGCGCTCCTGCCGGCGGCGGACCGGCGAAGTGTCGCCGAGCGGCGGCTCACCGACGGCGGACGACTGGGGAGCGCCCCGCTCAGCCTGTTCGCCGCCCTCACCCCCGCCGACCGCGCGGAGATCATCCGGCCCAGGCTGGACCGCCACAACAACCGCCCCTGGACCCAGACCAGGCTGGCCGCGGCCCTGCCGTTGGCCGACGCCGAACCGGTGCTGCGGGAAATGACCTCGAACCACCGGTCCCACCATCGTGCCGTGGCCTGGCCGGCACTGCTCGCCTGTGCGGAACTCGACGGGGATCCCGATGAGTTCGCCCGGATCGCGGTCGACTGCGAACGCGCCTGGCACGACCAGGTCGACGTACGCCGCTGGGCCCTGGAACAACTCGCCGGTGCCGAGCCGCGGTTGCTGGCCGCCCTGCCCGAACGCGTGCTGCGCGACGCCGTGCTCACCACCGTCCAGTCGCGGGACACGACACCGGCCTGCCTGGCCGCCGCCGAGCGGCTGCTGCGCCGTGTCGTCGAACAGGCCGCACGGGCCGGCCGGCGCGACCGTGCCGTTCACGCGGCCGGACTGCTGGGCCAGGTCGTGCTCGCGGCGCCGTACGCCCGAGCGGTGACCACCCTGAGCGTCGACGAGGAGGCGGCCCGGGCCATCTGGGCGGCCGCCTGCGGGCAGGCGCGGAACCGGCCCCACGTCACCACGGCGCTCGCCGAACTCCTCGCTCACCGGCTCACCGCGCTGCCCGCCCTGGACTCCGCGGTCCGACAGGTCGCGCTCACCTGCGACGCCCCGGAACTCGCCGCCCGTGCCGCGGCGGTCTGGGTCCGGCCGCCGCACCTGCGGGAGAGGCGCTGCGCCGAACTCGTCGCCCTGGACGCCACCTTCGCGACCCTGCCGGTCGTCCTGCGGACCCTCGCCGTCCGGCGCACGGACGTCCTCGACACCGTCCTCGCGGCCGTGCGAGGACAGTTCACCGGGCGGCTGCGGCCCCGCGCGGTGCCCTGGGCGCCCAAGGTGCCTCCCGGGGCGATGGGCCGGTGGCTGCCCGGTCAACGGGACGCGTGGGCCGTGCACCTCGCCGGCGTGGCGACCGACGAAACCGCACCCCTGCGCACCCGGACCGACGCCGCCGCCCTGCTGCGGGACCCCCGCCGGCTGACGGTGCTGGTGCGGGAGGCCCCGCAGCCCGTGGCCGCGGCGGCGCTCACGGCCCTCGGGGAAGCCACCGGCCAAGCCGCCGACCGGACGCCGGAGGCCACCCGCGCCGAGCTGTGTGACCTCCTGCTGCGACACGCCGCGAGCGGAGGAGTGCGGGGACGGGCCGCCCTGGCCGCGCTGCGGCGGCTCCTGGAGCGGGTCCCCGACCGCGACGCCGTGGCCCTGCTGGCGCCCGTCGCGGCAGCCACCGACGCGCCCGTGGGTACGCGCAAGGAGGCCGTACGCGCCCTGGGCACCCTGGACGGCGCGTTCGAGGCTCTCCTGGCCGCCTGGGACGCTCCGGGACAGCACCCGGACGTTCGGGCCGTACTGGCCCGCGTGCTGCTGCCGGACATCGACCACGCCGGCGTCTCGGACCGGCTGCGCGCGGCGGCCGACGAACCCGCGGTACGGGACGCCGTCGTGCACACGCGCGTGCAAGCGGTCCCCGCCACCAAGGGCGAGCCGTACCGGGCGTTCCTCGTGCGGCTCGTCGAGGAGGCCGGCGAGGACACGACGGTGGCCGCCTGCCAGGCGCTGGCGGGCCGGCTGACCCCCGAGGCCACCGACGCCCTCCGCGTGCTGTCCGAGGTGATGGCGGACCCGGACCGGCCCCACCGGGTCTGGCGGGCGGCGGCGCAGCAGTTGCTGTTCTTCCCGCCGGGACCGGCCGCCGAGGCCGCCGCCCGTACCGTGTTCGACACCATGGCCGAACGGGCCCGCACCGATGATCCGGAAGCACGTGTCGAGGCGCTGCGGCGCCTGCACCAGTGGTGCGCCGCCATACGGCCGGGCCTCGACCGCGGCAAGGCCCTGCACCTCCTGGACGGTCTGGCCGACACGCTGGAGTCCGTCGGCATGCACGCCGACGCCGCGCGCCTCAGATGGGAGGCCGCAGTGGAGGCCGTACGCCACGGACTCCATGAGGAGCACCGGTGGAACCGGCTGGCGCGGCTGTGCGAAACCGGCCCGGGACGCATCCCCAGCACCACCGACTACGTACCAGTGGACCTGGACCGGCCGCCCACGCGCGCGGCCCTGCTCGCGGCCGCTCGTAGCCTGCGCTCACGCGCGACGGCCGCGTCCGGGGTGCTCGCTCTGGCTCTGGTCAGGGTCGGCGGTCGCGGAACGGGCTGGACGGAGCCGTGGCGGGCCGAACTGGAAGCGCTCAGGGCCCACGAGGCCCCGGACATCGCGATGGAGGCCCTCCTGATCGATACGGACAGCAGCGGGTGACCTGCACCGCCCCCGGCGCCCGGGCAGGGCGCCGACGGCGTCAGCTCGGCCGTGCCGCCAGCTTGTCGAGCGCCCCCAGCAAGCCGGGCAGCTCCGGACCCCGGCCCACCGGCAGCACCTCGCCGGGTTCCTCGTCGAGCAGCACGAACGCCATGTCGTCGGTGCGGGCCACCATCGACCAGCCCGGGCCGTCGACGCGCAGCGTGCGGGCGTCCCCCGGGGCGAACGACGAGCGGATCCGGCCGAGCGGCGGCGGCGTGTCCACGTACGCGTGAGCCTCCGCCAGAACACGCCGAACGCCGCGGTGGCCCCGCGGTGGCGTGTCCGCTCCGCCGCCCCGCGCGTCCGCCGGACCGTCCTGCGGGTCCGCTCCGCCGTCCTGTGCCGGGGCCGAGCCGCCCGGTGCGACGAAGTCGGCCTCGTTGATCTGCCCCCGCCACATCGCCCATTGCAAGGCGATCTCGTCGGCGCCCAGACGCCGCTGGGCCGGTCCCCAGGACGTGGTGTCCGGCGGGGCCAGCGCAGGCCGGTCCGCGGCGTCGGGACCGGGGTCGTGCGGCGCCGGCACGTTCGGAGCGGCGACGGCGACCGCCAGGGGCCAGCCGGGCAGGGCGGCGACGACCGTGCGCTCGTCGGGCGACAGTTCGTACTCCATGCCGCAGTCCCAGGACGCGATCGCCACGGCGACCAGCGAGACGTCGTCGATGACGACCGTCCAGCGGGCGCCGTCGCCGTCCTGGCCGAGCACCAGGCCGTAGCCGTCCGCGTACGGCGCCAGGCCGAGCGCGGCGCACGCCTCCGGATAGTCGTCGCCCAGCACGCTCGGAAACTGCGCCGGCGTCAGCAGCACAGCTGTGAGCACGTACAGCGCATCGTCCGCGGCGGCGACGGCCTCCTCTTCCGTCCCAGGCATCCCAGCCTCCCCAGTGGTTCGTCCAACGGCGCGCACCCTAGTGCGAGCGGAACGCCCTTGTCACGACCGCCACCACGCAGAGCTGCGCAGGTATCCACCTGGACGGGGCGAAATGCCGCTCGCCGGACCCGGGTCAGGCCACGGGCAGCCCCAGCAGGTCACGGGCCACCTTCCGCGGTGACTCGTCGCGTTCCCGGGCCAGCGCCATGACGGCCCGGTACGCCAGCTCGCTCACCCCGAACGACAACGCCTCCGGCGACACCCAGGACGCTGCCTCGTCGATCCGGTCCTGGTCGTCCTCCGCGCGGGCGGACACATAGGTGGCCGCGGCATCGAACAGATTGTGCGTGCGCTTTTCACCATCCCCACCCGTTTCCCCGCGCCCCGAGACGGCCGGCCGGGCGACCTTGTCGCGGATCCTGCCCCACATACGGACCACCTTCCCCTGAGTGGCATCTCTTGCTGATCGTCCATCCGTCGTTGTTCAACGTAAGGTTGGAGCCTCGGTGGCAAAAGAGGGACGACGCGGTGAAGCGGCCTTCCCCTCCTGGTGCGCCCCCCCGCTACGCGCGGCGGCTGCCGAGCCCGTCGAGTGAGGCCAGGGTCTCGCGCAGCCAGGTGAGTTCCGCCCGGCTGGTGGCCCGGGCGACGGTGAGGATGCCGCGCCGGAACGGGTCGTCCAACTCCTCCGCGCGCAGCGGCCGGTCGCCGTCGTAGAAGAAGCTGGCCGGCTCCTCCAGGAAGGCCAGCCGGCGCCGCAGCACCGCCGCCTGCGCGGCCGGGTCCTCGAGGTGCCGGAGAAAGGCGAGCACCGTGAACCAGCGGTTCTCGTCGGTGATGTCACGCGGGCCCGGTTCGGCGAGCCTGTGCCGCAGCTCGCGCCTGCCCTCCTCGGTCAGCGTCAGCACATGGCGCGGTGCGGCCACGGAACCCGGCTCGGTGGCCCGCGCCAGCAGGCCGGCCTTCTCCAGGCGCTTGATCGCGGGGTACAGCGTGCTCTCGGCGATGGGCCGTACGTGGCCCGTCAGCGCCGCGATGTGCTTGCGCAGGACGTAGCCGTGCAGCGGGGCGTCGTAAAGGAATCCGAGGATGGCGAGCTCCAGCATGCACGCATTCTCTCTCAGGTTCGCGGTATGTCGTCGAGTCCGTATATCGAGCGGGCCGTATATCTATTCCGCAATACATCGTCGCCGAGGTATTGTCGTGCCGACCGTTGCCAGGGCTGTGACCAAGGAGGACGTGATGAAGCACGCCGAGTTCGACGGCAAGGGGAGCCGCATCCGGTGGACCGAGACCCCGGGTACCGGACCCGCGCGCGTGTACCTGCACGGGCTGGGGGCGGCCTCGACCGTGTACCACGCGCACATCGCGGCCCGGCCCGAGCTCGCCGGCCGGCGCAGCCTGTTCGTCGACCTGCCCGGGCACGGCGTGAGCGACCGGCCCGAGGACTTCGGCTACACCCTGGAAGAGCACGCCGACGCCGTGGCGGCCGCGCTGGACGAGTCGGGTCTGACGGGGGCCGAGCTGATCGCGCACAGCATGGGCGGAGCCGTCGCCGTCGTGCTCGCCCACCGGCGGCCCGGCCTGGTCTCCCGGCTCGTCCTCACGGAGGCCAATCTCGACGCGTTTCCGCCGGCCACCGCGGGCAGCAGCGGAATCGCCTCGTACGAGGAGGAGGACTTCGTGGCGGGCGGGTACGCGCGCGTGCTGGAGAGGGTCGGCCCGCTCTGGGCGTCGACCATGCGGCTGGCCGATCCGCGCGGACTGCACCGCAGTGCCGTCGGACTGAGGAGGGGCTCCGACCCCGTCATGCGCACCATCCTGGAGGGGCTGGGGATCGAGCGCGTGTTCCTCCAGGGCGAGCTGAGCGGTGAACTGCCCGGCAGGGAGCGGCTGGAGGCGGCCGGGGTCCGCGTGCGGACGGTCCCGGCCGCCGGCCACAACATCATGTTCGACAACCCCGACGCGTTCGTGGCGGCGGTGGCGGGCGAGGACCAGCCCCGCGCCACGGCCTGAAACCGGGTGACGGAAGCTATCCCTCGCGGACCGCCAGCGCCAGGAAACGGGCGTCTTCGTCGACGTACGACGTCATGCGCCATCCGGCACCGGCCAGCAGCGGCCTCAGGTTGCCTTCGGCGCGCAGGTCGTCCGGGGTGATGCGACGGCCCTGGCGGGCTGCCAGCGCGGCCCGCCCGATCGGGTGGAACAGGGCCAGGATGCCGCCGGGCCGCACCACGCGCGCCAGCTCCCGGAGGTTCTCCGACGGATGCGGTAGGTGTGCGATCAGGCCCGCACCGAACACGGCGTCGAACGCCCCGGACCGCAAGGGCAGCGCGGCGACGTCGGCCAGGAGCAGCCGCCCGTGACGATCCCGCCCCGCCCGTACGGCGGCCCGCAGCATCGCGGGTGTCAGATCGACTCCGATGACGGCTCCGGACGGCCCCACGGCCGCGCGCAGCGGCGGCAGGGCGCGTCCCGTGCCGCAGCCGGCGTCGAGCACGCGGTCGCCGGGGCGCAGCCCGAGGTCGGCCACGGCGGCCGCGAAGACCGGGCCGTCCTCCGGGAACTTGCTGTCCCAGTCGTCCGCCCGGGCGGTGAAGAACTCCTGGACGTGTGTGTGGTCGTCGCTCATGGTGCGCATACTCCCTCACTTGTTTGGAGGGCGCGCTGCGCGCATGTTCGAACGTGACGCGATCGTTCCGGCGCATGTCTGTGCCAGATTCCGGCACCTTTCGAAATGCGCCCCCTTTGTACGCCCCTGCCGGGGCTAGCGTCCCGGGGCCATGGGACACCTGGACCACGCCTCCCTCGGTTGGCTGACCCCCGCGCTGTCGTACGTGATGGCCTGCATCGGCGCCGCCCTGGGGCTGCGCTGCACCGTCCGCGCGCTCGGCACCACCGGCCGGGCGCGCCGCAACTGGCTCGTCACCGCGGCCTCCGCGATCGGCACCGGCATCTGGACCATGCACTTCGTGGCCATGCTCGGCTTCAGCGTCAGCGGCACCGACATCCGCTACGACGTGCCGCTGACCATCCTCAGCCTCCTGGTCGCCATGGTCGTGGTCTGCGCCGGCGTGTTCGCCGTCGGCTACAGCCGCGATCGCACCCGCGCCCTCCTGCTCGGCGGCCTCACCACCGGGCTGGGCGTGGCGAGCATGCACTACATCGGCATGGCCGCGGTGCGGCTGCACGGTGACGTGACCTACGACCCGGTACTCGTCGGGATCTCGGTCCTGATCGCCGTGGTCGCCGCGACCGCGGCCCTGTGGGCCGGTCTCAACATCAAGTCGCCCGTCGCGGTCACCGTCGCCTCGCTCGTCATGGGAGCGGCTGTCAGCAGCATGCACTACACCGGCATGTTCGCGGTCCGTGTGCACGTCACCCCCTCCGGCGAGGTCCTGCCCGGGGCCACGGCGATGCAGTTCATCTTCCCCCTCGCCGTCGGCCTCGGGTCCTACCTGTTCATCACCTCGGCCTTCGTCGCCCTCTCACCGACCGCGGGGGAACGCGAGGCGTCCGCCTCCGCGCAGCGTGCGGTGCAGAACCCGGCCGGCTGACCGGCCTCCCGCCGCAGAGCTGTTACGACCCACTTCCGAGCGAGAAGGCCATGCGTACACCCCGTAGGACCACCCCAGGCGCTCAGACGCCGTCCCCGCCGCCCGCGCGCGGCCGTCGCGCCCATGCCGGTCGACCGGCCGAGGAGGACCCCGACGACACACCCGGCCAGGCCTCGGACGGCACCCCCACGCGCGCGGGACGCCGGCGGCTGCGGCCCCGGACCGTACGGGCCAAGGTCGTCAGCCTGCTGATGGTGCCCGTCGTCTCCCTGCTCGCCCTGTGGGCGTACGCCACCGTCAGCACCGCCCAGGACGTGTCACGACTGCGCCAGTCACAGCGCGTGGACGCCGAACTGCGCACCCCGCTCGCAGGCGCCGTCACCGCTCTCCAGGCCGAGCGCGCGGCCGCCGTCCGGTACGCGACCGCTCCGGTCGCCGGACAGGGCGGCGACCTGCGGACCCTTGCCGCCCGCACCGACCGCGCCGTGGCCCGGCTGCGGCTCGGCGACGACAACACCGTCGCGGACAGCGAGGAACTGCCCTCCGGTGTCGCACAGCGCCTGGACACCTTCGTCACCGGGGCCGAGCACCTGCGCACGCTGCGCAGGGCGGTACTCGACCGGCGCGCAGGCTGGAAGGAGACGTACGGGCAGTACACGCGGACCATCAGCACCGCCTTCGGAGTCGACGGCGCCCTCACCGGCATCCAGCAGGCCGACCTCGGCTCCGACGCGCGCGTACTCCTCGAGTTCTCCCGCGCACAGGAGGCACTGGCACAGGAGGACGTCGTGCTCGGCGGCGCCCGTTCGGCCGGAGGTCTCGCGGGTGAACGACTGCGGCTGTTCGCCGGCGCCGTCGACACGCGCCGCACGCTCACCGACACCGCCGTCGCCGACCTGCCCGACGCCCAGAGTGCCGCCTGGCGGAACCTCGCCGCGAGCGGCGCCTACACCGGCATCGCCAGCATGGAGGACAAGGTCCTGGCCGCACGCCCTGGCGTCCGCGCGGTCGACGCGGCTCCGGCAGCCACCTGGGAGACCGCCCACGCGCGCGTGCGGGACGGAATGCGGGCCATCGGAACTGACGCCGCGAGCACCGTCGCGGGCCGGGCCGACCCGTACGGCCGAGGTCTCCTCACCCCGGCCGGCGCCGCCGTCCTCTTCGGCCTCGTCGCCGTCGCCGCCTCGCTCGTCATCTCCGTGCGCATCGGACGCGCCCTCGTGGTCGAGCTGGTCAGCCTGCGCAACGGCGCACTGGAGATCGCCCGCCGCAAACTTCCCGAGGCGATGCGGAGACTGCGCGCCGGAGAGGACATCGACATCCCGACCGAGGCCCCTGCGGAGCCGCCCGCCGAGGACGAGACCGGCCAGGTCGCCGAGGCCCTCAGAACCGTGCACCGCGCCGCCCTGCGCGCCGCCGTGGAGCGCGCCGAACTCGCCAGCGGCATCTCCGGGGTCTTCGTCAACCTCGCCCGCCGCAGCCAGGTCCTGGTGCACCGCCAACTGAGCCTGCTGGACAGCATGGAACGCCGCTCGGACGACCCGGGCGAACTCGGCGACCTCTTCCGGCTCGACCACCTCACCACCCGCATGCGACGCCACGCGGAAAGCCTGATCATCCTCTCCGGCGCGGCACCCGGCCGGGCCTGGCGCATGCCCGTCTCCCTCACCAACGTCGTACGCGCGGCCGTCTCCGAAGTCGAGGACTACGCGCGCGTGGAGGTGAGACAGCTCCCCGAGGCATCCGTCGTCGGCGCCGCAGTCGCCGACCTCACCCATCTGCTGGCCGAACTGGTGGAGAACGCCGCCCAGTTCTCCCCGCCCCACACGCGCGTACGCGTCACGGGCGAACCGGTCGGCAACGGCTACGCCCTGGAGATCGAGGACCGTGGCCTGGGCATGGGCCCCGAGACCCTCACCGAGGCCAACCGGCGCATCGAGCAGTCCGAGGCGCTCGACCTGTTCGACAGCGATCGCCTGGGCCTCTTCGTGGTCAGCAGGCTCGCCGCGCGCCACAGCATCAAGGTGCACCTGCGCACCTCCCCCTACGGCGGCACCACCGCCGTGGTCCTGGTACCCACCGCCCTGCTGCACAGCGGCGTCGCGGAAGCCGCCGACCGCTCGGCGGCGGACCCGGAACGGGCCGGGCACCCGGCGTACGAGCGCGTGCCCGGCGCGCCCCAGGAGGCTGTGGCCGCGTCCGCCGACCGGCCCGCCCCCGCGGCCACCGGCCGGCCCTCGGCACGAACCGCGTCCGAATCCGCACCCCCGGGAGTCACCACCTTGCGGCTGCACCGCCCCCCGAACGACTTTGAGGGCTCCGACGACCTCCCGCGCCGGATACGGCAGGCGAGTCTGGCGCCCCAACTGCGCGAACACCGCCCCGAGAAGCCGTCCCCGGCACCGGACGCGCACAGCGACGACCAGCGCACCCCGGAACTGGTGCGGGACCGCATGGCGGCCTACCGCGCCGGCTGGACGCGCGGCGGCGGCAGGCGCCCCGGCCGCGGCGCCACCCCCGATCCCGAAACGGGCAGCGACAGCAGTGAAGGAGACCCCGCATGATCCAGGACCCGAGCATGAGGGCCGCCATGGGGGTCCCCCCGCGCGAGCGAAGCCAGGAGTGGGGGAGGTCCGGCGAACTCGACTGGCTGCTGGACGACCTGGTGACCCGCGTCGGCGACGTACGGCACGCCGTGGTGCTGTCCAACGACGGTCTGGCCGTGGGCGCCTCCACCGGCCTCGAGCGCGCGGACGCCGAGCACCTCGCCGCCGTCGCCTCCGGCTTCCACAGCCTCGCCAAGGGCACCGGGCGGCACTTCGGGGTCGGTGGGGTGCGCCAGACCATGGTGGAGATGGACGACGCCTTCCTCTTCGTGGCCGCCGCCGGAGACGGTTCCTGCCTCGCCGTCCTCACCGCGGTCACGGCAGACATCGGACTCGTCGCGTACGAGATGGCACGGCTGGTCAGGCGCGTCGGCGAACACCTCCACACGGCCCCCCGGGCCGCCGCCCGGCCGCCTGCCGCCGGATGAACCGAGAGGGCGGTCGGCACAGATGACCGAGAACACCACGGACGCCGCGCGGGAACAGGGCAGCCAGTGGTACGACGGCGAGGCCGGACCTCTCGTCCGTCCCTACGCCATGACAGGCGGCCGCACCACGTCCGGCCCCACCGGAGTGCGCTTCGACCTGATCGCACTCGTCACACTCGACCCCGGTGGCCTTCCCGCGGACGGTGACCCCGCGCTCGGCCCCGAGCACCACACGCTCGTCGACCTGTGCCGCACGGAAACGCAGTCGGTCGCCGAACTGGCCGCGGGCGCGGACCTTGCCGTGGGCGTGATCAGGGTGCTGCTGGGCGATCTGCTGGACCTGGGCTGCGTCACGATCAGCCGCCCGGTACCGCCGGCGCAGCTGCCCGACGAACGCATTCTGCGCGAGGTCATCGCGGGATTGCGAGCGCTGTAGATGACAGTTCACCACCCACCGGCCCCACGCCGCGCCGCCGGCCGCGACTCCCACCCCCGAGAGAAGTGATCATGGCCTCCGAGCACCCCGACACCACGGACGGCGAGACGCCCGCCCTGGCGCTGAAGATTCTGGTCGCCGGCGGATTCGGCGTGGGCAAGACCACCCTGGTCGGCGCGGTCAGTGAGATCCGCCCGCTGCGCACCGAGGAACTGCTCAGCGAAGCCGGGCAGTTGGTCGACGACACCGACGGTGTGGACCAGAAGGTCACCACCACCGTGGCCATGGACTTCGGCCGCATCACCATCCGCTCGGGCCTGTCCTTGTACCTGTTCGGCACACCGGGCCAGGACCGCTTCTGGTTCCTGTGGGACGAGCTGTCACAGGGCGCCCTCGGAGCGGTGGTCCTGGCGGACACCCGGCGGCTGGAGGACTGCTTCCCGGCCGTGGACTACTTCGAGCACCGGCACATCCCGTTCGTCGTGGCCGTCAACTGCTTCTCCGGCGCCCGCGCCCACGGTGCCCAGGACGTCTGCCGCGCCCTCGACCTCGACCAGGGCACGCCCGTGGTCCTCTGTGACGCCCGCGACCGGGACTCGGGAAAGGAGGTGCTGATCCGGCTCGTCGAATACGCCGGGCGGATGCACACCGCCCGGCTGCTCGACTCGGTGGGCTGACCGCCGGAGGCGGCCTCAGCCCGTCATGTCCTTCACCGCCACCACGTGGTCCACGGTGACGCGGACCAGGAGTTCCCCCGGAACACCGTTGCGGGCGCCGAACTCCTCGGCCCGTTCCTCACCCATGTACCGTGCGGCGATCCGGGTCGCCCAGTCCCGGACCTCGCCGAGGTCCTCGGACAGCCGGGCTCGGCCGCTCAGCGTCACGAAGTGGAAGGGGGGCCGGTCGTCGTCCACGCAGAGCGCGACGCGTCCGTCACGGGCCAGACTGCGCCCCTTCACGGTCTCCTTGCCCGTGTTGAAGACCACTTCGTCGCCGTCCAGCAGGAACCAGATCGGCGCCACGTGCGGGCTGCCGTCGGCGCGCACAGTGGACAGTTTGCCGGTGCGGGTGCCCTCCGAGACGAACGCCCGCCATTCCTCATCGGTCATCTTCTGTGCCATGCCCCCATCCTCCTTGCCCGGACGCCGGTCGTGGGGAAGGCTGGCGGGAAGTTCCTCCAGCCAGGGGGAGACGTCACACGGGGAGAGACGGAAGATGGCGCAGAACCAGGGACTCGGGTGGCTCCTGGACGACCTGACCGGGCGTGTGGAACAGGTACGGCACGCGCTGGTCCTGTCGAACGACGGTCTGGTGACGGGCGCGAGCACCGGCCTCCGCCGCGAGGACGCGGAGCACCTCGCCGCCGTCGCGTCCGGACTGCACAGCCTGGCCAAGGGTTCGGGACGCCACTTCGGCGCGGGCAGAGTCCGCCAGACGATGATCGAGTACGACGACGCCGTCCTGTTCGTCACCGCCGCCGGCAGCGGCAGCTGCCTGTGCGTACTCAGCGGCGCGGAAGCCGACATCGGCCAGATCGCCTACGAGATGACGCTGCTCGTCAACCGCGTCGGCGAGCACCTCGGCGTGGACGCCCGCCAGCCCGGGCGTGAACCCAAAGAAGACCTCTGACCTGCGCATTCCTTGCCCCGTACGGAGTTATCCACAGGCCCGCCCGGAAATTCGCCGGACCGGCTACGGTTTTTTCACGGCGAGCGCGGACGGCGTGAGCCACCGACTCCACGGGGGAGACGACCATGACGGGCAACACCATCGAGGCACCGCGTCACCCGACCTGCACGCCGAGCCGCGCCGCTCGCGAACTAGGCCTCAGCCGCGGTGAATTCGACCTCGCGGTACACCTCGGCCGGATCCGTACCCTGCCCGACGAGGGAGGAGGCGGAGGCCGCCGCGTCGACCGTGCCGAGATCGAGCGCCTGCGCGCGCAGGACGGATTCCCGGAATCGTTCCGGGAGAGCGTCAGGACCGTGGGCACCACAGAGGGCGCGGCGCTGATGGAGGTGTCGGCCGCCCGGTTCACCCGGCTCGCGCGCCTCGGTCTTGTGGTACCAGTCAGGTTTTACTTGAACCGGTACCGCGCCGTGGTCTGGCTCTATCTGGCGGAGGAACTGCGGAAGTTCGCGGCGGACGAGCGGAACGCCCGCCTGCTGACCGGCCGTACCCCTCAAGCCCTGCGCGACCGACTGGGGGAGGGGCTGGACCTGCGGGCCCGCACCTGGCGCGGACGCCACCTCGGATTCCTGCTGCGACAGGCCGACGATCCGTGGGAGCGCGCCGGGGCCGTGGCCGCCTTCCTCGACCCCGTGCACATCTCGGACATGGTCCAGGACCCCTACGAACGGGCCCATGTGAACCGGTTCCGTCCGGGGCCGCCCGCCCACGGCACGCCGGGCTCGCCATCGGCGGATCTCGCCGTGCGGATCATGACGGCGGACGACCCGGACGAGGTCGGCCGGCTCCGCGACGACCTGGCGCAGACGGTCGACGAGGCTCGCGCCCACCGGCCCGCTCCACGCCCGGTGCCGCGCGGGTCCGTGCCCGCACGACTCCCGGCCCCGCCCGCACCCGACGCGGTGTGCTCGCCGAAGGCCTCACGCGGACTGCGGAACTGGCTGCGCCGCAGAAGCCCCCGGCCCGCGGCGCACTGAACAGCGGCCACCTCGGCTACAGCGACTGCAAGGACCGGAACAGCCCTTCCTGGACGACCGACACGAGCAGACGCCCGTGCAGGTCGTAGATCCGCCCGCGGGCCAGACCACGACCCCCTGTCGCGATCGGGGACTCCTGGTCGTACAGGAACCACTCGTCCGCGCGGAACGGCCGGTGGAACCACATCGCGTGGTCCAGCGAGGCCATGTCGAAATTCCGTGGACCCCACAGCGGCTCGACGGGAATGCGGACCGCGTCCAGGAGGGTCATGTCGCTGGCGTAGGTGAGCGCGCACGTGTGCACCAGCGGGTCGTCGCCCAGCGGGCCGACCGCCCGCATCCACACCGCGCTGCGCGGCTCGGCGCCCTCGATCTCCTCGGGGTGCCAGCGCAGCCCGTCGGCGTAACGGATGTCGAAGGGCTGGCGGCGCGCCATCCGCTCCAGCTGCTCGGGCAGCGCGCCCAGGTGCTTGCGGATCTCCTCCGTGACCGTCGGCAGGGATTCAGGGTGCGGCACCTCGCGGGCCGGCGGCAGCTGGTGCTCGAACGGTCCTTCCTCAGGCTTGTGAAAGGAGGCGGTCAGATTGAAGATCGTGCGGCCCTGCTGCACGGCGGTGACCCGCCGCGTCGTGAACGACCGTCCGTCCCGGACCCGTTCCACCTGGTACACGATCGGCACGCCCGGGCGGCCCGGGCGCAGGAAGTACGCGTGCAGCGAGTGCACCGGACGGTCACCGTCCGTGGTGCGCCCGGCGGCGACCAGCGCCTGGCCCGCCACCTGCCCGCCGAAGACCCGTTGCAGGGACTCCTGCGGGCTCGGTCCACGGAAGATGTTGACCTCGATCTGCTCCAGGTCGAGCAGGTCGACGAGCCTCTCGGCCGGATTCGTCATGGGCGGAAGTCTCCTGTGTTCACAGCTGGCCGACATCGGTGACGCGGACGACCGCACGGCCCTCCACGTCGGAGGCCGCGAGGTCGACTTCCGCGCTGATGCCCCAGTCGTGGTCGCCATTGGGGTCGTCGAAGATCTGGCGGACGCGCCAGAGTTTGTTCTGCGGCTCCTCCTGGATCACCAGCAGCTTCGGACCGCGGGCGTCGGGACCGGTGCCGAGGTCTTCGTACTCGTCCCAGTACTTGTCCATCGCCTCGCCCCAGGCCTGGGCGTCCCAGCCCGACCCGGCGTCCAGCTCGCCCAGTTCGTCGACCTGGTCGAGGGCGGCGAGCTCCACGCGGCGGAACATCGCGTTGCGGACCAGCACCCGGAAGGCGCGGGCGTTGGTGGTGACCGGCTTGACCTCGTCGGCCTTCTCCTGAGCCTCCTCGGCGGTCATCTCCTCCGGGTTGGCCAGCTGCTCCCACTCGTCCAGCAGGCTGGAGTCGACTTGGCGCACCATCTCGCCGAGCCATTCGATCAGGTCCTGGAGGTCCTCCGACTTGAGGTCGTCCGGAATGGTGTGATCCAGGGTCTTGTAGGCGCTGGCGAGGTAGCGCAGCACGATGCCCTCGGTGCGGGCCAGCTCGTAGAAGGACACCAACTCCGTGAAGGACATCGCCCGTTCGTACATGTCACGGATCACGGACTTCGGCGACAGCGGATGGTCCCCGACCCAGGGGTGGCTCTTGCGGTACGTGTTGTACGCGTGGAAGAGCAACTCCTCCAGGGGCTTCGGGTACGTGACGTCCTGGAGGCGCTCCATGCGCTCCTCGTACTCGACGCCGTCCGCCTTCATCGCGGCCACCGCCTCGCCGCGCGCCTTGTTCTGCTGCGCGACGAGGATCTGGCGAGGGTCGTCCAGGGTGGACTCGACGACCGACACCATGTCGAGGGCGTAGGAGGGCGACTCCGGGTCCAGCAGCTCGAACGCGGCGAGCGCGAACGTGGACAGCGGCTGGTTGAGGGCGAAGTCCTGCTGGAGGTCGACCGTGAGGCGGACGATGCGGCCCGTGGGGTCCGGCTCGTCCAGCTTCTCCACGATGCCGCCGTCCAGCAGCGAGCGGTAGATCGCGATCGCCCGCCGGATGTGCCTCAGCTGCTGCTTGCGCGGCTCGTGGTTGTCCTCCAGGAGGTGGCGCATCGCCTCGAAGGCGTTGCCGGGCCGGGCGATCACCGACAGCAGCATCGTGTGCGTGACCCGGAAGCGGGACGTCAGCGGCTCCGGCTCCGAGGCGATCAGCTTCTCGAAGGAGTTCTCCGTCCAGCCGACGAAGCCCTCCGGTGCCTTCTTGCGCACCACCTTGCGGCGCTTCTTCGGGTCGTCGCCCGCCTTGGCGAGTGCCTTCTCGTTCTCGATGACGTGCTCGGGCGCCTGCGCGACCACGAACCCCGCCGTGTCGAAGCCGGCCCGGCCGGCCCGGCCCGCGATCTGGTGGAACTCACGGGCGCGCAGGGTGCGCACACGGCTGCCGTCGTACTTGGTCAGCGCCGTGAACAACACCGTTCGGATGGGCACGTTCACGCCGACACCCAGAGTGTCCGTGCCGCAGATCACCTTCAGCAGACCGGCCTGTGCCAGCTTCTCCACCAGGCGCCGGTACTTGGGCAGCATGCCGGCGTGGTGGACGCCGATGCCGTGCCGGACGTACCGGGAGAGGTTGCGGCCGAACTTCGTGGTGAAGCGGAAGTTGCCGATCAGCTCGGCGATCTGCTCCTTCTCCTCGCGCGAGCACATGTTGATGCTCATCAGCGCCTGCGCCCGCTCCACGGCCTGCGCCTGGGTGAAGTGCACGATGTACACCGGCGCCTGCCTGGTCTCCAGCAGGTCGGTGAGCGTCTCCGTGAGCGGGGTGAACTTGTACTCGTAGGACAGGGGAACCGGGCGGGTCGCCGAGCGGACCACCGACGTGGGGCGGCCGGTGCGGCGGGTGAGGTCCTTCTCGAAGAAGGAGACGTCGCCGAGCGTGGCCGACATCAGGACGAACTGCGCCTGCGGCAGTTCGAGCAGCGGGATCTGCCAGGCCCAGCCGCGGTCGCCCTCCGCGTAGAAGTGGAACTCGTCCATGACGACCTGGCCGACGTCCGCGTTCTTGCCGTCGCGCAGCGCGATGGACGCGAGCACCTCGGCGGTGCAGCAGATGACGGGCGCGTCGGCGTTCACGGAGGCGTCGCCGGTGAGCATGCCGACGTTCTCGGTGCCGAAGAGCTTGCACAGCTCGAAGAACTTCTCCGACACCAGCGCCTTGATCGGAGCGGTGTAGAAGGTGACCTCGTCCCGGGCCAGCGCGGCGAAGTGCGCGCCCGCGGCGATCATGGACTTGCCCGAGCCGGTGGGCGTCGACACGATCACGTTCGCACCCGAGACCGCCTCGATCAGCGCCTCCTCCTGGTGGGGGTAGAGCGTGAGACCGCGCTCCTGGGCCCACGACTCGAAGGCTTCGTACAGGGCGTCGGGGTCGGCGGTCGGCGGCAGCTGATCGATGAGGGTCACGCACCCATCTTGCCTGGCCTCCCGGCCGATGGGGGAATCGGCTGCGAGCAGGAAGATCACGGCAGCTACGCTGTGTCGCCGACGGAGCGTCAACGCACCCGGTCAACTGGACAGCGGCACACGAGGAATGGGGCGGGCAACGGCCATGATGGGACCAGCACACTCACTGTCGGGGGCCGCCGCCTGGCTCGGTGTCGGAGCGGCAGCCGCCGCGGCGGGCCACCCGATGCCCTGGCCGGTGCTCCTGGTCGGCGCGCTGATCTGCGCCGGAGCCGCGCTCGCCCCCGACCTCGACCACAAGGCGGCGACCATCTCGCGCGCCTTCGGGCCGCTCTCCCGCTGGATCTGCGAGATCGTGGACAAGCTGTCGTACGCCGTCTACAAGGCGACCAGAAAGCAGGGCGACCCGCGGCGCTCCGGCGGTCACCGGACGCTGACGCACACCTGGCTGTGGGCGGTCCTGATCGGCGGGGGCTGCTCCGCGGCGGCGATCACCGGGGGCCGGTGGGCCGTGCTGGCGATCCTGTTCGCACACATGGTGCTGGCCATCGAGGGCCTGCTGTGGCGGGCGGCCCGCGGCTCGAGCAGCGATGTCCTGGTCTGGCTGCTGGCCGCGACGAGCGCGTGGATCCTGGCCGGCATCCTGGACAAGCCGGGCAACGGTTCCGACTGGCTGTTCACCGCGCCCGGGCAGGAGTACCTGTGGCTGGGGCTGCCCGTCGTGCTGGGGGCGCTGGTGCATGACATCGGGGACGCGCTGACCGTCTCCGGCTGCCCGATCCTGTGGCCGATCCCTGTGGGCCGCAAGCGCTGGTACCCGCTGGGGCCGCCGAAGGCGATGCGGTTCCGGGCGGGCAGCTGGGTCGAGCTCAAGGTGCTGATGCCGGTGTTCATGCTGCTCGGCGGAGTGGGCTGCGCGGCGGCGCTCAACGTCATCTGACGGGCTCGGGCCGTTCGGGCTCAGGCCGGCTCGCCGCCCCCGCCCGGAGCGGACCCGCCGCTGGACCCGGCGTCCGCTCCGCCGTACCGGCGCTCGAAACGCGCGACGCGCCCCTCGGTGTCGACCGTGCGGGCCTGGCCGGTGTAGAAGGGATGGCTCTCCGAGGAGATCTCCACGTCGACGACGGGGTACGTCTCCCCGTCGTCCCACTCGATGGTCCGGTCGCTGGTCGCGGTGGACCGGGTCAGGAAGGCGTAGCCGGCGGCGCGGTCACGGAAGACGACCGGGTGGTAGTCGGGGTGCTTGTCCTGCTGCATGGCGGCTCCTCGCACGGGGCGGTCGGCGGGCGTGCTGCGTCGGGTTCAGCCGAAGGTGTCCTCGTCCACGATGTGCATCGCGGCCTCCTCGGCGGAGGCGGCCGCGCCGTCGATGCCGACGTCGGTGGCGACGAGGGCGGCCTCCTCGTCCTCGTGCGCCCCTTCGTCGGGGGCCACGAGACGACCGGAGCGGAGATCGCCGACCTCGTTGTCCAGCAGTTCGCCGTCGGTGTCCTCGACGTCGCCGATACCGTCGCCGTCGGGGGTGGCGAGGTCGGGCATCTCCTCGGCCAGGCGCTCGTCCAGAGTCTCGCCCCGCCGGCGCTCGCCCGCCGTCACGCCCGCGTGCTCCACCGCCCACGGTCGCTCGGGAGGGGACCAGCCGCGGTCCAGGGGATCGTCGACACCGTCGTCGACGAGTGTGTCCTCCGCGTCGAGCAGTCCCGCGTCGTCCTGGATCTCGGACGCATCGGGCTGGTATACGTCATCTCCCCATCCGTCGGTGCTGTCCACGGGTACCTCCAGCTGCTGGGCACGGCCCGTTCTCACCGCGTCCGGCGGCTGACCGCCGGGATGCGGGGCACAGGTGTCACCCGGCGCGAACCGGACGGTGACCGGACGCTTCCCGGGTGCTCCCCAAGCCGGTGCCAGTCTCCAGCCTTCCACTCCGGTTCGGCACCGCGCAACGGCACGGGGCCTGGCCCGAGAGCGCATACCCCGGCCCCGGCCCCGAGCCGTCCGACGGCAGTGCGCACGGCCCCTCCGGCCCCGCCGGCCGTCCTGCCTTCCGCGGGATCATCCGTGCCAGGAACGCCACAGCGCCGCGTACGCGCCGTCCGCCCCGACCAGCTGATCGTGGCTGCCCAGCTCGCTGATCCGGCCGTTCTCCACGACGGCGATCACGTCGGCGTCGTGCGCGGTGTGCAGCCGGTGGGCGATGGCGACCACCGTGCGGCCGTCGAGGACGCGGGCCAGGGAGCGCTCGAGATGCCGTGCCGCGCGCGGGTCCAGCAGCGAGGTCGCCTCGTCCAGGACCAGCGTGTGCGGGTCGGCCAGCACCAGCCGGGCCAGCGCGATCTGCTGGGCCTGGGCCGGGGTGAGCGCCAGCCCGCCCGAGCCGACCTCGGTGTCCAGGCCGTCGTCCAGCGCCCGCGCCCAGCCGTCGGCGTCGACCGCGCCCAGGGCGGCCCACAGCTCGGCGTCGGTGGCGCCGGTGCTGGCCAGCAGCAGGTTGTCGCGCAGGGAGCCGACGAACACGTGGTGCTCCTGGTTGACCAGGGCGACGTGCGAGCGAACCTGCTCGGCGGGCATCCGGGAGAGTTCCGCGCCGCCGAGGGTGATCCGGCCCTCCCGGGGAGCGTAGATGCCGGCGAGCAGCCTGCCGAGCGTGGACTTGCCGGCCCCGGAGGGACCCACGAGAGCCAGCCGGGTGCCGGGCGCGACCTCCAGCGACACCTTGCGCAGGACGTCGACGCCCTCGCGGTAGCCGAAGTGCACCCGGTCCGCCTGCACGTCGCGTCCGTCCGGGTCCGGCGCCGCGTCCCCGGCGGCCGGCTCGATGTCGCGCACGCCGACCAGGCGGGCCAGCGACACCTGGGCGACCTGCACCTCGTCGTACCAGCGCAGGATCAGGTTGACCGGGTCGACGAGCATCTGCGCGATGAGGGCGCCCGTGGTGAGCTGCCCCACCCCGATCCAGCCGTGCAGCACGAAGAACCCGCCGACCATGAGGACCGAGCCGAGGACCGTGACATGGGTGGCGTTGATGACCGGGAAGAGCACGGACCGCAGCCAGAGGGTGTAGCGCTCCCAGGCCGTCCATTCCTTGATCCGGCGCTCCGACAGGGCGATGCGGCGCTCGCCGAGGCGGTGGGCCTCGACGGT
This sequence comes from Streptomyces sp. NPDC001480, assembly GCF_042894725.1. NCBI lineage: Bacteria > Bacillati > Actinomycetota > Actinomycetes > Kitasatosporales > Streptomycetaceae > Streptomyces > Streptomyces sp. NPDC001480. The sequence continues at coordinate 461,187 of NZ_JBIAVX010000002.1, read as the reverse complement.
GCGGCCGGCGTCCACGGTCTCGGCGAGCGCGGCGGCCACGGCGGCGTACCCTGCGGCCTCCGAGCGGTAGCCGGACGGGGCCCGCTTGAAGTACCAGCGGCACCCCGCCACCAGCAGCGGTACGGCCAGCAGTACGGCGGCCCCCAGCGGCGGCGCGGTGACCACGAGCCCGCCGAGCAGCAGCGCGGCCCACACGACCCCGATCGCCAGCTGCGGTACCGCCTCGCGCATTGCGTTGGCGAGCCGGTCGATGTCCGTGGTGATACGGGAGAGCAGGTCGCCGGTGCCGGCCCGCTCCAGCACCCCCGGCGGCAGCCCGACCGACCGGACGAGAAAGTCCTCGCGCAGGTCGGCCAGCATCCTCTCGCCGAGCATCGCCCCGCGCAGCCGTACTTCGCGTACGAACACCGCCTGGACCGTCAGCGCGAGCACGAACAGGCCGGTGGTCAGGCCCAGGTGCAGTTCGCGTGCCCCGTCGGAGACCCGTTCCACCAGCCCGCCGACCAGGTAGGGGCCTGCCATGGAGGCCACCACGGCGACGGTGTTGACCGCGATCAGGATCCCGAAGGCGCGGCGGTGCCGGCGGAACAGTTCGGCCACGTAGGCGCGTACGGTCGCCGAGGCGCCGACGGGCAGGGTGGTGGCCGTCGTCGGGGCCGCCGGGTCGTACGCCGGTGGCGCGACGCCGATCATGCGCTCTCCTCGATTTCTTCCAGCGCGCCCCGCAGGGCGGCGCGGTCGTCTTCCAGCGGTCCGGTCACGCGAGCCTCGTCGTCGGTCTCGCGGGTCACGACCGCCCGGTACCGGGGCTCGGTGTGCACCAGCTCGCGGTGCACACCGACCGCCACGACCTCGCCGTCGTGCACGAGGACGACCCGGTCCGCGCGGTCCAGGAGCAGTGGCGAGGAGGTGAACACCACCGTCGTGCGGCCGGCCCGCAGGCCGCGCACCCCCTCCGCGATCCGTGCCTCCGTGTGCGAGTCGACGGCGGAGGTCGGCTCGTCCAGGACCAGTACCTCGGGGTCGGTGATCAGCGATCGGGCCAGCGCGAGCCGCTGGCGCTGGCCGCCCGAGAGCGAGCGACCGCGTTCGGTGATGCGGGCGTCCATCGGGTCGGTGGCGTCCAGCGATCCCTGGACGAGGGCCTCCAGTACGTCTCCGCACTGCGCGGCGGCCAGCGCGGCCTCGGCCTCGACGGCACCGGACGCGGGCACCTCGAGCAGCTCGCGCAGCGAACCGGACAGCAGTACCGGGTCCTTGTCCTGCACGAGGACGGCGGTGCGGGCGCTGTCCAGGGGCAGCTCGTCCAGCGGCACCCCGCCGAGCAGCACCGACGGGCCCGGCTCGGTGGCGTGTCCGCCCAGTCGTTCGGCGAGCCGCCCGGCCGCGTCCGGGTCCCCGCAGACCACGGCGGTCAGCCGGCCGGAGGGCGCGAGCAGACCGGTCTCCGGGTCGTACAGCTCACCGCCCGGCGTCTGTGCAGCGCGCGAGCCCCCGACGTCCGTGGCGCGTTCCAGGGACAGCACGCGCGCGGCCCGCTTGGCCGAGGGGCGCGAGAAGGAGTACGCCATGGCGATCTCCTCGAAGTGCCGCAGCGGATAGGCGAGGATCATCACCGAGCTGTACGCGGTGACGAGTTCTCCGACGGTGATCCGCCCCGCGCGGGCCAGGTGGACGCCGTGCCAGACGACCGCGATCAGCAGCAGCCCGGGCAGCAGCACCTGGATCGCGGCGATCAGGGACCACATCCGGGCACTGCGCACGGCCGCCCGCCGGACCTCCTGGGAGGCGCTGCGATAGCGGTCGAGGAACAGTTCCTCGCCGCCGATGCCGCGCAGAACGCGCAGACCGGCCACGGTGTCCGAGGCGAGTTCGGTGGCCCGGCCCGCCTTCTCGCGCTGCACGTCGGCGCGCCGCGTCGCGTGGGGCAGCAGCGGCAGCACGGCGAGCGCCACCACGGGCAGTCCCACCGCGAGCACCACGCCGAGCGCGGGCTGGTAGACGAGCAGGGCGACGCAGACCACGACCACCGTCAGCGCGGCCGCGGTGAAGCGCGAGACCGCCTCCACCAACCAGCCGATCTTCTCCACGTCCCCGGTGGAGACGGCCACCACCTCGCCGGCCGCTACCCGTCGGGTCAGCGCGGAGCCCAGCTGTGCGGCCTTGCGGGCCAGCAACTGCTGGACGCGGGCGGCCGCCGTGATCCAGTTGGTGACGGCGGCCCGGTGCAGGAAGGTGTCGCCGACGGCGATGCCGACGCCGCACACCGCCATCAGTCCGCCGGTCAGGGCGAGGCGCGTGCCCGAGCGCTCGACGACGGCCTGCACGGCGAGTCCGACGCAGAACGGCAGCGCGGAGACGGAGACGAAGTGCAGCAGGCCCCAGGCCAGCGACTTCATCTGCCCGCCCAGCTGGTTCCGCCCGAGCCACCACAGGAATCGGGGACCCGAACGCGCGTCGGGGACGCCCGGGTCGGGATACGGAAGGTCTTGAATCTGCATGGCTTGGGTCGTCCCAGTGGCTCGTGTCGGGGGAGGGGGCGAGAGCGGCGGCAACAAACCGTGAAAGGTTCGCGTCGCAGCGTGGTCGAAAGCAAACGGTTTTCCATGACGGCGATACGCGCGTCCTGTCCGGAACATTGCGCAATCAGCCGGTACGGAGTGTCACCATGGGCCGGTGCAGACGAACGGTGTGCGGCGTGCCACGGTCCTGGTGGCGGCGTTCGGAACCCTGCTGACCGCCCTGACCGCCCTGACCGCCCTGTCACCGGGTGGCTCGGCGGAAGACGGCGGGGCCCGGACCGGCGGGGATCGCGGAGCCCCCGCCCGCAACCGGCACGGCAGCCCCGCCGCTGTCCGCACCACCCGCGTACCGGGCGTCGGCGACGGGCTGCGCCGGCGGATCCCCGCGGCCTCCGGCCAGGTCGTGGTCGTCTACGGCCGGGGCAAGGATTCGGCCGAAGCCACGCTCGTGCTGTACACCAAGCGGGGCACCGGCTGGGAGCGGACGCGCGGTTGGCCGGCCCACAACGGCAAGAAGGGCTGGAGCACCGACCACCACATGGGGGACAACCGCAGCCCCGTCGGCGTCTACACGCTCTCCGACGCGGGCGGCGTGCTCGACGACCCCGGTGCGGGACTGCCGTACACGCAGGACGAGTCGTTCGCGGCCCCGCGTCAGTGGGACGAGTCGCACTGGCACGACTTCGACTACGTCATCGCCATCGACTACAACCGCGTCAGGGGCACCCCGCCGAACGACCCGTCCCGTCCCGAGGGCGAACAGAAGGGCGGCGGCATCTGGCTGCACATGGACCACGGCAGTGGCACGTCGGCCTGCGTCAGCGTCTCGAAGGAGGCCATGGAGTACCTGCTGCGCACGCTCGACCCGGCCCGGCGGCCGGTCATCGTCATGGGGGACCGGGTGGACCTGAAGGCCTGATCCGCCCGGGCGTCATTGCGGCCGGCCCCGACTCCCCGTAGAACACCGGCCATGAGAAGCCGGATAGTCATGTCCATGCTCGCCGGGCTCACCCTCCTGGCGGGCGTCCTCCTGGGAGCGGCTCCCGCCCGGTCCGCCGACGTCCCCGCGGAGTTCGGCACCGACTGGCACGACCCGGTGACCGCCGCCCCGCCGGTCACCGCGCCGCACACCAAGTCCTGCCGCGTCACCCTCGCCGAGACGCAGTTCCGGGACTTCACCCCGTACAAGGGCACCTACACGCCCCCTGAGGGCTGCGGCGACCGCTGGAGCAAGGTCGTACTGCGGCTCGACGGCAAGGTGAAGGGCCGTCAGTACGACCGGCTCGGCTATCTGCACGTCGGTGGCGTGGAGATCCTGCGCACGTCGACACCGGAACCGTCGCCGGACGGCATCGAGTGGTCCGTGGAGAAGGACGTCACGCGCTACAGCTCCACCTTCCGCGACCCGGGAGACGTCGAAATGCTCATCGGGAACGTCGTCGACGACACGTACACGGGCGTCATCGACGTCAAGGTCACGCTGACCTTCTACGCGGGCCGTCCCGCCACCACAGTCCCCGACCGCGTCCTCACCCTCACCGACACGGCCGCCGGGACCACCCTCACCGCCCCGCGCAACAGCGAGCGCGTCGTCGCCGAGGTGTACGCCACCGGCTCCGGCGGCGGCTGCGAGGAGTTCTGGTACCTCGCCGCCCCCGACCCGGCGCCGTACTCCTGCAAGGCGGCCGGCGGCCCCTACCGCGAGGTGCAGGTCAAGGTCGACGGCCAACTGGCGGGGATCGCCGCGCCCTTCCCGAACGTGTGGACCGGCGGCTGGTCCAACCCCTTCCTCTGGTACGTCGTCCCGGGTCCGCGGGCCTTCGACGTGCGGCCGGTCGAGTACGACCTCACGCCCTACGCGGGCATCCTCGACGACGGCCGTCCGCACCGCGTCGAGGTGTCCGTGGTCGGTGTCCCCGCGGGACAGACGGGCTGGAGCACTCCGGTGAACGTCCTGGTCTGGCAGGACGCGGGCCGGGCGCACGTCACCGGCGGGCTCACGGTGCACAAGGAGGGCGACATCAGGAACTCCTCGTCCTACACGCCCGGTTCGGAGCACCGCGTGGACACCGACGCCGGTCACCGGCTCACCGTCGCCGGATACGTCGACACCTCGCACGGCCGCGTGACGACCACCGTCAGCCGGACGCTGGCCAACACCTCCGCACACCGGTGGACCGAGGGCGAGACGACGGACGGACTCGACGCCACCTGGACGGACGACGAGTCGGTCACGACCGACGGACGCGGGCCCGCCCGGACGACGCGCACGCACCGGACGTACACGATGAACGGGACCACCGCGATCGGTGCCGACGACCGGCTGCGCACGGTGCTCACGCTCGGCGACCGGGCGGCGGTGGCCGAGACCCGCGGCGGCAGGCGCACGGCGTGGTCGCGGCTCGACGACACCTACACCGGCGACGCCACCTACACCCTCGACGTCCCCCGCGATCAGCGCCACGCGGTCGGCACGACGAGCGAGCGCTACCGGCTCCACGGCTCGGGCGGCTGTCACGACCGCTCCCTGACGACCGTCCAGGGGGTGCTGACCGAGGACGACAGCCGCTGCTGAGCGCCGCCCCCGGGCGTGAGACGGTCAGCAGCGCCCGGCCGCCGCCCCGTCCACCAGTGTGTCCAGCAGGTCGCCGAGCACCTCGCGCTGTTCGTCCGTCAGCGGCGCGAGGATCTCGCGCGCGGCCGACCGGCGCGCGCCGCGCAGCTCCTCCAGTGCCTGGCGGCCCGCGTCCGTCAGCTCTATCCGGGTCACCCGCCGGTTCGTCGGGTCGGCCACCCGGCGCACCCTGCCGCTCGCCTCCAACCCGTCCACCAGGGTGGTCACCGCGCGCGGCACCACCTCGAGGCGCTCGGCGAGGTCGGCCATCCGCGGCGGGGAGCCGTAGTGCGCCAGGGTGCGCAGCAGCCGCGACTGGGCCGGGGTGATGCCCAGGTCACGCTGTTCCAGATGGTGTTTCTGGATGCGGTGCACCCGGCGCGTCAGCCGCAGCAACTGCTCGGCGAGCAGGCCCTCGGGGTCGGGGGTGGTCATGCGGGAACAATATCAGGATGCCGTTCATTGTGAGTATAGGTAACAATGACCTGAGATCCGTCGGCCGTCGTCAGCCGTCGTGGCCGACCCGGCCCCGCCACGACGCCGGCACCCGCTCACCTCCGAAGGAGCCCATGCACCCCGACCGTGAACCCTCCTGGACCCCACCTGCCGACGCCAAGGAACAGCCCCGGCAGGTGCGCCGCATCCTGAAGCTCTTCCGCCCCTACCGCGGCCGGCTCGCGATCGTCGGCCTGCTGGTCGGCGCCTCGTCGCTGGTCTCGGTCGCCACGCCGTTCCTCCTCAAGGAGACCCTCGACGTCGCGATCCCCGACCGCCGCACCGGACTGCTGAGCCTGCTCGCGCTCGGCATGATCCTCAGCGCCGTCCTCAGCAGCGTCTTCGGCGTGCTCCAGACCCTGATCTCCACGACCGTCGGCCAGCGGGTCATGCACGACCTGCGCACCGCCGTCTACGGCCGCCTCCAGCGCATGTCGCTGGCCTTCTTCACCCGCACCCGCACCGGCGAGGTGCAGTCCCGCATAGCCAACGACATCGGCGGCATGCAGGCCACCGTGACCTCCACCGCCACCTCACTGGTCTCCAACCTCACCAGCGTGGTCGCCACGATCGTCGCGATGGCGGCCCTCGACTGGCGCCTCACCCTCGTCTCGCTGCTCCTGCTGCCGGTCTTCGTGTGGATCAGTCGCCGCGTCGGCAACGAACGCAAGAAGATAACCACCCAGCGCCAGAAGCAGATGGCCGCGATGGCGGCCACCGTCACCGAGTCGCTCTCCGTCAGCGGCATCCTGCTCGGCCGCACCATGGGCCGCGCCGAGTCCCTGACGGCGTCCTTCGCCGAGGAGTCCGAGCGGCTGGTCGACCTCGAGGTGAGGTCCAACATGGCCGGCCGCTGGCGGATGGCCGTCATCACCATCGTCATGGCCGCCATGCCCGCCGTCATCTACTGGACCGCCGGAGTGGCACTCCAACTGGGTGGCCCGCAGACCTCGCTCGGCACGATCGTCGCCTTCGTCTCCCTCCAGCAGGGCCTGTTCCGCCCGGCCGTCAGCCTGCTGTCGACCGGCGTGCAGATCCAGACTTCGCTGGCGCTGTTCCAGCGCATCTTCGAGTACCTCGACCTGCCGATCGACATCACCGAACGGGAGCGGCCCGTCCACCTCGACCACGTCAAGGGCGAGGTCCGCCTCGAAGACGTCGAGTTCCGCTACGACGGCAAGGGCAGGCCCGTCCTCGACGGCGTCGACATCACCGTCCCGGCGGGCGGCAGCCTGGCGATCGTCGGCCCGACCGGCGCGGGCAAGTCCTCGCTCGGCTACCTGGTGCCCCGGCTGTACGACGTCACCGGCGGCCGGGTGACCCTGGACGGCGTCGATGTCCGCGACCTCGACTTCGACACCCTCGCCCGCGCGGTCGGCGTCGTCTCGCAGGAGACGTACCTGTTCCACGCCTCGGTCGCCGACAACCTCCGCTTCGCCAAGCCGGACGCCACCGAGGAGGAACTGCACGCGGCGGCGAAGGCGGCCCAGATCCACGACCACATCGCCGCGCTGCCCGACGGCTACGACACGGTCGTCGGCGAGCGCGGCCACCGTTTCTCCGGTGGCGAGAAGCAGCGGCTGGCCATCGCCCGCACCATCCTGCGGGATCCGCCGGTGCTGATCCTCGACGAGGCGACGAGCGCCCTGGACACCCGTACGGAGGCCGCCGTCCAGGAGGCCATCGACGCCCTGTCGGCCAACCGGACGACGCTCACCATCGCCCACCGCCTGTCCACCGTCCGGGCCGCCGACCAGATCGTGGTGCTGGACTCCGGACACGTGGCCGAGCGGGGGACGCACGAGGAACTGCTGGAGCTGGACGGGCGGTACGCGGCCCTGGTCCGCCGGGACGCGCAATTGGAACCGACCAGCTGAAGATATGTCTGTATGAACCCACATATGCCGGGATTATGACGGTATGCAAGCTACCGTGCCCGCATGCAGACGAACACTCCGCCACGGAGAACCACCCGACTGACACGCCGGGGCCGTATCGCCCTCGTCGTGACCGGCGCCGTCCTGGCCGGCACCGCCGTGGCGGTGCCGCTGCTCGGTCTGAACGATGAAGTCAGTACCCGGACCATGAGTCTGGTGATCCCGGAAGGCTCGCGCGCGAACCAGGTCTACGAGGCCGTCGACAAGGCCCTCTCCCTGCCCCCGGGCACCACTCGGAAGTCCATCGGCAAGGCCGGCCTGAAGCTGCCGGCCGAGGCCCAGGGCAATCCGGAGGGGTACCTCTACCCGGCGACCTACCCGATCGACGACAAGGCGACCCCGCAGTCCGTGCTCCAGTTCATGGTCGACACCGCCGCCCAGAAGTACAACAAGGCGCCGGTCGCCGCCGGTGCGCAGCACAACGCGATGAACGTCTACCAGACGGTCACCATCGCGAGCATCGTCCAGGCCGAGGCCGCCTCCAAGGCCGAGATGGGCAAGGTGGCCCGGGTCATCTACAACCGGCTCCAGCGTGGCATGCCGTTGCAGATGGACTCCACCATCAACTACGCCCTGGACCGCAGATCGGGCCGGACGAGCACGGACGACACCCGTATCGAGAGCCCCTACAACTCCTACCAGCGCATGGGTCTGCCGCCCACGCCGATCGACAATCCCGGCGCGGAGGCGATGCGCGCGGCGATCAACCCGGAGCCGGGCGACTGGCTGTACTTCGTCACCGTCAAGCCCGGCGACACCCGCTTCACCACCGACTACGCCGAGCACCAGCGCAACGTGGCCGAGTTCAACGAGATGCAGCAGAGCACGGCGCGGCCGTCGGGTCCGAGTCCGGCTCCTCGGCCCTCGCCGAGCGTGCCCGCGCAGCAGCAGCCGCCGCTCTCGGAGTCCCCGCTCTCGGAGTCCTCGTTCTCGCAGCCCCCGCTCTCGCAGTCCCCCCAGTGAGCGGGCGCCCGGTCACGCGGCCACGGACTCCGCGGCAAGCAGCCGTCTGATGTCCCGCACGGCCGCGCGTCCCGCCCGGTTGGCGCCGATGGTGCTGGCCGACGGCCCGTACCCGACGAGGTGGACACGCGGGTCGTCGACCGCGCGAGTCCCCTCCACCCGGATCCCCCCGCCCGGCTCGCGCAGCCGCAGCGGCGCCAGATGTTCGAGGGCGGCGCGGAAGCCGGTCGCCCACAGGATGACGTCGGCGGTGACCTTGCGTCCGTCCTGCCACTCCACGCCGTCGGGAGCGACCCGGTCGAACATCGGCAGGCGGTCCAGGACGCCGTCCCGCAGCCCCTGACGGATGGCGTCGTTGAGCGGCAGTCCCGTGACCGAGACCACGCTCCTGGGCGGCAGCCCCTGCCGCACCCGCTCATCCACCAGCGCGACCGCGGCGCGGCCCGCTTCCTCGCCGAACGGCCCCTCGCGGAACACGGGCGGCCGCCGGGTCACCCAGGTGGTGGCGGCCGCGTACGGGGCGATCTCCAGCAGGTGCTGGGTGCCCGAGGCGCCCCCGCCCACCACGACCACCCGCTGCCCGGCGAATTCCTCGGGCCCCGCGTACTGCGCGGTGTGCAACTGCCGTCCCCGGAAGCTCTCCTGACCGGGGTAACGCGGCCAGAACGGCCGGTCCCAGGTGCCGGTGGCGTTGATCAGCGCCCGCGTCGACCACGTTCCGTCCGAGGTCTCCACCAGCAGCCGACCGCCGTCGCCCTCTCGCACGGCGCTCACGTGGACAGGCCGCCGCACCCGCAGGTCGAACGTCCGCTCGTACGTGTCGAAGTACTCCCCGACGACCTCGGCCGACGGCCGCGCCGGATCGGCGTCCGTCAGCTCCATTCCCGGCAGGGAGTGCATCCCGTGGACCTTGCCGTACGTCAGCGACGGCCACCGGAACTGCCAGGCGCCGCCCGGAGCGGGGGAGCGGTCGAGCACGACGAAGTCACGGTCCGGCTCGAAGCCCGTGCGCCGCAGGTGATATGCGCCGGCCAGACCCGCCTGGCCCGCACCTATGACGACCACGTCGACCTCACGCGTGTTGTTCACGGTTCTACGAACATCGAGGCGTTCGGGGATCTTCCCCGGCGGGCGGCCGGTGACGTGTGGAATCCCGCTTATGGGTCAGGATGGGGGCATGTCAGATGCCTTCACCACACGAGTGCAGCACGTCGCCACCGGTTCCCGGGAGCGGGTCGTGGACCTCACCCGCGACTGCGAGGCCTTCCTCGGCGAGGTGGCGGCCGGCCGCGACGGCCTCCTGAACCTCTTCGTCCCGCACGCCACCGCCGGCATCGCCATCATCGAGACGGGCGCCGGCAGTGACGACGACCTCCTGGCCGCCCTGCACACCCTGCTCCCCGCCGACGACCGCTGGCAGCACCGGCACGGCAGCCCCGGCCACGGCCGCGACCACGTCCTCCCGGCGATCGTCCCCCCGCACGCGACCCTCCCGGTGGTCGGCGGACGACTGGAACTGGGCACGTGGCAGTCCGTGTGTCTGGTGGACACGAACAGGGACAACGCCAACCGTCAGGTGCGCCTGAGCTTCCTCGGCTGATGCACGAGCCGGAACCGTAGCGTCGAAGGAGGGCGTGGTGCGGGGCCGCCCGGGAGGCTGTCACCCGTGCGGCCCCGTGCCCGGCGGGGATCAGCCGGTCGGTCCTGCGGGGGTCGTGGTGGTCTTGAAGCCCTCGGACCTGTTGGCCGGGAGGGCGAAGTCGTTGGTGAACGTCTTGCTGAGGTCCACCGAGCCCTGCACGTTGCCGACCGGCGTCTCCATGGCCAGGGAGGTCTTCGGACCGCCGGCCGGCGTGATGCCGTCGGGCGGGAACTGGCCCTTGTCCAGGGGGGTCGGGCCACGACGCGGCAACATCGCGAGCAGTGTTGTCGTCCTCGTGTCGTCCTCAGCGACGGGGATCTTCTGACGCTTGGTCTTCCGGTGACTCCTCCGGCGCGCGGCGGGCTGCGCCGGCGACGGTCGACTGGTTCAGGGGGCGACGAGCAGTGGGCGCAGTCTCCCGGATGTGATCCACCGGGCCAGGGTTTCCGACCGTCTGCGCACCACCGTCATCAGCAACAGCCCCGTGAGTGCGCCGACGGCGATCCCGGCGACGATGTCGTGCGGGTAGTGCGCGCCGACCCAGACACGGGAAACGGCCATCGCCAGCGCGGCCACGGCACCGATCGCACCCAGCCGCCGGGAGACGAACAGCAGCGCCGCCGCGGCGGCGGCGGCGATCGCCGCGTGGTTGCTGGGGAAGGACCAGTCACCGGGTGCCGGACACGCCTCCAGCACCGTCACGTGCAGGCTCTGGCACGGACGGTCCTCACGTACCACCAGCTTCAGGACGGAGTCGGCGCCGTACGCGACGATGACGACCGCCGGTACCGCCAGCGCCGGCACCGCGGCCGCGGGCCCCGCCCGCCGGGCCCGCCACCAGCCGATCGCCGTGAGGAGGGCGAAGAAGGCGAGCCCGTACGTCGACCAGAGCAACACCAGGTCGTCCAGCCAGCCCGGTGAGTGCTGGGCCAGGCGCACCACGTCCAGGTAGCCGGATCCGTCGATCGAGGACCCGTCGAAGGTCGAGGTCATCCGCGCTCCTCCGGCACACTGGCGGCACTGCGGGAGCGGGTGACCTCGGCCGGCAGCGAGCGGGCGTCCAGCACGTCGACGGCCAGTTGTGAGGCGAGGTGCAGCGGTGTGGTCATAGGCCGCGGGCCTTCCTAGGAGTGACTACAGGCTTGTAGACGGCTCATGAACTGTAGACGAACGGCGGGCGAGGAGCGTTCCCGTGGCTTCAGGCGATCAGGGGCGCCCTCGATCAAGGGCGCCGAACAGGGGCAATCCGGACAGGTGGGTCCGTTTGTCGTTCCTGGGTCGATGCCGGGAAAAAATCCGGAGCGTGCTAAAATTGATGGGGTTCAATGTGGCAATGCAAGGGTTCACACGGTGTGGACCCCCGGGCACTGCCCCCCAAGGGGATATGAAATGGCTACTGGCACCGTCAAGTGGTTCAACGCGGAAAAGGGCTTCGGCTTCATCGAGCAGGACGGCGGCGGCCCGGACGTCTTCGCCCATTACTCGAACATCGCCACCCAGGGCTACCGTGAGCTCCAGGAAGGCCAGAAGGTGAACTTCGACATCACGCAGGGCCAGAAGGGTCCGCAGGCGGAGAACATCACTCCCGCCTGACGTCGAAGCGTATGGGATATCTGGGGCCCCGCCTTACGGCGGGGCCCCAGATATCTGTTTTTGCATTGCGATGGAATTATTCAAGTCCCGCATCCGGCTCGTGCTTGCAATTCATCCGGTTCGTTCCTGCCGGGGATTCCTCGATGCGTGCCCTGCCGAGGAAGGTTTCCCATGAGCCGTTCGACTCGCACGAATGACCGTTTCCGCCCGCCGGGGGAGTTCGCGCTGCCGGCCACCGTCACCCCGGCCCTGCCCGCGGCCGCGACCTTCGCTGAACTGGACATGCCGGCCGCATTGCTGGAACTGCTCACCAGTCTCGGCCTGAAGGAGCCGTTCCCGATCCAGGCCGCCACGTTGCCGAACTCCCTCGCGGGGCGCGACGTCCTGGGCCGCGGGCGCACCGGATCGGGCAAGACGCTCGCCTTCGGCCTGGCACTCCTCGTGCGCACGAGCGGGCGGCGTGCCGAGGCGCGCAAGCCGCTGGCCCTGATCCTCGTCCCCACGCGCGAGCTGGCCCAGCAGGTCACCGAGGTGCTCACCCCGTACGCCCGGCTGCTGAAGCTGCGGCTGGCCACTGTGGTCGGCGGCATGTCGATGGGCAGGCAGGCCGGCGCGTTGCGTGCGGGGGCCGAGGTGGTCGTCGCGACTCCTGGCCGCCTCGCGGACCTCGTCGAGCGCAAGGACTGCCGCCTGGACCGGGTGAACATCACCGTTCTGGACGAGGCCGACCAGATGGCGGACATGGGTTTCATGCCGCAGGTCACCGAACTGCTGGACCAGGTGCGTCCCGACGGCCAGCGCATGCTGTTCTCGGCCACGCTGGACCGCAACATCGATCTCCTGGTCCGTCGTTACCTCCATGACCCGGTCGTCCATTCCGTCGACCCGTCGGCCGGTGCGGTCACCACGATGGAGCATCACGTACTCCAGGTGCACGACGCCGACAAGTACGCCACCGCCACCGAAATCGCCGCCCGGGACGGGCGCGTGATCATGTTCCTGGACACCAAGCACGCTGTCGACCGGTTCACCAAGCACCTGCTGAGCAGCGGCGTGAAGGCCGCGGCGCTGCACGGTGGCAAGTCGCAGCCCCAGCGCACCCGCACCCTGGCACAGTTCAAGACCGGCGACGTCACGGCGCTGGTGGCCACCAACGTCGCGGCTCGGGGCATTCACATCGACGACCTCGATCTCGTCGTCAACGTCGACCCGCCGGGCGACCACAAGGACTATCTGCACCGCGGCGGCCGGACTGCCCGCGCCGGCGAGTCCGGCAGCGTCGTCACGCTGGTCCTGCCCGGCCAGCGCCGGGACATGGCCCGTCTCATGTCCGACGCGGGCATCAGGCCGAAGATCACGCAGGTCCGCTCCGGTGAGGCCGAGCTGAGCCGCATCACCGGAGCCCAGGCTCCCACCGGTGTCCCCGTCGCCGGCGGCGAGCCGGTCGCGGAGCGCCCGAAGCGCGGCGGCGCCCCTTTCCGTGGTCTCGGCACCCGCCCGGGGCGGGCCGGCGGCGGTGGCGCGTCCCGCCGGTCTGCCGAGGCCCGACAGATCGCCGAGGCCCGCAAGGCCGCCCGGGTCCGTCGCGGCGCATAGGCCGTGCCGGCAAGGGGGGCGTCTTCGCCGCCTTCGCCGTCCTTGTCGGCGTGCGGCAGTGAACGCCCGCGCTCGGCCGGCGGCTCCTGAGCAGGAGCCGCCGGCCGGCTCGGGCCGTGCGGGAACGGCGCTCGTCAGCGGCGCGGACGCTCCAGAGTGAGCAGCAGGCCCTCGACCGCACCGGGCCCTATGCGGCCCTTCACGTCGGCGGACGTGATCGCCTTGAGCGCCCAGCCGTCCTCGGCGTGCTTGTTCAGCACCTTCTCCAGCTTGTCGCTGTCCAGTGCGTCGCCGATCAATGACTCGCGGAAGGTGACGACCTTGTACTCGAGTGCGTAGGGGTTGCTCATGGCTGGGGCCTTCCCGTGGATGGACTGCCTGACGGAACGGGGGACAGCCAATCACCGTTCGGCCTTGCCCGACACGGCGGGGTGGGGGGAGGTGAGCCGGCGTCATGTCACCGCTGCGCCGGGGCGTCCCAGCGGACGCGCAGAGCCGGGGGTTTGCGGAAGACCAGGCCCCTGGGCGCGGCGGGCGAGGCCGGGTCGAGCCGCAGGCCCGGGAGACGGTCGAGGAGTGCGAGGAGGCAGGCACGGGTTTCCAGGCGGGCGAGGTGGGCGCCCAGACAGAAGTGCGGGCCGTGCGCGAAGGCCAGCTGGCGGCGGGAGTCGCCCCGTCGCAGGTCGAAACGGTCGGGGTCCTGGAAGACCTCGGGGTCGCGGTTCGCGCCGGCGAGCGAGACGACCACCAGATCACCGCGCCGCACGTCCGCCCCGCCGATCGTCACGTCGGCCGTCGCGTAGCGGTCCACCACCGCCGCGGCGGGTTCCAGACGCAGCGATTCCTCGATCGCCGCGTCGACCAGGTCTGGATCGGCGCGTACGAGGGCGAGTTGATCAGGGTGCGTCAGCAGGTGCAGTACGGCGTTGGCGATCATCCCCTCGGTGGTCTCGATACCGCCGAACATCAGCACGGCGGCGTTGGCGACCACCTCCGGCAGTTTCAGGCGCTTACTCTCGGCCGCCTTGACCAGCAGCGACGCGTCGCTCCCTGTCGCGACCGTCGCCTCGACGCTTCCTCGCAGCTGGTCGAACGCCGCCGCCCCGGCGGGGTTCGCCGGCAGCCCGGCGGTGATGTCGGAGACCGCGCTCACGAGGGCGTCGTACCAGGACAGCACCGCCTCGGCGTCCGCGCCGACCAAGCCCAGCGACTCGGCGACGACGGCGACGGCCAGGGGCCCGGCCACCTCCCGGCGCAGTTCGGCGCTGCCACGCGGCCGGATGCCTTCCACGAGCCGGGCGGCTTCCTGTTCCACGAACCCGGTGAACCGGTCGTGCACGTCCTGCGCGCGGAACGGGTCGGCGAAGGGGGTGCGGTGCCGCTTGTGCTCGGCGCCCTCCACGGAGAGCATGCTCGGGCCGACCACCTGGGCGGTGGAGAAGCGGGGGTCGTCCACCGTGAAGGTCGTCGCGTCGCGCATCACGCGCAGTGCGAGATCACGCCGGGTCACCAGCCAGCCGCCCAGCACGGGGAGCCACGAGACGGGTTCGCGGGCGCGCAGCAGGGCCAGCCGCGGGTGGGGGTCGTCCTCCAGTTCCGTGAGCGTGGTCGCGGAGCCGAGCGGAAACCGGCGCGCTGTCACCATCGAAGCTCCCCCTGTTCCCGCAGCTCGGATTCCGGTCTCCCCCGGAGCCCCACTCAGAGCCTATGCGTCGCCGGGGCTGCCACAGGCCGTGCGTTCCTCACTGTCCGCGTTCACCGCGCTTCGCCGGTGTGGGCGAAGCGACCCCCGGTGTTATTGAATGAGGTGTGCGGTCAGGGATCTCGGGGCCCCGTCGCACGGGTCCGAGTACGGCCCCGGCGCTGCGCCGGGGATTGCCGAGGGGTGCCGCATGGAGTCCACACCCTCTCCCTCGTCCTCGTCGTCGTTCGGCCTGGTCAGCAGCGCTTTGGGGCGCTACATCCCACGCGGCGGAGCGGCAGCGGCCGCCGGTCCTGCCGACGTGCAGGGCGAGCCCACCAACCGCCAACGCGTCCCCGACAACCCGGCGGCCGGCCCTCAGGACCAGATTCTCGGCGCGGTCAACCTGGACAGGGACCTGAGAATCACCGGCAGCAATCTGGACGCCCCCGTGTTCGCGGGCCTGGACGCCGCGGCCGGGAGTCCCTTCGTCGATCTTCTGCCCCCCAGGGACGTACCGCCGGTCACACGGCGGTTGCGCCAGGTCCTGGAGACCGGGGAGGCGCACGTCGCCCGGATCCAGCGCCTGCGGCGCGGCGACGGGTCGGAACTGGTGGTCTCGCTGAGCATCCTGCCCGCCGCGGTGCCTGAGGAGGGCCTGACCGTCTCCGTGATCGCCATGGCCAGGAGGCTGCACCTGTACGCCGCCGAGACCGCGATCGGCACCTCGCTGGACATCGACGAGACCGCGCAGTCGCTGGCGCAGTCCCTGCTGGCCTGGGGAGACGTGGCCGCCGTCGACCTCGACTTCGCCGTGTGGACCGGCGAGGGAGTCACCGGGCAGGGGCGGGGGCGCATCCGGCTACGGCGGGCGGCCCTGGTGCCGGACCGGTCGTGGCCCGAGGGCTATGTGACTCCGGGCGACGATCTTCCCAGCGACGCGAGTCGACTGCTGGCGCAGGCGGTACGGCGGGACGACGCCCCGCAGGCCATCGTCATACCCGACCGGGAGGCGGTCGAGCGGGTGCTCGGCAGTCCGCGGGTGATGCGCGCCCTGGTGCCCGGTGAACGGTCGGCGGGTGTCGCGTGCATACCGCTGGTCCTGGACGGCTCGCCGCCCGTCGTGCTGGGCCTGGCGGAGGTCTGGCGGCGGGCGGACTGCCCCTTCCGCGACAGCGAGCTGTTCGACCTCCAGGAACTCGTGGCCAGGACCGCCCATCACGTCGACCTGGCCCGTCAGCACCAGCGCGAGCACACGCAGGTGCTGGCGTTGCAGCGGCGGCTGCTGCCCCGGGCCGGCGGCGACACCATCGAATTCGCCAGCGTCTACCAGCCCGCCACGCCCGACAGCGCGGGCGTCGGGGGAGACTGGGTGAACAGCTTTCCGCTGCCGGACGGCCGTACCGCGCTGGTGGTCGGTGACGTCGTCGGGCACGGCCTGGGAGCCGCGGCGACCATGGGCCAGCTGAGCATGGAGGCTCGCGCTCTGCTGTCCGCGGGGCTGGCGCCCGACGAGGTGCTGGAGCACCTGGACGAGACCGTGACGCTGCTGGACGACGCGGAGTCCGGGCTGGCGGCCGGCTACAGCGCCCTCGGGTCGACCTGCTGCATCGTCCTCTACGACCCGGTCAGCCATCGGGTGGCACTGTCCAGCGCCGGCCACCTCCCCCCGATCCTGGTGTCCCCGGACGGGCACGCGGGCCCGCTCCCGGTACGCCCTCATCCCGGCCTGGGCGCCGAGTTCGCGCTGCGGGAGCCGTTCGGCGTGCACACGTTCGGCGCACCCCCGGGTTCCCTGCTCGCCCTCTACACCGACGGCCTGGTGGAGGATCCGGCCGTGTCGATCGACGAGGGCATCCGCAGGCTGGCGGACGTCGTGTCCACGGTGCACCCCTGGGACGCCCTGCCGCAGGCCGCACGGCGCGTCGTCTCCGGGCTGGCGCCCGCGCGCCAGCGTGACGATGTGACCCTGCTGCTCGCGCGGATGATCGGCTACCGCAAGGGGGACACCGCGACCTGGCGGCTGCCCGCCCGCGACGACGCCCCCGCGCGTGCCCGCGCGCAGGTCTCCGCGCTGCTGCGGCAGTGGCGCACCAGGGACGACACCCGGGACAACGTGCTGCTGCTGGTCAGCGAGCTGGTCACGAACGCGGTGCGCTTCGCCACCGGTCCCGTCACGGTACGGCTGATCAGGACCGGTCACGGTCTGCTGTGTGAGGTGGGCGACACCGGCAACGGCAGGCCGCGTCTGGGCCTGGGCGGCCTCCTCGACGACGGCGGTCGTGGCCTGCACATCGTGCACAGGCTCACCACCCGGTGGGGGGTGCGGTGGACGGACACCGGCAAGGTGGTCTGGGCGGAGGTCGCGAGGTGACGCGGCCGCGGGGCGGGGGCGCGACCGCCGTACGGAAGCGCGGCGACGTGCGGACGGCCCGTCGGCCGGAGCGGGGGGCACCACGGCCTCGCACTACAGCCATTCCCCTTCCAGGGCGGTGGCGGTCAGGCCCGGTGCCGCCGCGTACAGGACGGCGCGACTGCCCGGCTTCTGCCCGGCGTCGTGCGCCCGCCGCATGATGTCGAAGACGGCGGCGCCTCCGCGGTTGCCGGTGGTGTAGCTGTCCCGGCTGTGGTCCAGCAGCCCCGACGGCCACGCGTCGGGCATCGTCTGTTCCATGTACTCCAGCACCCGGGTCCCGCCGGGGTGCGCCAGCAGCACGTCGGGGTGCCAGGCGTCGGGGTGGTCCTGGTAACGGGCGCGCAGCCACTCCCACATCGCGGTGACCGTCTCCTGCACGGCGCGCGGCCCGCGCCGGTCCATCACGAAGTGGGTGCCGTCCGCCCGCGTGTCCAGGCGGTGCAGGTCCTGGGTGCCGGGCAGGGTGTGGTGCCAGGCGGAGTCCAGCCGCAGCACCGACTCGCGCCTCGGGCGGCCCGTGACCACCATGGCGACCGCGGTGTCCGCGAACAGCAACCGGACGATCAGGGACTCGAGAGTGTCGTCCGCGGGCTGGTAGGTCGTGCTCAGCGCCTCCGCGATCACGACGAGAACCACCCGGTCGGGGTCCGCGGCCACGAGATCCGCCGCCAGCGCCAGGGAGCGGGTCCCCGCTATACAGGCCCACTGCGTGGCCGGCAGCAGCATCACGTCGTTGCGGAGCGGAAGCCTGTTGGCCAGGGCGATGTCCAGACCCGGCAGTGCCGGGGTGGTGGAGTGACTGGTGATCAGGCAGTCGATGTCCGCGGCGTCCAGTCCGGCGATCTGAAGGGCCCCGCGCGCCGCACGCTCCCCGTAGGACTGCACGGCCTCCCAGGCCGGCGCGGTGCGCTCCTGGACGGTCTGCGGTGCGGGTATCGCCTCGAGCGCGGCGATCGCGCGGTCCACGTCCTGGTGGGTGAACCCCTCGCGTGCGAGCGCCTCTTGGGCCGGCCCGATGCCGGCAGCCCGCAGTGCGCCGCCGTTGCCGGGTGCGACCGCGGCCTCCAGCGGCAGCATCCAGCCGCGGGTCTCGATGCCGGTACTGGCCGCGATGCCGTCGATCCGCGGCGCCCACACCGCGTGCGGATGCCGGTCGCGCACCTCCGCCACGATCTGACTGGTCTCCACGGAGTGCTCGCCATGTATCACGGCGGGAGGGCAGAGGTAAGCGGCCATAGCGGGGCACCTTTCCAAGGGAACAAGGGGATTTGTCGCGAATGCTGTGTCATGGGTCACTTTGAGACTTCACGCCCAAGGCATCGCCGATAGGCTCCACTTCGGGAGTCGGTGGCCGTTTCGAGCATGGACGATAAATGGACATATCCGCTGTGATGCATGCAACTCGGGCACATATTGGGGTGCGTGACACGGCACACAATTGACTGGCCGTCAGTCAGGGCGACTGTCTGGCCACTGCCCCCGCACCCTTGTGCGAACTGGCATTTCGTGGCCTGTTCCAGAGGCCGCTACGGTCTGATCCATGGGATGGAGCTTTCAGACGGCCGAAGCGCTCGCGGCCGCGTTACGTGCCGGTGAAGTGACCTCGACGGAGCTGACCGAAGAGGCGATCGCCCGCATCGAGCGGGAGGACAAGGCGGTCAACGCGATCTGTGTGCCGGACTTCGACCGTGCACGGGCCGCCGCGCGCGATGCCGACCAGGCGCGCGCCCGCGGTGAGGACCGACCGCTGCTCGGCATTCCGGTGACGGTCAAAGAGTCCTACGACATCGCCGGGCTGCCCACGACCTGGGGCATGCCGCCGCATCGGAACCACATACCGGCCGAGGACGCGGTGCAGGTGTCGCGGCTCAAGGCCGCGGGCGCGGTGCTGCTCGGCAAGACCAATGTGCCTTTGAGGCTGCAAGACGTGCAGAGCTTCAACGAGATCTACGGCACCACCAACAACCCGTGGGACCACGGTCGAACGCCGGGCGGATCCTCCGGCGGATCAGCGGCGGCCCTGGCGTCCGGGTTCGGCGCGCTGTCCATCGGCTCCGACATCGCCGGTTCGTTGCGCACCCCCGCGCATTTCTGCGGTGTCTACGCGCACAAGCCGACACTCGGGCTGGCGGCGACCCGCGGCATGGCCCCGCCGCCCGCGCCGGCACTGCCGGCCGAGCCCGACCTCGCCGTCGTCGGCCCGATGGCGCGCACCGCCCGCGACCTCGCGCTCCTGCTCGACGTGATGGCCGGACCGGACCCGCTGACGCTCGGTGTGGCGTACGACGTGACGCTGCCGCCCGCGCGCCATGAGGGGCTCGACGACTTCCGGGTCCTGGTTCTCGACGAGCATCCGCTCATTCCGACCGGGGCCGCTGTGCGGGCGGGCGTGGACCGGGTGGCCGACGCGCTCGTCGACGGCGGCGCCCGCGTCGAACGGCACAGTCCGCTGCTGCCCGATCCGACCGAAGCGGCGCTGCTCTACACGCAGTTGCTGTTCGCGAACTCCGCCGCGCGTTTTCCCGACGAACTGTACGAGCAGCTGCGGACCCACGCCGCCGGACTGAGCGCGGACGACCGGAGTCTCGATGCGGCACGGCTGCGCGGCATGGTGCTCAGCCACCGCGACTGGATCGAGGTGAACAACCGGCGCGAGCTCCACCGCCGAGGCTGGCGGCGGTTCTTCGCCGAGTTCGACGCGGTGGTGTGTCCCATCACGCCCACTCCCGCGTTCCCGCACGACCACAACCCCGATTCGATGGAGCGCCGGATCGACATCGACGGCGTCGAGTACCCGTACCTCGACCAGCTCGTCTGGGCCGGTCTGGCCACCATGCCCGGCCTGCCCGCCACCGCCGTACCGGCGGGCCGGTCCCCTGAGGGTCTCCCGGTGGGAGTGCAGCTCATCGGCCCGATGTTCGAGGACCGCACCCCGCTGCGGCTGGCCGAACTGCTCGAGCAGAAGATCGGCGGCTTCCAGGCGCCGAAGTAAGGCGTATCGCAGGACAGTTCGCTCAGCGGCCGAGATAGGCGAGTTCGGGGAAGTGGCGCTGGTAGGCGTCCAGCAGGCGCTTCGCGACGGTGTACGAGTCGATCAGTGGGTGGATCGTCAACGCCCTGAGCGTGGGCGCGGTCGGTGGTGGTGGCGGCGTGGACAACCGCCCGCTCGGCGGTCTTGACCGCGTGCACCAGGCCCTGCCCGTGGTCGGGCAGCGGGGCCCCGGCGATGGGCCGGGCGCCGTTGGCGTCCACGTGGCAGGGGACCTCGATGACGGCGTCGTCGTCCAGTGCGGGGATCCGGCCGCGGTTGCGGACGTTGAGCACGAGGGTGGTGCGCTCGTCCAGGGCGATGGCCCGCATGAGCGCGAGGGCGACCCGCTCGTAGCCGCCGGACTCCAGGTCGCAGGAGTCCCGTTCGCCCATGCCGACGGCGTCGCGGTTCTCGGCCATGTACGTGGTCTCGCGCTCCAGGCGGGTGGCGTCCCACGCGCTCCAGGCCGCGCGGGGAGCGGGCGGGCCGACGGTGACGGTGCCCAGGGAGTCGTAGAAGCGCTGTTGCTGTGAGTGCAGGAAGGCTCCACGTGTCTGGCCGACGGCTCGCGCGGAGCCGACCGACTCGCGGTGGAAGTAGTAGTAGTGCAGGTACTCGTTGGGCAGCGCGCCCAGCGTGCGCAGCAGGTCGGCGCCGAAGAGCTTGCCCTCCTCGAACGAGGTCAGCGCGGCCTCGTCCGCGAGCAGGGACGGCAGCAGATCCCGGCCGTCGGCGTACAGGCCGCACAGCCAGCCCAGGTGGTTCAGGCCCACGTAGTCCAGGCGGGTGCGGGCCGGGTCGACACCGAGCGCGCCGGCCACGCGCCGGCCGAGGCCCACCGGGGAGTCGCAGATCCCGATCACACGGTCGCCCAGGCGGGCGGTCATCGCCTCGGTGACCATGCCGGCGGGGTTGGTGAAGTTGATGACCCAGGCGTCGGGTGCCAGGGCGGCGATACGACGGGCGATCCCGAGCGCCACCGCAATGGTGCGCAGCCCGTAGGAGATGCCGCCCGCGCCGACGGTCTCCTGGCCCAGCACGCCTTCCTCCAGGGCGATCCGCTCGTCCGCCGCCCGGCCGGCGAGCCCGCCCACGCGGATGGCGGAGAACACGAAGTCGGCCCCGGTGACCGCCTCGTCGAGGTCGGTGGTGACGGTGACGGCGGGCGGGTCGGGGTGCCCGGCGGCCTGGTCGGCGAGGACCCGGCTGATGGTCGTCAGCCGGGAGGCGTCGAGGTCGTACAGGGTCACGTCGGTGACGCGTCCTTCGCCCCGGTCGCCCAGCAGCGCCCGGTACACGAGCGGGACCCGGAAGCCCCCGCCGCCCAGGATCGTGAGTCTCATACTTCGACCACCTCAACTCCCGCCTCGCGCAGCCGATTACAGGTCTTCTCGTCCCCCGGGGCGTTGGTCACCACGATGTCGAGCTCCTCCGGACCGCACACCCGGGCCATGCCGGTGCCGGGGAACTTGCCCGCGTCCGCCAGCAGGACCACCTGGGCGCTCGCGGCGATCATCGCCCGCTTGACGGGGACCTCGACGGCGGTGGTGTCCAGTACCTGTCCGTCGGGGCGGATCCCGCTCGTGCCGAGGAACAACCGGTCGGCGTGCACCTGCCGCAGGTTGTCCTCGGTGAGGAAACCGACCAGCGAGCGGTACTCGCGCCGGACCACGCCGCCCAGCAGGATCAACTGGACGTCGTTGTCGTCCTGGAGTTCCTCGTAGACGGCCAGGTTGCTGGTCATCACCGTGAGGGACCGGCCGTGCAGATGGCGGGCCACCCGGTGGGCGGTGGTGCCGATGTCGAGCAGCACGGTCTCCCCGTCCATGACGAGGTTTGCGCACCAGGCGGCCAGAGCGTCGAGGGCGCGGGATTCTTCCGTCTCTACTGGCACGTGGTGCTGCCGTGCGTCCGGCCGGCCCTGGCGTTCCTCGGCATCTACACCTTCATCGCCGCCTGGAACGACTACATCCTGCCGCTGGTGATGCTCGTCAACCCCGATCGCCTCACCCTCCAGGTGGCGCTGGCCCAGCTGTACGCCGGACACTCCACCGACTACAGCATGGTGATGTCCGGGGTGCTCCTGTCGGTCATCCCGCTGGTGCTGGTGTTCACCTTCTTCGCCCGCGGCTTCATCGCGGACGCCACCAAGGGCGCCTTGCGCTGAGGCGGGCGCGCGGTGCCGACTCACGCGCCCCACGCCGCGGCGCACAGCGCCCGGTCCACCTCCTCGGTGTAGAGGGCGGCGGCCAGCCAGGCGCGGGCGAAGCGGGCCGTGTCGGCCGGGAGCAGGCGGCCGAAGGGGTCACGGGTGCGGTCCGCGGCGGCGGATCGCAGCTCGTCGAGCAGGTCGCCCGCGGTCGGCAGGCCGTGGTGGCTCAGGCGTCGCCCGTCGCCGTCGCCCTCCCCGGCGAAGGCCAGCACACGGCGCCCACCGGAAGCGGCCTGGTGGACACGGCGGCGCAGCAGGTGGAGGGGGGCTTCGTCCGGGGCGGGGACGACGGGTTCGGCGGGCGGGGGCGCCTCGGTGGGCAGGTCGGCCTGCTGGAGGCGGTCGAAGCCGAGATCCACGGGCGTGCCCGGACGCGTGGGGTGTTCGGCGGCGAGCAGCAGGGCGCGGGGCTGCGGGGCCGGCGTGAGACGGGCGACGATCCGCAGGCGGCTGCCACGGGCCGCGGCCAGCAGGCGGAGGTTGTCCCGGTGGGGAAGCGCGGGGTGATCGTGGGCGGCGGCAAGGCGGAGCGCGCGGCCGTCGCAGTCGGCCAGCAGGCAGTCGCCCGCCGCCTCGCGGACCGTGCCCATGAGGGTGACGTCCAGGAACAGCAGGCCGTGGTCGTCGTCCAGGGCCCGCCCCACCTGATCGGCGACGGGCACGGTCCACAGCCGGTTCAGGGGCTCGTCGCCCCAGCCGGCGCCGGACGCGCGGACCGCCCGTACCCCGGCACCCGCGCCCAGCCGGCCCGTCGGCGACACGGTGGCCCCGGACACCGCGAGGCCCGCCCGTGACAACTCGCGGTGGGTCAGAGCCGTGTCACCGATGCGCACGGCACGGTCCGCCGCGCCCACGGCCCGCCCAGAACCTCCCGGGGCGACGTCCGAGACCGTGCAGAGACGGCCGTCGGCGTCGGCGGTCCACGTGACGGCACCCGCGTAGCCGGTCGCGGTGAGGACGGGTTCGCAGAAGAGGCCGTACAGGCGCAGCGAACCGTCCGGGGTGTACGGCTGCCGTACGGTGCCGCGCAGGGCCGCCAGGTCGGAGCCGGTGGCGGACGGCAGGCGGTGCGCGACGGACAGGACCTCGCGCAGCGCGGCGACGAGGTCGGTGAGGCGGTACGCCGGATCCGCCGAGCGGGCCGCGCGCACCGCCGTGACCGTGGCGACCGCCGAGGCGGCGGCCCGGGGCAGGCCCGCCAGCCGTGCGGTGTGCGCGGCGCGCAGCAGTTCCGCCTGGAGAACCGCGCCCGTGCCGTCCGTGCCCGCGTCCAGCACGGCCGCCGCCGCGTCGTGCACGGCGCGGGCGGCGGCGCGTTGGCCGGCGGTGGCCGTTTCCGGTTCCACGGAGGGCTCCGGTGCGTCGGAGGCCTGCGGTTCGGCGCCGACGGTGGCTGCTTGTTCGGCAGGGGCGGCTGATCCGATGTCGGCGATCGGTGCCGCCGACGCCGCCGCGGCGCGGTGCAGACAGCCGGGGGCCAGCAGGCATCCGCAGCGGATCGCGTCCGCGCTGGTCACCGAGCCGTCGGGGGCGTGGAGTTCGAGGTGGGTGTCGTCGTCGACGGCGATGCGCACGGTGTCGCCGTCGACGACGGTGGGCCGGGCGGCGAGCTTGGTGACGCCGGCGTCGAGCCGCTTGCGGAGCCGGGGCGACAGGGCCCCGACGAGCTCGGCGGTCACGGACGGGGCGACCGGCGGGAGGTCCGGGTTCATGCGATCTTCTCCCCTACCCAGCGGGCGAGTTCGAGCGGGCTGAGGGCGGCGACGGGCATTCCCACGGCGACGAGCTGCCCCGCGACGCCGGTGGAGTACCTGGGCCGGCCGGTGTCGTCGAGGCTCGCGCAGCCCAGGACATGGCAGCCGGCCCCCACCAGGGCACGGACCTCGGCGAGCAGCCCGCCGAGCGGGTAGCCCTCCTCGAAGTCGCTGACGACCACGACGAGGGTGCGGGAGGGCACGGTCACCAGTTCGCGGGCGTGCCGCAGCCCCGCCGCGATGTGCGTGCCGCCGCCCACGCTGACCTCCAGCAGCAGCGACAGCGGGTCCTGCACATGGTCGGTGAGGTCGATGACCTCGGTGGAGAAGGCCAGGAAGTGCGTGGACAGGGTGGGAACGCCGGCCAGTACGGAGGCCGTGAGGGCGGCCCAGACCGTGGACGCCTCCATGGACCCGGACACGTCGGTGACCAGGATCAGCCGCCAGTCGGCGGCCCGCCGGGCCCGTGTGCGGAAGACGGGCCGTTCGGGGACGACCTGGACCGTGCCGTCCGGTCCGCGCCGCGCGGTCGCCAGGTTGGCCCGCAGCGTGCGGGGCAGGTCGAGACCGCCGCCCGGGCGCCGGCTGGGGCGGGGCAGCGCCGTGCCGTGCAGGGCGGGCCGCAACCGCGTGGCCAGCTGCTGGGTCAGGGCGTCGACCAGGCGCCGCACGAGCGGACGCAGCGCGGCCAGCCGGGCCTCGGGCAGCCCGCCCGCGTGCCGCAGCACACTGCGCAACAGGTCGACCGAGGGCCGTACGGTGTCGGGGTCGAGCTCGGCGAACACGTCCCGGCGGCCCGCCGCGGCCGCCGCCGCGAGCACCTCCTCCCGGATGCCCGGCCCGAACAGCGCCGCCAGCTCCTCCGACCACTCCCGCACCCCGGGATACGGCACCTCCCGCCCGCCCCGGCCCCCGCCGCCGGTGAGATCGCCCCGGCTGCCCTCGCCGCGTCCGCTGCCGTACAGCTCGTCCAGCGCGGTGGCCAGTGCGGCAGCCTTCCGGGGCAGTCGGTCCTTGCGGCGGCCCAGCAGCAGACGCCATCGGTCGGCGGGGGCGAGCCGGTTCAGCGCACCGGATGCGTCGAGGGAGGCGGCCGCTCCGGTGACGGGACCGGCTTCCTCCCGTCGGCTCACGGGCGGCGGAAGCAGCCCTGCCGTCCGCAGCACCTCGCGGGCCGCCAGATCCGCGCGCGTCCAGGTGGCGAGGGCCGCGGGGTCGATGTCGCCGGTGTCCGCCAAGTGGCCGGTGTCCAGGCGCTCTTCGACGGCGGCGAGCAGGCGGTCGCGGGCGGCCGGGCTGAGCGTGTCGAATCCGCCCCGCAGTGCGGGCAGCCGGTCGAGGAAGTCCTGGTCGCCGAGTTCCGACACGCGGGCGAGCAGGGGCTCCAGGGCGGGAGGCGCGGCCTCCAGCAGCTGGCCGGCGGCGGTCAGCAGCCCGGTGAGCCGGGCGGCCAGCGCGGACCGGGACTCGGGATCGAGGGCGGTGTCCACCCAGGAGGCCACGCGCCCGCCGAGCGCCCGCGCGTCCTCGTGCCCGAGAAACACGCGTACGGCCCCAGCGGCGCCGCGCATCAGCGGGGAACCGTCCGCGGCCAGGCGGGCGAGGGCGTCGGTGAGCCGGATTCCGCCCAACTGGTCGGCGCGGTGGGCGAGGGCCAGCAGGGCGTGGGCGTCGGCGGGATCCTCGGAGCCGGTGAGCCCGTCCACTTGGCGCACCGCGGCGGCGGTCAGCAGCTCGGCCACGGCCGCCGCCCGAGCCGTGCGCTCCTCGTCGGTGCCGAGCCCGGCGATGTGCCCGGACCGCAGCCGGTCCAACAGGGCCAGCGCGGCGAGGAGTTCGGGCAGGGTGCCGGTCTGCGGCAGCACCTCGGCGGTGTCGGCGAGCCGCTCGTCCGCGAGACCGGGCAGCCCGCACTCCGCCGCCTGCTCCAGCCCGTGCAGGGCTTGCGCGGCGGTGGGTCCTCCCTCGCCCCGCTCGGCGTGCCGCCGCTCGCGCAACAGGCCCTCGGCGGCCTGGGCGGCGGTGACACCGCGCACCCCGGCGGTGGCCAGCATGGCCGCGGTGGCGGGCGTCCAACGCACCTCCCAGCGGGAGGTCAGAGCCTCGGCGCCGCCCGCGCCGACGACGTCCTTCGCCTCCGCGTACGGCACGCCGCACACGGTCAGGCGGCGCAGCAGGAGCTCACGGCGGCGGTCCAGATCGGAGCGGAGCGGGTCGAGGCGCAGGTCCCGGGCCGCACCGGACGCGCCGGCCTGCGGCCCGGGCAGGCCCAGCGCCGACAGCTCCGCCTCCACGGCGGGGGCGAGTCCGCTGCGCGGCGCGCCGGGTGCGGGGCGCCCGCCGCGCGTGCCGACGAGCACCCGTTCCATCGCCCGGGCCACGGCCCGGCCCCTGCCGTACGGCTCGCCCTGCGCCAGCACCGTCTGCACCGCCTCGACCAGCTCGCCCCGGCCCGCCGCGGGCAGACCGCGCAACCGCGCGAGGTCTCCGGCGAGCCTGCTGATCTCCCGCGCGTCGGCGGGTCCGGACGGATGACCGAGGGCACGCAGCTGGGCGCACACCTGTACGGCCGCCCGGGTCAGCGCCTCCTCCAGCGCGGCCGGGTCACCCGCCGCATCGAGGACCAGGTGCTGCCACTCCGGATCGCGGATGCCCGCGGGGTAGCCGGAGCGTTCGTCCAGCAGGGCGTAGGTGTAGGGGATGAGCGAGGTCGTCCATACGGGCCCCTCACCGGTCTCGGCCGGGGCGGCGGAGTCCGGCCCGGCTTCCTCGCAGGAGGGCACCAACGCCGGTGCGTGGAAGGCACCGACGACCACGGCCGCCCGCTCGCCCCGCGCCGTGGCCTCGGCCAGCCGGGCGCGCATCCATCGCTCCCGCCGCAGGTCCACCTCGGGGATCCCGCCCGAGGCCGCCGCGTCCTCGCGCAGCGCCCACCCCGTGAGCAGGGCGGCCCGGCGCACCGCCTCGGGCGGTGAGCCCGGCGCGGCGGCCTCGACGAGACGGTCCCACAGATCGTCGCCGGGGCGGCCGGTCAGCCGTGACCGCAGGGCCACGGCGAGGCCCGGCCCGCCGGACGCCGGGCGGCGGCCTGCGGCCTGCGGCCGGTGGGCCCGCCGGTCCTCGCCCCACGCGCGGTCGGCCAGCGGCAGATCGCAGGCGAGCACCGGGACCTCGTGGCGGGCCGCCCAGCGGACGGCGGCCAGTTCGGGGGAGAAGTCGGCGAAGGGGTAGAAGGCAGGGCCGCCGCCTCCGTCGCCGGGTGCGGCGGCGAGGGCGACCGGGGCCCGGGTCTCCTCGTGGCCGAGCCACGGCAGCCACTCCTGGAGCTCGGCGGGGAGTTCGACGAGCAGCACGTCCGGTTTCGCGGCGTCCAGCAGCACCGGCACGACCGCGGCCAGGGAGGGCGCGTGGTGCCGTACCCCGATGAGATAGGGCGCCGCCGGGTCGGTGAGGGCCGCGACGGCCTCGTCGGGGGAGGGGGAGCCGGGAGAGGGGGAGACGGGCACGGCTGTCAGCCCTCCAGGACCGTGCGCAGGTCCCACAGGGTGCGCCAGGTGGCGGAGCCCTGCTCGGCGCGGCGCCGCACGGGGCCGTCCCAGTAACCGCGCAGCCGGGCCGCGTCGGCCGGGTCGTCCTTGCGGACCACGCCGAGCAGGTGGCCGGGCAGCAGTCCGAGCACGTCGCGGTCCCCGGGGAAGTAGGCGGCGGCCAGCCCCAGCGCGCCTGCGACGGAGACCGCTTCGGCGGTGCTCATCACCGTGGACGGCCGTTCCACCTCCCAGCCCTCCGCCGACCGGCCCTCGCGCAGATCGCGGAAGGCGGTGACGAGGGCCTCCAGGACGGCGTCGTCGACCTGGAAGGGCGCGCCGGCCCGCTCGACGGAGGCCCGCGCCTGCCTACGCACCAGCGCCGTCTCGGCGTCGAGGTCCGGGATCGGGCCGACCGTCTCGAAGTTGAAGCGCCGCTTGAGGGCGGCGGACATCTCGGAGACGCCCTTGTCCCGCAGGTTGGCGGTGGCGATGAGATTGAAGCCCGGCGCGGCGTGCGCGAGGGCGTCCTCGCCGCCCGTCAGCTCCGGGACCGCGATGCGCCGCTCGGAGAGCAACGACACCAGCGAGTCCTGTACCTCGGGCAGGCACCGGGTGACCTCCTCGACCCGCCCGATGGCGCCCCGGCGCATCGCGGCCAGCACGGGCGAGGGCACGAGCGCCTCCCGGCTGGGCCCCTTGGCCAGCAGCAGGGCGTAGTTCCAGCCGTACTTGAGCTGGTCCTCGGTCGTGCCCGCGGTGCCCTGCACGACCAGGCCGCTGGTGCCGCACACGGCGGCGGACAGCAGCTCCGACAGCATGGACTTGGCGGTGCCTGGCTCGCCCACGAGCAGCAGACCGCGCTCACCGGCGAGCGTGACCACGCACCGCTCGACCAGTGCGCGGTCGCCGACGAACTTGCCCTCGACCACCAGCCGGCGCGGCACACCCTCGGGGACCTCCGCGTCGTCGGGCAGCCGCAGCGCCCGCCCGTCGCTGCCCATGACGAACGTGACGACGGCACGCGGGGTGAGCCGCCAGGCGGGCGGACGCGGCCCGTCGTCGTACGCGGTGAGGAAGGCCAGCTCGGTGGCGTACCGCTCCTCGGGCGGGACGATCTGCCGGGTGGCGTCGGGGACGAGGGTGGTGGTCATCGGCGGTGGTCCTCGGGGGCGCTGGTACGGATGGTGGTCAAGGGGGTCGGGGCGCTCGAGCCGGGGCTGCTCATCGGCGGCGCCCCCTGCGCGTCGCCCGCGTGGTCAGCTCCTCGTACGCCGGCGCGTCTCCCGCGCGTACGCGGTCCCAGGCGCGGGCGAACAACTCGGGCACCGGCAGCGGCGGTGCCGCACGGCCGTGCAGGGAGACCGGGTAGAGCCCTTCCTTCCAGGTCTCCACCGGCAGCGCCGGGGACTTGAGGTCGTGCCAGCCGCACGGCAGGAACAGGGTGCGTCCGGCGCGCGGCCGCTTGGCCTCCACGACCAGGCCGGTCCCGGCCAGTTCGGCTCGGGCCTTCTTCAGTCGGGCGGGCTTCCAGCCGGTCCAGCGGGCGCAGTTGCGGTCCGTGGGGTCGGGCAGGGCCAGCAGTTGCAGGTAGAGCGCCGCCGCGTCCTCGCTCAGTTCCCGGGCCTCGGCGACCTCGGTGACCAGTGCGGGCGCGCTGAGAGTGGGGTCCTGGGCGTGGCCGGCCGGACCGTCCGCCCCGGTACCGGCCGACAGGGCCCGGTCGAGGCCGTCGCCGAGGATCGTCCGCAGAGTCCGTATGCCCTCGCCCCGCGCGGGGCCGACCAGACCTTCGAGGAGCAGCAGGACGTCGTCGTCCGGGCCGGTGAGCGCGGCCGGGCGGACCAGGACGCTCTCGCTGTCGCCGTACCAGGGCCGCAGCACGAGCGCCTCGCCGACCGGGGTGCGCCCGTACTCGTCCGAGCCGCCGGTGGCGGGCAGTCCGTACGCCTTGCGGAGTTCGACGGCGGTCGGGCCGCCCTTCTCCGCCCAGGCGACGTCCAGATCGAGCAGCAGCTCAGGGTCGGTGAGCCGGCGGCGCAGCGCGGCCAGGCCGTCCGGCAGGGCGGCGCGCAGCGGATGCCCGTACGGCAGGTGGTAGGCGAGCGTGGACAGGGCGGCGACGGCGCCGGTCAGGTCGTACCGGCTCGGGATCGCCGTCGGGTCGGCCCAGGCGAGTTCGCCGTCCTTGTCGGGGCGCAGGACGGTGGTGCGGCTCAGCCAGGGAGTGTGCCCGGGGTTGAGCACCGCCTCGGCGGCGCCGGCGCCCACGGGAAGCTCGGCGGCGAGCTCCTCGGTCAGACGGACGAGCGAGCCGTGGCGTTCGGCCCACAGCCGGCCCGCGGCCTCGGTGTCCGGCCCCGAGGCCCACAGATCGGCCGGGTCCTCGGGCAGCAGGGCGGCGACGAGCGCGGCACGGCCGTCCGTGCCGAGCGAGGCGAGCATGCCCTTGCCGAAGTCCACCTGACGCGGCTTCAGCCCGAGGGTGGCGAACACCTCGGCGTCGGGATGGTCCGGCAGACCGGCGAGCAGCACGGCGGCCTGCACGGGGCCCAGACCCTGGCGCGTCGCGGCGCCGAGCGCGGCGGGTGCCTCGGGCCGCCAGGGCGCGGCGCCCTTGTCCCGGATCAGCTGGGTGAGGGTGGCCAGCCGCTCGGTGGAGATCTCCGGCGTGTGCCGGGTCTCCCTGTCGAGCGTGAAGTGGGCGACGGCGCCGAACGTGCCGGTCGGATCGTGGTCGAGGGCCAGCCAGTTGACCCGGTCGCTCCGGGCGTCGATGTTCTGGCAGCCGAGGACGACCACGGTGCGGCCCTCGCGGCGCAGTACCTGGCCGGTCCGCTGCTGCTTGTCGTGCGGTTCGCTCAGCACGATCTCGCGGAGCGTGTCCCCGCAGGCGGTGACGAGCGGGCCCTCGGTCATCGCCTCGAACAGCAGGAGCAGCGCTTCCCGTTCGGTGTCGGGCAGGGCGGCCGAGGCGGCGCGGTGGGCGAGGGGGCGCAGCACGGACAGCAGGGGCGTCCACACCATGCCGATGCCGGGGATCGTGTGCTCGTCGCTGTGCCAGCCGCCGTCGAGCGTGGCGAGCCGCTCGCGGTCGGGCAGCGGCTTGCCGTCGGCGGGGTTGCCGGACAGCACGTGGTTCACGGACCGGATCTGGCGCAGCACGCTCCAGCGCTGTCCGCCCCACCACGAGCCCAGGCGGGCGAGGCCGGCGGTGGCGACGTGCAGGGCGCGGTCGTCGCCGAGTTCGGGACCGTAGTCGGCGAACATGCCCTCGGTCCGCCGGCGGTCCGGCTGCGGCCGCTCCACGGGTGGTGCCGCGAAGGCTGCGGCCGACTCGGCGATCCGCAGTGCCGTACGGACCAGGGCGGCGACGCCGATGAGCATCCGCTCGTCGGCGAGGCCCGGCAGGGCACGGGACACGGCCTCGCGGGCGACTTCCTCGGCGGTCGGCACGCCGAGCCCGCCTTCGGTGCCCGGGCCATGGGTGATGCTCTTGCGGGCCGCCGCCTCCCGCTCCCGCCGCTCGGCCAGCGCCGTGGCCGTGACCCGCTGCACCTCGTCGACCTGTTCGTCGGTGAGGGCCCGCAGCACGGCCGACGACCGCTCGTCGCGCGGGCGCAGGGCGTGCCAGAAGGAGACCGGCGGCACGAGGCGGGTGCCGGCGGCGAATTCGCCGCCCTGCTCGAGCGGTGACACCCGGCCGAGCAGGCCGGCGTCCGAGGTGTCGTCGCCCGCGAACAGGGCGACCTTCGGGAAGTCCTGCGCGACCACGGGCTCGGCACCTCCGGGCAGCCTCAGCCCGCCCAGCGGAACGCGGCGTACCTGACCCCGCCCGGCGGCCAGGGTGACGGTCCGGCCGTCCGGGGTGCCCGCGGTCGTCACCGCCTCGGGCCCCTGTCCCTCGGAACGCACCCAGCGGCCCAGGACCGTGCCGTCGGTGCCGAAGGGGCTGTTCTCCAGGCCCGGTCGCAGCGGCAGCACCTCGCACTGGGCAGGCAGCAGGGACGCGTCCTCACGGATGCCCGACCGGAGGAAGGCGGGCAGCGAGGCACGGCCGTGCGTGCCGGTGGCCGGGTCGTACTCGAGCCACACCGTCTGCCGGCCCTGTCTGCCCTGCCGCCAGTACGTGGTGCCGTCGCCGATGACGGCACGGCTGGGCGGCAGGACGGTGTCGCCGGCGTGCAGGGTGCGCCCGCCGGTGGCCCGGCCGCCGCCGGGCAGCGGGATCGAGGGTGTGCCGGCCTCGTGGCCGGACCAGTAGCCGGGGATCTGCTCGCCGGTGAGCGGGAACACCTCGGCCGGCCGGGCGGACCAGTAGCCGGACTGCTTGCTGCCCTGCCGCCACATCACCAGCAGTTCGCCGTCGGTGTAGCGGAACCGGGGACGTTGCCAGCGGTCGAGGTCGTCGGGCAGGCGCAGCTCGTGCTCGAGCAGGATCTCCTCGGGGCCGACGACGACCGCCTTGTGGCGGCGGGCGAGGATCAGCGCGGGCCAGGCCTCGGTGACGGACAGTGCGTTGTCCTCGCCCTTCCTGGGCTTGCCGTCGAGCAGCCGCAGCCCTTCCTCCAGGGCGGGCCAGCCGAGCTCGTCGAGGATGCCCGCGCGCAGCGTCCGGCCGAGCAGCGGCGCGACCGCGCGGCGCGTGATCCGGGCGACCGCTTCGGGGTTGGCCTCTCGGGCGACGGCACGGAAGGGCCGCAGCCGGTCGAGGGCCGCACGGGCACCGGGCAGGCCCGCCGCGCGCGTGAACTCCCCGGCCGCCTCGTCCAGCCACTCGCGCAGGACGTCACCCAGCACGGGGTGGGCGGCGAGGGCGGCCATCACCTCGGGCGTCACCCGCTGTCCGTTGCCCAGCGTGCCGACGGCCCCGTGCAGCAGGCGCCGCAGGCGCGGGTCCGCGGCGGTGGCGGCCAGATCACGCCGGCCCGGCGGGGTGGTGTCGGGCAGCCAGCGCTCCAGCGCCAGGTACACGTCCACGCCGGCGTCGGGCACGGCGAGCGGGACACCCAGCGCCGCGCACAGGTCCAGCAGGTCGAGGTCCGCACCGGCGTGCCAGCGCCCGGTGAACAGGTCGACGGGCCGCCCGGCCGTTCGCAGCTTCGGCGCCATCCGCTCGACGAGCGCGAGGGTGGCCGGGGAGCGGCGGCTGTAGGCGCTGCCGTGCTTGCGGTGCAGCGCCCAGCGGCTCAGCCAGTCGGCGGCGTCGTCGTCGGGCCCCGTGTCGGCCGCGTCATCGTCCTCTCCGGTCAGCAGCCGGTCCGCGCCGCACTCCGCCAGCAGCGTCAGCCAGAACTCGTCGTCCTCGACCTCCCGGCCGAGCCCCGTCGGCATGATGTCCAGCAGCCGCGCCCGGACCGCCGGCCGCTGTTCGGCGAGGACCGGCAGGGTGGCCCGGTAGGCGGTCCAGAAGGAGGCGGGCGCGCGGACGGCGGCGGGCGAGGCGAGCAGGTCGGCGAGGAGCGCGCACTCCTCCGTGACGCGGGGCAGGTTGGCGGCCTTGATCAGACCGCGCGCGTCCTGCGGCAGCGAAGCGTACGGCGGCATCCCGGCCGCGCAGCGCTCCACCGTCAGCTGCCGGAACTGCGCCCACGCCTGAGCTGGGTCGAGCCGTCGCGCGAGGTCCTTCACATGCTCCTTGAGCGCCTTGACCGTCAGCGCCCCGGCGAAGGCGAACTCCAGGAACACCGCCCGCTGCCGATTCTCGTCGACGGCCAGCGCGTGCACCCGCTCGGCCTCGCGGGCCTTGCCGAAGAAGGCGGCGGCGTACGTGGTGTTCTCGTGCTGGAGGAAAACCCGGGCGGCCTGCTCGTAGAAGGTCGGCAGGAAGTGCGGCACGGTCCGGCCGAGCCGCACGCCGAGCGCCTCGAAACCGTCCTTGGCGTTGCCCGGGCGGGACTTGGCCTGGCGGGCGAGCCGCTCCACGTCCTTGACCAGGGCCAGCGCGTGGTGTCCGTTCGCCGGGTCGTTGACCAGCGCCCAGGCGGGGAAGCCCAGCGTCTCCCGGCGTACCTGTCCGACCTCGGGCGTCTCCGGCTCCCGGGTCAGGCCGAGGAACTCCAGCGCCAGGTCCTCGGCCTCGCCGAGGGTGCCGGGCACGAGCCGGACCACCTGACGGTCGTCCAGGGCGGGGTGGGTGTAGGTGCGGACGGTGAGGGTGTCGGCGTCCTCGCGGACGGTGCTGCCCGGGGGCAGGACGGCGCCGGAGTCCAGCAGCGCGGTGACGGTGGTCTCGTCGTAGGTCGTCATGCCACCCGCTCCTCGTCCTCGATGTCGCGTCCGGCGTACAGCGCGGCCGCCATGCGCATGCCCTCCGACCAGGCGACCGGCCCGACCTGACCGAGCTTCAGCGCCCGGCCGGCGGCGTCGGTCCACATCAGCGGTCCGGTCTCGGTCTCCTCGTAACCGTCGTAGTCGCCGATCCACACCCGGGCCTCGATCCCGCGGCCGTCCTCCAGCACGGAGCACACGGCGTTGCCCCCGCGCACGCGGTAGCCCAGCTGGGTGGCCCGGCCGTGCAGGAAGCGCAGCTCCTTGAAGGAGCCGCCCGCGTACTCCTCGACCTGTGTGCCCTCGGCGTCGACGGCGGCCGGGCGGGGGAAAACCTCGCGGAAGAGCTGCTGGGCCCGCTGCTCCACGCCGAGTTCGACGGCGAACTCGCGCAGCTCCTCGAGGTCGTCGAGGAGCACGGGGTGCGGAACGCGGACGAGGGCGGGGGCCATGCGCACGGTGTCGCCGTCGAGGTCGACCAGGCCGAGGCCGCGCTCGGCGTCGGCGTCCCGCAGGAATCCCGCGACCGTGCCGTCGGCGCCGGTGACCACGAGGTCGCGCAGCGCGGCCCGCCAGGCGGGGTCGGGCCACACCCGGGCGATGACGGCGAGGGGCACGGGAAGCGAGCGGACCATCCACTTCTCGACGTCGGCCAGGCACTGCCGTTCGTGCCGTTCGAGCCACTCGACGAGCTGTCGCAGTCCCACGACCGCCGGTTCGTCGGCGAGTTTGGCGGGGACGGACTTCAGCCGCCGCCCGGACGCGTTGCGGCACACCACCTTCCCGGCTTCCAGGGCGACCTCGTAGCCGCCCGCCCGCACCCACCCCATCCGTGCCTCCCCGCACCGCAGTGATCAAGTGACGGGAACTCTAGGACAGGGCACTGACAACGCCGTGCGGGCCGGTAGGTCACAGCGGGGCGGTCACCGGCGGGGCGTTCACCAGCGGGGCAGCCGCAGCTCGTACTCCGGATGGATCCGGCGCATGTACCCGGTGTCGTCACGGCTGCGCACGCCGGAGTCCACGTACAGCCGGTGCAGCCGGTCCAGGGCGTCGTGGTCGAGCTCCACCCCGAGGCCCGGGCCGGTGGGGACCTTGATCTCGCCGCCGCGCAGTTCCAGGGCGCCGGGGAGGATCACGTCGTCGGCAGCAGGATCCGCAGGGCCCAGGCCGGACCCGGCCTGTCGCTCCAGCCGAGCGCGGTGTCGAAGCGGGCCGCGGTGGCCCGGGCCTGCTGGCCGCGCGCCTTCGCGGGGGAGGCGGTGACCTTGCCGGACGGGGTGTGGACGGGGTCGAGGGCGGGGGCGCTCATCGCACGTCTCCCCTCTTGCGGAAGTAGTTGACCGTGACGGTGAGCAGCAGCGTCACGCAGAGCAGGACGACGGAGGCCGCGGAGGCGCCGCCGATGTCGTTGCGGGTGAAGCCCAGGGTGTAGGCGCGGGCCATCCAAACGTCCGTGGATCCGGCCGGGCCGCCGCCGGTGAGGACGTAGACCTCGGTGAACACGCGCAGTCCGCGGATGGCGGCGAGGGTGAGGACGATGCCCATGGCGGGCCGGATCGCGGGCAGGGTCACATGGCGCAGCCGCTGCCACAGCGAGACGCCGTCCATCGCGGCGGCCTCGTACAGGGTGCGGTCCACGCCGGCCAGTCCGGCGAGGATGATGACCATGTTGTAGGGGGCGGCCATCCAGATGCCCACCTACGACGGGACGCTCGGCGATGGGGGCGTCGGCGAGAAGGAGAACCGGGGCGCTCGGTCTCAGGGGCGCGTGCGGTCGGTGTCAGGGGCGCTCGGCGCGTTCGGCGTTCTTCTTCTTGATCCGCGCGGTTTCCTTGCGGACCTCCGCCTGGGTGGCGCGCTCCTTCTCCAGCCACTCGGGGCCGGCCTGCTTCAGCGCGTCGATCTGCTCGGTCGTGAGCGCCTCGGTGACCCCGCCGCGCGCGAGACCCGCGATGGACACGCCCAGCTTCGCCGCGACGACCGGGCGCGGGTGCGGACCGGTGCGGCGCAGCTCCCGCAGCCACTCGGGCGGCTCGGCCTGGAGCTGGTTCAGCTCGGCGCGCGTGACCACACCCTCCTGGAACTCGGCGGGGGTGGCGGGGAGGTACACACCCAGCTTCTTCGCCGCCGTGGCGGGCTTCATCGTCTGGGTGGTCTGCTGCGACTTCATGACGTCAAGGGTATCGGCCGAGTAGGGGACGTCCGAACACGGCCGGTAACCTGGCGGACGTGACAGACTCGCAGGAATCGCCGTCGTTCCGGCTCGCGTACGTCCCCGGAGTGACCCCCGCCAAGTGGGTGCGGATCTGGAACGAGCGCCTGCCCGACATCCCGCTCGAACTCCTCCAGGTGACGGCCGTCGAGGCGTCCGACGCCCTGCGGACGGGCGAGGCCGACGCGGGATTCGTCCGGCTGCCCGTGGACCGCACGGTCTTCAGCGCCATCCCCCTCTACACCGAGACCACGGTGGTCGTGGTCCCGAAGGACCACCTGATCACGGCGGCCGAGGAGGTGACCCTGGCCGACCTCGCCGACGAGGTCCTCTTCCACCCCCTCGACGACGTGTTCGACTGGGACAGCCCGC
Source organism: Streptomyces sp. NPDC001480 (assembly GCF_042894725.1). Classification (NCBI taxonomy): domain Bacteria; kingdom Bacillati; phylum Actinomycetota; class Actinomycetes; order Kitasatosporales; family Streptomycetaceae; genus Streptomyces; species Streptomyces sp. NPDC001480. The sequence goes on along the minus strand of NZ_JBIAVX010000002.1, from coordinate 424,347 downwards.
CCGGCGAGCCCGCCTTCGAGCGCCCCGCGACCACGGCGGACGCCGTCGAACTCGTCGCCGCCGGCGTCGGCCTCCTCGTCGTCCCCCAGTCACTGGCCCGCCTGCACCACCGCCGTGACCTCACCTACCGGACGGTCGTGGACGCCCCGCAGTCGAGCGTCGCCCTGTCCTGGCCGGAGGAGGCCACCACCGACCTCGTCGAGGACTTCATCGGCATCGTCCGCGGCCGCACCGTCAACAGCACGCGCGGCCGCCCCGCCCGGCCCGAGACCCCGCCCAAGGGCAAGCGCGCGGACTCGTCCGCCGCCCGGCAGAAGCCCGCCGCCGGCAAGACGGCCGGCCGCAGCCCCAGGAGCCGCTCCGGCGGCGCGAAGGCCCCGAAACGGGGCAAGCCGCGACGGCGGTCCTGACCGGAGGGGCCCACCGCCGGCCGTCCGCGCGACCGGATCACCGACCCGTGGCACGCTCGCTCTCCCACAGGTCCGCCATGGCCAGCACCAGTGCGATCAGCACGAACCCGAGAGCGGTGGCCAGACCCATCTCCAGCGCCCCGGCGACCTGTCCGTGGCCCGCGAGGTGGGCGAAGTACACGGCGCCCACGGCGGCGATACCGGCCGCGGAACCGATCCGCTGACCCGTCTGGAGCACACCCCCGGCGGCCCCGGCCCGGCGGACCGGGACGCGGCCGAGGGTGAGCGTGGTGTTGGGGGAGACGGTCAGCCCCGAACCGACCCCGGCGACGAGCAGCGGCAACGCTGCGGCCCAGGCCACGTCCCGGTCCGGGACGAACTCCACGGCCGCGACGGCCCCGAGGAGCCCCAGCGCCACGGCGCACAGCCCGTGGACCACCAGTATGCGGCCGTAACGGACGACCAGCCGCCCTCCGGCGAGGGCGGCGACCGCCGAGCCGACCGCGAACGGTGTCGCGGCCGCTCCGGCGGCGAGCGCGCTGTAGCCGAGGCTGTTCTGGAGGAACAGCGTGTAGACGAAGAAGACCGAGGTGAAGCCCGCGAAGTACACGAGGCTGAGCAGCGCGCCCAGGGAGAACGACCGCCGGGTGAACAGCCGCAGGTCCACCAGTGGGGCCCGCCCGAGCCGCCCCTGCCGCCGCTCCCACGCCCAGAACGCCAGCAGCAGGAGCACGGCCACCGGAACCAGCGCCCACTTGCGCCGTCCGGGCCACTGCTGTTCCTGCACCAGGGGCAGCATCAGCGCGAGCGCACCGGAGCCCAGCAGCAGCACGCCGGGCACGTCGAACCCCTCCTGCGGGCCCACCCGTGGCGGGGTCCGGGGCAGCAGCCGCAGCGCCGCGGCGAACACCGCCACGCCGATGGGCAGATTGACGTAGAACACCCAGCGCCAGGCGTCGTCGCCGCCGGACGCCTGGATCAGCAGACCGCCCGTCAGCGGGCCGACCGCGGTGGAGACGGCGACGACACTGCCGAACATGGCGAACGCCCGGGCCCGCTCGGCGCCCTGGAACATCTGCTGGATCAGTCCCGAGCTCTGTGGCGCGATCATGCCCCCGGCCATGCCCTGGAGCAGCCGGAACACCACCAGCCACCCGGCGGCCGAGGACATCCCGCACGCCGCCGAGGCCAGCGTGAACAGCGCCACCCCGACGAGGAAGGTCTCCCTGCGGCCCCGCAGATCACCCAGCCGGCCCGCCGGCACCAGCATCAGCCCGTACGTCAGGGCGTACCCGGAGGCCACCCACGACAGGTCGGCCTGATCGGCCCCCAGCCCCTGCTGTATCGACGGCAGGGCCACGTTCACGATCGACGTGTCCAGGAGGGTCATGAACCCGGCGGTGAGGCACACCCCGAGCGCCAGCCAGCGCCGGTCATCGACGCTCGGCTCGGACGACCGTGCCTGGACTGTGGTCATGGCGCCACGCTGGCATGCCCGGCCGTCCACCGCACGGGGAGCGCGGCCGGTCAGGCGGTCGCGGCCCGTCCCGTGAGCCACGCGAAGGCCGACCGCGCCGTGAACTCCGCCTGGCCGCCGCGCACCAGCAGAGCGGCGGTGGCGAACTCCGGCGCGCCGGCCTGCGCGGCGACGTAGGGGACCGCGACGCAACGCATCCCGGCCGCGTGGGCGGCGGCCGCGCCGGGTGCCGAGTCCTCCACGACGACACAGTCCGCCGGGGCCGCCCCGAGCCGCCGCGCCGCCTCCAGGAAGACGTCCGGGGCGGGCTTGCCGCGGGACACCTCGTCGGCCGAGACGACGGTACGCAGCCGGCTGTCCAGACCCGTGCCCGCCAGGATCGCATCGATCGCCTCGGGGGATGAGCCGGAGGCCACGGCCATCGGGACGCCCCCGTCGGCCAGCAGCTCCACGAACTTCCGCATCTCGGGGTACACGCGCGTGCGGCTCCGGGCCAGCTCCAGATAGCGCCGGTCGGTCGCGGCGAACAGTTCCGCCACCGGGGCGCTCAGGCCGTACCGCTCCCGCCAGAGGGCGACCGTCTCCAGGGTGCTGACACCGACGTAGCCCTCGTGGTCCGCCCAGGTGAAGTCCCGGACGCCGTGCTCGGCCAGGGTCAGCCGGCCCGCTTCGTAGTAGTTCGGCTCGCTGTCCACGAGCGTTCCGTCGAGGTCGAAGATGACCGAGAAGTGATGGCCGGTGCTCATGGCGTCCAGGATGCCGCGCCGCAACAGGCCCTAGGTGCGGGAGGCCCTGCCCACCGACTCCACCAGCGGCAGCAGCCGGTGCGGGACGCGCTCGCGCAGGGCCACCTCCGTGCGGGTGCGCACCACACCGGGCAGGCTGATCAGCTTCTGGATCACGTCCTCCAGGTGCTCGTTGTCCCGCGCCACGACCCGGGTCAGCAGATCCCCGCCACCCGTGATCGAGAACGCCTCCACGATCTCCGGCACGCAGGCCAGGGCGTCCCCGACGTCGTCCAGATGGCCCTGCGTGACCTCGATGTGCACGAACGCCAGCACCGGGTGGCCCAGCGCGGCGGGGGAGAGGGACGGGCCCGTGCCGGTGATCACACCGTCCCGCTCCAGACGGTCCAGGCGGGCCTGGAGCGTGCCGCGGGCGACACCGAGGATGCGGGCGTACTCGCGCACGCTGGTGCGGGGCTGCTCCAGCAGCAGCCGCAGGATGCGGGTGTCGAGCTCGTCCACGGTCATGACGTACGACTGTACCAATGGCTCAGCGATACCCGGTTGACGTGTACCGCGCGACCTGCACCGTTGGCCTCGCCGTGGATGCGGGAAGGGGATGGAAACTAAGCCAATGGCCCAGTGATGGAGCCGACACTTGAGCCAGTGAGCTGCTTGATGCTCTCATTGGAGCGTCGATGGCGCCGCGGATCTCCGTGGCGCCTTTTGTGTGCCGGTGCGTCAAGGGGTGGGAAGCAGTGCTGAAGAGGGTGTTCGTGGCTCCGGACCCGGGGCGGCTGCGGCTCAGGTTCGCCTCGCGGGCCGTACTGGGCATCGGACTGGCGGTCGTGGTCTGCGGCCTCGCCGGGCATTCCCTCGTGGGCGCCGTGACCGGCGGGCTGGCCGCGCTGCTCGCCCTGTTCACCGTCACCGACGCCCCCGTGCGGGGGCAGGCGGTCACGACGGCGCTGCTGCCCGCCGTGGGCCTGCCGGTGCTCGCCGCGGCGGCCGAACTGCGCGACCACCCCGTGGCGCGGGACCTGGCCTTCCTCGCCGTGGTCGGGGCGGGCGTGTACGCGCGCCGCTGGGGGCCGCGCGGCCACAGCCTCGGCGTGTTCGCCTTCATGACGTTCTTCGTGGCCCAGTTCCTGCACGCGAGGGTCGGACAGCTGCCCGAGCTGTACGCCGCCGTCCTGCTGTCCGTGCTCACCGCGGCGGCGGTGCGCTTCGGGCTGTGGTGCTACGAGCGGCGGCTGCCCCCGGCCCCGGTGCCCGCCGCGCCCGCCGCCGGCGGACTGGCCCGCGTGACCACCCGGCAGGCGGTCCAGGCGACCGCCGGCTCCGCCTTCGCCCTCGTCCTGGGCCAGCTGGTGTCCGGGCAGCGCTGGTACTGGGCCGTCGGCGCCACCTGGTGGATCTTCGTGAACACCGCCTCGCGCGGCGAGACGCTGGTACGCGGCTTCCGCCGGGTCCTCGGCACGGTCATCGGCATCGCCCTGGGGCTGCTGGTCGTCGTCCCGCTGCACGGAGCGCCGCTCGCCACCGCCGTCCTCGTCGCCGCGTCGGTCTTCGGCATCTTCTACACCGCCGCCGTGTCCTACACCTGGATGATGCTCTGGGTGACGCTGCTCGCCGAGCTCCTCTACGGACTCCTCGGCGTCCTCGGTCCCGGCCTGCTGGCCCTGCGCCTGGCCGAGACCGCCGTAGGCGCCGCCGGTGCAGTGCTGGCCGTCCTGTTCGTGCTGCCCGTCACCACCCACACGACCACCGACGCCTGGATCCAGCGCGCCCTGCGCTGCGTGCACGCCTGCACGGCGGAGGCCGCGGCCCGCCTCGCGGGTGACCAGGCGGCGGACCCGGCGCTCCGCGTGGCCGAACTCGAGCAGCTGCTCGGCCGGGTACGGCTGTCCGTCGCGCCGCTCGTGCACCCCCTGAACCCCCTGCTCGGCCGCAAGCGGCGCGCCCGCCGGGTGCTCGCCCTGCTCGACGACTGCGCCCGGGAGATCCGCGGCCTGGTCACGGTCGCCGCGGACCCGGAGGCCTCCCACGACGCCCGCCTGGCCGCCGCCTGCTGGCGCGTGGAGACGGCCGTCGAGGCGCTCACCGAGGGCGCCCCCGGCCACGTCACCCACCCCGCCGAACCCCCTGCCGAGCCCGCCCTGGCCCACCTGCACGGCCTGGAGCGCGCCCTGTCCGACCTGGCAGAGCCCCTGCGAACGCCTCCGGCGGCGACGGGGCTGGTGAGGGCCTGAAGGCCGTTTCGACGCCTGCGGCGCGGGGCGCGAGGGACGGAGCCCGGCCGGGGTGAGGGCGGACCCCCTGGGGGCCTGGAGCCGGCAGCGCCCGGTGGGGTGTGGGAGTGGGGCCTGGCGCGGGTCTTGGGGGCGGCAGCGCCCGGTGGGGTTTGGGGACGCAGTCCCCGGAGGGACTGAACGGGTGGGGCCCGGCGGGGCTGGAGGGGCGGGGCTTGGCGGGGGTCTTGGGGGCGGCAGCCTCCGGAGGGGTTGTAGGGGTGGGGCCCGGCGGGGGCTTTGGGGCGGCAGCGCCCGGCGGGGTGCAGGGGCGGAGCCCCGTGGGGGGGTTGGGGGCGCAGTCCCCGGCGGGGGCTTCGGGGCAGCCCCCGGGGGGTGTAGGGGCGGAGCCGCGTGGGGGTTCGGGGGCGTAGTCCCCGGCGGAGCTGAAGGGGCAGGGGCCGGCGGGGCCTTGGGGGCGGCAGTCCCTGCGGGGTAGGGGCGGGGCCCGGCGGGGTCGTGGGGGCGCAGCCCCCGGTGGGGTGCGGGGGCGGAGCCGCGTGGGGGTTCGGGGGCGCAGCCCCCGGCGGGGTTGAAGGGGCGGAGCCCCTGGGGACGGGAAGGGTAGGGGCGGCGGGGGCGAGGAAACGGTTCGTCGGGACGCCCCGCGCCCCGCCTGGTCTAGACCGACCGTGATCCACTGCTACCGTCGGCCCGAGCGAGCATGCGCGGGCGCGGCGAGGAAGGGGCAGCGGTGGCAGAGGGCGGCACGCGGCGGCGAAGGGCGTTCATCGGGTCGTTCACGGCGGCGGGCGGCCCCGGGATCGTGATGGCGGCGGTGCATCCGGAGAGCGGCGCGCTGAGCCTGCTCGGCAGCGTCCGCGGCGTTCCCGACCCGTCGTACCTGGCCCTCTCGCCCAGCGGGCACACGCTCTACGCGGTCAGCGAGACCGCCGAGGGCTCGGTGGCCGCCTACCGGGTGCACGGCGAGCGGCCCGAGCTCGCGGGCCATCCGGTGCCGGTCGGCGGCAGCGGGCCCACGCACCTCAGCGTCCACGACGGACACGTCCTCACCGCCAACTACGGTTCGGGCAGCGTCACCGTCGTCCCCCTGCGCGCCGACGGCACCCTGGAGGCCGCGCCCTCCGGCCACCTCCAGCACACCGGATCAGGCCCCCACCAGAAGCGTCAGCGGGGACCGCACGTCCACCAGGTGCAGCCCGCCCCCGGAGGCCGCTGGGCCGTCAGCGTCGACCTCGGCACGGACTCGGTCCGGGTCTGCACGCTTCGGCGGGGCACCCCGGCCGTACACCGCGAGTTCGCGCTGCGCCCCGGCTCCGGCCCCCGCCACCTGGCCTTCCACCCGGACGGCCGGTACGCCTACGTCGTCAACGAACTCACCCCGACCGTCACCGTCTGCCGTTGGGAGGGCGACAGCGGTTCCCTCCAGCCGCTGGCCGAGACCCCCGTCCTGCCGGGCGCCCCGGCCGAGGACGCCTACCCCTCCGGCATCGTCGTCTCGCCCGACGGCCGCCATGTGTGGATCGCCACACGCGGCGAGGACGTACTGACGACGTTCGCCGTCGACGGCGAGGTCCTGCGGCTGATCGGCACGGTCCCGTGCGGCGGTCACTGGCCGCGCGCGCTCGCCGAGTCCCGAGGCGTCCTCTACGCGGCCAACGAACGCTCCGGGAACGTCACCTGGTTCACGGTCGACCCGGCGACCGGGATGCCGCTCTACGAGGGCTCGGTCGAGGTGCCCGCGGCCTCCTGCGTGGTCCTCGACTGACCCGGTTCGCCCGGGCACGGCGAAGGGCCCGCACCTCCCCGAGGTGCGGGCCCTTCGCCGTCCGTACGGTCTCTCCCGGGGCGGACGCCGGCGCCTCAGCGCACCGGCGTGCCCTGCGCCTGCTGCGGGGCGATCCCGAGCGCCGTCGTGTACTTGGCCAGCGCCAGCTTGCCGATCGCCGGGTACGGGCCGAGCGGCTCCGCGATGGCGCAGTCCGCCTCCGTGGCGGCCGCCTCCAGCAGGCCGGCGTCGATCTCGGGGCCGATCAGATACGGCGCGAGCGCCAGCTGCTGCGAACCCGAGGAGCGCAGCTGGTCGGCGACGGACGAGATCGAGCCCTCCTCGTCCAGGGCCGCCGCCATCACCGGCACGGCGAGGCGTGCGGCGAGCAGCATTCCGGTGATCCCGGCCGCCTGCACGGCCTCGTCACCGCCGACGGAGGCCAGGATGATGCCGTCCGCGGCGGTCGCCACGGTGAACAGCCGGGCCCGGTCGGCGCGGGCCAGACCCGCCTCGGACAGACGCACGTGCAGCGCCTCGGCGAGCAGCGGGTGCGGGCCGAGGACATCGGTCAGCTCGGCGGCGAGCCGGCTGTCCATGAGGGCCTGCCGGACCCGGCGCAGCAGTGCGCTGTCCGGCCCGGCCAGCAGCGGGACGACGACGGCCACCGGGCCGTCGGGCGCCTTGACGTCGACGCCCGCGGCGCGGGCCTGCTCATAGCGGGCCGTGCGCTCGTCGGCGGCGTACGCGAGGACGGACTTCAGGGTCGGGAACTCCGCGTCGTCCCCGTCCAGGTAGCCGATCAGGGCATCCAGGCCGGGCAGCTCGGAGCGGGCGATGCTCACGACCTCCTCGGCGAGGCTGCGCGTGGCGGCGCTGGGCGTGCCGGGCACCGCGAGGACGAGCGCGGGCGCGCCCTCGGGAGCCACCAGCGGTTCGGGGCGGCGGTGCCGTCCGGGCTGGCGGGGTCGCGGCATTCGTACTGGCAGGCCGGACGCGGGCCCAGTGGGGGAACTCATGGCGCCGCATGTTACTGGTTTCCTGGGCTTCTCTGTTCGGGGAGGGTGCAGGTGAGCGGTATCCGTCCGGTTTTGTCTGATGAGTTACGGACACATGAGAAGTGATCGCTTCACGTTTCGGACACTTCCTGGACACTTCCTTCACCGACGGGATCAATCCCGTTTTGTGGTCACCACGTACAACATCGCCTCATCACTCGGGAGAGTGAGCCGCCCGGCGGCCAACTCGGCCGCCAGCCGCACCGCGCCGTGCAGCGGATCCCCCTCGGGCTGGACATGGCGGGCGTGCGGCAGTCGCCGCGCCAACTCCTCGGCAAGCGGTACGAGAAGCGGCGCGCCCAGATTGACCAGACCCCCGGTGACAGCCACTTGGGGCTCCCCTGCGGGCGGGCACACCGCGGTGGCGGATTCGGCCATGTGCCGGGCCGCGGCGCGCAGGATGCCGGCCGCGACGGGATCGCCCGCGGCACAGGCGGCCACCTGGGGCGCGAAGGAGGCGAGGACGGCGGGGCGGTCCGCGCGCGGGTAGAGCGTGCCGGGCAGCCCCGCGACCGGCCCGAACCGCTCCTCGGCGCACGCCAGCAGCGGGGCGGAGCCGCCGTCGCGTCCGTCATGGGCGCGCAGCGCCGCCTCGAGCCCGGCCCGCCCGATCCAGGCACCGCCGCCGCAGTCGCCCAGCAGATGGCCCCAGCCGTCCGCCCGCCGCCAGCTCGTCAGATCGGTGCCGAGCGCGATCAGTCCCGTACCCGCGGCGACCACGGCCCCCGCCCGTGGCCCCAGCGCACCCACGTACGCGGTGACGGCGTCGGCGGCGAGCGCGACGGCCCGCACCCCGAGCTCCCGGGCCAGGGCGCCCGGCAGCTCGGCCCGCAGCGCCCCGCCCAGGGACGCGAACCCGGCGGCACCGACCACGGCCGTGTCCAGCCCGCCGACCCCGGCCTCCGCCGCCAACGCCCGCACCATGGGCACGAGTTGTTCCATCAGATGGGCGGGGTCGATCCCCCGGGCACCCGTGCGCACCGGCTCCCGCGACTGCCCCTGCGCGGACGGACCGCGCCCGGCCGCCCCGACGACGACCCGCAGGCCGGAGCCTCCCGAGTCGACGGCCAGGAAGCCCGGTCCGGCCCCCGCACCGGTCACGGCAGGCGCCAGTCCACGGGCTGTCCCCCCTGCCGGATCAGCAGGTCGTTGGCCCGGCTGAAGGGACGGGAGCCGAAGAAGCCGCGGTCGGCCGACATCGGTGACGGGTGCGCGGACTCCACCGACGGCAGATCGCCCAGCAGCGGACGCAGGTTGCGGGCGTCGCGGCCCCACAGGACGGACACCAGCGGCTTGCCGCGCGCGGCCAACGCGCGGATCGCCTGCTCGGTGACCTCCTCCCAGCCCTTGCCACGGTGCGCGCCGGGGCTGCGCGGAGCCGTGGTGAGCGCCCTGTTGAGCAGCAGCACGCCCTGCTGCGTCCACGGGGTGAGGTCGCCGGTCGACGGCTGGGGCAGCCCCAGATCGGCGCCCAGCTCGCGGAAGATGTTGATCAGGCTGGGCGGCAGCGGCCGTACGTCCGGCGCGACGGAGAACGACAGCCCCACCGCGTGTCCGGGCGTGGGGTACGGGTCCTGGCCGACGATCAGGACACGGACGTCGTCGAAGGGTTGCTGGAAGGCGCGCAGGACGTTCGGCCCGGCCGGGAGGTAGGTGCGTCCCGCCGCGATCTCCGCGCGCAGGAAGTCGCCCATCGCGGCGATCCGTCCGGCCACGGGTTCCAGGGCCTTCGCCCAGCCCGGTTCGACGATTTCATGCAAGGGTCGTGGTGCCACGGGCGTCACCCTACTGCCGCACGCGGTGCGTTGATCAAGCGCAGGCCGCGGGCCGACCGAGGATGACCGAACCGTCGACAGAGATGATCAGTCCACGACCGCCGCCCGTACGCACAGCACGTCCGGCAGATGGGAGGCGAGCAGCTGCCAGCTGTCGCCGTCGTCGCCGGAGGCGTACACCTCGCCGTTGCGATTGCCGAAGTAGACGCCCGCCGGGTCCGCGTCGTCCGTGCGGAGCGCGTCGCGCAACACCGTGCCGTAATGGTCCTCCTGGGGCAGCCCGGCGGCCAGGGGCTCCCAGGTCTTGCCCGCGTCCTGTGTGCGGAAGACCCGGCAGCGACGGTCGGCGGGCACCCGGTCGGCGTCCGCGTTGATCGGGAAGACGTACGCCGTGTCGCCCCGGTGCGGGTGGGCGGCCACCGCGAAACCGAAGGTGGACGGCAGATCCGCGCCGATGTCCGTCCAGTGCGCGCCCGCGTCGTCGCTGCGGTACACACCCCAGTGGTTCTGGAGATAGAGCCGGTCCGGGTTCGCCGCATCCTGCGCGATCTTGTGCACGCACTGGCCGAACTCCGGGTTCGGGTCCGGCAGGAACACCGCGGACACACCGGAGTTGGACGGCGCCCAGCTCGCGCCGCCGTCCGTGGTGCGGAACACCCCGGCCGTCGAGACCGCGACGGTCACCGCCCGCGGATCCCGGTGGTCGGTCACCACGGTGTGCAGCCCCTCACCGCCGCCGCCCGGCACCCACCGCGAGCGGGTGGGGTGCTCCCACAGCGGGCGCACCAGCTCGAAGCTCTCCCCGCGGTCCTCCGAGCGGTACAGCGCGGCCGGTTCCGTGCCCGCGTACACCACGTCCGGCTCGGCGACGGCCGGGTGCAGCTGCCAGACCCGCTCCAGGGAGGCGCCCGTGTCCTTGGGGAACTTCACGGCCGGCCGGGCCGGTTCGGTCCAGGTGCGGCCCAGGTCGTCGGAGTGGAACACCGACGGGCCCCAGTGCGCGCTGTCGCCTCCGGCCAGCAGCCGCGGGGTGCCGCCGCGGGTGTCCAGGGCTACCGAGTAGACCGCCTGGGCGTTGAAGCAGGGACTCTCGTCGAACTCCCAGGCGCCACCTCGCCGCCGCCCGATGAACAAGCCCTTTCGCGTACCCACAGCGAGCAGAACCTCGCTCATGCCGACCACCTCCGGGACGTCTTTGTCACGTGAGTTTTCAGACATCGGCCAGTCTGCACCCCGGCACTGACAGTCACCTATGGAAGTGGCGTCATCGCTGGTCAGGCGGGTCGTGTCGGCGTGTGGCGGAGATCAGTGGGGCGTCTTCGGGTCAGACGCCTGCGCGGACCGGCGCTGTCGTGCGACCGTCGAGTCGGGGGCTCGCCCTGAGCAGGACGGGGACATCCCCCGTATGGGAAGGCGGTCGGGAAGGCGGCCGGTCTGTCCGTGCGCTCGTGAGGAGGATGCCTTTGAAGGCGTTCCGTGGTCCGAAGGTCTGGCTGTGGCGCTGGCGGCGCAACCCGCTCAAACGACGTGCCGACACGGTGGAGGCCTGGCTGGTGCTCGGCGTCTGGCTGCTCACCGTGCTGACCGGGGTCCTGTCGGGACTCGCGGCGGCCGGCTCCGTCGAGCACGGGCTGGCCCGGGAGCGCGTCGAGTGGCGGCCGACCGTGGCCCAGGTCACCGAGAAGGCCCCGGGGACGGCGAACTCCGGCGAACGGGTGTGGGCCAAGGTCCGCTGGACCGTGGCGGACGGCTCCACGCACACCGGCCAGGCCCGCGTCGAGCCCGGCAGCAAGCCGGGCAGCCCGGTCACCGTGTGGACCGACCCGCAGGGCCAGCTGGTCAGCCGTCCCGCTTCGGTCTCCCAGGCCCACCTGCGCGCCGGCCTGATCGGCAGCCTCGTGGGCGTCAGCGCCGCCGCCGTCCCCCTGGTCTCCGGACTGGCCCTGCGTGGCCGGCTGGAACGCCGCCGCATGGCCGACTGGGACACCGAGTGGGCGCGACTGGGCCCGCAGTGGGGGCGCATGACCGGCTGACGCGACCGGCCGCGGAGCGCGGGGGCCGGTCGCGGAGCGCGGGGGCCGGTCGCCACCGGCAAGTGGCCGGACGGCCCCTCACTCTCCCGCGAGCACCCTCCGGCACAGCCGGAGCAGTTCCTCGTCCTTCTGTATGTCATGGCTCCCGTACCCGCCCGCCCGTGCGGTGTGGCGCCGAGGGCCGGTCACTTCGGTCCGCAGGAGGTCCCGCAGTGGGTCGCCCGCCGGCCCCATGCGGGCGAGACAGGCGGCGATCGTGCCGCGGGTCCGGGGATTCCCGGCCCAGGCCGCGCGGAACACCGGCAGGACGTCTTCCGGATCCTGGCCGATCCGCCACAACGCCGCCGCGGCCGAGACCCGTTCCCCCACTCCGCTCGCCCCGGTCATACGGCGCAGCGCGGGGAGCGCGGGGCGGGCCGCGGGCCCGAGCCGGGCCAGCTCCCCGGCGGCCGGACGGCGGCGCCCGGAGCGTTCGTGCGTCAACTCCCGCAGCAGCACGGGAAGTACGACGGACACGTCCTCGCCGGTCGACCACAGTGCCCCCGCGGCCTCCGCGGCGTATTCGGTGTCCAGGAGCCCCCGCAGCAGCGGCGCCGCCTCCCGCGCGGCGGGCCCGAAGCTGTCCAGGGCGCGGATCGCGAACCCGACGGCGGTGTCGCGTGGTCCGAGGGCACGCGGCGCGGTACTCAGCAGGCGCAGGACCTCCGGCAGGGCCGCCACGTCGGCCAGGGCCGTGAGCGCCGACAGCAGCGGAGCGGCACGGTCGGCGGCCCCGGGCGAGTCGAGGCGTATCTGCCCGAGCCGGCGCCGCAGCGCCGGGGCGAGCGGGGCCGCGGCGGGCCCGAGGTGCACCACCGCGTGCCCCAGGTCGTCCGGCGGAAGCGGGCCGGCCAGCAGCTGAGCGAGAACGGGCACCGCCCTGGCATCCCCGCTGCGGGCGAGGGCCTTGAGCGGACCACCCAGCGCCGGCGCCCCGCGCTCCCAGCGGCGCACCCACAGGTCGGGCCGTGCGGTCACCAGGGCATGGACGTGGTCGACCGCGGGGGCGGCCAGGTCGAACAGCTCGGCCAGCACGGACACCGCCGCGTCCCGTAACGGATCCTGCTCCTGCATGACTTGGGTGCCGAGCAGCCCGACGAGCCCCGCGTAGTCGGCACGCCACTCACGCAGCAGCGCCGCCGCCATCCACACCGCGTTGCGCCGGTCCACCGGGGCCGGGCTGGTCAACTGCCCGGTGAGCAGGGCGATCCGGTCCGCGACCCGGTCGTCCAACGCGCTGTGGAGGGTCCGCAGCAGGTACGCGCCCTCCTCGTCCGAGGGCCGCAGCCGCCGTATCCGGCCGACGAGGGTGTCCGTGCCGGGGCGGTCCGGCTCGTCCGGCCGTCCGCCGGTCCGCTGCTCGGACCTGTCCCGGAGCAGCCGGACCGCGGTCGGCACCAGCTCGGCCGGGAGCCGGTCCGGCGCCCCGAGCGCGAGCTGACCGAGGGCCGCGAGCCGCAGCCCGGGTCCGTACGGCGGCAGGCTCTGCGCGGCCAGGAGGTCCACCGCGGCGGCGGCGTGCGCCGGATGCCGCCGTACGAAGAGACCCAGGCTCTCGGTGAGGGCCAACAGGACCCGGTCGTCCCGCTCGACCGTGATCCGGTCCCGCAACACGCCCAGCACACGTCCCGGATCGTCGAGGAACCGCACCAGCGCGGCCGACGCCGCGCGCCGCACCCATGGATCAGGATCCGCGGCCAGAGCGACGAACCCCTCGGCACCCGACCGCACCGCGGCGCCCTCGCCCTCCATGCCGATGCTCACCAGCAACTCGACTATGCCGCCGCGGTCCGGGACGTCGGCGCGGGCCGCGAGGGCGAACAGGAACGGGACGCAGGCGAGCGTCGAGTCGTACACGTTCCCCTGGTGGTGCACCGAGCCGTACATCCCGTCCAGCGCGCCCTCCCGTTCGTCCCGGTCCGCGGACGCCAGCCCCCGCAGCAGCCCGGGCACGTCCTCGGCGCTGCCGTACGCATGCCGCAGCGAGGCCCAGTCGACCTCGTCGATCCCCGTGAACACGTTGTCCTCCCCAGGCGATTGCCACCTGATCGCGAGTCTGCACCACGGCACTGACAACGAAGCGGAATCGCACGGCGACTGTGTGCGATCCGTCGGCACGGACCGGCCACGAACCGCGCCCACGGCCCGGAGGGATCAATTCCCCCCAGATGGCGTGCGCATGCCGACCCGACGAACCACAAGAACAGCCAGTCCGGCGTTCGATGACGAGGCTGTCCAGGCCGATGGCGCCCGGGGCGGAGCCCCGGCAGGCGCGGGCCCGATGGGGGTGCAGGAGGTGGTAGCCCCGGGCGGGGTTGCAGGGGCGGGTCCCCGTGGGGTTTCTGGGGCGGCAGCCCCGGTCGGGCTTGCAAGGGGCGGGCCCCGCGGGTTCCTGGAGGAGGGCAGCCTTGGGCGGGGTGCCGGGGCGCGGGCCCGGCGGGGTTGCAGGGGTAGAGCCCCGTGGAGGTCTTGGGGGCGGTAGCCCCGGGCAGGGTTGCAGGGGCGAAGCTCCGCTGGGGTGGTGCAGGGAGGCAGGCCCGGCGGTGCCCAGCGGTGGAGCCCTGTGGGGGCCCTGGGGGCGGCAGCCCCTGGGCGGGGTGCGGGGGCGCAGACCCGGCGCGGCACAGCGGCGGAGCCGGGTCCGGGGGCGGCAGCCGCCGAGCGGGGTGCAGGGGCGGATCCCCTGCGGGGGTGCCGAGGCGCAGGCCCGGCGGGGTGGCAGGAGCAGAGCCCCGTGGGGGTCCTGGGGGCGGCAGCCCTCGGGCGGGGTGCAGGGGCGGATCCCCTGCGGGGGTGCCGGGGCGCAGCCCCTTGACGGGTTGCAGGGGCAGAGCCCCCTGGGGTCCTGGGGGCGGCAGCCCCCGGGCGGGGTGCAGGGGCGGAGCCCCGCTGGGGGTGCAGGGGCGCGCCCCCTGGCGGGGTCGAAGGGGCGGAGCCCCTGGGGGCCGGGAAGGGTAGGGGCGGCGGGGGCGAGAAACCCCCGCCGACCGCCCCGGCGGCGCCGCCCGCAAGGCCGGACGTCAGTTCGCGGCAGGCACCGCCCGCCCCAGAATCCCGTCCACGTCCGCCGACCCCGGCAGCGTGCCGAACGCATGCCCCCAGTCCCCGCCGAGCCGCGTGGCGCAGAAGGCGTCGGCGACCGCCGACGGGGCGTGCCGGACGAGCAGGGAGGCTTGCAGGGCCAGAGCCATCGCCTCCACCAGGCGTCGGGCGCCCGCCGGTTCGGCCTCGGGCAGGCGGTCCTTCAACCGGCCCACGGCCGCGTCCAGCCGGGCGTCCGCACCACTGGCCAGGGCCAGTTCGGCGAACAGGGCCTCGGCCGTGGCGGGCTCCCGCCCCAACGCCCGCAGCACATCGAGCGCGTTGACGTTCCCCGAGCCCTCCCAGATCGACAGCAGGGGCGCCTCCCGGTAGTGGCGGGGCATCCCGGACTCCTCCACGTACCCGTTGCCGCCGAGGCACTCCAGGGCCTCCGCCGTGAAGGCCGGCCCCCGCTTGGTCACCCAGTACTTGCCGACGGCCGTCGCGATCCGCCGGAAGGCCTGCTCCCCGGCGTCCCCGCGCACCGCCCGGTCCGCCGCCCCCGCCAGCCGCAGCGTCAGCGTCGTCGCGGCCTCCGACTCCAGCGCGAGATCGGCCAGTACGTTGCGCATCAGCGGCTGGTCGACGAGCCGCGCGCCGAACGCGCTGCGGTGCCGCGCATGGTGGCCGGCCTCGACGAGCGTCTTGCGCATCAGCGCCGCCGACATCATCACGCAGTCGAGACGGGTGCAGTTGACCATCTCGATGATCGTCTTCACGCCCCGCCCCTCCGCCCCGACCAGCCAGGCCACGGTGCCGTCGAACTCCGGCTCGGAGGAGGCGTTGGACCGGTTGCCCAGCTTGTCCTTGAGCCGCTGGATGCGGAAGGTGTTGCGGGTGCCGTCGGGCAGTACGCGGGGGACGAGGAAGCAGGACAGGCCGCCCGGAGCCTGGGCCAGCACCAGGAACACGTCGCACATCGGCGCCGACGTGAACCACTTGTGCCCGCGCAGTGTGTACACGCCGGGTTCGGCGGTGGGCGTGGCGGCGGTCGCGTTCGTCCGGACGTCGGAGCCGCCCTGTTTCTCGGTCATGCCCATCCCGGCCAGCAGCCCGGGCTTGTCGGTGGGGACGCGCAACTCCGGGTCGTACTCCCTGCCGGTCAGCAGCGGCTCGTAGACCTTCGCCAGCTCCGGCTGGGCCCGCAGCGCGGGGACCGCCGCGTACGTCATCGAGGTAGGACAGCCGTGCCCGGCGTCCGTGTGCCCCCACACCAGCCCGCCCGCGCTGCGGGCGACATGCGCGCCCGGCCGGTCGTCGGCCCAGGGCGCGCCCGCCAGCCCCTCGGCGACCGCGGCCCGCATCAGATGGTGCCAGCTCGGGTGGAACTCGACCTCGTCGATCCGGTTCCCGTACCGGTCGTGCGTACGCAGCTCCGGCTCGTGCCGGTTGGCCAGTTCGGCCCACTCCTGCGCCTCCGCGCTGCCCGCCAGCGCTCCCAGCCGCCGGACGTCCTCCTCGGCCCAGCCGGCGCCCTCCCGGCGCAGCCCCTCCAGCAGGGCCACGTCCTCGGACGCGTCGTAGGGGGCCAGGGGCGGGGGCTGGTTGGTGACGTCGTGCGTGGTGTGCCATGACGGCTGCGGGTGCGCGAAGGTGTCGGCCATACACGGCAGTGTTGCACTATTTCTACGAGCGCAGCAATATCGCAACAACCGCCGCCCCGTACAGTACGTCTCCATGCACGAGAACACGGCCGGGAACACGGCCGGGAACGCGGCGGCCCACCCCCCGGAGCTCGAGCTGCGCCCCCTGTCCGCCCGGTCGGTGGTCCTCAGCCTGCTGCTGGGCGCGCAGCCGCCCGAGCTGCCGGTGAAGGACCTGGTACGCGCGGTCGAGCCGCTCGGCGTCGGCGGATCCACCCTGCGGGCGGCCCTCAGCCGGATGGTGGCCGCCGGTGACCTGCGGCGCACGGACGCCGTCTACCGGCTCAGCGACCGTCTGCTCAGCCGTCGGCGGCGGCAGGACGAGGCCGTGCATCCGGAGACCCGCCCCTGGGACGGCGAATGGGAGATGGTGGTCGTCACCGCGACCGGCCGCGGCCCCGGCGAACGCGCCGAGCTCCGCGCCCGGCTGGCCGCCCGCAGACTGGCCGAACTCCGCGAGGGCATCTGGCTGCGGCCGGCCAATCTGCGCCGCGCGGATCCCGACGGCCTCGGCGACGTCGTCCGGCGTTTCACCGCCCGGCCCGAGGAACCCGCCCGTGACCTGGCCACGGGGCTGTGGCCGTTGGAGGCCTGGGCGGACACCGCCAGGGCGCTGCTCGCCCACGTCGCCGCGACCGACCGCCCGGCCGACCGCTTCACCGCCCTCGCGGCCGCCGTGCGCCACCTCCTGGCCGACCCCGTGCTGCCCGCCGAACTCCTGCCCGCTGACTGGCCGGGCCCGGACCTGCGCGCCGCCTACACCGGCTATCAGCGGGAGTTGACGGACACGATGCTCGGCAGGACGGCGTAGACAGCAGTGGACACTGGTGGGCGGTCGCACGAAGCGCCGTCGGGTGCGCCTCGTACGACGGCCGTCGTGGGGGAGTGGTGGTGCCTTACCTGTAGGTGATGTCGGAGGTCGAGTACTTGCAGTACGTCGAGTCAGGGCCGCTGCCGTTCTTGGGCGGCTCCGCGCCCGTGTTGTTGCCGATGTACTTCTGGCAGGGCACGATCTTCTTGCTGCTGTCCCCGACGATGGTGATCTTCTTCAGCGTCGCGCTGTCGCCGTAGTTGGTGTTGATGCCGACGAGCGCGCTGCCCTTGTAGGTCGCCTCGATGGTGTTGAGGTTGATGGTCCGCTTGTACTGCGTCCGGCAGTTGCCGCAGGAACGGACCAGCTTGCCGAAGTTCTGCACCGCGAAGTCGGAGACGTTGAGCGTTCCGGCACCGTTGAACTGGAACACCTTGTCGCTGGCCTCCTTCGCGCCACCGCCGGAGACGGTGTACACGTTGGACGACGATGAGCCGAGGAACGTCGCCGCGTCCTCGCCGACGTCCTCCCACCACACGTTCTGGAGCGTGCAGCTGCCCAGGCAGTGGATGCCGTCCGCGGCGGGGGCGCCGATGATCACGTTCTTCACAACGGCGCCGGGCGCCAGTTCGAGGATCGGGTCCTGGTCCTCGCTCTGTCCGCCGGTGCCCAGGTCTCCGCTGCCGTACAGGCGCTTCATCCCGTAGTCCTTGGTGCCGGAGACGGAGATGGTGGAGGTGACCGCCTGGCTGCCGTTTGCGCTGGGCCAGGTGGCGGCGCTCGCCGGCGCCAGGACTCCGTCTGTCATGATCATGACAGCAGAGAGCCCGACGGCGGCCAGTGCGCCCGTCACGGCGCGCCTGCGGACGCGCGGTCGTGCCGAAGAAGTCATGTCCCGATTCCTTCTTCCTTGTCGGGGGTGCCTGGGGGCGCACCCCTTCGTGGGGGTGAGGTGTCCACGTGCGAGGTCATGGAAGTGAATTGTGTGCGTGGTGTTGAACGACCTGCGCAAGAAAACGACCATATAGGGGGCGATATCCGTCTGATATCCATCCCCTCGGTCATGTCGCTGAACGGGACCGTAGGATGCAAGCGCTTTCTAGTCAACGCTTCGCGCAGAAGACGGCACGGCTTGTTCCGGCCACGGGGAAGTCGCGTGGGAGCGCTTCCATGGAGGCCATGTCCATGCCACGATGCCCCACATGCCCCCCACAGTGCCCTTACGACGGACCCTGACCGCGCTCCTCGCGGCGCTGCTCCCGCTGCTCGCGGCGGTGTTCCTCACCGCGCCGCCGGCCGCCGCCCGCACCGAGGCCCCCGCCGCCCTGCCCACGGCGACGCTCACCGAGGTCACCGGCTTCGGCGACAACCCCAGCGACCTCCAGATGTACATGTACGTACCGAGCGGCGTCACCGCGCACCCGGCGGTCGTGGTGGCCGTCCACTGGTGCGGCGGCTCCGCCTCCGCCATGTACTCCGGCACCGAGTGGGCCCAACTGGCCGACCAGTACGGGTTCGTCGTCGTGTACCCGTCGGTGAGCCGGGCCAGCAAGTGCTTCGACGTCTCCTCACCGCAGGCACTGCGCCACGGCGGCGGCAGCGACCCGGTCGGCATCAGGTCGATGGTGGACTGGGCGACCCGCACCTACTCCGCCGACACCGGCAAGGTGTTCGTCACCGGTATCTCCTCCGGCGCGATGATGACGAACGTCCTGCTCGGCGACTACCCGGACGTGTTCGCCGCGGGCGCCGCGTTCTCCGGCGTGCCCTTCGGCTGCTTCGCCACCACCGACGGGTCCGAGTGGAACAGCACCTGCTCCTCGGGCGCGCTCACCCACACCCCGCAGGAGTGGGGCGACCTGGTCCGCGGCGCCTACCCCGGCTACAGCGGCCCCCGGCCGCGGATGCAGCTGTGGCACGGCACCGAGGACGACGTGCTGCGCTACCCCAACTTCGGGGAGGCGATCAAGCAGTGGACCAACGTCCTCGGCGTGAGCCAGACACCCGCCGCCACCGACTCGCCCCAGTCCGGCTGGACCCGCACCCGCTACGGTTCCACCGGTGACCAGGCCCCCGTCGAGGCCATCAGCCTCCAGGGCGTCGGCCACAACCTGTACACCTACGGCATGGCGGCCCGCGCGCTGCGCTTCTTCGGCCTCGACAGCGGCGGCACCGTGCCCCCGCCTCCCGCCGGGCCCTGCAAGGTGACGGTCACCACCAACGCCTGGAGCACCGGTCTGACCGCCTCCGTGACCATCACCAACACCGGCACGACGGCGGTCACCGGCTGGAAGCTGGGCTTCACCCTGCCCTCCGGCCAGACCATCACCAACGGCTGGAACGCCACCTACAGCCTGTCCTCCGGAGCGGTGACGGCCACCAACGCCTCCTACAACGGCACCATCGCGCCGAACACGAGCGTCAGCATCGGCTACCAGGCCACACACACCGGCAACAGCGCCGCCCCCACCGCCTACACCCTCAACGGAACCGCCTGCACGGTCAGTTGACTGACCCGGATGCGCGCCGGAGGGGAGTCCGGCGCGCACCCGCCTCCCGACCCCTCGTTCAGGAAGGGCCCTGTGAAGCCGCACAGAGGTATCCCGCTCGCCACCCTGCTCAGCACCTGCGTCCTCGCGCTCGCCCTCGTGGTGACGTCGTCGGCGCTCACAGCCCTGGTCAGGAACTCCGGGTCCACCGCACCGGGGGCCTCTGCGCACAAGTCCCCCGGCCGGCACTGGGTGAACACCTGGACCGCGATGCCCCAGCTCACCGAACCCGCCAACCTGCCACCCGCGCCCTTCACCGGCACCAGGTCCGTCCTGGCCGACACCACCCTGCGGCAGACCCTGCGCGTGTCCACCGGCGGTCACCGCATCCGGCTGCGCTTCTCCAACGCCTACGGCGACACCCCGCTGCCGCTCACGGCGGTGACGGTGGCGCTGCCGCGGGACGGACAGGCGGGGGACGCCGCGGTCGAACCCGGCAGCACCCGACGGGTCACCTTCTCGGGACGGGCCTCCACGACCGTCCCGGTCGGTGCCGAGGCGGTCTCCGATCCCCTGGACTTCGATCTGGTGACGGGATCCACCCTGGCCGTCACGGCGTACCTCGCACAGGGCCAGCCGTCGCTCGCGCTCACCTCGCACCCGGGCTCGCGCACGACCTCGTACCTGATCAGCGGCGACCACACCCAGGACCAGGACCTTCCGGGCGCGACCCCGGTCAACCACTGGTACCTGCTGAGCGACGTGGAGGTCCTGTCGCCCGGGTCCACCGAGGCACTGGCCATCCTGGGCGACTCGCTGACCGACGGCCGCGGCTCCACCACCAACGGCAACGACCGCTGGCCCGACCAGTTCTTCGACCGCCTCCAGACCCGGTCCGCCACCTCCGGCATCGCCGTCCTCAACCAGGCGGCGGGCGGCAACCGCGTCCTCAACGACGGGCTCGGCCCCAACGTCCTCGCCCGCCTCGACCGCGACGTCCTCTCCCGCAGCGGCGTCTCCAGGCTGATCGTCTTCGAGGGCGTCAACGACATCGGCACCGCCGACGCCACCCCCGACGCCCAGCGCCGGCTCACCGACGACCTGATCGCCGCCTACCAGCAGATCGTCGTCCGCGCCCACGCCCAGGGTATCCGCGTCTACGGCGCCACCCTGACACCCTTCGGCGGCAGCACCCCCTACGACGATCCCGCAGGCGAGCGCGAGGCCGCCAGGCAGCGCGTCAACGCCTGGATCCGCACTCCCGGCCACTTCGACGCGGTCATCGACTTCGACCGCGCGGTACGGGACCCGGACGCCCCCCGCCGCCTCCGCCCCGACCTGCACGACGGGGACTGGCTGCACCTGAACCCGACGGGCTACGGGAAGCTGGCCGCGGCGGTGCCCACGGGGCTGTTCCGCAGGGACTGAACTCCCAG
Source organism: Streptomyces sp. NPDC001480 (assembly GCF_042894725.1). NCBI lineage: Bacteria > Bacillati > Actinomycetota > Actinomycetes > Kitasatosporales > Streptomycetaceae > Streptomyces > Streptomyces sp. NPDC001480. The sequence continues at coordinate 403,350 of NZ_JBIAVX010000002.1, read as the reverse complement.
GACTGAACTCCCAGGACTGAACTCCCAGGACTGAACTCCCAGGACTGAACTCCCAGGACTGAACTCCAAGGACTGAACTCCAAGGACTGAACTCCAAGGACTGAACTCCAAGGACGACCTAGGCGGCCTCTCCCCGGGGCTCCTCGACGGGCTCCTCGCCGCCGTCCGCGGCCGAACCGGCCCGCGCCGGAGTGTGGTTGAACAGCAGGTTCAGTACGATCGCGGTCAGGCAGCCCGCGCTGATCCCGCTGTTCATCACCGTCTGGAACCAGTCCGGGAACTTGGCGTACACCGTGGGCACACCCACCGGCAGCAGACCCACGGCGACCGATACGGCCACCACCGTCAGGTTGTCGTTGCCCTTGAAGTCGACCCGCGTCAGCGTCCGCACACCGCTCGCCGCGACCGTCCCGAACATCATCATGCCCGCGCCGCCCAGTACCGGCGCGGGAATGGCCGAGACCACCGCGCCCAGCTTGGGCAGCAGGCCGAGCAGCACCAGGATGCCGCCGGCCGCCGCGACCACCCAGCGGCTGCGCACCCGGGTCATCCCGACCAGACCGACGTTCTGCGCGTACGCCGTGTACGGGAAGGTGTTGAACACGCCGCCGAGGACGGTGGACAGCCCGTCGGCGCGCAGCCCGTCCGCCAGGGAGCGCGGCTCGACCTTCCGCCCGGTCAGCTCGCCGACCGCGATCAGGTCACCGGTCGTCTCCGTCATGGTCACCAGGGCCACCACCAGCATGGACACGATCGCGGACAGCTGGAACGCCGGTGCCCCGAAGTGGAACGGCGTGCTGACACCGACCCAGTCGGCGTCCCCGACCCCGCCGAAGTCCGTGAAACCGAAGAGCACGGCCACCGCCAGTCCCACCCCGATGCCGATCAGCACGGCGATCCGGCCCAGGAAGGCGGGGGCGAACCGTTGCACGCCGATCACCACCGCCAGCACGAAGGCCGCGAGCGCCAGGTTCTTCGGCTCCCCGAAGTCCTTCGCACCGGCCCCGCCCGCCGCCCAGTTGCCGGCGACCGGCAGCAGCGACAGACCGATGATCAGAATCACCGTGCCGGTGACCAATGGCGGGAAGAAGCGCAGCAGCCTGCCGAAGACCGGTGCCAGCAGCATGATCGCCAGCCCCGCCACGATCACCGAGCCGTAGATCGCGGGCAGTCCGCCGCCCGTGGTCCCGATGAGCACCATCGGTGACACGGCCGCGAAGGTGCAGCCCTGCATGATCGGCAGCCGCACACCGAACCGCCAGAAGCCGACGCACTGGATGAGCGTGGCGATGCCGCACACCAGCAGGTCGGCGGTGATCAGATACGCCAGGTCCGCGGGCGACAGCTTCAGCGCGCCGCCCACGATCAACGGGACCGCGACGGCGCCCGCGTACATCGCGAGCACGTGCTGCAAGCCGAAGGCGGCCAGTTGCCGTGCGGGTGGGACCTCGTCGACGGGGTGGACGGGGGCGGTCGTGGCCATGGGCACTCCAGAGCGGCGGCGGGGGCGGGGCGGAGACGGGGGCGGGGGCGACATCCGAACAGCACGAGACCGTAAGGGCCTTGAACAGTTTGTTGTTTTCCGTGTTGTTGCCGGTGTGTGTACTGCCCACCCACGCGCGCCCGACCCCGCCGGGGCGACCTGATCCGCCGGACTCCTAAGGGGCCGCCGTCCGCGCCGCCGCCAGCAGTGATTCCCAGTCGGCCAGTTTGACCACGCTCCGCCCGAGCGAGGCCCCGAGCTCCGCCTCCGCCCGCTCGATCGCCTGCCAGCCCGCCCACGGCACCGGATCGATCCCGGCGGCCCGCAGCGCCGCGACCGGATCGTCGGGGACGGACGCGCGGGCGAGGACGGGGGCATCCGCGAGCAGGGAGGTCGCCGTCTGCTTGGCGCACGGGCGGTTCGTGCCGATCACACCGGTCGGGCCGCGCTTGATCCAGCCGGCCACGTACTCGCCCGCCGACACGGCGGAGCCGCGCACCACCCGGCCCTCGACGTTCGGCACCGTGCCGCTCGCCGCGTCGAACGGCAGCCCCTCCAGGGGCACTCCGCGATAGCCGACCGAGCGCAGCACCAACTGCGCCTCGACGTCCTCGAACCGGCCGGTGCCCGTGACCCCGCCCTGCCCGTCCGGCACGGTCCGTTCGAAGCGCACCGCGCCCACGCGCCCGCCCTCGGCGAGGAGTTCGACGGGGCGCAGATAGAAACGCAGCCGGATGTGGTGCGAGGCCTGCGTGGACGGTTGTGCCGCCCAGCCGCGCAGCACCTCCACGTTGCGGCGCCGCGGCGCGGGCAGCCCGGACGGGTCGGCGTACTCCGGGTCGAGCGCCAGTTCGTCCGGGTCCACGGTGACCTCGGTGCCGGGCAGGCCGCCCAGCTCGCGCAGCTCCTTGGTGGTGAAGCGGGCCTGCGAGGGGCCGCGCCGGCCCACCATCCTGACCTCCCGCACCCCGCTCGCCGCCAGCGTGGTGAGTGCCGCCTGCGGCATGTCGGTGGGGCTCAGCTCCGCCGCGCCGCGGGCCAGCATCCGGCTGACGTCCACGGCGACATTGCCCACGCCGATGACCACGGCAGACCGGGCGCCGGCCAGGAAACCGGCCTCGACCGCGTCGGGATGCGCGCTGTACCAGGACACGAACTCGGTCGCCGACCAGCTGCCCGGCAGATCCTCACCCGGAATGCCCAGGTGGCGGTCGGTCGCGGCGCCCACGCAGTACACGACCGCGTGGTACAGCTCCCTGAGCCGCTCGACGGGCAGCCCGCCGGGGCCGCCGATCCGCACGCCCCCGAGGAACCGCACCCGGTCGTGCTCCAGCACCGTGCGCAGGCTGCCCTGGAGCGACTTGATCTTCTCGTGGTCCGGGGCCACGCCGTAGCGCACCAAGCCGTACGGACACGGCAGTCGGTCCAGTACGTCGACGAACACCTCGGAATCCAGCTGGACCAGGCTCTGGGCGGTGTAACACCCGCTCGGCCCGGAGCCGACGACGGCGACACGCATGGGTCCAGGATCGCACCGTGTCGGCTCCGCCGACAGGGGCCGGTGGGGTGACGTGCCGGGGCGGCCCGTGGCGTCACCCCACCGGCCCACCGTTCCACCGGTCCACTGGCTCTACGGGGCGCCCCGCTGCTCCCCGGATCGTTCCTCCGTGGCGAAGAACCGCGAAAGGTCCTTCTCGCACGGCCCCTCCGCCGTTCCCGTCCCGGGCGGGACACCCAGCTCCCAGTCGAGGCCGTAGCGCTGGAACAGCTCCTCCCGCAGCTTCGGGACCGGCATCGGCACGCCCGGCACCAGCGCCGCGTACACCGCCCCCATCAGCACGGCGCGCAGCAGTGGATAGTCGGCCCGGACGTCCTGCGAGCCGTACCTGGCGACCGTGTCACCGAGCAGCTCGGACAGGCGGCGCTGCTCCGGGCACTGGACCAGGCCCTCGGCCTGGAGGAGCCCGGCCATGTGCTGGCGCATCAGCACGGGCCGGTCCCGGGCCAGGCCCAGGATCGCGTCGATGGCCCGCGCCAGCCGCTCCCGCCCGTCGTCGGTGCGGGGCTCGCGCTCCAGCGCCTCCTCCAGCGTGCGGTGCATCAGCCGGTGCACGGCGGACTGCACGAGCTGGCGTTTGCCGGGGAAGTAGTACGACACCAGGCCGCGCGCCGAGCCCGCCCGGTCCGCGATGTCACCCAAGGTCGTGGCCTCGTACCCGTGCTCCCCGACCAGCTCCAGCGCGGCCTGAAGGAGCCGCTCCCGGGAACGCCGCCGCAACTCTTCATTGACCGAGGCGCTGCGCGGGGACATGCTGAAACTCCTGCGTTGACTGGCTGCCAGCCAACTATAATCGACGCACCAGGCGCCGCTTCCACCGGGGCCTGTCCAGGGCTGCCGTCCGTCAGGGACGACGCGGGGGATCGTCCCAGACGGGCGGCTCTGCTCGACCAGTGCCGGGACCTGCTGCGTCGGCGCCGTGCCAGGGCCGGGCTCGGGGAGGACCCCGACGGGGCTCCGCCGGGCTCAGCCCACCAGGTCCAGCACCGGCAGCAGCGCGTCCGGCCGCTCGGACACCGGCAGGTGGTCCACGAAGTGCACCCGGCACCCCAGGGCCGCCGCACCACCGTCCGCCGGTCGGCTGTCGCCGACCATCAGCGCGTCACGGGGCTCGACGCCGAGCGCCGCGCAGGCCGTGGCGAACAGGCGCGGGTCCGGCTTCTGGATGCCGTGTTCGTACGACAGCACGTACGCGTCCACGTACTCGTCGAGTCCGTGCTCGCGGAAGACCGGGCGCAGGTCCCAGCCGATGTTGCTGATCACGCCCACGCCGATCCCGCGCTCACGCAGGGTGCTCAGCACCTTGACGGCGTCGGGGTACGGAGACCAGGCCCGCGGGGACATGTGCCGGTCGTACAGCGCCTCGTGCAGCCCGGGAGCAGGCAGCGGAACCCGGCGGGACAGACCGGTGTACGCGGCCCGGTGCAGCGCGGCGCTCTCGTCCCGGACCGCCCACACCTCCGCCAGCTCCGCGGGCAGCTCGACCGGCGCCGCCCCGCCGGGCAGCGCTCCGGCGACCTCCAACGCCTTTGCTGTCTGGGCCAGTTCCGGCTCCGGCAACTCCAGTGCCGACTCGGCGAGGACGGCACGCAGCCAGGACTCGGTGGACTCGATGCGGAACAGGGTCCCGGAGAAGTCGAAGAGGACGGCAGCCATGCGCTGGACTGTAGCGGGTGGCCCGGCCGGCGGGGTGCCGTAGAACCTGACGGCGTGCCAGCCGCGGGTGGCGATCTCGAGCGGGTCGATGGAGTTGGCCGCGGGGGCGTCGGTCACCTGGATGCTGAACTTGATGTCCAGGTAGGCGTCGATGTCGCCGATGGCGGACTGCCCGGAGAAGAGCGTCCCTGGGGAGAAATCCGCCGACGCCGACGCCGCCTGAGCCTCCTGGGCCTGGGCCGGCCGCGCGGACGCCGCGCCGCATGATCGTAAGCACGTTCGATGTTCGGGTGGGGCTGACTGGGACCGTCCGTCAGTGAGAGCGGGCCCGGGCGCCCCACGGCGACTCGTAGGCCATGATCGCCACCGCGACCACCAGCCCCCCGGCCAGCCACCCCCCGACCACGTCCGACAGCCAGTGCACGCCCAGCCACACCCTGGTCAGGCCGACGCCCAGTACGGACACGACGGCCACGGCCAGGGCCGTACGCCGCAGGGCGCGGCCGGCGCCGAAGCGGGGGAGCAGCCAGAGCAGGAGGCCGCACACCACCGTGGCGGTCATGGCGTGACCCGAGGGGAAGGCCGCGTAGTGCGCGGAGTCGACGGGGTCGTGCCAGACCGGGCGCGGGCGGTCGACGGCCGTCTTCAGCGACTGCTGCACGATGGTGGCCACCGCGACGGTCACCGCCAGCCACGCCGCCGTCCACCACGCCGACCGGCGCCACACCAGCCACACCGCGGCCGCCGCGCACACCAGGCGCATCGTCAGCGGGTCCCAGACCCAGTCGGTGAGGATGCGGAAGGTGTGCGTCACGCCGTGCTCCGCGACCGCCCAGTGGTGTGTCGTGCGGGAGACGTCCCCGTCCGCGGCGATCAGGGGGTGCCATCTGGTCGCGACCAGCGTCAGCAGCAGCGCGGAGCACAGCGCGAGGAGCGCGGCCGCCACGGCTGCCGCGCGGTACTGCTTCGGGCGGGGCGGCGAGTCGACGGACGGGTGGTGCATGATGCGATCTTCGCCGAAACGTGGGGTGCGAGGCCAGTCCCGGGCCGACGGGGGCTCGGAGCCCGTCGCCCCGAGCGGCCCGGCACCACGAGCCCGAGGGGCGGGCCTACCCCAGCGCCCGCAGCCCCGGCACCAGCGCCACCAGCACCGGGATGACCGGCACCACCGCCGCCGCGGCGGTCAGGCGGAGGCGGTGCATCGCCGTGAGGCGGTCCGGGGGCGTGAGCAGCCGGTGCACGCGTTGGGGGACGTGGGCGTGCGGGGTGGAGCCGGGGCCGAAGACGCCCCGGTCCTCGTTGAGTTCCACCAGGGCCAGCGCGGTCGTCAGCCGGCCGAAGCGGCGGGAGGCCATGTCGTCGGCGGCGAGTTCCACCAGCCGGTGCATCTCGTCGCGGAACGCGGCGAACACCGGCACCTGCGGAAAACCACCCGCCAGCGCGGCCGAGCAGTGCAGCAACCAGTCGTGGCGGGCCTGTGCGTGTCCCTGCTCGTGAGCGAGGACCGCGTCCAGTTGCCGTCCCTTCAGCCGGCTCAACGCGGCGGTGGTGACGACGAGTTGCGGTGTGGCCCCCGGCAGCCACCAGGCGTCCGGCCGCCCGCCCTCCAGTACGACCAGACGGCCGCCCGCGGGCTCCTCACCGGGCAACAGCGGGGCCCGCACCAGGAGTTCGGCCCGTCGGCGGCGCCGTCGTGACTGGGCCCGGGCCACCTCGCGGACCAGCATCGCCGCGCTCCACAGTCCGCCGCACGCCAGCGTCACCGCGGTCGTCGCCGCCCAGGGTCCGGCCGTGCCGAGGGCGTACGCGTCCACGACCGCCCGTGGTGCCGAGCCGAACACGTGCCCGCGCACCGCCTGCCAGGCGGCCGCCGCGCTGAGTGTCATCGACAGCGCGCAGCACATCAGGACGGCCGCGACGACGCACTGCCACGCCCACAGGGCGACCACCGGTTCACGGTCCGGCCAGTCGGCCCGGGCGAGCAGCCGTGGGGCGACGACGGCGGTCAGGGCGCCGAGCAGCAGCAGTGCCGCGGGGACCATCATGGGCAGCACCCTATGAGCGGCGGCTACCGAGGGGTACGGTCCGCCGCGGCAAAGTGACGCAGGCAACGCTTGCGCCCGGCGCGTCCAGGGCACCCCGCCCCGCCCCGCCCCGCCGACCGGCACCTCAGAGCGTCAGCAGCATGGCCACCATGCCGATCCCCATCGACAGCCGGCACGCCCGCGCCAGCTCCGGCCGGTCGCCCCACCGGACGTCGCCCGTGCCGGACGTGACGCCGGCGGGGACCAGCCGGACGCCGGAGAACAGCACGTACCCGGCGAAGTAGAGGAGCAGCGCGCCCGTCAGCGGCGGTACCCCCGCGCCGCCGTGGACGTGGTGCGATACCGGGGATGCGGCCATCACGACCGCCATGTAGACCATGGCCGCGCTGCCCACCAGGTGGTGCAGGTGGTGCGGGCTGCCGCGCGCGGCCCACAGGGCACGCACTGCCGCCGCGCCGAACACCGCGGCGTAGAGCGGCCAGGTCCACGGCGGTGGGCTGAACACCGTGCCGGGCACGGCCATCGCCGCCATGCCGAAGCCCATGAGCGCCTCGCCACCCGCGGCGCGCCGCTGCTCCTCGACGCCGCTGCGCATCCGCAGCAGGCAGTAGGCCCCGGTCCCGGCGCAGAGCGCGACCAGCAGCCAGCCGGGCGAAGTCGGTCCGTGCACGCGCACCTCCCCCCTCCACGGTAGGTCGAGGGATGCGATGCCCCATCCGCGCGCTGCGCACGCGAGCGCATAGGGGTGCACGGGAGCATTCGGTGGTGCACGGCAGGTGAGAGGTTCGGCGAGGGCCCCTCCCGAGAATGATTTACAGGTAAAACACATGCTAAATTAGTTGGTATGAGCTGTGCGACCCCTCACCGTCTTCCCCTGGCCGGCGTTCTGCGCCTGGGCCGGCCGTCCGACATCTGGTTCAAGCCCGCGCTGAGCGTGGTCGCCGCGGTAGCCCCGCCCAACCTGGCCCTGCTCGCGCTCGGCCGCCTGGACCTCGCGATGTACACGATGGCCGGTTCGCTGTGCGCGCTCTACGGCCACAACCGTCCGTACGCGGCCCGGGCCCGCGCCCTGGCGTGGGTGGTGCTCGGCATGGTCGCCGGGCTCGCCGTCGCCCTGCTCACTGCCTCGCTCACCGCCGACGCCCTGGTCCTGGTCACCGTCGGCGCACTCCTGGCCGCCGTGCAGAAGGCGGTGTGCGACGCCACCCGTGTCGGCCCGCCCGGGAACGTGGTGCTGACCTTCATCAGCTCCGCTTCCCTGTTCGTGCCGCAGACCCTCGGCCAGGTGCCCGGCCACCTGGCGCTGGCCGTGGGAGCGGGCGCCTGGGCCTGGCTGGTCGGCATGGCGCCCGGCCTGCTGCGCCCGCACGGCCCCGAGCGCCGTGCCACCGCCCAGGCCCTGAACGCCGCCGCCGCGTACGCCGCCACGCGCGGCACCGGCGACGGCCACGCCCGCACTCGTGCCGCCGCGTACGCCGCCACGCGCGGCACCGGCGACGGCCACGCCCGCACTCGTGCCGCCGCGGCCGCCGCCGTGCACGCCGCCTGGCAGTCGCTGCTGTCCACCGGCGCCCGCGCCGACCGCACCCGCCGTGCCCTCGAACGCCTGCTCGTCCGAGCCGAGGTCGCCCTCGCCGCACCCGCCGACACCGACCCCGAGCGGCTGCGCGGCTGGGCGCGGGCCCTGCGAGGCACCGGCCGCGTCCCCCGGACCGGCCTCCCGGACGCCGCCGGCGCCGACGAACTCCTCGGCGTGGACGCCGAACGCGCCGCCCCGCACCCCGCCTGGTGGCGCGCCCTCGGCCCGCTCGCCCCGATCGCCGCCCGCACCGCGATCGGCTGCTCGCTCGCCGGATACGCCTCCCTGGCTCTGGGAATCGGCAGGCCCTACTGGGCCGTCGTCACCGCCGCCTCCATGTACCAGGCCAACGTCACTCTCACCTGGAGCCGGGGCGTACAGCGTGTCGTCGGCAACCTGGTCGGCGTCCTTTTCTTCGCCGCCCTCGTTCCGGTGGCCCACCTGCACCCCGCGGCCCTGGTGCTGTGCTGCCTCGCCCTGAACTTCGGCGCCGAGGCGCTGATCGGCCGCAACTACTGGCTCGGCACAGTCTGCGTCACCCCCATGGCGCTGCTCATCACCGAGTTCGCCCGGACGCAGGACTCCGCCGCACTGATCACCGAGCGGGTCGTGGACACCCTGGTCGGCGCGCTCGTCGGCTTCGTCGCCGCCGTCGCCGTGACCAACCGGCGGGCGGGCGACCGTCTCGGACACGCGCTGACCGCGGCCGAACGGGCCCGTGAACGCGCCGCCCGTCTGCTCGCCGAACCCCGTCCGGAGCCCCGCGCGCTGGAAACGGCCCGCCGTTCGCTGGCCGCCGCCCTGGTCGAACTGCGCGCCACGGCCGACGCCGCGTCCGGCGAGTGGTGGCAACGCGCCCTGCCCGAGGAGCGGGTCGTGCTCGCCGAGCAGTCCGGACACCGTACGCTCGCCGCGACGGTACGACGCCTGGGGCCGCGCCCCCCGGCCGGGACGAGGACCACGGAGGACGTACGGCCATGACGGGGACGAACGGACGACCGGCGGCCGACGGTGACGCGGCGAGGGGGGACACGGTCGCCGCGGTGGTCCGGCAGTGGCAGGCCGTCCATCCCGAGCTGGACACCGGGCCCATGGAGGTCATCGGCCGCATCAACCGCTGCGCGGCCCTCCTGCAACAGGCCGAGGACGCCCCGCTGCGCCGCGCCGGGCTCAGCCGCCCCGAGTTCGACCTGCTGGGCGCCCTGCGCCGCACCGGCCACGAGCTGACACCGAGCGAGCTGGCCCGCGAGACCTACTCCTCCGGCGCGGCCGTCACCAAGCGCCTCAAGCAGCTCACCGCGCGCGGCCTGGTCGAACGCCGCGGCGACACCCGTGACCGCCGGGTCGCGCATCTGCGCCTCACCGACGCGGGCCGTGCCCTCGTGGACGGCATCCTCCCCGAGCAGCTCGCCTACGAGACGGCCGTCCTGTCCGTCCTGGCCCCGGGTGGCACGGGGGAGCTGGCCGGCCTGCTCGCCGAGCTGCTGACCCGGCTGGAGGGACGGATGGGCGCCCTGCGCGCGTGAGCGGTGCCCGTCGCGACCGTTGACGCGGACCGCAGGTGATCCTTACGGTCGTCCCGTTCGGGTTACCGACTGGTGTACGAAATCACGGACAAGGGATGGTGTCGTGACCGACGCAGACTCCGCCGCCCAGACGCTCACCGTCGATCTCGGCACCGACACCGGCCCCGTCCACGGCGGCGCCGGCGGCACGCTGTACGGGCTGTACGGCGACGGCGTGCCCAGCCGAAACGTCGTCGAGGGCATGTACGTGCGCACGGTCTCCACCAAGGCACAGGACGGCACCCAGCACCCGGGCGCCGACGCCCTGGAGATCCTGCCCTCCTTCGTCGAGGCGGGCGGCCGGGACGTGTACGTCTACATGACCGACATCTACCGCGGCTTCCCCTACGAGTGGCCCGGCGCCACCGGCGAGGAACGCCTCGCCGGCTTCCGGGCCCGGGTCCGCCGCCAGGTCGAGCAGGTGCTCACCCTCGGCCCCCTGGCGTCCCACGTCGTGTACGTGCCCTTCAACGAGCCCGAGGGCAACATGTTCGGCACGGGGGAGTGGAGTTACGACAGCGTCTCCTGGCGGGACGACCCGGCCCGCTACTTCGCCGCCTGGCAGGACCTGTGCGGGCTCATCCGGGACCTGCACCCCGGTGCGCGCATCGCCGGGCCCAACACCTGCATCCTGTACGAGGAGGTCCGGGGCTTCCTGGAGTTCGCCCGCGACCACGGCGTCCTCCCCGACGTGGTCACCTGGCACGAGCTCTCGTCACCGGACGAGATCCGCCGCAACGTCGCCGAGTACCGGCGGACGGAACGGGAGTTGGGGATCGGCCCGCTGCCGGTCAACATCAACGAGTACGCCCACAACTACCACCTCTCCGTGCCCGGCCAGATGATCCAGTGGATCGCCGCCCTGGAGGAGTGCAAGGTCGACGCCGACATGGCGTACTGGAACATCGACGGCAACCTCAACGACTCCGCCGTGGAGGCCAACAAGGGCAACGGCCAGTGGTGGCTGTTCAACGCCTACGGACAGCTGACCGGCAACACGGTCCGGGTCACCGCGCCGCAGCCGAACGTGCAGTACACCCTCCAGGGCGTCGCCTCCCTCGACCGGGACAAGCGCCAGGCACGGGTGCTCTTCGGCGGCGGGAGCGGCGGCGCCGGCCTCGTCTTCGAGGGCGTGGGCCGGGAGGTGTTCGGCGACGTCGTGCACGTACGGCTGCACGAGATTCCATGGACGGGCCAACTCGGTTCCTCGGCCGCGCCGTTGCGGCTCGCCGACCTGGAAGTGCCCGTCGTGGACGGCAAGGTGACGGTGCGTCTGCCTTGGTTGGAGGAGATGTCCGCCTACCAGGTGATCATGTCTCCCGGCGGCGGTGCCGCTCCGGTGCCGCCCTCGACCGGCTGGCGGCGGACGTACGAGGCCGAGGACGCGGCGCACCGCGGTGACGGCCACGTCGTGCACGGGCCCGAAGGGTCCCCGGCCGACGTGGAGAAGTTCGCCACCTCCGGCGGCCACCACGTCGGCGGCCTGCGCACCGGTTCCGACCTGGTCCTCGCCTTCGACGTAGAGGTTCCGCGCGACGGGACGTACGACGTCACCGTCTTCGCGAACTCCCACAATCTCGCCGAGGGCGTGCGCGAACAGGGCCCCACCAACGTCTTCCTGCGCGTCGACGGCGAGCGGCCGCAGGAGCTGCGGCTGCCCCTCGGCTACAAGTGGGCGGTCTGGGGCCGCACCGACACCCGGGTGGAGCTGACCGCCGGCCACCACACGCTCACCCTGGCCGCCCACGACGCCGACCTGGGCGCCACCCGCGGCGACGCGGTCGTCGACCGGCTCGACCTCGCCCTGCGCGACGGGCACGTGACCGCGCCCGCGCTGTACGACGCCGAGTACGCCGCGCTCGGGAACGGGGCGCGGGTGAGCTACGCGCACCGCGGTTCCTCCGGACCCGGCGCGGTCGTCCTGCCGCGCGGGGGCACCGCCACCTTCTGGGTGCACGCGTCCGTTGACGGCGAGGCGAGCGTCACCGTCGACCTCATCGGACCGGGCGAGGGCCTGCTCACGGTCAACGGCGAGGAACTCGGGCCCGTCGAACGCGGTGCGCTGCCGGTCTTCCTGGCCGGTGGCATCAACAAGGTCACGGTCACGGGGGCGTCGGACCGGATCGTCCTGGACCGGCTGCTGGCCGGACCGTCCCGCGGCCTGCTGCCCGTCTCCACGTACCAGGCGGAGGACGGCGTCCTGACCGGCCGGGCGCAGGTCACCGGCGCCCACACCTTCGCCACCGGCGGCAAGGCGGTGGACGGCGTCGGAGCCGGACCGGCGAACTCGCTCACCCTGACCGTCCTGGCCGAGCGCGCCGGACGGCACGCGCTGACCATCCGCTACTCCAACGGCGAACAAGCGCCTGCCACCCACTACAACCCCGACCCGGTCTGCCGCCACGCCGACATCTCCGTCGACGGAGCCGACCCGCGGCGCGTGCTGTTCCCGACCACTTTCCACTTCAACAACTTCTTCGAGCTCTCCGTCCCCGTCACCCTGCGCCGGGGTGCCAACACGGTCGCCTTCACCGCCGACGAACTCCCCGACTTCGACGGCACCGGCCGCAACGCCCACGGCCAGCGCTCGGCGTACGCCCCGGTCCTCGACCGGGTGACGGTGACACCGCTGAGGTGACCGGTCCGCAGGGGCTCAGCTCTCCTCGCCCGGCCGGTACACGCCGAAGGCCGCCCCCTGCGGATCCCGCAGCACCGCGAGACGCCGGCCGCCGGGCATGGAGGACGGCTCCATGACGACATCGCCGCCCGCCCGTGCCGTCACCTCCGCCGTCGCGTCCACGTCCGCCACGGCGAAGTACGGCATCCAGTGCGCGGGCAGCTCCGGCGGGAACCGGTCGCCCATCGCCGCCATCCCGCCGAAGTCGGCGCCGTCGACGCCCCACTGCGTGTACCACTCGGAGGCGTTGACGCTCCAGCCGAAGACCGTGGTGTAGAAGTCCTGGGCCCGATCGGTGTCACGGGTCGCCAGCTCCACCCAGCCCAGTGCGCCCGGCGCGTTGAACAGCCCGGCGCCCGGGAAGGTGCGCGCCTGCCACAGCTGGAAGGCCGCCCCCGTCGGGTCGAGGGCGACGGCGAAGCGGCCGGCGTCGAAGACGTCCATCGGGCCGAGGATCACCGTGCCGCCCGCCTCCTCCACGTGCCGTGCCGCCGCGTCGGCGTCCGGGACCGCGAACGACACGTTCCAGGCGACCGGTTGGGACTCCTGGTACAGCGGGGTGAGCGCGGCCACCGCCGCGTCCCCCATGTGCGCGACCGTGTAGCCGCCCGCCTCCTGGCGCGGATCCGTCTCGGGACGCCAGCCGAACAGTTCGGCGTAGAACCGCTTGGCCCCCTCCAGGTCACTGGTCCCCAGTTCCGTCCAGCAGGGTCCACCGGTCACCGGCCCGTCGAGCTTCATGGCAGCACGCTAGCCCCGTCGCCGGTCCGCGGCCATCCGACACCCCCTCGCGGACGTCGGCGGTACCGGCGTACGCTCGGCCCGTACCGCATCGCATGGCGGCCTCCCGATCACGCTCCGGACCGGAGGTCACGCATGTCCCAGGTACGCCCCTTCCACCGCGACGACCGCGACCAGCTGACCGAGCTGGTCAACGCCCATGTCGCCGCCGTCGTCCCCGGTGTCTCCGTCTCCGTGAACACCGTGCTCAGCAGCCTGGACCGGCAGTCCGGCGAGTTCGTCACCGACCCGTGGGTGGCCCAGCGGGTCACGCTCGTCGCCGAACTGCGCCGGCACGTCGTCGCCGCGGCCCACCTCCTGCGCTACCGGGCCGACGCCGAGGTCGGCGCCGGCTACCGGGACGCCGGTGAGATCGCCTGGTTCCTCTGGCATCCGCCGGCCCCGTTCCGGCCGGACACCGACAAGGCCGCCGACCTGCTGATGGCCGCCTGCCTCGCCCAGCTCGCCCGCTGGCAGGTTCGGATCCGCCTCGCATCGGGCGATCTGCCCGCCCCCGCCGTGTACGGACTGCCCGGCAACTGGCCGCACGTGCGCTCCGTCTACGAGCGCGCCGGTTTCCGGCACACCGGGCACACCGAGGTGATCCTCCTCGCCCAGGTGTCCGAGCTGCCCCGCCCCGAACCCCGGCCCGGTGTCACCGTGGAGCGCACGCTGGGACAGTGCGGCACCCGGCTCACCGCGTACGCGGACGGACAGCCGGTCGGCTTCGTCGAGGTCGACACCGTCCTGGCCCGCCCAGAGCGCCACGCACGCCCCGCCGGGCTCGCCGACATCGGCAACCTGCACGTCGACCCGGCACGGCACGGAGCCGGCTGGGAGCACCGGCTCCTGGCCGACGCCGCCGACTGGCTCGGGCTGTCCGGCGTCCACCGCCTCCTCGCCTACGAACTCGCCGACGACCACGGCGCACTCGACACGCTGCGAACCGCGGGCTTCCGCGAACTGACCCGCACGGACCGCGGCTGGGAGCACCGGCCGCAGACCTGACGGCCGCGTCAGATGCCCGGCCGGTACCGCATCGGATGATCGTCCGGTACCTCCACCAGCACGATCGGCACCCCGTCCGGATCCGCGACCCACATCTCCACCAGCCCCCAGGGCTCCTTCACCGGCGGCCGGACGATCTCGACGCCCCGGGTGCGGAGTTCCTCGTGGGCCGCGGCCAGGTCCGGAACCTGGAGCCACAACCGCAGCGCCGGGGACGGCGGGGTCTCGGACCGTCCGGACACCTCGAGGAAGCCGCCGCCGAGGAAGTAGACGGTGCCCCGGTCCGGACCCGTGCCGAACTCGCGGTAGACCGCGAGCCCCAGCCGTTCGCCGTAGAAGGACCGGGAGCGTTCGGGGTCGGTGGGGCGCAGGAGTGTCCGGCTGCTGAGTACGTGCACCATGCACCCGGAGGGTAGTGGCAGGGTTAGTCTCGTCCTGCCCTGCCGCGCCAGAGATTCGGAGACGTCTCCCCATGGACACCGCCGCTGCCCGACCGACCTTCCGTGACGCCACCGACGCCGATGTGGACGCGCTGGTCGCGCTGATCGAGTCCGCCTACCGGGGCGACGACAGCCGGGCCGGATGGACCACCGAGGCGGACATCCTCCAGGGGCGGCGGACGGACCCGCAGGGCGTGCTGGAGGTCATCAAGTCGCCGGACAGCCGACTGCTGACGGTCGAGCGGGACGGCCGGATCGTCGCCTGCTGCCAGCTCGAACACCGCGGCGACCACGCCTATTTCGGCATGTTCGCCGTCAGCCCCGCGCTCCAGGGCGCCGGCCTCGGCAAGGTGATCATCGCGGAGGCGGAGCGGCAGGCCCGCGAGAGCTGGGGCGTCAGGGAGATGCACATGACGGTGATCTCCGTACGCGACGACCTGATCGCCTGGTACGAACGCCGCGGCTACCGCCGTACGGGACGGATGACGCCCTTCCCGTACGGCGACGAGCGCTTCGGCATCCCGCAGCGCGCCGATCTCCAGTTCGAGCTGCTGGTCAAGCCGCTCGTCTGACCGTCACGGCCTGATCGTCACGGCGTGACCGTCACGCCGTGAAGCGGCCGGTGCGCTTGATCTCGGGGTAGTCGGTGGTCGCCCCGTCCAGGCCGAGGGCCCGCACGAGCCGCAGGTGGTCCTGGGTGTTGACCACCCAGCCGATGATCCTCAGGTCCGCCTTGCGGGCGTGCTCGACGATCTCCAGGGTGAGCCGCCGGATGTTGAGGCAGACGGTCGCGGCACCGACCGCCACGGCCCGGTCCACCACGTCGGTGCCGTAGCGGCTGGCGATGAGCGCCGTGCGGACACCCGGGACCAGGCGGGCGATCTCGGCGATCGCCTCGTCGTGGAAGGAGGACACCTCCACCCGGGAGACCAGGTCCCGCCCGCGCATCACATCGGCCAGCGCCCGGGCCGCGGCGACATCCTTGATCTCGGCCTGGAGCGGCGCCTTCACGGCGTCCAGGACCTCCTCGAACACCGGCACCCGCTCGCCGTGGCCCGCGTCCAGGGTGCGCAGCTCGGAGAGGGTCTTCTCGGCGATCGCGCCGCTGCCGTCGGTCGTGCGGTCCACGTCCGTGTCGTGCATGACGACCAGGGCGCCGTCCTTGCTCAGGTGCAGATCGAGTTCGATCAGGTCGAGGCCGGCCTGCTGGGCGGCGACGAAGGAACGGAGGGTGTTCTCGGGCTCCACACCCATGATCCCGCGGTGACCGATGGTAAGGAAGTTCAAGGTTCAACTCGCTTCCGTCGACGGCGGCTCGGCACGCGCGCGGACCGGACGGACGTCGCTGTCCACGCGGCAGGCTCGCAGCCTAATGGCCGGGTCTCGGGTTGAACCCGCACGTACACGCGCGTTTGGGGTGATGGCCGGTCCTGACGATTGACCGGCTGGATCCGTACGGCGGTTCCTCCTACCCCCGTCCGCGTCCCCCATGCCTGCATTCAAAGCGGAAGTGTGCGTCCACGCGATCCTGGGCAGGAAAAAGAGCGGTGACCATGGTGTGACGCAGGATAATTTTCGGAGACGGTACTTGCTGGGAGAAACGCCGTATGCCTACGGTGTGCCCACGCGAGGTTCTGCTGTGAAGGATGGGACATGACGGAGATTCTTGTGCAGGTGAGTCCGGAGGAGCAGGTTCCTCCTGCGACCAGGGTCGTTGAGCACCCTGCGTGGCCTGCGCTCAAGGATGCCGTGGAGCAGATCCGGCCATGGCAGTCCAAGGACGGATCGATCGACTTCGACGCCGACGGCGCCCCGGACCCGGCCGAGGCCGAGTCCGCCGTCCGCCGTGTGGTCGACGCCGTCGTCGAGCTGTCCCCGCTGCTGCCGCACGACGCCGCCTACCACGAGGCCCTCGTGGCCGACCTGCGCCGCTGGGCCGACGCCGGCTTCCAGGTGCCGGACTTCCTGGACTCGCTGCTCGCCTTCCAGCCCGCCGCGCACCGCGCCGACGGCCTGGAGCACCTCGTCGTCTTCCCGATGTACACGCAGAACGGCAACCCCGACCGCAACCTCGAGGCGGTCGTGCTGCGCATGGTCTGGCCGGACTGGCTGGCCGAGCTGGAGCGCACGCGCTACGACAACCCGCTGTTCTGCGGCATCACCTTCGAGGACTTCACGGCCGGGTACGACACCAACTCCGCCGTCCTGTTCCCCGAGACGATCGCCGTCCGCGAGGCGCCGGAACGTTTCTCCTGGGGTGGCATCTTCTGCGACCGTGAGGCCGCCCGCTTCCGCCGGGTCACCGACGCCGCCGTCGGCATCCTGGGCCTCGAACTGCCCGAGGACATCGCCGCGATGGTCCACGACCAGAAGCGCTGCGAAGAGGCCTTCGTGCTCTGGGACATGGTCCACGACCGCACCCACAGCCACGGCGACCTGCCCTTCGACCCGTTCATGATCAAGCAGCGCCAGCCGTTCTGGATGTACGGCCTGGAGGAGCTGCGGTGCGACCTCACCGCCTTCAAGGAGGCCGTGAAGCTCCAGGCGGACGGCGTCCCGCAGGCCCGTGACGTGCAGTACGCGGTGCTCTTCGACCGGATGTTCCGCTTCCCCGTCACCGGTGAGCGCGTGCGTAACTACGACGGCCTCGGCGGCCAGCTGCTCTTCGCCTACCTGCACAAGCACGATGTCGTGCGCTGGACCGACAACAAGCTCGCCATCGACTGGGAGCGCGCCCCGCAGGTCACCAACCAGCTGTGCGCCGAGATAGAGAAGCTCTACCGGGACGGCATCGACCGCCCGAAGCTCGTGCACTGGTTCGCCGGGTACGAACTGGTCTCCACCTACCTCGCTCCGCACCCGGGCTCCAAGTGGGCCAAGGGCCCCGACGCCCTGGACCTCACGCAGCCGCCGCGCAAGCTGGTGGATGACGTGCTTCCGGACGAGTTTCCGCTGAGCATGTTCTATGAGGCACTGTCCAAGAAGCTGAAGAACGTGATCGCCTCCACCAAGGGCATCACGGCGGACGGCGCCCAGAAGGTGGCCGCGTGAGCGACCGTACGAACACCGCTCAGCAGGAGGCGAAGATGAGGAACGGGGCTCTCGACGGAGCGGTGATCGCGGTCGCCGGCGCGGGCGGACCCGCCGGCCGTGCGACGCTGCGCAGGCTCGCCGAGGCGGGCGCGACCGTCGTCGGCGCGGACAACGACCCGCAGCGGCTGTCGGAGGCCGTGGACGCGGCCCGCTACGCCGGCGGCGGCGCCACCGTCACCGGGGACACGGTGGACCTGCTCGACCTCCAGTCCACCCGCGACTGGGCCACGCACATCGAGAAGGACTTCGGCCGCGTCGACGGCCTCGTCCACCTCGTCGGCGGCTGGCGCGGCAGCGAGACCTTCACCAAGACCAGCCTCGACGACTGGGACTTCCTGGAGCTGCTGCTCGTCAAGACCGTGCAGCACACCTCCCTGGCCTTCCACGAGGCGCTTCAGCGCAGCGAACGCGGCCGGTACCTGCTGATCAGCGCCGAGGGCGCCAGCAAGCCCACCGCCGGCAACGCCGCCTACGCCTCGGCCAAGGCCGCCGCCGAGGCCTGGACGCTGGCTCTGGCCGACTACTTCAAGAAGGCCGGGGGCGCCGAGGGCCCGACGTCGGCGGCTGCCATCCTGGTGGTGAAGGCGCTGGTGCACGACGCGATGCGTGCCGAACGCCCCAACGCGAAGTTCGCGGGCTTCACCGACGTCAAGGACCTGGCGGAGGCCATCACCGGCGTCTGGAGCAAGCCCGCCGCCGAAGTGAACGGACACCGCCTGTGGCTGACCGAGAAGCCGTGAACCCCCCGAAGACCGATGCCCGTCGTCATCACGACCCGCAGGTCCGCGGTTTCGCCAGTGACAACTACGCGGGCGTGCACCCCGAGGTGCTCGCCGCCATAGCCCTGGCCAACGGCGGTCACCAGGTCGCGTACGGCGAGGACGACTACACCGAGCACCTCCAGCAGATCATCCGCAGCCACTTCGGCGCCACGGCGGAGGCGTTCCCGGTCTTCAACGGCACCGGCGCGAACGTCGTCGCGCTCCAGGCGGTCACCGACCGCTGGGGCGCGGTGATCTGCGCCGAGAGCGCGCACATCCAGGTCGACGAGGGCGGCGCCCCCGAACGCATGGCCGGCCTCAAGCTGCTCACCGTGCCCACCCCGGACGGCAAGCTCACCCCCGAGCTGATCGACCGGCAGGCGTACGGCTGGGAGGACGAGCACCGGGCCATGCCGCAGGTGGTGTCGATCACCCAGAGCACGGAGCTGGGCACCGTCTACACGCCGGACGAGATCCGCGCGATCTGCGAGCACGCCCACGCCCACGGCATGAGGGTGCACCTGGACGGCTCCCGGCTGGCCAACGCGGCCGCCTCCCTGGACGTCCCGATGCGGACGTTCACCAACGCGGTCGGCGTCGATATCCTCTCGCTGGGCGGGACGAAGAACGGCGCGCTGTTCGGCGAGGCGGTCGTGGTCATCAACCAGGACGCCGTGCGTCGGATGAAGCACATCCGCAAGATGTCCATGCAGCTCGCCTCCAAGATGCGCTTTGTGTCGGTGCAGTTCGAGGCCCTGCTCGCCAGGGATCTGTGGCTGCGCAACGCCCGCCACGCCAACGAGATGGCCGAGCGGCTGGCGGAGGGCGTGCGGGCGGTGCACGGGGTGGAGCTCCTCTACCCGGTGCAGGCCAACGGGGTCTTCGCCCGGCTCCCGCACGACGTGAGCGAGCGCCTCCAGAAGCGGTTCCGGTTCTACTTCTGGGACGAGGCCGCAGGTGTCGTCCGGTGGATGTGTTCCTTCGACACCACCGCGGAGGACGTGGACGCGTTCGTGGCGGCGGTCAAGGAGGAGATGGCGCGCTGAGTGCCGCCCCCTTCATGTGTGCATAGATATGCGGTCACCTGAAAAGTCATTGACTCTCGGGTGATCGCATTCCTATGCTCTGCGGGCATGGAGATGATCCAGCAGACACCCGACCTGTCCGCCTATCTGGCCGCCGACGAGGTCATCGACCACCATCACCCGGTGGTCAGGAAAACGGCCGCGCGTCTCGCGGCAGACGCCGACGACTCGTATTCCTATGCGCGCCTCGCATTCGAGTTCGTGCGCGACACCATCCCGCACTCCCAGGACGTGGGCGACCCGCGCGTCACCTGGCGCGCCTCGGACGTACTGGAGCAGGGCACCGGCATCTGCTACGCCAAGGCCCACGCGCTGGCCGCGCTGCTGCGCGCCGAGGACATCCCGACGGCGCTCTGCTACCAGAAGTTCGACGTGGTGCACGGCCTGGTCGCCGTGCGCTTCAACGGCGCCTGGCACCGGCAGGACCCGCGCGGCAACAAGCCGGGCGTGGACGCGCGGTTCTCCCTGGACGGGGAGCGGCTGGCCTTCGAACCCGACGCGGAGTCGGGCGAACTGGATTATCCGGTCCTCTACGCCGAACCTCACCCGGTCGTGCTCGCGGCGCTGAAGGCCGCGCCCGTCCGCCCGTACCTGTGGCGGACGCTCCCCGCCGCACTCTGAGGCGACGGGGCCGGGGGTACTCGGGGGACGGGGTGTCAGTGGGCCTCGGCGGCCTTGAGCTGCTCCGCGGTCGGGGCCGTGCCGCCGAGGTGGGCGGGCAGCCACCAGGAGTCCTCAGGGCCCTTGGGGCGGCCCGGGTAGGCACGCTGGGCCGTGTCCAGGAGGTCCTGGACGCGTTCGCGCAGCCGGCGGGTGATGGCGCCCGCGTACTGCTCGCGGGAGGCTTCGAGCGCCTCGCCGACGCGGATGGTGACCGGGGTGTGGCTGCGCTTGAAGTTGCGCGGATGCCCCTTGGTCCACAGCCGCTGGGTGCCCCACACCGCCATCGGGACCAGCGGCACGCCCGCCTCCTGGGCCAGGCGCGCGGCACCGGACTTGAAGCTCTTCAGCGTGAAGGACTGCGAGATGGTCGCCTCCGGGAAGACCCCGATGATCTCACCGGACTTCAGCGAGTCCAGCGCGTGCGCGTACGCCGTCTCGCCCTGGTTGCGGTCCACCGGGATGTGCTTCATGCCGCGCATCAGCGGGCCGGAGACCTTGTGGCGGAAGACGGACTCCTTCGCCATGAAGCGCACCAGCCGCTTCTGCGGGAGTGCCGCCAGACCGTTGAAGATGAAGTCCAGGTAACTGATGTGATTGCTCACCAGCACGGCGCCGCCCGAGCGCGGGATGTTCTCCGAACCCTTGCAGTCGATCTTCAGGTCCCAGGCCTTGAACATCGTCAGGGCGAGACCGATGACGGGACGGTAGACCAGCTCTGCCATGGTCGGGGTGGACCCTTTCTGTCAGCCTGGGGAAGGGGCTCCCGGCGCGAAAGTTACGCAGCCGTAGGTTTACGGCGTCTCGCAGATCGTGCCCGAAGAACGGACGCGGAGCCAGCCCTGGTGCCCCGCCACGGCGAGATCCTCGTCACGTCGGCCTATTCTCCACCTTGGTCTTTCAAGGCCCTTTTGCCCGTTACGTCCCGTTCTACTGCGTACGTACCGTCACCCGCCGGACGAGCAGGAACAACTCGCAGCCCAGGCAGTATCCGAACGCCGCGTTCAGGAAGGCGGCGGCGAGTGCCGCCCCCGTGGCCGCGAGCCCCAGCCACTCGGGTCCGAGCGCGTACCCGACCAGACCGAGCCCGGCGAAGACGAGCCCCACCGCCTGTGCGAAACGCGGCGGTTCGGGCGCTTCGAACTCCGTCGGCGGGCCGAGCCGCGGGCGCACCGCCTTCCGGAAGAGCAGGCCGTACGGTGACCGGCCCACGCCCCCGGCGGCGCCCAGCGCGAACGCCAGGGTCTGCCAGGCGAGCAGCCACGCGCTCCCGGTGACCAGTACCGCCGCCAGCACGAGCGTCGTCACGGCCGCCCCGAAGCGCGGCCCCCTCACGTCGATGTCCATGAATCAAGCATTCCGGACAGGGCACCCCTCGGGGAGGCGGGAATCTTTGCAGTCTCGTGAATGCTTGTGCACATGATGACCGGAATGGTGGTGTGCGTGGCGGTGCTCGCCGTGGCGAGCGCCTACGGAGTGCTGCAACGGCGGCGGAGCGGGAGAGTACGGGTGCGCGGGCGGGACGACGGCAAGCGGCTCGGGGCGGCCGAGCTGGGCGGCGAACTCGGCGAGCGGGCCACCCTCGTGCAGTTCTCCAGCGCCTTCTGCGCCCCCTGCCGGGCGACCCGGCGGGTGCTCGGCGAGGTCGCCGGGATGGTCCCCGGCGTCGCCCACGTCGAGATCGACGCCGAGGACCACCTCGACCTCGTACGCGAGCTCGAGATCCTCAAGACCCCCACCGTGCTGGTCCTCGACGCCCAGGGGCGGGTCGTGCGGCGCGCCACCGGCCAGCCGCGCAAGGCCGATGTCATCGCGGCGCTCGGCGAGGCCGTGTGACGGACGTGACGGTGACGGTGAGGCAGCTCCCAGATCGCGGAACGTACTTGACTGGGCGCACCACCTATCGTCAGCCTGACCGTATGCCTTCGGAACTCCTTCTCTACGGACGGGTCCACGTCGACCTGGCCCGCACCGCGAGCGCGCGCTGTCCCGGCTCTTGAGCAGCGACGGACACCCACGCCACCTCCCGGAGAAGGACAACTCCATGACGGCCACACCCGATCTCGGCACCTTCCAGCTCGCCTCCCCCGACCTCCTGCGCTCCGCCTTCCGCCGGCACGCCGCGGGTGTCGCGGTGATCACCGCCCGAGGTGACGCCGGCCCGGTCGGCTTCACCGCCACCTCCCTCACCTCCGTCTCCGCCGAGCCCCCGCTGCTCTCCTTCGGCATCAGCACCGGCGCCTCGAGCTGGCCCGCGATAGCGGAGTCCGACCACGTCGGCGTGCACATACTCGGCGAGCACCAGCGCGAGCTGGCCGCCACCTTCGCCCGCAGCGGCGCCGACCGCTTCGGCCCGGCCACGGCCTGGCGCGACGGCCCGGAAGGCGTTCCGGTGCTGGACGAGGTGCTGGCCTGGCTGGTCTGCCGGGTCGTCGGACGGGTGCCCGCCGGGGACCACCGCATCGTCCTCGCCGAAGTCGTCCTCGGCGATACCACCGGCACCGGGCGCCCCCTGCTGTACCACCAGGGCCGCTTCGGCGGTCTGCGGGATTGATCACGCGCCGTCTCTCCTGCGGAGTGGTCTGATTCCGGTTACGCTGCGTTGCGAAGGTCACAGTTCAAAGCGCTTGCTTAGCGGGAACGAACTGGGTGTACTGACGAGTAATATTTCGTTCGGAGCGCGCGGTCGCCCCGACCGGGATCGGCCGCTTGAGGCGCCTATGCTGCCTGCAAGAGGCAGACCGGAAATGTCGACGCAGTAGGAGAGCCGGCGTGAGCTTGAGGATCGTTGTCACTGTGAAGTACGTGCCCGACGCCACTGGCGACCGGCACTTCGCCGATGACCTGACCGTCGACCGGGACGACGTGGACGGTCTGCTCTCCGAGCTGGACGAGTACGCGGTCGAGCAGGCGCTCCAGATCGCCGATGACGCCGACGACGCCGAGGTCACCGTGCTGACCATCGGCCCTGAGGATGCCAAGGACGCGCTGCGCAAGGCGCTGTCCATGGGTGCCGACAAGGCGATCCACGTCGAGGACGACGACCTGCACGGCACCGACGCCATCGGCACCTCCCTGGTGCTGGCCAAGGCCATCGAGAAGGCCGGCTACGACCTGGTGATCTCCGGCATGGCCTCCACCGACGGCACCATGGGCGTCGTACCCGCGCTGGTCGCCGAGCGTCTGGGCGTCCCGCAGGTCACCCTGCTGTCGGAGGTCTCGGTCGAGGACGGCACGGTCACCGGCCGCCGCGACGGCGACGCCGCCAGCGAGCAGCTTCAGGCGCAGCTCCCGGCCGTCGTGTCCGTCACCGACCAGTCGGGTGAGGCGCGCTACCCGTCCTTCAAGGGCATCATGGCCGCCAAGAAGAAGCCGGTTCAGTCCTGGGACCTGTCCGACCTCGACATCGAGGCGGAGGAGGTCGGCCTGGACGGCGCCTTCACCAAGGTCGAGGCCGCGAACGCGCGCCCGGCCCGCACGGCCGGCACCATCGTCAAGGACGAGGGCGAGGGCGGCAAGCAGCTCGCTGAGTTCCTCGCGGGCCAGAAGTTCATCTAAGGCCCCTTGAGTCGCTGACCGCCCCTCAACTTCGTTTCGCAGGAGAGCAATCCCATGGCTGAAGTCCTCGTCTACGTCGACCACGTGGACGGTGCCGTCCGCAAGCCGACCCTGGAGCTGCTGACGCTGGCCCGCCGCATCGGCGAGCCCGTGGCCGTCGCGCTGGGCAACGGCGCCGCCGACACCGCCGCCACCCTCGCCGAGCACGGCGCGGTGAAGGTCCTCACCCACGACGCCTCGGAGTACGCCGAGTACCTGGTCGTCCCGAAGGTGGACGCGCTCCAGGCCGCCGTCGAGGCCGTCTCCCCGGCCGCCGTGCTGGTCCCGTCCTCCGCCGAGGGCAAGGAGGTCGCCGCCCGTCTGGCGCTGCGCATCGGCTCGGGCATCATCACCGACGCCGTCGACCTCGAGGCCGGCGACGAGGGCCCGGTGGCCACCCAGTCGGTGTTCGCCGCGTCCTTCACCACCAAGTCCCGTGTCATCAAGGGCACCCCGGTCATCACGGTCAAGCCGAACTCGGCCGCCGTCGAGGCCGCCCCCGCCGCCGGTGCGGTCGAGGCCCTGTCCGTGTCCTTCTCCGAGAAGGCGACCGGCACGAAGATCACCGGCCGCACCGCCCGTGAGTCGACGGGCCGTCCGGAGCTGACCGAGGCCGCGATCGTGGTCTCCGGCGGCCGTGGCGTCAACGGCGCTGAGAACTTCTCGATCATCGAGGCGCTCGCCGACTCCCTCGGCGCGGCCGTCGGTGCCTCGCGTGCCGCGGTGGACGCCGGCTGGTACCCGCACACCAACCAGGTCGGCCAGACCGGCAAGTCGGTCTCGCCGCAGCTGTACATCGCCAACGGCATCTCCGGCGCCATCCAGCACCGCGCCGGCATGCAGACCTCGAAGACGATCGTGGCCGTCAACAAGGACGCCGAGGCCCCGATCTTCGACCTGGTCGACTACGGCGTCGTGGGCGACCTGTTCGACGTGGTCCCGCAGCTCACCGAGGAGATCAAGGCTCGCAAGGGCTGATCGCCACCGGGCTGACCGAGGCCCCCGTGACCGCACCGGTCACGGGGGCCTCGGCTCATCCCAGGGTCACGGACGCCTGCACGGGCAGGTGGTCGCTCGGGAACTGGCCGTCCTGCGCGTAGGTGTTGACCGTGGCCCGGTGCGTCGTGACGCCCGGGGTGGCCAGGATCCAGTCGATGCGGTCGCCGTCCGCGACGAGCGGCTGGTAGCCGTGGAAGGTCGCGTACAGCTTGCTCCGCCCGGCCGCCGTGTCCCAGGTGTCGACGAGTCCGGCGTCCAGCAGGGTGTCGTAGACCGGGTTGTCGTGGGCCGCCGAGTTGAAGTCGCCGGTCACGAGGAACGGCTGGGAGGGACCGAGTTCCGCGATCCGACGGCCGATGAGCGCCGCGGCACGCTCGCGGGCGTACTGGACGCGGTGGTCGAGGTGGGTGTTGAGGAGGTGGAACTCGCGTCCGTCGTCGCGCAGATCGCGGAACCGGATCCACGTGGCGATGCGGGGGAGTGCGGCGCCCCAGGTGTTCGAACCGATCACCTTCGGCGTGTCGGAGAGCCAGAAGGTGTCGTGCTCCACCGGAGCCAGGCGTCGGGTGTTGTAGAAGACCGCCACGGCCTCGTCGTGGCTGCCGCCCTCACGGCCGGTGCCGATCCAGTCGTAAGTCGGCCCGAGGTCGGTGTGGATGTCGCGCAGTTGCTGGTAGAGGCCCTCCTGGGTGCCGAGGACGTCGGGCGCCTCGTGGCGCAACAGCGCCCGCATCACCGGGCGGCGGACGGCCCAGCTGTTGGGTTCGGTGGTGCTCGCGAAGCGCAGGTTGAACGTCATGACGCCCAGGCGGCGGCCGGCCGGTCCGGCGGCGGCCGGTTCCGCCGCGGGGGTCGGTTCGACCGTGGGGGCCGATGTGGCGGCCGGGGCCGTCACCGTGCCGAGCAGGGGCACGGTGATCGCGGTGGCCAGCGCCGTTCTCAGGCCCGTGCGGCGGGTCATTCTGGTGGTCTCCGGCATGTGATTCCCTCCCGACGGATCAGGATGAAGGTGCGAACCGTTGCGCGAAAGAGGGCCCAGAGGTTCTTGGCACGGGGAGTGAACACGGCGGCTCGGGCTGTGGACGGGGTGTTGACCAGCGGGAAGCCACACGGATAACTTCGTTCTACGGATTGTTGATTCCGTAAAGCGGAAAATCTGTTGGAAGGTGTGGAATGGGCCAGGGCCGGCAGGAGAAGGTGTCGACGAGCCTCGCGGGCGCCGTCAGCGAGGAGATCAGCGCCTCCCTCGCCCCGGTCGACGCGGAACTGGAGCGCCGCTACCCCGGCGACCCCGGCACCCGCCAGCCCGTGCACACCGTGTACGTCCCCGGCGACGTCTTCGCTGCCGGCACCATCCGCTCCTGGGGCGACCAGGCCCTCGCCGCCCTGGACGAACACGCCCCGGACGCCGCCTCCTTCGCCGCCGTCCTCGGCCTCGGCGACGACCTCGCCGAGCCGGTCCACTCCCGGGTCCGCGCCAAGCTGGAGCGCGAGCCGGTCGAAGACCTGCGCGTCGACTTCGAGGACGGCTACGGCCGCCGCCCCGACGCGGAGGAGGACGAGGCGGCGGCCCGCGCGGCCCGCCTGATCGCCGAGGCGTACGAGAAGGGGACCGCCGCCCCCTGTATGGGCATCCGCATGAAGTGCATGGAGGCGCCGGTGCGCGACCGGGGCATCCGCACCCTCGACATCTTCCTCACCGGCCTGATGGAGGCCGGCGGTCTGCCCGGCGGGCTCGTGCTGACACTGCCCAAGGTGACGTACGCCGAGCAGGTCACCGCCATGGTCCGCCTCCTTGAGGCCTTCGAGGAGACGTACGGCCTGGAGCCGGGCCGGATCGGCTTCGAGATCCAGATCGAGACCAGCCAGGCCGTTCTCGCCACCGACGGCACGGCCACCGTCGCCCGCATGATCCAGGCCGCCGAGGGCCGCGCCACCGGACTGCACTACGGCACCTTCGACTACAGCGCCTGTCTCGGCGTCTCGGCCGCCCACCAGGCGCCCGACCACCCCGCCGCCGACCACGCCAAGGCGGTCATGCAGGTCGCGGCGGCCGGCACCGGCGTACGCCTCTCCGACGGCTCGACGAACGTCCTCCCGGTCGGCCCCACCGAGAAGGTCCACGACGCCTGGCGGCTGCACTACGGCCTCACCCGCCGCGCCCTGGCCCGCGCCTACTACCAGGGCTGGGACATGCACCCCGGCCACCTGCCCACCCGCTACGCGGCCGTCTTCGCCTTCTACCGGGAGGGCTTCGAACAGGCGGCGGCCCGGCTCGCCCGGTACGCCGACCGGACGGGCGGCGACGTCATGGACGAACCCGCCACCGCCAAGGCCCTCAGCGGCTATCTGCTGCGCGGCCTGGACTGCGGCGCCCTCGACCCCGCCGAGGTGGCCCGGCTGAGCGGACTGACCCGGGCCGGCCTGGAGGGCTTCGCGGCGCCACGGCGCGGTGAGCTCACGGCGTCGGCCGAATAGCGGGCCCGAGGACCGCCCGCCTCAGATGGCGTACGCCTCAGGCGACGTACGCCTCCAGCCCGGACGCCGTCACCCACTTCCGCTCGGCGAACAACCTCGTGCCCCGCGCGCACAGCTCGACGTCGGCGCGCGCCCGCGCGCAGAACTGCTCGGGCGTGATCCCGAACAGCTCCCGCAACTCGGCCGACCGCGCCAGCAGTTCGCCGATCAGGGCCCGCTGCCCCGGGTGCGCGCGGGGCGCGCCGTCGCCGTTGTGCAGGACCCCGTGCCGGTTGACGTACGCGTACGCGCCGGGCAGCGTCGAGCCGTCGGCCAGCTCGATCCGCACGTCCGGCGCGGGCAGCCAGGCACGGTCGAAGTTGAGCTCACTGGCGTCGATCACGGCCAGTTGTTCCGCGTCCGGCCAGATGACGAACAACTCCCGCGACACCCCGGGCGCGCCCACGGGCGAGGCGGACACATAGCCCATGCGGCTGACGTGCGCGGAGACGCCCACGTCGAGGCCCCGCACCCACGCGTGCACCATCGGCAGCGCCGAGGTGATCCCGAACTCGGTGAGCTTGTGGCGCAGTTGGCCGGGGCAGGCGTTGGAGCCGACCGCCACGACCGGCGTCCGGTCCTCGTGCACCAGCCGGTCCAGCGGCAGCATCCGGTCTCCGAGCAGCAGCCCGGAGCCGACGGGCCGGGCGCCCGGATAGCTCAGCGGGTTCTCGCGCGGCACCTCGGCGAGCCCGAGCTCCTCCAGCGTGCGGCCTCTCATGGGCGGCTCAGTCCGCCGGTGGCAGCTCGCCCGAGCCGCGGGTGATCAGCCGGGTCGGCAGCTCGATGCGCTCCGGGGCGACGAGGGTGCCGTCCAGCTGGCGGAAGAGGCGTTCGGCGGCGGTACGGCCGAGGGCGGCCGCGTCCTGGGCGACCACCGTGACGCCCGGCTGGAGCAGGTCGGCGAGCTCGAAGTCGTCGAAGCCGACGAGGGCCACGCGGCGGCGGTGCTCGGCGAGGACGCGGATCACGGTCACCGTCACCCGGTTGTTGCCCGCGAGGACGGCCGTGACGGGGGAGGGCCCGGAGAGCATCTCCTCGGCCGCCCGGCGCACCCGCCGCGGATCGGTGACGCCCAGGGACATCCAGGACTCCGCCACGGGTATCCCCGCGTCCTCCATGGCCGCCCGGTAGCCGCGCAGCCGCTCGGCCGCGGTGTGGATGCGGGGCATGTCGCCGATGAACCCGATCCGGCGGTGGCCGTGGGCGATGAGATGGGCGACGCCGGAGCGGGCGCCACCGAAGTTGTCGGACAGCACCACGTCGGCGTCGATCTTCCCGGCCGGACGGTCCACGAACACGGTCGCGACGCCGGCCTTGACCTCCGGTTCCAGATACCGGTGGTCGTCCCCGGCCGGGATGATCACCAGCCCGTCCACGCGCCGCGCGCACAACGCCAGCGCCAACTCCTGCTCGCGCTCCGGGTCCTCCGCGCTGGAGCCGTTGATCAGCAGGGCGCCGTGCGCCCTGGCCACCTCCTCCACCGCGCGGCTGAGGGGACCGTAGAACGGGTCGGCGAGGTCCTCCAGGACCAGGCCGATGCTCGCGGTGCGGCCCTTGCGCAGCACCCGGGCGCTGTCGTTGCGGCGGAAGCCCAGCGCCTCGATGGCCTCCTGGACCCGGCGTTCCGTGTCCGGGGTGACGCCCGGCTCGCCGTTGACCACGCGGGAGACCGTCTTCAGGCCGACGCCGGCCCGTGCGGCCACGTCCTTCATGGTCGGACGGTTGCCGTAGCGGCTTCCGGGGAGGCGGTCTGCTCGGCGGATGGTCTCGGGCACGATGCGCTGTCCTGTCCTGTCGGCCTTGTTGTCCAGGGGGTAATGCGTCGCTCATCGGTTTGTATGAGGATGTGGCGTCGAGCATAGAGCCTGGACAACGTTGTCATGCCCGCGAGAGACTGTCCACCGCAATCTCCGGCCCGCGCCCCCACCGCGACCGGCCAGCCCTTTTAACCTGGTTGACGGGGAGATATCACACTGATGCACACCGACCTCGTGGCCGCGCTCGACATCGGCGGCACCAAGATCGCCGGAGCGCTGGTGGACGCCCACGGCTCAATCCTGGTGCGAGCGCAGCGCGCGACGCCCGCGCAGGAGGACGGCGACACCATCATGCGGGCCGTGGCGGAGGTGCTCGGCGATCTGACCGGCTCGCCCCTGTGGGCCCGCGCGGGCGCCGTCGGCATCGGCAGCGCCGGCCCGGTGAACGCCGCCACCGGCACGGTGAGTCCGGTGAACGTGCCGGGCTGGCGTGACTTCCCGCTGGTCGACCGGGTGCGCGCGGTCACCGGGGGTCTGCCGGTGGAACTGATCGGCGACGGGGTGGCGATCGCCGCCGCCGAGCACTGGCAGGGCGCCGCCCGGGGCCACGACAACGCCCTGTGCATGGTCGTCTCGACCGGGGTCGGCGGCGGTCTGATCCTCAACGGGCGGCTGCACCCCGGCCCGACGGGCAACGCGGGTCACATAGGCCACATCAGCGTCGACCTCGACGGCGACCTGTGCCCCTGCGGCTCGCGCGGCTGCGTGGAGCGGATCGCGAGCGGCCCGAACATCGCCCGGCGCGCGCTGGAGAACGGCTGGCGGCCGGGTCCCGATGGCGACACCACCGCCGCCGCTGTGGCCGCCGCCGCCCGCGCCGGTGACCCGGTCGCCGTGGCGTCCTTCGAACGCGCCGCGCAGGCCCTGGCCGCCGGGATCGCCGCCACCGCCACCCTGGTCGAGATCGACCTCGCGGTGATCGGCGGGGGCGTCGGCAAGGCGGGCGACATCCTCTTCGAGCCGCTCCGCAAGGCCCTAGCCGACTACGCCACGCTCTCCTTCGCCCAGGGGCTCACCGTGACGCCCGCGCAGATGGGCACGGACGCCGGCCTGGTGGGCGCCGCCGCGGCCGCGCTGGCCCTGAGGCCGGACGCGACCGCGGCGGGGGTGTGACCGGGCCGGGCAGGAACGTTCAATCCCGGGCGGAACCGGTCGACGGCCCAGGTAACCGAGCCGCGCGTCCGCCACACGGGCCGAGGCGGCCTTCAAACCGCCCGCGCCCCGAGGGCGACGGCGCCCTTCGCCGCGCTCTCGCCGTTGCCTGTCGCGCTCCACGGTCCGCCGGCCACCGTCCGTCGGCCCCAGCCGTCGGCGGCCGTGAACCACGGCAGCTCACGGAGGCGCGACATCCGCGAGGGCGACGGCACCACTACGGACCCCGTGAGCGGCAGGGCCTCGTCGACCCGGGCTCCGGGCCGGGAGCGGCGATGCACCGCCCCGAGGGCCGGACCGCGCGGCCCGAGTCACCGCTGCACGCCCGAACCTGATCGTCAGGCCGTTGCATCCGGTCGGGGTCCCCGAGGGCGCGGTCACCGTCCACCGCGTGGCCGACGTCCGCCCCGGCGGCCGCGCGGCGCCGTTCGCGGTGGCTCAGTGGAACTCGTGGATCACCTGGATCGGCCCGGCGATGTGGGCGTTGAACTCGTCCAGTTCCTCGGCGGGCACCCAGAGCTCCAGGATCGTCTCGCCGCCCGCCTGGCGGACCGGATACCGGCTCAGGAAGCCGGAGTCGACCTCGAAGCGGGTCACGAAGCCGGCCCCGTCGTGCTTGACGTTCCAGTCGCGGGCGATCCTGATCGCGTAGTCCTCGTTGAGGACCGGGTAGAAGATCGGCTGCTCGGGCAGCCTGGGCGGCCAGGCCCGCCAGTCCAGTTCCCGGACCAGCTCCAGCTCCTTGGGGCCGGTGGGGCGCCAGAGGGTCGTCGTCGGTCGCGGGCCGGTCATGACAGTCGCCTTCGGGGTCGGGGGCCGCCGCGGTCGTGGCGGGCCGTGGCCTCGGACGATAGCGGTGAAACGATCACCCGGCCACGGGATTCGGCGACAGCCGCGTGACCCCGGACCGCTCACGCAGTTGATCCGGGCATGAAGAAGCGCAGCATGCTCGCCATCGCCTCCCTCGCCACCGGATTCGTCGTGGCCGCCATCACCCCGTCCCACGCGACGCACCACGAGGTCGTCGGGGACCCGCACATGACCGCCACCCTCGATTCCGCCGACGGCGTCATCGGCGAGGACGGTCCCGCCCTCGACGACGAGACGCCGGCCCAGCGGTAGCGCGCCGGCCCGTCGAAGGCGGTGCCGGCGCCCCTGCCACCGGGGCGGCGGCACCGCCGTGGGCGTGCCCTCTCCTGGGGGTGGTTTCCGTGGCAGTGTGGAGCGGGCAAGCCACAGGGGGCCAACACAAGAGGGGGAGTCCGTGACCGTCGTCTGGATCAACGGCGCTTTCGGTGCGGGGAAGACCACGACCGCACGGGAACTGATCGAGCTGATCCCGCACAGCACGCTCTTCGACCCCGAGGTCATCGGCGGAGCGCTCACGCACCTGCTGCCGCCCAAGCGCCTCTCCGAGGTCGGCGACTTCCAGGACCTGCCGATCTGGCGACGGCTCGTGATCGACACGGCCGCCGCGATGCTCGCCGAGCTCGGCGGCACCCTCGTGGTGCCCATGACCCTGCTGCGCCAGGAGTACCGTGACGAGATCTTCGGCGGCCTCGCCGCCCGCCGCATCGCTGTACGGCACATCCTCCTCGCTCCGGCCGAAACGATCCTGCGTGAGCGAATAGCCGGGCGGGACGTACCCCAGGACCTCCCCGACGGCGAGATGCGGGTGCGGCAGTGGTCGTACGACCAGATCGAGCCCTACCGCACCGCCCTGGCCTCGTGGCTCGCGGCGGACGCCCATCCGGTCGACACCAGCGACCTCACCCCGTACGAGACGGCCGCCCGGCTCGCCGAGGCCGTCGGCGGCGGGGAGGTGCCGGTCTGCGACATCGTGCAGACCCCGGAGCCCACCGCCGAGACGCTGGCCGCCGGCGTCCTGCTCTTCGACGAACGGGACCGGGTGCTGCTGGTCGACCCCACCTACAAGGCCGGATGGGAGTTCCCCGGCGGGGTCGTGGAGCCCGGCGAGGCGCCCGCCCGGGCCGGCGTGCGCGAGGTCGCCGAGGAGACCGGGATACGGCTGGAGGACGTACCGCGGTTGCTCGTCGTGGACTGGGAGCGGCCCGTGCCGCCCGGCTACGGCGGCCTGCGGTTCCTGTTCGACGGCGGGCGGCTGGACTCCGCCGAGACCGGTCGGCTGCTGCTGCCGGGGCCCGAGCTGCGCGACTGGCGCTTCGTCACCGAGCAGGAGGCCGCCGACATGCTGCCACCGGTCCGCTACGAGCGGCTGCGGTGGGCGTTGCGGGCGCGGGAGCGGGGCGCGGCCCTGTACCTGGAGGCCGGTGTCCCGATCGGTTGACGCCATGTCACAGACGTGATTTGGCCATTCTGGATCGAATTTTGCCGTTACGGGGTTGAGAGCAGTGGACTTTGCCCGCCAAGGGAGGTTCCGAGGGGAAAGCGAGGGTGAATCGACAACCGGTCCTTCAGGTCCGCGACCTGGTCAAGCACTTCCCCGTGATGTCCCGCGGGGTCGTCCGCCGTCGTGTCTCAGACGTGCACGCCGTGTGCGGGGTCTCCTTCGACCTGTACGAGAACGAGACCCTGGGCCTGGTGGGGGAGTCCGGCTCGGGGAAGACCACCCTCGCCCGTACCGTGCTGAACCTGGAGAGCGCCACCTCAAGGCAGGTCCGCTACCGCGGCCGCGAACCGACCGAGCTGAGCAGAGGGCAAATGCGGCCCGTGCGCCGTGAGTTGCAGGTCGTCTTCCAGGACCCCTACGCCTCCCTGGACCCCCGGATCACCGTGCACGAGATCGTCGCCGCGCCGCTGCGGATCCACGGCCGTTACGGCCCGGCAGCGAAGGACGAGGTGCGCGAGCTGCTGCGGCTGGTCGGCCTCAACCCGGAGCACGGCAACCGCTACGCGCTGGGCGGCCAGGCGGGCGGCGAGGGTCATGCCGCCATGGTCAGCCCGGGACCCCGTATCCGTCCGCCGCTTTGCGAAGGACCGCCGAAGCCTGCCCGCGGACCGGATCGCCATGGCCGAAACAGGCCAGGTCCGCGTCGAGGTCCGCCAGCCGGTGGAAGGACGCGACGGCCCGGGCCCGGTCGACGTTGAAGACGCCCAGCATCACCGCCCCGGTGACCGGCGCCGCGGCCACCGCGTCCCCCGTGAACAGCACGCGGTGCTCTGGGAGATGAACGGCGATGCTGCCGTGGGTGTGACCGGGGGCGTGCACGACGCGGGCGCCGCCGCCGAAGCCGAGGACGTCACCGTCGTCCAGTTCGATGACGTGCTCCGGCGGGACGGGCTCGCCCGGCGGCAGCTTCCGCAGGGCTTCCGCGTGGACCGGCCGCTCCCAGTCCTGGTACACCGGTGGCGGGCCGGGTACTTCGCCCCGGACGACCGGCGCGTCCAGGCGGTGCGCCAGCACCTCGGCGCCGCTCAGCGCGGCGAACTCACCCGCCCCGCCCACGTGGTCCTCGTGGAAGTGGGTCAGCACGATCCGCCGCACGGCCGACGGCTTCCGCCCGAGGGCCGTCACAGCGTCCGCGATCACTTGGCCGGAGCCCACCACCCCCGCGTCGAGCAGCGTCAACTCGTCGTCGTCGCACCAGAGATAGGCCTGCCCGACCGGGAAGCGCAGCAGGTGCAGCCGGGGAAGCAGCTCGATGACATCCATGCGCCGACGGTAGGCAGGGCCCCCGCCCAGGGGCGAGGTTCCTCTGCCGTGGGCAGAGCGGTTCAGCCGGCCGCGTACAGCGTGTGCGCCTCGGCGACCGCGGGCGGTGCAGGGCCTCGGTCGCGGTGGGAGCCGTCGTCTGGCCGGCGGGTTATGGGCGAGGGCCGTGGCCGCTCCGGTGATCGTCATGCCGGAGCGGCCGTTGCGGTGTCGTTCGGTGTCGGCTCGTCGCTGTCGTGGAGCGGGGTGGTTCAGCCCGCCGCGTACAGCGTGAGGAAGTGGGCCTCGGCCACTGCCAGGCGCTCCAGCTCGTCCGGGGAGACGCTCTCGTTGACCGCGTGGATCTGGGCCTCCGGCTCGCTCAGGCCGATGAGCAGGATCTCGGCCCGCGGGTAGAGGGCGGCGAGGGTGTTGCACAGCGGGATGGAGCCGCCCTGCCCGGCGTACTGCATCTCCTGGCCCGGATAGGCCACCGCCATCGCGTCGGCCATCGCCTGGTACGCCGGGCTGGTGGTGTCGGCGCGGAAGGCCTGGCCCTGACCGACCTGCTCGACCTGCACCCGCGCACCCCACGGCGTGTGCGCCTCCACGTGGGCCTGGAGCAGCTTGCCCGCCTCGGCCGCGTCCACGCCCGGCGGCACCCGCAGGCTGATCAGGGCGCGGGCGCTGGCCTGCACGGACGGGGTGGCACCGACGACCGGCGGGCAGTCGATGCCGAGCACGGTCACGGCCGGGCGGGCCCAGATCCGGTCGGCGACCGTACCGTCACCGATCAGGCCGACCCCGTCCAGCACCTTGGCGTCGGCACGGAACTGCCCTTCGTCGTACTGAAGCCCCTCCCAGCGGGTCTCGGGCTCGAGCCCGTCGACGGTGGTCGAGCCGTCCTCGGCGCGCAGCGAGTCCAGGACGCGGATCAGCGCGGCCAGCGCGTCCGGGGCGGCTCCGCCGAACTGGCCCGAGTGGAGGTTGCCCTCGAGGGTGTCGATGCGCACGCGGACCAGGGTCATGCCGCGCAGGGTGGTGGTGACGGTCGGCAGGCCCACGCGGAAGTTGCCCGCGTCGCCGATCACGATCGTGTCCGCCGCCAGCAGCTCGGGGTGCTGCTCGGCGTACCGCTCCAGACCGCCCGTGCCCTGCTCCTCCGAGCCCTCGGCGATCACCTTGACGTGCACCGGGACGCCGCCGTTCGCCTTCAGCGCGCGCAGCGCGAGCAGATGCATGATCACGCCGCCCTTGCAGTCGGCGGCCCCGCGGCCGTACCAGCGGCCGTCGCGCTCGGTCAGCTCGAAGGGCGGGGTGGTCCAGGCGGCCTCGTCCAGCGGCGGCTGCACGTCGTAGTGGGCGTAGAGCAGAACCGTTTTCGCACCTTCCGGGCCCGGCAGGTACCCGTACACCGACTGAGTGCCGTCCGGGGTGTCGAGCAGTGCGACGTCCTCGAAGCCCTCGGCGCGCAGCGCGTCGGCGACCCAGTTCGCGGCGCCCTCGCTCTCGCTCCGGGGGAACTGGCCGAAGTCCGCGACCGACTTGAAGGCCACCAGCTCGGTGAGCTCCGCCTTGGCCCTGGGCATCAGGGCGGCGACGGTCTCGGCGAGCGGATTCGACGACATGGGCACGCTCCTCGTGGGTGCGACGTTGTACCGGTGAGTGCACCGATCCTCCCACAGCAACCTGCGGCGACGTCCGCCGTAGGATGCGGGGGACAGGTGCGGCAGACGGCTTGATCGGAGCAGCGGACCATCGTGAGCGGCGAGAACTCTTCGACGGACGACATGCAGCGGGTGTGGGACGTCGTCGTGGTGGGCGCGGGACCCGCGGGGGCCTCGGCCGCCTACGCGGCGGCGGTCGCGGGGCGGCGCGTGCTGCTGCTCGAGAAGGCGGAGCTGCCGCGCTACAAGACCTGCGGAGGCGGCATCATCGGCCCCTCGCGCGACGCGCTGCCGCCCGGCTTCGAGCTGCCCTTCCGCGACCGGGTCCACGCGGTCACCTTCTCGAACAACGGGCGTTTCACACGCACCCGCCGCTCCAAGCAGATGCTGTTCGGACTGATCAACCGGCCCGAGTTCGACCAGCAGCTGGTCGAGCACGCGCAGAAGGCCGGCGCCGAGCTGCGCACCGGTGTCACCGTGACGCGGGTCGAGCAGCACGGCTCGGCGGTGCCGGACCGCCGTACGGTCGCCGTCGTCCTCCAGGGCGGAGAGACCCTGTTCGCGCGCGCGGTGGTCGGCGCCGACGGCAGCGCCAGCCGCATAGGAGCGCACGTCGGGGTGAAGCTGGAGCAGGTCGACCTCGGCCTGGAGGCGGAGATCCCGGTGCCGGAGACGGTCGCCGAGGACTGGCAGGGCCGGGTCCTGATCGACTGGGGGCCGATGCCCGGCAGTTACGGCTGGGTCTTCCCCAAGGGCGACACACTGACGGTCGGCGTGATCTCGGCCCGCGGCGAAGGCGCGGCCACCAAGCGGTACTTGGAGGACTTCGTCGCCCGCCTCGGGCTGGCCGGCTTCGAGCCGAGCATCTCCTCCGGGCACCTGACGCGCTGCCGCGCCGACGACTCCCCGCTATCGCGCGGCCGGGTCCTGGTCTGCGGGGACGCGGCGGGACTGCTGGAGCCGTGGACCCGGGAGGGCATCTCCTTCGCCCTGCGGTCGGGGCGGCTCGCGGGGGAGTGGGCGGTCCGGATCGCCGAGGCGCACGACGCCGTGGACACCCGCCGGCAGGCGCTGAACTACGCGTTCGCGATCAAGGCGGGGCTCGGCGTCGAGATGAGCGTGGGCAAGCGGATGCTGACCGCTTTCGAGCGCCGGCCCGGCCTGTTCCACGCGGCCCTCACCGGCTTCCGGCCCGCCTGGCGGGCCTTCAAGGAGATCACGCAGGGCTCCACGTCGCTGGGCGAGCTCGTCCGCACGCATCCGATGGCCCAGCGCGCCCTGACCGCGATGGACCGGCGGACCTCCGCGGCCGGGGACGCCGTCAGTTCTTGACGGCGAT
Source organism: Streptomyces sp. NPDC001480 (assembly GCF_042894725.1). NCBI lineage: Bacteria > Bacillati > Actinomycetota > Actinomycetes > Kitasatosporales > Streptomycetaceae > Streptomyces > Streptomyces sp. NPDC001480. The sequence goes on along the minus strand of NZ_JBIAVX010000002.1, from coordinate 366,256 downwards.
CCTGAAGACCGGGTGGTCGGGGGCGATGCGGCGCATCTCGTCGTCGGGGGAGTCGGGGCCGACTCCGTCGAAGAAGACGCCGACCTCGGCCTTCCAGCGCTTGAGGTAGGCGCGCAGCAGCGGGACCTTCTCCTCGTCGGCGACCTCGACCGCGGTGAACACGTCCACGTTCTGGCCCAGGCGCAGTTCGCCGCCGCCGGCCGCGCGCATGTTGTGCGTCCACTGGACGTGGCCGCGCGGGGCGAGCAGATACTGCTGTCCGTCCACGGTCAGCAGGTTCACCGGGGTGGTCCGCCACTCGCCGCTCTTGCGGCCGCGGACCGCCAGGACCCGGGAGCCCCACACACTGACACCGCGACGGGTCAGCCATGCGACGAAGCGGTTGAAGACGTTGACGGTGAACCAGCCGGGCTTCTTGACGTGCGTGGACATGAGACCCCCTGTGTATGGGAGAGCGGGTGCTCTCACTGTCGGGAGAGCGGTGCTCTCGCCTGAGAAGAGTGTGCACGAGTTCGGCACCCGGAGCAAGAGCAGTGCTCTCTTTTGTGTGCGGTGCTCTCGTTCCGTGGCACACTGAGAAGCATGAGCACTGCACAGGGCGCCCGCGCGCGGGCCAGGATCGAAGTCACCGCGGCCATCAAGGACGAGGCGCGCAGACAGCTCGCCGCCGAGGGCGCGGCCAAGCTCTCGCTGCGCGCGGTGGCCCGCGAACTCGGCATGGTCTCCTCCGCGCTCTACCGCTACTTCCCCAGCCGCGACGACCTGCTGACCGCGCTCATCATCGACGCCTACGACTCCCTCGGCGAGGCCGCGGAGAAGGCCCACGACTCCGCCTCCGCCGAAACTCCCGTGGCCCGCTGGACGGCCGTGTGCGAGGCGGTGCGCGGCTGGGCGCTGGCCCACCCGCACGAGTACGCGCTGATCTACGGCTCGCCCGTGCCCGGCTACTCCGCCCCCGAGACCACCGTCCGGGCCGCCTCCCGCGTCGGCCTCCTGCTCATCGGCATCGTCCGGGACACCCACCAGGGCCCCGGCCTCGCCGACCTGCCGCTCCCCGCCGAACTGCGCCCCGAGGCCGAACGCATGGTCGCCGACTTCGCCCCGGACCTGCCCCCCGAGGCGGCCACCGCGCTGGTGGCGGCCTGGGCCCAGCTGTTCGGACTGGTCGGGTTCGAGCTGTTCGGGCAGTTCCACCGGGTGGTCGAGGACCGGGAGACGTTCTTCCGGCACGCGGTGACCGGGCTGGCGCACGGAGTGGGGCTGAGGTAGGTCCCCGTGGAGCGGGGCGCCGTACTTCCCGGGGAGTACGTGTGATCACCTCGCCCGGCGGACGCCGACGGGGTCCGCCCGCGTCTAGCGTGGCCGTCATGGAAGAGCAGTACGGACGCCGGAACCGGTCGCGGCGGGGGGACCGGCCGGCACGGGGGGACCGGTCACGGCGGTGGCCCGAGTCACGCCGGTGGCACGGGCCGCGACGGTGGCACGGGCGCCGGTGGTACGGGCTCGACGACAACGAGGCGGGGCGTCCGCGCCTGCCGTGGCGTTCCACCGCGCTGATCACCGCCTTCGTGGTGATCGGCTCCAATTTCACCGCACACCAGCAGCCGGGCCGCGAGCCGCTGGACGTCTCCGGGCGTGTGCTGCTGCTCGTGGCCTCGGGGCTGCTGCTGTGGCGGAAGCGGCACCCGGTGTTCGTCGCGTTCGGCACCGCGACGGCCGCCCTGGTCTACCTGGCCGCGGGATATCCGTACGGGCCGGTCTTCCTGGCCGTCGCCGTGAGCTGCTTCAGCGCGGTCGTCACCGGGCACCGCCGGGCCGCCTGGACGTCGCTGGGGCTGCTGTGGGCCGGGCACGCCCTGGTGGCGCTCTGGCTGTACCGCTGGCTGCCGCCGCCGCACGACAAGGGTACGAGCATCGGTGCCGAGATCGTCGTCGCCACCTGGGTGCTGGCCGTCGTCGCGCTGTCGGAGCTGGGCCGGGTCCGGCGCGAGCAGTGGGCCAGGGAGCGTGCCGACCGCGCCCAGGCGGCCCGGCGGCGCGCCGACGAGGAGCGGCTGCGCATCGCCCGCGAACTGCACGACGTCCTCGCGCACAGCATCTCCGTCATCAACGTGCAGGCGGGCGTCGGCCTCGCCCTCCTGGACAGCGACCCGGAGCAGGCGCGGGTGGCGCTCACCACCATCAAGGACGCCAGCAAGGAGGCGCTCGGCGAGGTGCGCCAGGTCCTCGACACTCTGCGCACCCCCGGAGACGCGCCGCGCGCTCCCGCGCCCGGCCTCGACCGGCTGCCCGAACTGGTCCAACAGGCGGCGAGCGCGGGCCTCACCGTCGAGGTCGAGGGGGCACCGCCGCGACTGCCGCCGGGCGCGGACCTGGCCGCCTTCCGCATCGTCCAGGAAGCCCTCACCAACGTCGTGCGGCACTCCGGTTCACGGCACGCGCGCGTGCGCCTCGTCCACGAGGGCGGCGCGCTGCGGCTCGTGATCGACGACGACGGTCCGGCGACCGGCGCGGACGCGGGCGGCAGTGGGAACGGCCTGGCCGGAATGCGGGAGCGGGCCGCCGCGCTGGGTGGCACGATCGAGGCCGGCCCGCGCCCCGACGGCGGCTTCCGGGTGCTCGCCGTACTGCCTTTGCACCCCAGGGAGGATCAGTGATCCGGGTACTGCTCGCCGACGACCAGTCGCTGGTGCGGGCCGGTTTCAGGGCGCTGCTCGACGCGCAGCCGGACATCCAGGTCGCCGGGGAGGCGGCGGACGGCGAGGAGGCCGTCGCCAAGGTGCGCGAACTGCGCCCGGACGTCGTCCTGATGGACATCCGCATGCCGCTGCTGGACGGCCTGGCCGCGACCCGCCGCATCACCGGCGACCCGGGCCTGAAGGACGTCAAGGTGGTCATGCTCACCACCTTCGAACTCGACGAGTACGTCTTCGAGGCGATCCGCTCGGGCGCCTCCGGCTTCCTGGTCAAGGACACCGAGCCGGACGAACTCCTGCGCGCGGTACGGGCCGTGGTCGACGGCGACGCGCTGCTGTCGCCCGGGGTGACCCGCCGGCTGATCGCCGAGTTCGCGGCCCGCTCGAAGGAGCCCGCGGCCGCCGACGCCCTCGCGGCGCTCACCGAGCGGGAACGGGAGGTGATGGCGCTGGTCGGCATCGGCCTGTCCAACGAGGAGATCGCCCGCCGCCTGGTGGTCAGCCCGCTCACCGCGAAGACCCACGTGAGCCGCACGATGGTCAAACTGGGCGCCCGGGACCGGGCCCAACTGGTCGTCCTGGCCTACGAGTCGGGGCTGGTGCGGCCGGGCTGGCTGGGCTGAGCCCGCTGCCGGAAGCTCACCAGCACGCCCACCACCCGGGCCACGAAGGCGACGGCCGCCAGAATGCCGCCGGCGCGCAGCAGCACCGCCGAGAGCATGCGCGGCAGATCGAAGAGCAACGCCGGCCCGCCGACGGCCCCGAACGTGAGCGCCGCCACGAACACCGCGCTGACCAGCGCGTACCCGATCTCGACGGTCCAGGCGTCCTGCTCGGCCTTGGTCCGCCGTCCCCCGTAACCGTCCATCCGTCGAGTTTCACAGGCGTGTGCCCGGCGGAGCAACCAACTCCGGCCGGGCACACGCGGGGAGGCGTTCCCCGTCAGTCGCGGACCGCCACGGGCTCCGCGTCCGCCTCCTTCTCCACCGTGGACCTGGCGACCACGACGGTCTGCTGCGCGGCAGGCCGGCCGCGCAGTCCCGTGAGGGTGATGAGGAGCCCCGCGAGGGCGATGCCCGTCACCACGAGCAGGCCAGGACGGTAACTGTCGAGCACGGCCTGCGGGGTCGCGTGGGCTGGGGCGTGGGCGGTGACCACCGCCGTGACGACGGCCAGGAAGATCGCGCCGCCCACCTGGACCGAGGTGTTGAGCAGACCGGAGACCATGCCCTGCTCGTGGTCCTCGACCCCGTTGGTGGCCTGGATGTTGAGCGAGGGGAAGACCAGCGCGCAGGCCGCGCCGATCAGCAGCATCGACGGCAGGATGGCCGCCGCGTACACGGGGTGGAGGTCGACGCGCAGGAACAGCGCGTACCCGGCGACCATCAGCGCGAAGCCCGCCGCGATCAGCCGTGCGGTGCCGAACCGGTCCACGATCGAGCCGACCTTGGTCGAGGACACCGCCACCAGCGCACCGGCGGGCAGGAAGGCGAGCGCCGTGTGCAGCGCCGACCAGCCCAGCAGGGACTGCATGTACAGCGTCACCAGGAACTGGAAGCCGACGTAGCTGCCGAAGAACGCCATCGCGCCGAGCTGCGCCCGCACCTGGCGGCCCGAGCGCAGCACGCCGAGCCGGATCAGCGGGCCGGGAGAGCGTCGCTCGACGGCGACGAACACGGTCAGCAGCGCGGCGACGGCCAGGAAGGACAGCAGGGTACGGGCCGAGGCCCAGCCGGCCTGCGGCGCCTGTACGACGGTGAAGACCAGCAGCAGCATCGAGGCGGTACCGAGGACTGCGCCGGGAATGTCGTACCCGTCGTGGTCCTTCTCGCGTGTGCTGCGCGGCAGCAGCTTCAGTCCCGCGAGCAGCGCGACCAGCGCGATGGGCGCGGGCAGCAGCATGGTCAGACGCCAACTGGCCTCCGTGAGCAGGCCGGAGAGCACCAGCCCCATCGAGAAGCCGGTGGCCGCGCAGGTGGTGTAGATGGACAGGGCCCGGTTGCGCAGCGGGCCCTCGGCGAAGGTCGTGGTGATGATGGACAGGCCCGCGGGCGCGGTGAACGCGGCGCTCAGGCCCTTGATGAAGCGGCTTGCGATCAGCAGCGGCCCCGAGTCGACCAGTCCGCCGAGCAGCGAGGCGAGGGCGAACACGCCGAGGGCCACCAGGAACACCTGGCGCCGGCCGAGCAGGTCGGCGGTCCGGCCGCCCAGGAGGAGCAGCCCGCCGTATCCCAGGATGTAGCCGCTGACGATCCATTGCAGCGTCGACGTGGACAGGTGGAGGTCGGAGCCGATGGAGGGCAGGGCCACACCGACCATCGACACGTCGAGCGCGTCCAGGAACATCGCGGCGCACAGCACCAGCAGGGTGCCCCACAGCCGGGGGGTCCAGCGGACCGCCGGGGACGGGGCCGCGGGGATGGTGAGCGGAGAGGTCATGCGGAAGACAGTACATGCACATGCATGAAATGCAAACGCATTTAATTACGATGCAACAAATGGATTTCTCTGCTACGGTGCGCTCATGGCGGCGAAGAAGGCCGAGCAGGAGCTCGTGGACCAGTGGCGGGACATCCTGGCGCTGCACGCCCGCACCCAGTGCGAACTCGACCGCGCCCTGCACGAACACGGCCTGTGCGCCAGCGACTTCGAGGTGCTCGACCTGCTCTCCGAGGACTCCGCGACGGACGGCGGCTGCGCCTACCGCGTACAGGAGATCGCCGACCGCATCCACCTCAGCCAGAGCGCCCTGTCCCGTCTGATCGCCCGCCTGGAGAAGGACGGACTCCTCCAGCGGGCCATGTGCCCCGAGGACCGTCGGGGCGTCCGCGTGGGACTCACGGAGAAGGGGCGCGCACTGCACGGCGAGGTGCGGCCGGTGCAACGCGCGGTGCTGACCCGGATGCTGACCGGCTCAGCCGATCGCTGAGGTCTCGCGCCACAGCGCGGCCAGCGCGGCGTCCCCGGTCACCTTGGGCACGGGCAGCCGGTTCCACAGCGCGAGGTACAACTGATCGGCCGGACCGGCCAGTTCGGCCTCCGCGTCCCCGGAGACACCCCTGCTGGTGACGGGCGGCTGGTCGGACAGCCGTACGGTCCACACCGCGTCCGCGTCCAGGGTCCGCACCCGGAGCACGCGCGCCGTCCCGGTCCGGACCCGGCTCCTGGGGCGGGCGTGGAAGCCGCGCAGCAACTCGTCGATGCCGTCCACCGCGAAGTCGGTCGCGATCCGGGACACCGGGCCGCCGGCCGCCGACTCCGCGTCGTACCGGTGCACGGCCGTCTCGTGCGCCTGCCGCCGGGTCCAGAAGGCCAGCGGCGAGGCGCAGGGCGCCGGATGGAAGGTCCAGCAAGCCACGTCGGCCGGCGCGGCGCCCAGGGTCTCGACGAGCCGCCGGTGACCGTCCCGGTACCAGCTCACCAGTTCGTCCCCGTCGAGATCGGGCCCCTCGCCCAGCGGCCGCGGCTCGCCGTACCCGTCGGCGACGAACCCCGCCGCCCAGCGGTGCACCTCGCCGGTGTGCCGCAGCAGGTCCCGCACCCGCCAATCCGGGCAGGTCGGCACCAGGGCCGCGGTCCCCGCCTCGGCGGCGGCCGCGGCGAGCAGGTGGCCTTCGCGGTCCAGGGTCTTCAGGTGGTCGGCTGTGTCCATGGGGTGAGTGTGCCGCACGGGCCGGGCGGGCCGGCACCGCATTTTCGTCGGCCGTCCCCCGGGGCTGTCGGTGATCCGTAGGTGATGTGTCGGTGATCGCTGGGAGTTTGGGCGGCGAGCCGCTCCCGCGGGAGCGTCCTCGCCCCGCACGTCCGCCAGCAGCAAGGGAGCCTGCCGCCATGCCGTCCGAATCCTCCGCCGCGCCCTGGGACGTACGGCGCCTGCCCCGCGCCGACGGCAGGGTCTTCCTGATCACCGGGGGCAACGCCGGCATCGGGTACTTCGCCGCCGAGCAGCTCTCGGCCACCGGGGCCGCCGTGGTGCTGGGCTCCCGCGATCCCGCGAGGGCCGAGGCCGCCCTGGCCGCGATCCGCGCGCGCGTGCCCGGCGCACGGGTGCGTGCCGTACGGCTGGACCTCGCCGACCTGTCGACGCTCGGGGCGGCGGTGGACTCCCTGGACACGGACCGCCTGGACGCGGTGGTCCACAACGCCGGGGTGGCGCTCGACGTCCCGCCGCGCCGGGAGACCACCGACGGCCACGAGCTCATGTTCGGCACGAACCACCTCGGGCACTTCGCGCTCACCCACCACCTGATGCCCCTGCTCTCGGCCGCACCGGCGGCCCGTGTCGTGACCGTGGGCAGCTTCGCGGCGAAGTCCGAGCGGCTGGACCTCGACGACCTCCAGTCCCGGCGGGACTACCGGCCCAAGCGCACCTACGGTCGTTCCAAGCTGGCGCAGATGTACTTCGGACTCGAACTCGACCGCCGTCTGCGGGCCGTGGGCAGCACGGTGGCGAGTGTCGTGGCCCACCCGGGAGGCGCCCTGGACTCTCTCACTCCGTCGCGGTCCCCGGTACATGTGCGGACCACCGGCGAGGGGCTGCGCGCGGCACCCGCCGCTCTTCTCGTCCAGGGCAAGGACGCCGGCGCGTGGCCGGTGGTGCGGGCGGTCCTCGACCCGGCCGCGCGCGGAGGGCAGGTATGGGGCCCGCGGGTGTTCGGCCTGCGCGGCAGGCCCCGCCGCGAACCCGTGTGGAGTCAGCTCGCCGACCACTCCACCGCCGCGCGGCTGTGGGACGTCAGCTGCCACTTGACCGGCGTCGATGTCGACGCCCTCTGAGGGCGGCCGCGGTGGGCGTCAGCCCGCGGCCGACCGTCGCGTCACGCAACCGATCAGCGCCGCCACCGCCGCCAGCACGGCCACGCTCGTGAGCGCGGCGGGCAGCGAGAACCAGTCGGCCATGAACCCGATAGCGGGCGGCCCGAGGAGCATGCCGCCGTACCCCAGGGTGGAGGCCGCGGCGACGCCGGAGGGGCCGGCCAGGCGGCCCGCGCGTTCCACGGCGACCGGAAAGAGGTTGGCGAGCCCGATCCCCGTGACGGCGAAGCCGATCAGCGCCGCCCAGACGGCGGGGGCGAGTGAGCCGAGCAGCATCCCGGCGGCCGCGGTGCCACCCCCGGCGATCACGGTCCGGGTCCGGCCGAGGCGTTCCAGCAGGGCCGTACCGGTCAGCCGGCCGAGGGTCATGGCGAGCGCGAAGCACGAGTAGCCGACCGCGGCGACCCCGGCCGAGGCGTCCAGGTCCTGCTGGAGGTGGAGCGCGCCCCAGTCGGCCATGGCTCCCTCGCCATAGGCGGTGCACAGGGCGATCAGACCGAAGACGGCGACGAGCTTGCGGGTGCGGGGGTCGGGGCGGTGGGGGTGTCGCGGGCCGTCCTCGTCGGGCGCCGGGAGATCTCTCGGCACCTGTGGCATGTGTTGTGCCTCTTGTTTCTGTGGTGCCTGTGGCGCCTGCGGTACCGGAGGTTCGAGTCGCAGCAGCGTACGTCCCGCGACTGCCGTGACCAGCAACCCGATCACGGTCAGGCCCAGCAGATGGCGGGTGGGGGAGAGGTGCCCCGCGACCAGCCCGCCGAGACCGGCGCCGAGCATGCCGCCCAGGCTGAAGGCGGCGTGGAAGCTCGGCATCACCGGTCGCCGCAGCGCGGCCACCAGATCGACGGCGGCGCTGTTGAAGGCGACGTTGATCCCGCCGTACGCCGCCCCGAACACCACCAGCACGGCCCCCAGCACGATCACCGAGTGGGCCAGCGGCGGCAGCGAGACGCTGAGGGAGAGCAGGACGGCGCAGACCACGGTGACGGGATGGCTGCCGTAACGGCGGCACAGGTGCCCGATGAGCATCATGGTGACGACCGCCCCCGCGGACACCCCGAGCAGGGCGAGCCCCAGGGCGCCGGCCGAGGCATGCGTCTGGTGCTTGACGGCGGGGATGCGGACGACCCAGCCGGCGAAGATGAAGCCGTCCAGGGCGAAGAAGACGGTCAGCGCGATGCGGAGCCGCGTGAGCGGGTTGCCGGTGCCCGGCACGGCGTTGTGCGTTCGGGTTTTGTTTACTTGCGGCACAAATGCAGGGTAGGGGGGTGGGTGATGGCGAGCAAGAGGCCTCGCGACGACGGCCGGGCACGTGCCGCAGGCAGGATCACCGCCCGGCAACGAAACGGCGGTGAAGTCTGCCGGTCGCGGGCAGTACATCGCGGTCCGGGCCCCTGGAACGATCTCCTCGCAACCCGCGCGGAACAACCAGCCACTCTTCGATCCATGGGGGACTGCATGAAACTGACCCGTGCGGCGCTCGTCGTGGCCGCGAGCGCCCTGGCTCCGGCCTTGCTGCTCTCCACGCCGTCCTTCGCCGCCGGCACGGCCGCCTCGACGGTCACCGCGTCGGCGGTGACCGGTGTGGCAACGGACGCGGGCTCCCCGTACGACTCGATGTCGGAGGACGACCTCCGCATCGCGATCCTCCGCATCGTGGCCGACCCGGCCACGGGCAAGGCCGTGTACCGGGAGGCGCAGAAGGCCCTCGACGGTACCGCGGAGGACATGCGCTACTTCCTCGAGACGGGCCGCTGGATCGCGCAGGACGAGGACAATTCCGCCGCCATCTTCAAGATCCTGGCCGACCCGGCAACCGGCAAGGCCGTGCGCCGGGAGGCGCAGAAGGCCCTCGACGGTACGGCCGAGGACAGGAGCCGCTTCCTGCAGACGGGCCGCCGGCTCGCCCAGGCCGAGGACGACCGGGTCGCCATCTTCAAGATCCTGGCCAAGCCCGGGATCAGCGATGCCCTGCGGGCGGCGGCCGAGAAGGCCGTCGACGGCACGCCGGAAGAGATGCGCTACTTCCTGGAGGTCGGGCAGTACGAGGTGGACGGCTGATCACGCAGGTCGGCATCGGTCTGCCGATCGGCGACCCCGGCGCCCTGCTCACCTGGGCCCGGCGCGCCGACGCGGGGCGCTGCTTCGACGACCTCGGCGCCGACGAGGTCATGCTCTACTGCTACGGCCTCGACCCGGACCAGGGGGACCGCCTCGCCGACGTCCTGTGACGACGTCCTGCGCCGACGTCCTGCGACGGGTGTCGTGCGACGACGTCCTGCGACGGTGGCACGCATGTGACCGACGGCTCGGACCGCCTCGAACTCACCCCCGCGGCGCCCCCGTGCTCCGCCGCACCACCAGACTCGTCGGCACGAGGTCCGTCCCGGCCCGCGCCCCTCCGCCGGTCCGGATCTGCTCCAGCGCCTTGCCGACGCAGCGGCGGCCCACCTCCGCGAAGTCCTGGTGGACGGTGGTCAGGGGCGGGACGAAGAACGCGGCGTCGGGGATGTCGTCGAAGCCGACGACGCTGATGTCCCCGGGCACGGAGCGGCCGAGTTCGTGGAAGGCGCGCAGCAGACCGAGGGCCATCTGGTCGTTGGAGGCGAACACGGCGGTGCAGTCCGGCTCCCGGGCGAGCGCGAGGCCGGCCGCGTAGCCCGACTCGGCCGACCAGTCGCCGTGCAGGGGCGGCGGCACCGGGCGCCCGGCCTGCTCCAGCACCGTACGCCAGGCCTGGGTGCGGCGCTGGGCGGCGAAGGACGTCGGGGGGCCCGTCAGGTGCCACACGGTCCGGTGGCCCAGGTCGAGCAGATGCCGGACGGCCTTCCGGGCGCCGTCCGCCTGGTCGGTGTCGACCACGCTGTAGCGGTCTCCGGCGTCGGAGTCCACGACGACGACGTGCACGCCAGGCGGCAGCCGCACCGTGCCGGTGTCGAGGAGGTGGATCTCCATGATGACGATGACGGCGTCGACGGCCAGCTCTCCCATCCGGGTGAACGCCCCCCGCACGTTGTCCTGGGTCGGGACGTCGATGGGGATCAGCGTGATCGCGTACCCCTCGGCCGCCGCGTGCGTGGCGATCGCCTCCACCGTGCGGCTGTTGCCCGTCGAGGACAGGCTGAAGAGGATCACGCCGATGGTGTTGAACTGGCCGTACCTGAGGGCACGCGCGGCGCTGTTGGGCCGGTAGCCCAGTTCCCGCATCGCCGCGAGCACCTGCTCCCGGGTCGAACTGACCACCCCCGGGTGGCCGTTGGAGACCCGGGAGACCGTCTGGGACGAGACACCCGCGAGTTTGGCGACGTCGGCCATGGAGACGCGCTGCTTGCGACGTCCGCCGGGCACGCCCGAGCCGCCCCGCTCCACCACTCGTGCCTCCCTCGACCCGGTCCCGGGTCCTGTTACGCGATCCACCAGATGTTACGCGTGAGGAACCTTGACGCCCGTTGGGGCGGATGCCACGATTCCGGCGCCGCCGAGTTTACGTAAACATCCCGCAGGACGGGAGGTCATGTTTACGTAAACATGCGAGGCGCCGAGTCGCCACCTCTGGAAAGGGCACGTCGATGAGCAAGACCCCCGCCAGCAACCGCCTCACCCCCCGACTGCGTGCCGCCTGCGTGGCGGTCGCGATCGCCGCGGTCAGCGGTGCGACCCTGGCCGGCAGCCCCGCCGCGTCCGCCAGCTCCGGCGCGCCGACCGGAACGAGCCAGTTCAGGGGCGTCAACTGGGCGGATCCGCGTGACAACTTCGCCGACGACTACCTCCAGCTGTCCGGCCTGTCGACCTCCGACAACTACGCCCGGACCTACGCCAAGGCGAGCCGGATCATCTCGGCGTTCCGCGCCAATCTCGGCGCCAACACCGTCCGGCTGCCCATCAACCCGTACACCGTCAACGGCGCGTACTGGAAGTCGTACCGCGGAGTCATCGACGCGGCCTCGGACAAGGGCTTCAAGGTGATCGTGTCCTACTGGGAGGGCACGGGAGACAAGAAGGACGGCTTCATCGACGACGAGGCCACCTACTGGCCCATGTGGAACACGGTGGTGAAGGCCTACAAGAACGACAGGCACGTCTACTTCGAGCCGATGAACGAGCCCCACGGCTACACCGACACCGCGTGGGCCGACATAGCCGCGAAGTGGCTGGCCACCTACCCCTCCGTCCCGCGCGACCGGGTGTTCGTCAGCGGCGCCGGCTACAACGACCACGTCACCTCGGTCTGCGCCGACCCGCGGCTGAAGGGCACCTACCTGTCGCTGCACCACTACGGGTTCTGGAAGGACTACGCCACCTACGACCAGTGGGTGTCCGACCTCAAGGAGCGCCTCGGCGACTGCGCGAACCGCACCGTCGCCGACGAGTTCGGCGCCCCGATGACCACGGGCCTCGACTACGACCACCCGGCCGCCGACAACAACTACGTCAACTTCATCCAGGCCGACACCGACACCTTCCGCAAGCTCGGGATGGGGTCCGTGTACTGGCCCGGCCTGCGCACCGACGACATCTACTCGATGCAGAAGCTGGTCGGCGACGCCTCCCGGCCCTGGCTGGAGACCACCAACCAGTCCGGCGCCGACCGGCTCGCCTGGGGCTGGGGCCGCGGGAAGCCCGTGAAGCCCTGACAGTCCGGCTCTTCCGCCCCGTCGATCGTGTGGTCGGCGGGGCGGACCTCATGGATGTCCCGTCATCCCGCCCAGTCGCCGTCGAATCCGGAGTTCAGCTGGGCGGAGCAGATGTTGTAGCCCCCGGAGGCGTGCCCGCTCTTCGTCGTCCCTCCGATGGTGACGGAGCAGTGAATGTCCCCGGAGCCCGCCAGCTGCGCCGTCAGGCTGTAGTACAGGGCCCCCTTGTGCAGCGGCAGGGTCGCGGTGAACCCGTCCTGTTTCCAGTGCCCTTGCCGGTTGTCGCTGTCCGAGCCGTAGGTGATGTCGAGGGGGCCGGCCGCGCCGCTCGGTGCGGTTCCCCACACCTTGAAGACGACGGTGTCCGCCGTCTTGTCCGCCTGGGAGCCGCCGGACTTGGCGTGACTGCCGCTGTTCTTCTGTGACGTGGCGGTTGCGCCGCTGCCGCTCTTGCCGGATCCCCCGGCGGCGGCGATGGCGATGATGACGAACAGGGCAACCACGCCGAGGCAGCCGAAGCCCACGATCTTGCCCGCCCTGCCCTTCTTCTTCGGCTGCGGTGGCGGTGCTGCGTCCCACTGCTGTTGTGGTGGGGCTCCTCCGGGCTGGTGCGGGTACTGCTGGCTCATTTCGCCCCCTTGGTGACGCTTGCTCAGGTGACGGGCGAATGTAGCCGTTGTGAGCCGGACGCGAGGGCGCAGTCGAAGATCCATGACACGAACGAGGTACGGGAGGTGACGAGACGCGCAGGGCGAGGCCCCGCTCCCCCCGGGTGTCCAGGTGTCAACTGCGCTTCTCGGCGCGCCTGTCGGGCTGCGACCGGCGATCGCCCACTTGATCGGCATTGTCGTCGGATTTTTCCGGGGTATAGAAGGCGCAAGTGCGGACAAGTCGCCGATGTGGATCGGTTAATACTCGCTCACGCGCTGGTTGCGGGAGAGTGAGCGCGCCATGATGGGCCCATGACGTTGGCCTCGCGCGCGCTCGCGCAACTGGCGACCTGGCCGGACCTGAGACAGGCGGCGCCGAGCTGCGGCCTGGGGCAGGCGGTGAGTTCGGCCGGGGGCGAGATCGCCCACTTCCACTCGGACCGGGATGTCGACCTCCGGCTGACGGCCCGCGCCATCCGCCACTTCGCCAAGAACCTCAACGGCTCGGGGGCGATCCGCATCGTCCCGGGTTCACAGTGGGTGACCATCCGTCTCGACGCCGCGAGCGACGTGGACCTGCTGCTGACGCTGGTGAGCGTCGCCCTCCAGGCCCAGCAGACCTGGCCCGACCCGGGCGACCGGCCGACGCTCGGCTGCAACGACCAGCGCGGTGCCGGGTTCGTGCGAGCGGCTCCCGGCGGGATCTGACGGCGGATCGGCTCGTCCCGCGTCCCACCTCCGGGCCCGCGGTCACACCGCGACGACCCGCACCCCCGCCTCCTCGAACCGGCGCACGGTGTCCTGGCCCACCGCCGTGTCCGTGACCAGCGTGTCCACCGAATCGGCCGCGCAGATCCGGGCGAAGGCCCGCTGACCCAGCTTGCTGGAATCCGCAGCGACGACCACCCGCTCGGCGCGCTCGCACAGCAGCCGGTTGATCGCGGCCTCCGCCTCGTCGTGTGCCGCCGCGCCGTGCACGGCGTCGAAGGCGACCACTCCGATCACCGCTACGTCGAGGGTGATCTGGCCGAGCACGCCGTCGGCGAGCGGGCCGACGAGTTCGTACGACTGCGGGCGGGCGACCCCGCCGGTCACCACAATCTTGAACTGGGGCCGCACGGCGAGCTCGTTGGCGATGTTGAGCGCGTTGGTGACGACGGTCAGCGCGGGTGAGCCCGAGGCGAGGTCGCCGCGCACAGCGAGGGCGCGGGCCACCTCGGTGGTGGTCGTGCCACCGGTCAGGCCCACCGCCTCGCCCGGCGCGACGAGATCCGCGACCGCCTCGGCGATGCGCTGCTTCTCCGGGGCGTGGCGGGCCGTCTTGTAGCGCAACGGCAGTTCGTACGACACCCCGTGCACCACCGCGCCGCCCCGTGTGCGCACCAGCATCTGCTGCTCGGCGAGCCGGTCGAAGTCCCGGCGGATCGTCGCGGGCGACACCTCCAGCTCGGCCGCCGCCTCCTCGACGTCCAGACGGCCGCGTTCGACGAGCAGTTCCAGCAGCGCCTTCCAGCGGGCGTCGCGCGACATCAGCGGCCTCCGTTTCCCGACATGCCGCGACCCTAGCGCACCCTGGCCGAAACTCGATGCTTGATTGTGCTCAAAAGGTGGCATTAAGTTGCAAGAAAGTGCAAGTGTGGCTCGTCCGTACCCGCCGCTCGGGTCAGCCCCGTTTCACGGCCTTGAGCACCACGAACTTGGGGTCGCTCGCGATCAGCCGGCTGTTGCCGAACAGGCGGCGCAGCTGCACGTGGTAGCCGAGGTGCCGGTTGCCGATCACCCACAGCTCGCCGCCCGGCCGCAGGGCGCGCCGTGCCCCGGTGAACATGCGCCGGGCGGTCGCGTCCGTCGTCGCCTGGTGGGAGTGGAACGGGGGGTTGTTGAGGACGACGTCCACACTGCCGGGAGCCACCCCGGCCAGCCCGTCCCCGACGCGGAACTCGGCGTGCCCGGGCACCCCGTTGGCCCTGTACGTGGCCTCCGCCGACGCCACCGCCTGGAACGACTCGTCGACGAACAGCACCTCGGCGGCCGGGTCGGCCAGCGCCACCGCCGTACCGACGACGCCGTTGCCGCAGCCGAGGTCCACCACCCGGCGCGAGCCGTCGGTGCCCGGCAGGTGCTGGAGGAAGAACCGGGTGCCGATGTCGAGCCGGTCCGCGCAGAACACGCCCGCGTGGTTGACGACCGTGCGTCCGGAGGCCGCGCCGATGCCGTCGGGCAGGTCGTAGCTGTACGGCCACGGGTTGGCCGGGCGCTCCAGCGCCGGGTCCGGGGTGCAGAGGACCAGCCGGGCCTTCTGCTGCGCCAGTGAGGTCCTTGTGGGACCGATGATCCGCTCGAACAGCCGCAGGGTCGAGGTGTGGATCTCCTTCACCATGCCGGTGCCGACGACGACCGTGCCCTCGTGCACGGCGGGCGCCAGCCGCAGCAGCTGGTCCTCCAGGAGCGCCAGGCTCTTCGGCACCCGGACCAGCAGGACGTCGATGCGCCCGGGCGGTGGATCCTGGGTGGTCAGCAGGCGCACCGCGCCGGCCTCCACACCGGCCCGGGCGAGGTTCGCGCGGGTCGCCTCCTGGCTGAGGTACGAGTCGGTGATCTGTGTCGGCCGGTGCGCCGCGAGCGCCGTGACCAGGGCGCCCCAGCGGTCACCGACGACCACGACCGTGCCGGACAGGGGGATCCGCTCCTCGGCCAGATGCCGGAGCAGGTACGCGTCGGAGGCGTCCCAGGCCCGCAGCCTGTCGCGCGGATCCTCGGGGAAGCGGGACAGTTCGAGTTCGCCCCACGGAGTCGTCATACGGTCGTTCATCGTGCGTCCAGGCTAGCCGAGCCGCAGCTCAGGGCCTGTCGGGCAGGATGGGGGTATGGAGGCGGAGCTGTTTCCCAGGGGGCGCACCCACGTCGTGCCGGGCGCCGTGCACGTCCCGGACTGGCTGGACGCCGGCGCACAGCGCGAACTGCTGGCCGCCTGCCGGGAATGGGCTCGCCCGCCGGCCGGTCTGCGCAGCGTCCGCACGCCCGGCGGCGGCACGATGACCGCCCGGCAGGTCTGTCTGGGCTGGCACTGGTACCCGTACTCCTACGCCCGCACGGTCGTCGACGGCGACGGCACCCCTGTGAAGCCCTTCCCGGCCTGGCTGGGCGACCTGGGCCGCCGCGCGGTCGCCGACGCCCTCGGCCCGGATGCGGCCACGGGGGCGGCGTACGACATCGCCCTGATCAACTTCTACGACGGCGACGCCCGCATGGGCATGCACCGCGACAGCGACGAGAAGTCCGGCGCACCGGTGGTCTCGCTCAGCCTCGGCGACACCTGCGTCTTCCGCTTCGGCAACACCGAGACCCGGGCCAGGCCCTACACCGACGTCGAGCTGCGCAGCGGCGACCTGTTCGTCTTCGGCGGGCCTTCCCGGCTCGCCTACCACGGCGTCCCCCGGGTGCACGCCGGCACCGCACCGCCCGCGCTCGGGCTGACCGGGCGGCTGAACATCACTTTGCGGGTGAGCGGTTTCCAGGTCGCGGCGCCGGACGCCCCGTGAGCGGATCATGGGAGACTCGCCCTCATGAGCGGCAAGGCGGACCCCCGGACAGCGGGGGATGGGACCACCTCGAGGACGCGGCTGGACCGGGGGCGCGGTGCGCTCGGGCCCGCGTTGGAGCTCGTGCACACCGGGCGGGCGCCCACCCGAGCCGTCCTCACCACCGAACTGGGCGTCACCCGGGCGACGGCCGGTGCGGTCGCCGCCGAACTGGAGGCGCTCGGCCTGATCCGGGTCGACGCCCGCCCCGGTGCGGCAGCCGGTTCCCAGGGGCGCCCCTCGCACCGGCTGGAGGTCGCCGAGGACGGTCCAGTCGCGCTGGCCGCGCAGGTGCACGCCGACGGGTTCCGGGCCGCGCTGGTCGGGCTCGGCGGCCGGATCGTGGCGACCGCGCCCGGCTGCGAGACCGTCGACGCCGACCCGGCGAAGGTGCTCGGCTCCGTCGTGCAGGCGGGCGCCGAGCTGCTTCGCCGCACCGGCCGGCGCTGTGTCGGCGCCGGGCTCGCCGTGCCGTCGGCGGTGGCCGAACCGGAGGGCCTGGCCCTCAACCCGCTGCACCTGGCCTGGCCCGTGGGCGCGCCGGTGCGCCGGATCTTCGCCGAGTGCGTGCGCGCGGCCGGGATCACCGGGCCGGCCTTCGCCGGCAACGACGTCAACCTCGTCGCGCTCGCCGAGCACCGGCACGGGGCGGGCCGGGGCGCCCGGGACCTGCTGTGCGTGGCCACCGGGCACCGGGGCGTCGGCGGCGCCCTGGTGCTGGACGGCCGCCTGCACACGGGCAGTTCGGGTCTCGCCCTGGAAGTCGGCCATCTCACCGTCAACCCCGAGGGCCGCCCCTGCCACTGCGGCAGCCGCGGCTGCCTCGACGTCGAGGCGGACCCGCTGGCCCTGCTCATCGAGGCAGGCCGCGACCCGGGCCCCGAGGTGTCCCTGCTCCAGCAGGCCATCGACCTGATCCGCCACCACTACGCCGACCCGACGGTCCGCACCGCCGCCGAGGCGCTGATCGACCGCCTCGGCCTGGGCCTGGCGGGCCTGGTGAACATCCTCAACCCCGACCGCATCATCCTCGGCGGCCTGCACCGCACCCTGCTCGACGCCGACCCCGACCGGCTGCGCGCGGTCGTCGCCGACCGCAGCCTGTGGGGCCAGAGCGGCGGCGTCCCCATCCTGCCCTGCACCCTCGACCACAGCAGCCTGGTCGGCGCCGCCGAACTGGCCTGGCAGCCGGTGCTCGACGATCCACTGGGGGCGCTGCGGTGACCGAGCCGCCCGCCGTCGAACTCCTGCCGGCGCGGGACGTCCGGCTCGTCGAGACGCCACCGCCCGAGCTGTCCCCGGGGGAACGCTCGGCGATGGACCGCGTGTGGGAGGAGGCGGTCCTGGCCAACCCGACCCTGTTCGACGGGCCCATGGCCGCCCTCACCGGACTGGCAGTGGAGAAGCCGCACGGCCTGGTCCTGTCCTGGACCCGCACCACCTACCGGTCGCGCGCGCTGCGCCGGGTCCCCGGAGCCACCGCCTGGCTGCCCTCCCTGTTCGTGTCCGTCGCGCAGCCGACCGACGACAGGGGCCTGCTGGTGGGCCGGATGGCACCGTGGACCGCCGCCCCGGGCCGCTGGCAGCTGCCGGGCGGCAATGTCGAACCACCGTACCCCGGTGAGGACTTGGACCTGGCCGCCCTGCGCCGGCACGCGGCCCGCGAGCTGGCCGAGGAGACCGGGTCGGACACCGGGCCGGACGCGCTGACCCTGCGGCTCGTCACCCGTGGCCGCAACGGTGCCGTCGGTGTCCTGTTCCTCGCCCCACCGTGCCCCGCCTCGGTGCTGCACGAGCGGTACACGGCCCTGGCCGCCGTGGAGAAGGCCGAGGGACACGGCCCCGAGTTCGACCGGATCGCGCTGATCCGCTCACCGGACGAACTGGCCGCGTTGGACGGCCCGCACGTCGACTATCTGGAGCCGGTCGTCCGGCACTTGGCGGAGCCGAGCGCCTAGGCTCTGTCGTTTGGATCAGGCCGGCCGTAGGTCACGGCGCCTTCCAGCCGACCCGAGCGGGGTCTGGTGCGTGCAGCTGCAAGGCGGAGGAGGGCGCCGACGCGATGGGGGTCCCCCCGCTCGAGCGAAGCCGAGAGTGGGGGAGTTGGCAACCGACGACAACGCCGCAGATGTGCGTGCCAGACCCCGCGACGCCGGGATGATCCAAACGGCAGGGCCTAGATCCGTCGGGTCAAGGCGGCTCACCGCCAGTCGACGGCGAACGCCCGCCCCGGGTTGTCGGTGAGGATCGCCCGTACCGGCTCCGTGCCGAGTACGGCCTCAAGTCGCGGCCGCACCCGGCGCAGCAGATACGGCATCCCCGGCCCGCCGTCGGCCGACCGGGCCCCGGCGACCACCGTGTCCCCGCCGAGCAGCAGCCGATGCCCGAACCCGGCCTCGGCCAGGGCCTGTACGGCGTCCGGCATCCGCCAGTCGGTGGCGTGATGGGCGCGGGACGGGCCGTCGAACGCCAGCCAGCAGCCGGTGTCCGCGGCCTGCCGCTGCACCACGGGGTCGGGGGAGCGGTTGAGGTGCCCGAGGATCACCCGGTGCGGCGCTACCTCCAACTCGCCGCACAGCAGGTCCAGTACGTCGAGCGCGCCGGTGCCCAGCTCCAGGTGCACGGCGATCGGCGCGCCCGTCGCGTGGTGCGCCTCGGCCGCGGCGGTCATCGTCCAGCGGGTGTGCGCGTCGAGGGCGTGGAAGCCGCCCGCCACCTTGATCAGCCCGGCGCGGACCCCGGACGTGCCGATGCCCTCGGTCAGTTCGGCGACGAAGACGGCGGCGAGCCGGCCGCGCAGCGCACCGAGCGCCTCCGGTGTGTAGTGGGCCGCTTGGTGCAGTCCCGTCGCGCACACCAGGTGCACCCCGGTGGCCCGGGACAGCGGCGGCAGGCCCGCGGCCCGGCGGCCCATCCCGTACGGCGTCCACTGCACCACGCTCGCCCCGCCCGCCGCGCGGAACGCCTCCAGTTCGGCGCGCGCGGCGGCGGCGTCGTTCAGCTCCTGGCCGGGCAGCTGGGGGCTGGACAGGAAGAGGTGGTCGTGCGCGTCGCACACGCCCAGGTCCTCGGGGCGTATGTCGCCGAGCACCGTGCGGACCGCGGCGTTCCCCATCGCCGTCACCACTGCCGTCCGCGCGGCAGCCGTTCCCTTCCGGGGGCCGACAGGTGCAGCACCTGGAAGACGTCCCCGGGCGCCTTGGGGGTGTCGTGCGCCCAGAGCGAGAAGTGGACCAGTTCCCAGTGGTGCGTGTCCACGGCGGCCGCCGCCAGCACGGCACCGTCCTCGGCGGCCAGCCGTCCGGTCTCGCGCACCGCCTCCGCCATCACACCGGACAACTCGGCCCCGTCCGGCACCGGTTCGTGCCGGCGCACGGCGACGGCGGCCCGGGAGCCCGCGGCGGCCCCCTCCTCGTACGCCAGCCCCGTCCACCGCCGTGCCGCCGGGCGCCCGAAATCGTCGACGAGCCCCTGGAAGGCGCCGCCCCACAGGAAGCGGTTCATGCCCTCCACGGTGTTCCACAGGTAGAACGGCGCGTACTGGTTGACCGGGGATCCGTGCGTGCCGCGTTCACGCATCAGATACGCCTTGAGGCCGAGGCCCTCCCAGTCGTCGAGCCGGTGCCCGATGCGGGCCACCCGCTCACGGATGATCTCCATGTCGTAGTCGGCGGGGAACGTCAGCTCGTACTGGAGCGCGTGCATCCGGGATCCTTCCTCAGGCCGGGTAGTCGTCGGGGGTCACGTGGGCGTCCCACTCGGTGGTGGTGCCGTCCTCGGCGGCCTCGACGACCGCGAGATGGGTCATGAAGGTGCGGGGGGCCGCGCCGTGCCAGTGCCATTCGCCGGGCTCGATCCACACCGTGTCTCCGGCCCGGATCGCCTCGACGGGGCCGCCCCTGCGCCGGACCAGTCCCTCACCCTCCAGGACGTGCAGCACCTGGCCGTGGGGGTGCCGGTGCCAGGCGGTGTGCGCACCGGGTGCGAAGTGCACGTTGAACATCCGCAGCCGGGAAGGGGGTTCGGGCGCGGCCACCTCGTCGAGCCACACCGTGCCGGTGAAGTTCTCGGCCGGGCCCTGCTGTGTGTCGGGGCGTTTCCTCGTGATGTGCACGTGCGTGCGCTCCTATCGCGGGGCGAGCAGGGACAGCAGTCCTCGGACACCGGCGTCGAAGGCGGTGGGGGAGCCGGAGGCGCGGGCGAGGACGTAACCGCCCTGCACGGTGGCCAGGACCGTCGCCGCGATCTCCTCGCCGTCCAGCCAAGGCGGGAACTGGCCCTGCTCCTTGCCCTCCTCGACGATTGCGGCGACCAGCTCGCGGATCGCGTCGAGGGTCTCGTCGACCGGAGCGCGCAGCTCGTCGCTCGCGATGACGTCCGGGTCCATCGTCAGCCGCCCGACCGGGCAGCCGCGCAGCACGTCGCGCTCGCGGCGCAGATACGCCTCGATGCGCTCGTACGGCGTTCCCGGCCCGGTGAGTACTCCCTCGGCGGTAGCCCGCAACTCCTCGGCCGTCCGCCGGATCGCCGCCAGCGCGAGGTCGGGCTTCCCTTTGAAGTGGTGGTACATGCTGCCCTGTCCGGCGCCCGCGCGCTCCAGGATCGCCTTCGGGCTGGTGCCCACGTAACCGCGCTCCCACAACAGCTCACGGGTGGACTCGATGAGTCGGTCCGAAGTGCTCATGCGCCCACTGTACATACTGGTAGTTACAGAAGTCGAGGTCTTGTTCGGAGCAGCGCGGAGGGGCGCCCGTACTCCCCAGGAGGTACGCGCAGTGCCGCTGGCCGTACGACGACCCGGACCCCTCTCCGGCGCGAGTCTCGGGACATCACCACCGGACCCACTCAGGAGATGACCCGAGATGCACACCCTCGCAGCCTGGAACGGCGGCCCCGGCCCCTGGATCCTCTTCTTCCCGCTGATCTGGGCGGCCGTCGTGATCGGCGTCGCCGGCGTCCTGCGACGCACGGTGTGGCGCGGCCGCCGCGGACCGTGGCGCATGGTCGACGACCCCCGCCCCTCCGGCGACTCGCCCCTCGCCGTCCTCGGCCGCCGCTTCGCCTCCGGCGAGATCGACGAGGACGAGTACTGGCGCCGGCTGTCGGTCCTGGACGAGCAGTTCGGCCGCAAGGGCGGTGCGGCATGACCATGGCCACCACCGTGCGAACGGCCGCGGCGACGCGCCGCATACGTCGGCGACACCGGCCTCGGCGGGCTGGACGACCGCCTCGCTCAAAGCGACCATGAGCCCCGGCTCACCCCCTCCTCGCCGTGACCTTCAGGTCCGGTGTGAGCCCGGACGCGGGCAAGGCGGCGGTCCCTGCGGTGACCGCGCGGTTCGGCAGCCTCGAGGTGCAGCCGCGCGACGAGTAGAGGCCGATCGAGGTCATGGGCTGACCTACATGTCTTCTACGGTCAGCCCATGTCCACTTCTCCGGAGAACGTCTCGCCCCGTCCCACCGAGCACGGTGAACTGCTGGGGGCCCTCGCCGAGCAGCGGGAGCTCCTGCTCATCACCGTCCTCGGCATCACCGACGCGCAGGCCGTGCGGCGCACCACTGTCAGTGAGCTCACCCTGGGCGGCATCGTCAAGCACATGGCCCAGGGCCAGCGGGTGTGGGCGCGGATCCTCGCCGAGGGGGACGGGGAGCTGCCGGAGGGCATGCTCGACACGGGCCAGTACCGCATGGCCGACGGCGAGACGCTCGCGGGGCTGCTGGATCTGTACGCGGTCACGGCGCGGACGCTGGAAGAGGCCGTGACCGCTTTGCCGGACCTGAGTACGACCGTGCCTCTCCCCAGGACGCCCTGGTCCCCGCCGGAGACCGTCCACTGGTCGGCGCGCCGGATCGTGCTGCACCTGATCAGGGAGACGGCCCAGCACGCCGGGCACGCGGACATCATCCGGGAGGCACTGGACGGGGCGAGCACCACGGCTCAACGCTGAGGGCGCGAACCGTCCCACCGTCCCCCCGTCAGTCCGCCCGGGCTCCCCCGCCCGGTCAACCGGCGACGGTCGACCGGGCGGAAGCGTGCACCGGCGCGGCAGCGCGGACGGGGGTGGGAGTGTGGACCGGGGCCGGAGTGTGCGCCGGGACGGGAGCACAGGCCGCGGGTTCCACGGCGACCGGCTCGAAACGGCGTACGGGTGCCTCGGCGGTCGCGCGCCGCGGGGGACGGGCCGGCTGCCGGTCGGTCGCCGAGGGCGCGGGCAGCGTGAACCACACGACCTTGCCCTGGTCGCCGTCCGGCCGTGCGCCCCAGCTCTCGCTCACCGCGGCCACCATCGCGAGCCCCCGCCCGCAGGTGGCCAGCGGACCGAGATCCGCGATGTCCCCGGCCACGGGGAGGCGCGGATCGTGGTCGCGCACCGACACCATGAGCCGGCCGAGGACCAGCTCCATCTCCACCGTGCACAACTTGTCCGGCTGGGCGTGCCGGTGAACATTGCTCAGCAGCTCGGTCACACCGAGCGAGGCACGGTCTATCAACGCGTCCAGATGCCAGTAGCGCAACTGCGCAGATACGATTCTGCGGACCTGGCCGATCCGCGACGGCAGGGCTTGGAGCTCCACCGTGCAGTGCTTTGGATGACTGATCACGGCTGCGACTCCCCGATGTGAGGTCCGGTCGATCCCGGAAGAACACGGAGAACACGGAGAACAGATCCAGCAGGGGGCTTGCGTCCAAACGTCCGCCTGCTGTTGTGGCCGGCGGGCTGGTTCGCAGCGTTATCGCCGGTAAACCCAGAGTGACGTGGAACCAGAGTGACGCAAGGGGTGCGGTCCCGCAACTCGCCGCGCTCAGCCTTCGTGTCCGGCGGCCCGGCGTACGGCGTCGATGAACCGGCGCGCCGCGGGCGGCCCCGGCTCGCCCGGAGCGGGGTCGTGCTCGCCCAGGGTGAGCAGGTACCGCTTGCCGTTGAGGTCGGCCAGAGCCCGGTCCTCCGGGGCGAACCAGGGCTTGGAGGCGCGCACCGCCTGCACCGGCGCGCTGTCGATCTCGCTGCCGTAGCTGGTGAGCAACTCCAGCCTGCCGTCGCTGATCCGGACCTGTCCGGCCCGCGTGAGCGAACGCAGCCGCTTTCCGATCCGCACGCCCATGGCCGTGAACTCCGGCTCCGCCATCCCTCGCCGCCCCCTTGCGCGTCGCTCGCCGGACCCGAGCCCTTCCGGGTCGTGATCCGGCCCTGCCCTTCGTGCATCCGTGTGATCCAGTGTGCGCCCCCGTCCCGTCGGTGCAGTCTGCCCGCGTGTGCCGCCGAGCACCAGTCCGCACGGGGCGCGTGCGACCGGCGCCAGGAGCACTCGCATGAATGCGCCCCCTGCGGTCCGCGCTTGGTCCGCACCTGCTTGCCCCAGGGGCGTCTTTGGGTGACTCAAAGATGCGTTTATGCAGGTGGGAAGCGGTGCGGAAGCTGCCTATCATCGAATTGTCGGCCGCGCGAGGCGCCGTCGGAGCGAAGCGTAAGGAGCCCCGCCGTGAGCACCACCCCACAGACCCGGACCGGCACCACCCTCGACGTCGACCGCGGTGACACCGCGTACCGCGACTGGCTGAAAGAGGCCGTCCGTAAAGTGCAGGCCGACGCCAACCGCTCGGCCGACACGCACCTGCTGCGATTCCCGCTGCCCGAGCAGTGGGGCATCGACCTTTACCTGAAGGACGAGTCGACCCACCCGACCGGCAGCCTCAAGCACCGCCTCGCCCGCTCCCTGTTCCTCTACGGCCTGTGCAATGGCTGGATCCGTCCGGACCGCCCGGTGATCGAGGCGTCCAGCGGCTCGACGGCCGTCTCCGAGGCGTACTTCGCCAAGCTGATCGGTGTGCCCTTCATCGCGGTGATGCCCCGCACGACGAGCGCCGAGAAGTGCCGCCTCATCGAGTTCCACGGCGGCCGGTGCCACTTCGTGGACGACTCCCGGAAGATGTACGAGGAGTCCGCCCGCCTCGCGGTGGAGACCGGCGGCCACTACATGGACCAGTTCACCTACGCCGAACGGGCCACGGACTGGCGCGGCAACAACAACATCGCCGAATCCATCTTCAGACAGCTCCGGTTGGAGCGGTACCCGGAGCCGGCGTGGATCGTCGCCACGGCGGGCACGGGCGGCACCTCCGCGACCCTCGCGCGCTACGTCCACTACATGCAATATGACACCCGCATTTGTGTCGCCGATCCGGAGAACTCGTGTTTCTTCGAGGGCTGGACCACCGGCGATCCGGACGTCACCTGCGACTGCGGTTCGCGCATCGAGGGCATCGGCCGTCCCCGCATGGAGCCCAGCTTCGTGCCCGGCGCCATCGACCGCATGATGAAGGTCCCGGACGCCGCCAGCGTCGCCGCGGTACGCGCCCTGGAGCGGTCCATCGGCCGCAAGGCGGGCGGCTCCACCGGTACCGGCCTGTGGAGCGCCCTGAAGATCGTCTCCGAGATGGTGGCCGAGGGGCGCACGGGCAGCGTGGTCACCCTGCTGTGCGACCCCGGCGACCGCTACCTCGACAAGTACTACTCCGACGCGTGGCTGGCGGAACAGGGGCTGGACATCATGCCGTACACCGCGGCGATCGACTCGCTGCTGCTGACGGGCGTGTGGCCGGCCTGACCCGCCCGCTCACGGCGTCGCCGAGGACCAGGAGGAGCCAGCCCTACGGCCGGCCCTGGCCGGCCAGTCGCCGGTCCAGCGCCGTCACCGCCCTGCGGAACGCCTGGCCCACGCCCGGGCGGGCCAGGGGCCATGCCAGGCGGAAGGGGGCCGTTCCGTCGAGTGCGAAGGTCATCCGCACCCGGGTCCCGGTGCCGGCGGGTGTGAGGTGCCACTCCTCGGCCCACGCCCGGGCGCCGGGAACGTTCGTCACGTCGACGCGGTAGGCGTACACCTCCGGCGCCTTCGCGAGCAGGACCGACTCCTCGAAGCGGACACCGCCCCGCAGCCGGATCTCCCGTCCGCCCTCGGTCGGCCGGGCGGACGCCACCGCCGAGAACCACTGCCGCCAGCCGGGCACGTCCTCGGCGAGCGCGTGGAAGACCGCCTCCGGTGCCGCGGCCGTCTCCCGCGCGAACACGAGCCGGACGGGGGCGGTCTCGGTGAAGTCGATCCCCACCGGGCGCAGACGGTGAGCCATGGGTCACAGACCCCCTCGTGGGATCCCGGCGGGCAGCGGACACTCGGCCGGTCACCCTAGCTGACGGCGTGTCAGATGTCTGCACTCTCGCCGGGCTCGCCCGCCACCACCAGCCGTCGCAGGTGCTCGGCGATCTCCGTCCGCGCCTCGGCGGGCAGACCCGCGTCCGTCACCAGCGTGTCGACCTGCTCCAGCGCGGCGAAGGAGCTCAGGCCCACGGTTCCCCACTTGGTGTGGTCGGCGACCACGACGACGCGCCGTGCGGACTGCACCAGCCGGCGGTTGGTCTCCGCCTCCGCCAGGTTCGGCGTCGACAGCCCGGCCTCCACCGATATCCCGTGCACCCCGAGGAACAGCATGTCGAAGTGGAGCGCCGCGATCGCCTGGTCGGCGACCGGCCCCACCAGGGAGTCGGACGGGGTCCGCACGCCGCCGGTCAGCACCACCGTGGCCGCGCCCTGCCGCTGGCCCGAGGAGCGCTGCGCCGCGTGGAAGACGTCCGCGACCCGCACCGAGTTCGTCACCACGGTCAGGTCGGGCACCTCCACCAGGTGGTGGGCCAGCGCATACGTCGTCGTACCGCCCGACAGCGCGATCGCCGTGCCCGGCGTGACCAGCTCCGCGGCGGACCGCGCGATGTCCTCCTTGGCGGTCAGCTCCAGACCCGACTTGGCCTCGAAGCCGGGTTCGTGCGTGCTCGCCTCGACCACCGGAACCGCGCCGCCGTGCACCTTTTCCAGTACGCCCTGGCGGGCCAGGGCGTCCAGGTCGCGGCGCACGGTCATGTCCGACACGCCGAGCTTGCGGGTCAGTTCGTTGACCCGCACGCCGCCGCGGCGCCGGACCTCATCGAGGATCAGGGCGCGCCGCTGCTCCGCGAGGAGGTTCTGATTCTCGCTCACGTACGCTCCGGTCCTTTCGCCTCAGCCGTCCGCCTCGCCTTCGCACCTGCTCCGACCAGGACGTTCCGTCCGTCCCCGGTGCGCGGCGTCCCATCTTGTCACGGGAAGGCCCCGGTGGCGCCACTGCCGCATCGACGCGCACATGTCATTCGGACATCACATGTACCGCCGCTCTTCACATGGATCGGGGAGATTCCGTGATGAGTGGTGTACCTCACAGTGCAACGGGTGATCCTGGTGCATGCACGGACACAAGCCATCGGCGCGTCACGGGGGAAGTGCGAACAGTGGAACGTGCACAGGAACGTGCCGCCGCGGGCGGGGCGAACGGCCTCGCCGCGCGGCCCGAGGACACCGGCGCCGCCCTGGAACTCCTGGTCCACGGAGTCGGGGGCACCACGCCGGAGAAGATGCTCGGCGACCCGCGCACGGTACGGGTCACCGGCGACGACACGGCGGCCGTGTTCCGGCGCGCGGAGGACGCCGACGCCGACGACGCCGCCGACGGGGAGAGACCCGGCGGCCACCGGGCCGGACCCGTGCCGGAGGCGTACGTCTGGTGCAACCTGACCTCCGGCAACGGCGCCCGCGCCTTGTGGCTGTTGCTGCTGCCGTTCATGGTCGTCAACCTCGCCCACTGGATGCGCCCCGCCGCCCCCGGCCGGCCCCGCGCGGTGCGGCTGTACGGGCTGCTGGTGCGGCTGGCCGGGCTCACCCTGACCGTGCTGCTGGTCGCGGCGGCCTGCGAGGTGGCCCTCGACCTGGCGGCCTGGCAGTGCGCGGGCACCGGCCCCTGCGCCCGGCGGCACTCCTGGCTGGGCTTCCTCTCGCCCGCCGTCTCCGGCGCCGGCTGGTGGAGCCGGCCCGGGCGGCGGCTCGCCGTGGCCGCCCTGGTCCCGGCCGCCCTCACCGCCCTCCTCTGGTACCTCTCGCACCGCACCTGGAGCGCGTACGAGTCCCAGAAGCCCCTCGAGCGCGCGCCCGAGCCCGACGAGGAGACCGGCCCCACCTCGCTGGGCCGCCCCGGCTTCTGGTACGGCCGCCGCCTGGTGGCCCGGCTGCGCGCCGCCCACACCGCCGCGGGCCTGCTCACGGTCGCCGCGGCGGTGCTGAGCCCGGCGGCCGGCTTCGACCGCCGGCCCGGCGGACCCGCCGCCCTGGACACCCTGGGCCGGCTGCTGGCGGTGGCGCTGCTCGCCTGGGCGGCCGTCACCGTGGCCGTGGTGTGCCGTCGGGGCCGCAGCGAGAACCGCCTCGACCAGGAACTCGACGAGCACCTCGTACGACGGCTGCCGCTCGGCGCCCTCCTCCTGCTCGGCCTCGTCATGCTGTACGCCGGCTGGTCCCGGCCGGGATGGCACTCCTCCGGTCGCCTGCCCGGCGACACCGCCTTCGCGGGCCTCGCCCTCGTCCAGGGCCTGCTGGCCGTCCTGCTCGCTGTGGTGGCACACCTGCTGCACCGCTCGGCCCCTGATCCGCGTGCGGCGATGCGCGGACTCGGCGGGCCGGCGGTCGTGCTCCTCGCCTGCGCGCTCGGCGGTGTGATGTCGGGCGGTGTCGCGCAGCGCGTGGCCGACTGGCTGGACGGCACCGGCGCCGCCATCGACGGCCCGCCGGTGCTGCTGACCTGGCAGTCCTCCGTGATCCCGCCGCTGCTCCTGGTACTGCTGGCGCTGGCCGCCCGGCTGGCTGGGCGCACCCACCGGCTCGCCCGCGCCGAGCGGGGCCGGGTCGAGCACGAGCACCGGGGCGAACCCGAGGACCGGGCGCGCACCCGCCGTATCGCCCGAGCCCGTGCCATGGCCGTCCTCACCGACCGTGGGCCCCTGGTCGTCGGTGTCCTCTCCGCCGCCACCCTGTTACTCGGCGCCGGGGCCCTGGCCGGCGCCCGGCTGACCGACCGGACCCCCGGCGAGGCCGCCGCGCGGACCTACGACGTCGTCCGGGGCGCCGCCGAGACCTCGCAGGCACTGGGCTCCTGGCTGGTCGGCGTCGGCTTCGTACTGTTCGTCACCTGGGGCCGGCGCGCCTACAAGGACGCCTCTGCCCGGCGCACCATCGGCATCCTGTGGGACGTCGGCACCTTCTGGCCGCGCGCCGCACACCCCTTCGCCCCGCCCTGCTACGCCGAGCGCGCCGTGCCGGACCTCACCTGGCGGATGGCCACCTGGACACGGCGCACCGGCGGACGCCTGGTGCTGTCCGGG
This sequence comes from Streptomyces sp. NPDC001480, assembly GCF_042894725.1. Lineage (NCBI taxonomy): Bacteria > Bacillati > Actinomycetota > Actinomycetes > Kitasatosporales > Streptomycetaceae > Streptomyces > Streptomyces sp. NPDC001480. The sequence continues at coordinate 337,647 of NZ_JBIAVX010000002.1, read as the reverse complement.
CACTCCCAGGGCAGTGTGCTCGCGGCCGCCGCGGCCTGGCAGCTCACGCCCGCCGTGCGCGGGCGGGTCGCCCTGCTGACGTACGGTTCCCCGCTCGAACGCCTGTACGGCCGCTGGTTCCCGGCCCACTTCGGCCCGGCCGCGCTCGCCTCACTGCACCGGGACGTCGCCTGCTGGCGCAACCTCTACCGGCTCACCGACCCCATCGGCGGCCCGATCCGCCTGCCCGGCGACTGCGGCCCCGTGGTGGACCACACCCCGCTCGAGGATCCGCTGGCGTACGGCCGCACCGCCGAGCATCCGCTGCCCGCGCCCCTGCTCGGCCACTCCGACTACCAGGCCGACCCGGTGTTCGCCGAGGAACGGGCACGTCTGCTGGCCCGGCTGAGCCCCGGCCTGCCGGGCCCGCGGCACGTCCACGGCGAACCTCAGGGCAGCTCGGGCAGGTCCTCGGCGTAGAGCAGGGTCAGGTCGTCGGTGGTCGGCTCGGCGAGCTGCGCCACCCGGCTCGCGTGCCGCTCCACCATGGCCTCGAAGGTCTGGCGCGCCGTACGGCCGTTGCCGAACGCGGCGCCCTTGGGGATGGCCGTGAAGTACTTCAGCAGGGCCTCCGACGCGCCCGGGGCCAGCCGGTACTCGTGCTCGTCCGCCTGCTGCTGCACGATCCGCAGCAGCTCCTCGGGGCCGTAGTCGCCGAAGGTGATGGTGCGGGAGAAACGGGAGGCCACCCCGGGGTTGACGGACAGGAACCGCTCCATCTCCGCCGTGTAGCCCGCGACGATCACCACCACCGCGTCCCGGTGGTCCTCCATCAGCTTCACCAGGGTGTCGATGGCCTCCTTGCCGAAGTCACGGCCGGCGTCCTCGGGCGACAGCGCGTACGCCTCGTCGACGAACAGCACACCGCCGCGCGCCCGTTCGAATGCCTCCTGGGTGCGGATCGCGGTGGATCCGATGTGCTCGCCGACCAGGTCGACCCGGGACACCTCGACGAGATGTCCCTTGTCCAGCACCCCGAGGGAGGCGAGGATCTCGCCGTAGAGGCGGGCGACCGTGGTCTTGCCGGTGCCGGGGGAGCCGGTGAAGACCAGATGCCGCTTGACGGAGGCGGCCTTCAGGCCCGCCCGCTGCCGGCGCCGGCCCACCTCGATCATGTCGGTGAGGGCGCGGACCTCCCGTTTGACGCTCTCCAGGCCGACCAGCGCGTCCAGTTCACCGAGCACGTCCTTGGACGTCCGGGACACCTGCTCCGGTGCCACGGGGGCAGCGGCCGGGGGCAGCGGGTCGTCGGCCCGCTGGTCGGGGATCGGGCCCAGCAGACCGGGGGACCGGCTCGTCGTCTGCACGGCCGTCTCGCGCGCCGCGGACAGTCTGGGCCCGCCGCTCTCGTCGCTCGTGCAGTCCTCCACGACCGGACCGCTGCCGGGCGCGGCGTCCGGGCCGCCGTCCGCGAACTCGTAACCGCCGCGCGCACACCGCTCCGTGCGGCACTTCCGCAAGGTCGTACGGCATCCGTCGATCACATGGAAGCCGTAACCGCCGCTGCCCGTCACCCGGCAGCCGAGGAAGCTGCCCCGGCCGCCCGCCGACACGTAGAAACCCGCCTCCGCGGGAGAGTCGACCGTGCACCGCTCGATGACCGGGTCGGCGCCCTTGGTGACGATCACGCCCGTCTGGGTGCCGTCCACGGTGCAGTTGCTGAGGGTGCCGCCGCTGCCGTGGTCGCGGAACCAGGCGCCGGTCGCCGCCTCCCGGATCCGGCAGTCGTCGAGCTGGGCGGTCGCCCCGTCGCTCACGGACACGGCCGTGTTGCGCACCTGGGTGAGATCGCTGTCGACCACGTCCGCGCGCGAGCCGCGGTCCAGCACGAACAGCGCGTCCGGCACGTCGTGCACCCGGCAGGAGTCGAGCACCGCGGTGGCCCCGTCGCTCACCCACACCGCCGGATAGTCGCCCGTGCTGTCGAAGATCTCGCACTGGTTGGCGTCCACGCGGGTGCCCGGGTCCCACACGGACAGGCCGTTGCGCCCGAACTGACGCACCGTCGTCCGGGTCAGGGTCAGCACCGAGCGGGAGCGCAGGTCGACCGCGTTCTCCGGGATGTCGTGGATACGGCAGTCGGCGAGTGTGAGGACCGCGTCCGTGTCGAGCGTGACGCCGTCCGTGGTGGTGCGGTGCACATCGCAGTCGGTCAGGTGCGCGGTGGCCCGCGCGGTGACCTGCACCCCGGACCCCCGGACCTCGTACACCTCGCAGCCCACCGCCTCCAGCGCTGAGTTGTCGCCGGTCACGGTCAGACCCGAGCCCGACGCGTGGTGCACCCGGCAGCGCTCCAGCCGGGGGTGCCCGCCGCCGCTGACCGCCACACCGGACTGGCCGGCCGCGACCACCTCGCACTCCTCGAACACCCCGCCCCCGCCGTCCAGTACGGCGATGCCGACGCCGGCCGGATTGTCGACGGTGCAGCGGCGTACGGTCGGACGGGCGCCGCCGCGGACCTCGATGCCCGCGGCGGACCGGGTGACGACCCGCACGTCCATCAGCTCCGGTGTGCCCTCCTCGACGAGCAGGGCGGGAGAGGCCGCGTCCTGACCCTCGACGTGCAGGTCCCGCACCACCGCCGAGGCGCGCACGGTCAACGGCACGCCGTCCGGGGGCGCGATGCGCACGGAGCCGGGCGAGCCCTCGGGGCCGCGCAGCGTCACCGCCCGCTGGACGACGAGGTTCTCCCGGTACGTACCCGGGGCGACGGTGAGGACGTCACCGTCGGCCGCGGCCTCCAGAGCGGCGGCGAGCGAAGCGTACTCACCCGTGCGGCGCCGCCACCGCGATGTGCCGGTGTGCGTCACCTGGACCGTGCCCTGTGCCATGGCGTTGCTGTGCCCCCACCTCGTCGTATTGCAGGCTTGTTCGCCTTCGGGGCGCGCCCCTGCGGCTCGCTCGCGCGCGGGTTGGTGCCGATGGGTTCGGCCGGACCACCGTAGCGTGCGGGCGGACGGTCGGTTGACCAGAGCCGCAAGGCCGTCAGCTGCCGGTGCCGGCCTTGCCCCAGTCCGGACCCGCCCGGTCCCAGGCCTGGTCCCAACGCGCGTACCGGCGGCGGACCATGCGCCAGACGATCAGGCGTCTGCCGCCCTCGACCGCGCCCGCGGCCACCATCGCCGCGCCCAGCCCGGCGAGTACGGCGTGGGCGGTGGCCGTCGCCGAGTCCAGCGGGCGGGCGGCCATGTGCCCTCGCTGGTCGGTCCAGAGCCGGAAGTGGTCACCGGGGTGCGGGGACTTGAGGGGTATCAGGACCGTGTCGTGCCGCCGGGTGCCGTCGGGGGCCGTCCAGGTGGCCAGGACTCGGTTGCGGGTGTCGTGCGCGGTGGTGTCGGGCTCGGGGTCCAGGGGAGCGGGCTCCAGCTTGCGCGTCACCGTGGCCGTCACCAGGTGACGGGAGTCGTGCTGGGCCCGGACCGACCGCTGGAGGGAGTCCTGGGCGACGGCGCCGACAGTCGAGCCGATCACGGGGGCGGCCACCACGATCAGCAGCAGGGCCACGAGGGCCAGCCATGCCTCGACCAGATCGGTCGTGCGGCGCAGCGGATTGTTCCGCCAGCGCCAGAGTCCGCCGATTGCCCGCACCGTCCAGCACCCCCCTTCCCGCTCCGTGATAACCCCCGCCGGAGCCGTTCACCCCCGGGTCCGGTCGAAGAGAGAGCGAAATCACCCCTGACCGCGACCGGGGCCCCTCATGAACTTCTCACGTCCTGCCAACGAGCGGCCCCGGCCCTCCGGTTCCCGTGCGGCGGCGCGATCTCGGAGCCGGGTCACGGGTGCCGTCCCCGGCCGGGCGGGCCCGGACCCCGGAGCGCTACCCGAGGATCCGCACCGGGTCGCCCACCCGGACGGTGCCGGGGGACTCGGGCACCAGGTTCTGCCCGAAGACCAGCCGGCTGCCGAAGCGGCGGTGGCGTGCCAGGGTGCGCAGGGGTTCCCGGCCGCGTTCGGCGGTCCCCTGGTCGGTCGTCGTCACGACGCACCGCCCGCAGACCTTGGCGACCCGGAAGACCACCTCACCGACGGAGATGCGCGACCAGTCGTCCTCGGCCCAGGCCTCCGTGCCCGCCACGACCAGATTCGGCCGGAAGCGGTTCATGGGCAGCGGCCCTTCGTGGGCGTGATCGCCCTGCGCGACGAGGGCGTTCAGGGCGTCGAGGGAGCCCAGGGTGGTGACCAGCAGCGGAAAGCCGTCGGCGAAGCTCACCGTCTCACCGGGAAGCGCGTAGTCCGGATCCACCGGGCGGCGGGTGGCCGGGGCGTCCATGTGGACGAGGCGGACGGAGGCGCCCAGATGGTCGGTGCACCAGGCGGCCGCGGCCGCCTCGGCCGGGACCGCCTCCACCTTGGTGCCGAAGATCTCCATCGTGACCGTGCCCGCCGGCCGTGGCACGGGCACCGTGAGCGGCGCCCGGCCGGGTGCGGACAGACGAATACCGCCGCCGGACACGGGTTCGGCGGCGGCCAGTGCGAGGCGCGGCTGTTCGCGCTGGGTGACGACCTTTCCCCCGTCGTCGATCAGTGCCCAGCGTCGGTCCCCGGCCAGCCCCCACGGCTCCACCACGGCTTGCCGGGGCGAGAAGCCCCGGAGCGCCTTGACCGGGTGGACGTGGATCGACTGAAGTTCGGCGTTCCCCATGACGTCATCGTGCCAGGTGGCGGCGACAACTGGGGAAGCCGGTCAGTAGCCGCGGTACTGCTGGTTGTTGTACGGCTCCTGGTAGGGAGCCGCGGGCCGCGGGGCCGCGGGGCGCATCGCCTCGTAGCCGGTGCCCTGCGCCATGGGCCGGGGCTGCTGCGGCTGCGGCCCGGGGTAGCCCCGCGGCGCGGTGGCCTGCTGCGGGATGTAGGCCGTGGGCGCCTGCTGGAACGGGGCCGGCTGCTGCGCCTGCGGATAACCGTAGACGGGGGCCTGCTGGGAGGGGCCCGACGGCAGTGCGGGCAGTGCCGACGGCAGCGCGGGCAGGTGGCTGCCCGAGTCGTACGCGGCGGGGACCCGGATCGGGGCGATCTGCGGGGTGCCCCGCTCGGCCACGAGCGAGTCGTAGATCGGGGTGTCCGGGAAGGAGGCGGAGTAGTAGCCGCCACCATAAGTGGAGCGGGGGGAGGTCATGGCACATAAGTTAAGCCCACAGTGTGCTGGTTGGGGAGACCGATAAGAGGGTTGTTTTCCGTGTCGGTGGTGACCGGGGATCCCCAATCCGAGCGAACTTGGCAAAAATGGACGTCACTCAAGGCCTCGATCTTGTAAAGGCCGAGTTCCGGGCGGGTTACCGGGGGTTGGCCAGGCTCTTGTCGTGCCCTTCATGGGCGTTCGCCGGCCGCGCGAATAGGTTGTCCGGGTAGGGACGAGTCAGGCCTGAGCCAGGCGTGAGTCAGTGACGACGAGGACGGACCGGGTGCGACCCGGCGGTGACCCGTGATGGGGGCGGACATGACAATGTCGAAAGGATCAAATACGCCGGTGCCCACGACGGCCCTGCGTGTCGAATTGGGCTGGCGCCCCGGACCCGGCGTCCCGGACGCGGACGCCTCGGCGTTGCTCCTGGCGTCCGGAAAGGTCCGCTCCGACGGGGACTTCGTCTTCTACAACCAGCCCGCGCATTCCTCCGGCGCGGTCCGGCACGAGGGCAAGCGGAACGCCGGGGAGCGGGTGACCGACACGCTTTTCGTGGACCTCGCGCGCGTGGAGGGCGTGATCGAGCGGGTGGTCCTGGCCGCCTCCGCGGACGGCGGCACGTTCGGCCAGGTGCCCGGCCTGTACATCGAGGTCAGGGACGCCGCCCAGGACACCGTCGTCGCCCGCTTCGACAGCCCGGGCGCGACCGTCGAGACGGCCTTCGTGCTCGGGGAGCTCTACCGGCGCCAGGGCGCCTGGAAGTTCCGTGCCGTGGGCCAGGGGTACAGCACCGGACTGGAGGGTCTGGCCACCGACTTCGGCATCACGGTGGACGAGCCGCAGCATCCGGCGCCGCCGGCGACCGCACGCCCCTGGGCACCGGCCGCGCCTCCGGCACCGGTACCGGCCCCACCCGCCGCCCCGACCCCACCCGCTGTTCCGGCCGCCCCGCCCGCCCCGCCTCGCCACGTGGCACCTCCCCCCGCCCCGCCGATGCCCGCCGGCCCTCCCGTCACCGCGCCGGTCACCCCACCCCCGCCGCCGGTCCCCGCCGCCACGCCCGTGCGCCTCACCAAGGTGACACTCACCAAGGCCGCCCCCACCGTGTCCCTGGCCAAGCAGGGCGGCACGTCCGGCGCCATGCGGGTAAACCTCAACTGGCAGACCCGCAAACCGTCCCCCGGCCGGGGCGGACGGCGCGGCGCGGCGGACCTCGACCTCGACCTGTGCGCCCTGTACGAACTCGCCGACGGCCGCAAGGGAGTCGTACAGGCCCTCGGCAACGCCTTCGGCTCGCTGCACCGGCCGCCGTACATCCACCTCGACGGCGACGACCGCACCGGCGCCGTCGCGAGCGGCGAGAACCTCACCGTCAATCTCGACCACCAGCGCGACTTCCGGCGCATCCTCGTGTTCGTCACCGTCTACGCGGGCGCCGACTCCTTCGCCGACCTGCACGCCACGGTCACCCTCCAGCCCCAGCACGGCGCCGCGATCGACTTCTCGCTCGACGAGTGCACGGTCCCGTCGACCGTGTGCGCGCTCGCCCTGATCACCAATACCGGCGGCGACCTGATCGTCCGGCGCGAGGCGCGCTACCTCGTGCCGGAGTACGGGGTGAGCCCGCAGCGGACGGTCGACCGTGCCTACGGGTGGGGCATGAACTGGACCCCCGGCCGGAAGTAGCGGCGCCTGCCGGAGTCACCCCTCGTCCGGCACGGCGTCCGGCCGGGCGTACGTACGGCCCTTCCAGGCCGCTCCGCGCCCCCGGTAGTGCTGCACCGCGGAATCGACCGTCATGAGGAGGTACAGGAGAGCGGTGAACGGGAGCAGCGGAGCGAGCCACAGCGGCTGCCGGTAGTAGCGGAGCATCGGGACGTACGTCACCGACATCACCAGCCATGCCGCCGCGCCGGTGACCACGGCGGCCGCACTGCCCACGGCCAGGCCCGCGGGCACGGCCGCGGGCGGCACCAGATAGACCAGGACGAGCCCGGCGACCGTACCGAGCAGCAGCAGCGGGTTGTGCCGCAGCTGCGCGTAGGCGCTGCGCGAGACCATCCGCCACAGGTCGCGCAGCCGCGGATAGGGGCGCACACTGTCCACCCGGTCGGCCAGGCCCAGCCAGATGTGACCGCCGCCCGCCTTCACCGCGCGCGCGAGCGCCACGTCGTCGATGACCGCGTGCCGGATGGCGTCCGGGATCCGCGCCCGCCCGGCCGTCTCCGCACGCAACAGGACGCAGCCGCCCGCCGCGGCCGCCGTACGGGCTCCCGGCACGCCGATCCGGCGGAACGGATACAGCTGCGCGAAGAAGTAGACGAACGCGGGCACCACCAGCCGCTCCCACAGGCTCTCCACCCGCAGCCGGGCCATCTGGGAGACGACGTCGAAGCCGCCGGTGCGCGCCGCCGCGACCAGCTCCCGCAGACTGTCCGGCGCGTGCGCGATGTCCGCGTCCGTCAGCAGCAGATATTCGGGGTCACGCGCGCGTGCCAGGGCGATGCCGTGGCGGACGGCCCACAGCTTGCCGGTCCAGCCCGCGGGCGGCTCACCGGGGGAGTCCACGGTGAGCGGCAGTCCGCCGTGGCGCCGGGACAGCTCGCGGGCCAGCTCACCGGTGCCGTCCGTGCTGCCGTCGTCGACGAGGAAGACCTCCGCCCGCCCCGGATACTCCTGCGCCAGCAGCGACGGCAGGCTCGCGGGCAGGACGGCGGCCTCGTCCCGGGCCGGCACGACGACACAGACCGAGGGCCACGTCCCGGGGACCCGGCGAGGTGGCAGCCGGACGTCCGTGCGCCAGAAGAGGCCCTGGCACAGCAGCAGCCACAGCCATGCGGCGAGGGATACGGAGGCGGTCCACGCGATGGCGCTCACGCGCGCAGTCTGCCCCACCGGGGCGGCTCCCAAGGGCGCATCGTCTATCGTGGCCGGGTGAAGATCGCGCTCATGGACTCAGGAATCGGACTGCTTCCCGCCGCCGCGGCGGCACGCCGTCTGCGGCCGGACGCCGATCTCGTGCTCTCCTGGGACCCGGACGGCATGCCCTGGGGGCCGCGCACCCCGGAGGACATCACCGAACGCGCCCTGGCCGTCGCCACGGCCGCCGCGGCGTACGGCCCCGACGTGCTGATCGTCGCGTGCAACACCGCCTCCGTGCACTCCCTGCCCCAGCTGCGGGCTCGTCTGGAGCCCGGCATTCCCGTCATCGGCACGGTCCCGGCGATCAAGCCGGCCGCCGCGGGCGGCGGGCCCGTCGCGATCTGGGCGACGCCCGCCACCACCGGCAGCCCCTACCAGCGCGGGCTGATCGAGGAGTTCGCGGCGGGCGTGGACGTCGCCGAGGTGCCCTGCCCGGGGCTCGCCGACGCCGTGCACCATGCCGACGACGCGGCGATCGACGCCGCGGTCGCCGCGGCCGCCGCACGCACCCCCGACGACATCACGACCCTGGTCCTGGGCTGCACCAACTACGAACTCGTCGCCGACCGCATCCGGGCGGCCGTGCAGAAGCCGGGCCGCGCCCCGCTCATCCTGCACGGCACCGCCGGAGCGGTCGTGGCGCAGGCACTGCGCCGGATAGGTGAGCTGCCCGCTCCCGACGCGCCGGCCGACGGCTCGCTCACGGCGCTGCTCAGCGGCCGGGAGGCCGAGTTGCCCGACACCGCGCTGAGCTACGAGGAAGGCCGGCTGCTCGCGGCCGCCACCCCGGCCCGCTGAGCCGGGGCGGGCCGCGCCGCCCGTCACCGTCACCCTCCGCGACGCGGTACCCGCGCAGCGAAACCTGAGTAGTCTCATAGGCATGAGGCACCACATCCACGACGAGAGCGCGCCCCACGCCGACGTGTGGACCGGACGCGCCACGAACCGTGTCCAGTGGCTGCTGGCGCTGGCCGGTGCGGCCTGTGTGGCCCTCGGCATCGAGCTGGCCGTCGAATCCGCCTGGACGTCCGGCATCGCCCCGCTGGTGATGTCCGTCGTCGGGTGCATCGCGGCGGGTCTGCTGGTCCTCTTCGGTACTCTCGCGTTCGTGCACGTCGCCCTGAAGGTCGACCAGGAGTGCCTCGAGGTGCGCTGCGGCCACGTCGGCGTGCCGCGCCGCCGCATCCCCCTCTCCCATGTGGCCGGCGCCGATTTCGATCCGCACGTCACCCCGCGCCACTGGGGCGGCTGGGGCTATCGCTGGCGGCCCGAGAAGGGCACCGCGGTCGTCGTGCGCCGGGGCGAGGGCATCGTGCTGCGGCTGTGGGACGGCCATACGTTCACGATCACGGTGGACAACGCGGAGTCGGCGGTGCGCGTCATCCGCGAACGGCTGCGCACGGTCACCCAGGGCACGGCCCGCTGAGGCGGCTGCCTCAGCGCAGGGGAGTGCCCCGTACGGGAGCGTCCCCGTCGCACTCCGGACCATGGGGTGTGAGCGGCCGGGCCGTGGCCAGGCCGGCCAGCAGTCCGGCGCCCGCCGACACCGTGGTGAAGCTCAGCGCGTCGCCCACCGCGGCGATCGCGGCGAGCCCGCTCAGGGCCGCCCCCGCGGTGAGCGCGACCGGCGTGGAGCGGGGCGAGCGCCACAGCGCGTACAGGACCCAGCAGAACGCCGCCGCCAGCAGCAGTACTCCGACGAGCCCCTGCTCCGCGGCCTGCTGCAACGGCGCCGAGTGCGGCTTGCCGTCGGGCCACAGCGCCTGGGACGAGGTGGAGCTCAGCTCGCCGAACCGGCCGGGTCCCACGCCCAGGCCCGGCTCCCGGCGGGCCAGGCGCAGTGCGTCGTGCCACAGCTGGATACGGCGCGGGGTGAGCCGGCCCTCGAGGGACGTGGTGAGCCCGGCCGTCAGGACGTCCCCGGCCACCGACCAGACCGCCCCGGTCACCAGCGCCGCTGCCAGGGCCAGGCCCGAGATGCCGAGGCCGCGCGGACGCATCCGGCCGGCGGCGAGCGAGCACAGCAGGACGGTGCCGCCGAGGGCGCAGCCGGTGCCCGAGCCCGTGAGCGCCGCGGTCACCGCGATCCCGGCGGCCAGCAGCCGCAGGGCGAACCGCGGCGCCGGAGCCGACGTGGCCCAGGCCGCGCAACAGGCGGCTCCGGCGGCGAGGGTGAACAGCGCGGCGCGGGCACCTGCGTGCCCGAGCGGAGTGGTGACCTGGGGCCCCGCGCCGAGGTACGGCAGGGCGAGCGCCAGCCCGAGCCCGGCCAGTGCCCCCGCACAGGGCGCCGCGACCGGCAGCAGCGAGCCGGAGATCCGGCCCGAGGCGTAGCCGGCGGCCACCGCGAGCACCGCGAGGAGCACGCCTTCCGGGCGGCCGTCGTGCGCCGCCGCACTGATCAGGGACCAAGCGGCGCAGGCCCCGAGCACGATGACGCCCATCGCGTCAGAAACGTTTCGTCTGTCGCTGTCCGGCTCCGCGCGCAGCGCGGACGCCGTCCGTGTGGATCCCACCCCGCCGCCCCCCCCGGTACCCGGTCCCCCGACCTTTGGCAGTCCCCGCCGCCCGGGCCCTGACCGACCGCACGACAGAAACTGGGGCACACCGTAACGGTTGATGACCGTTTTGTGGACGAGTTGCGCAGGAAAGATGTGGTTCCTGACCGTAGGAGTGTCGCGTGTCGCCCCTCATGTCGCCCTCCGGACCGTCCTGTCAAGGTCGACACAGGCCGCCGTACACTCCCGGAGTGACCGTCACCGCAACTTCCGTGGACCAGTCCGACCAGCTGCACCCGCGGACCTCGCCCACCGGGCTCGGCAACCGGCTGGCCCGGCTGATCCCGGCCGCCACCGCCGCGCTCTGCGGAGTAGTGCTGTACCTCAGCTTCCCGCCGCGCACCGTGTGGTGGCTGGCACTGCCCGCCTTCGCCGGCTTCGCCTGGGTCCTGCGCGACCGCAGCTGGAAGGCCGCGCTCGGCCTCGGCTACCTCTTCGGGCTGGGCTTCCTGCTGCCGCTACTGGTGTGGACCGGCGTGGAGGTCGGCCCCGGACCCTGGCTCGCGCTGGTCGCCATCGAGGCGGTCTTCGTCGCGCTGGTCGGCGTCGGCGTGGCCGCCGTCTCCAAGCTGCCCGCCTGGCCGGTCTGGGCGGCCGCCGTATGGATAGCGGGCGAGGCGGTACGCGCGCGCGTGCCCTTCCGCGGCTTCCCCTGGGGCAAGATCGCGTTCGGCCAGGCGGACGGCGTCTTCCTGCCGCTCGCCGCGGTGGGCGGCACGCCGGTGCTCGGTTTCGCGGTCGTGCTGTGCGGCTTCGGGTTGTACGAGGCCGGGCGCCTGGTCGTCGAGGGGCGCCGCACCCGGGCGGTGCGGCGCGGGGCCGCTGCCGCCGCCCTGCTGAGCGTCGCCGTTCCCGTCGTGGGCGCGGTCGCCGCCCGGCCGCTGGTGAGCGACAAGGCGGAGAACGGCACCGCGACCGTCGCGGTCATCCAGGGCAACGTGCCGCGCTCCGGCCTGGAGTTCAACGCCCAGCGGCGCGCCGTGCTCGACTACCACGCGCGCGAGACCAGGAAGCTGGCCGCCGACATCAAGGCCGGCAAGGTGGCCAAGCCGGACTTCGTCCTGTGGCCCGAGAACTCCTCCGACATCGACCCCTTCGCCAACGCCGACGCGGCCATCGTCATCGACGAGGCGGCCAGGGCCGTGGGCGTGCCCATCTCGGTCGGCGGTGTCGTCGAGCGGAACGGCAAGCTGTACAACGAGCAGATCCTGTGGGACCCGGCCAAGGGCCCCACGCAGACGTACGACAAGCGGCAGATCCAGCCGTTCGGCGAGTACCTCCCGCTGCGGTCCCTGCTCGGAGCCATCAACAAGAACTGGACCACCATGGTCCGCCAGGACTTCAGCCGGGGCACCAAGCCCGGCGTGTTCGACCTCGACGGAGCCAAGGTCGGCCTCGTCACCTGCTACGAGGCCGCCTTCGACTGGGCCGTGCGGTCCGAGGTCACCGACGGCGCGCAGCTGATCTCCGTGCCGAGCAACAACGCGACCTTCGACCGCAGCGAGATGACCTACCAGCAGCTCGCGATGTCCCGCATCCGTGCCGTCGAGCACAGCCGGACCGTGACCGTGCCGGTCACCAGCGGCGTCAGCGCGATCATCATGCCCGACGGGAAGATCACCCAGAAGACCGGCATGTTCGTGCCCGCCTACCTGGTCCAGAAGGTGCCGCTGCGCAGCTCCGAGACGCCCGCCACCCGGCTGGGCATCCTGCCCGAGATCGCCCTGGTGCTCGTCGCCGCGGGCGGACTCGGCTGGGCGATCGGGTCCGGCCTGCGCGGTCGGCGCGCGAGTGACGCGTAGCGGCGGACCCGGCGAACGTGCCGGAGCAACGGGACCGGCCCGTTAGGGTCGGCCTGTGCCTACTCCTGACTTCATCCGCGAGATCCGGGCCTCCGTCGGCCATCAACTGCTCTGGCTCCCCGGCGTGAGTGCCGTCGTCTTCGACGACGAGGGCCGGGTCCTGCTGGGGCAGCGCGCGGACAACCACAAGTGGGCCGTGATCTCGGGCATCCCCGACCCGGGTGAGCAGCCTGCGGACTGTGCGGCGCGGGAGGTGTACGAGGAGGCGGGCGTGCGGTGTGTCGCCGAGCGTGTCGTCCTCGTCAGATCCGGCACGCAGGTGACCTACCCCAATGGTGACGTCTGCCAGTTCATGGACATCGCCTTCCGCTGCCGGGCCGTCGGTGGTGAGGCACGCGTCAACGACGACGAGTCCCTTCAGGTCGGATGGTTCGAGGTGGACGCGCTGCCGAAGATGGACGAGCGCCAGAACTTCCTGATCAAGCAGGCCCTGTCCGATGAACCCACATGGTTCGCGCCTACGAGTTCTGAATGAAGTATGGGGTCTGACCACATGTGACGGGGTGGGAGGGCTGCTTAAGGTCGGTACATGACCTCGTCCAGCGTCCCGCCCGGCCCCCACGCCCTCTCCCTCGACCTCGGCGGCCGCACCGCCCTCGTCACCGGTGCCGCCGGCGGCATCGGCCGCGCCTGCGCCCTGCGGCTGGCGGCCGCCGGGGCGAAGGTGAGAGCCGTCGACCGGGACGCGGCGGGCCTGGACGCGCTGGCCGAGCAGGCCCGGGACCTCGCGGGCACCGTCGACGCCCAGGTACTGGACCTCACCGATCTGGACGCCGCCGAACACGCCGCCGCCGGCACCGACGTGCTGGTCAACAACGCCGGGCTGCAACTGGTACGGCCCATCGAGGAGTTCCCGCCCGACGTCTTCCACACCGTCCTGACCGTGATGCTGGAGGCGCCGTTCCGCCTCATCCGCGGCGCCCTGCCGCACATGTACGGGCAGGGTTGGGGCCGGATCGTCAACGTGTCCTCCGTCCACGGACTGCGCGCCTCCGCCTACAAGTCGGCGTACGTGGCCGCCAAACACGGCCTGGAAGGACTGTCCAAGACGGCCGCCCTGGAAGGCGCGCCGCACGGCGTCACCTCGAACTGCGTGAACCCGTCCTACGTACGCACCGCCCTGGTCGAGAAGCAGCTCGCCGACCAGGCACAGGCGCACGGCGTCCCCGAGGAGCGCGTGCTGTCCGAAGTGCTCCTCCAGGACAGCGCCGTCAAGCGGCTCATCGAACCGGACGAGGTCGCCGAGGCCGTGGCCTACCTGTGCGGCCCGCAGGCGTCCTTCGTCACCGGCACCTCGCTGGTGCTCGACGGCGGCTGGACGGCACACTGAACGGCCCGGCGTCCCGGGGCGCGGAAGTTTTCCACAGGCCCGACGGGACGGCCGGACGATACGGAATCCTGTGAGCATGTCCCGCGATCACGTGCAGTCCGCCGAGCGCCCCTCCACCGCCGCCGGGGCGCCGGCCGCTGCCGCCGCCCCGCCCGACGACGGCACGGAGGCACCCTTCCTCGAACTCCTGGCCCGCGGAGCCTCGGCGGACGCGTACGAGCAGCCCGTGCTGCTCGCCCGCGCGGAAGGCCGTCCGGCCGACCGGATCGCCGCGCTGGAGGAGGCCAAGGTCCTCGCCCTGCGGGTCCGGACGGAACTGGAGGGACGGCGCAGGCGCGAGGCGGAGCTGTCCGCGCTCTTCGAGACCGCGCACGACCTGGCGGGCCTGAGGGACCTGGACGCCGTCCTCCGGGCGATCGTGCAGCGCGCCCGCTCGCTGCTCGGCACGGACGTCGCCTACCTCAGCCTCAACGACCCGGCCAGGGGCGACACCTACATGCGCGTGACCGAGGGCTCGGTAGCGGCCCGCTTCCAGCAGTTGCGGCTGGGCATGGGAGAGGGCCTCGGCGGACTCGTCGCGCAGACCGCACGGCCGTACGTCACCGAGGACTACTTCCACGACGAGCGCTTCCAGCACACGCACACCATCGACGCGGGCGTGCGCGACGAGGGGCTGGTCGCCATCCTCGGGGTGCCGCTGACGCTCGGCCGGCACGTCATCGGCGTGCTGTTCGCCGCGGACCGGCGGGCGCGGGTCTTCGAGCGCGAGCAGATCGCCCTGCTCGGCTCCTTCGCCGCCCTCGCCGCCGCCGCGATCGACACCGCCAACCTCCTCACCGAGACCCGCGGCGCCCTCGCCGGACTGGAACGCGCCAACGAGATCATCCGGGACCGCAGCGCGGTCATCGAACGTGCCTCGGACGTCCACGACCGGCTCGCCGAACTCGTCCTGCGCGGCGGCGGGGTCCATGACGTGGCCGCCGCGGTCTCCCAGGTCCTGGACGGCAGGGTCGAGTTCGCCGAGGCCCCGGCGGCACCGGCACAGGCCCTGGAGGCCTCCCGCGCCGAAGGACACGCCGTCCGGCACGGTGACGACTGGATCGCCGCGGTCGCCGCCGGCGACGAACTCCTCGGCGCTCTCGTCCTGTACGGCCATCCCGGCCTCGACCCCGTCGACCAGCGCACCCTGGAACGCGCCGCGATGGTCACCTCGCTGCTGCTGCTCGCCCGCCGCTCCGCCGCCGAGGCCGAACAGCGTGTCCGCGGTGAACTCCTCGACGACCTCCTCGACGCCCGCGACCGCGACCCCCGCCCGCTGCGCGACCGCGCCTCCCGGCTGCACGCCGACCTCGACGCCACCCACGTCGTGCTGGCCGCCCGCCTCGACGGACCGGCCGCCGACGCCGACCAGGAGGCCGACGCCCGGCGCCGCCTGTGGGCCGCCGCGTCCCACCTCGCCGCGACCCGGCAGGGCCTCGCCGCGGCCCGCGACGGCGGTACCGTCCTGCTGCTGCCCCTGGCCCCCGGCGACACCGCCACGGACCTGGCCCGCCGCACCGCCCACCAACTAGGCACGGCCGTCCACGAACCGGTCACCGTCGGCGCCTCCGCCCCCGTCGCCGACCTCGCCGCCCACCCCGACCAGGTGACCGCCGCCTATGCCGAGAGCCGCCGCTGCCTCGACGCGCTGCGCCTCCTCGGCCGCTCGGGAGACGGCGCCGCCGCCGAGGACTTCGGCTTCCTCGGACTGCTCCTCGCGGGCGAGCGGGACGTCACCGGGTTCGTCGAGCGCACCATCGGCCCGGTGGCGGCCTACGACGAGCGCCGCGGTACGGAGCTGCTGCGCACCCTCAACGCGTACTTCGCCTGCGGCATGAGCCCGGCGCGCACCAAGGACGAACTGCACGTCCACGTGAACACGGTCGCCCAGCGACTGGAGCGGGTGGGCCGCCTCCTCGGCGACGACTGGCAGGACCCCGCTCGGGCCCTGGAGATACAACTGGCCCTGCGCCTGCACCGGTTCGCGGCACCGGCACGGCACTGACCCCCGCACGGAAGGCCGTACGGGGGCCGGTCGGGGCATGCCGGAAGCCGGTCAGACGGTGCGCGCGCCGGCCGCCCGGCTCGTGACGGCCTCGGTGCCGTCCGCGTCCGCGTCCCCCACCTCCGCGAGATCCCTGTGCCGCGTCTCCCTGGCCACGCCCACGGCGACCAGCGTCACCAGCGCCGCCGCGATCACGTACAGCGCGATCGGGGTCGAACTGTCGTAGTCCGCCAGCAGGGCCGTGGCGATGAGCGGCGCGGGCGCACCGGCGGCGACGGAGGCGAACTGGGCGCCGATGGAGGCGCCGGAGTAGCGCATCCTGGTCGCGAACATCTCGGCGAAGAACGCGGCCTGCGGGGCGTACATCGCGCCGTGCAGCACCAGCCCGACGGTCACGGCGAGGACGAGGTTGCCGAACGTTCCCGTGTCCACCAGCGAGAAGAACGGGAACATCCACAGGCCGACCCCGGCCGCGCCCAGCAGATAGACGGGCCGGCGACCGACGCGGTCGGACAGCGCGCCCCAGGCCGGAATGACGGCGAAGTGCACGGCGGAGCCGATGAGCACGGCGTTCAGCGCCGTCTGCTTGGAGACGCCGGCCGACGTGGTGGCGTAGACGAGGATGAACGCCGTGATGACGTAGTAGCTGATGTTCTCCGCCATGCGCGCGCCCATCGCCACGAGGATGTCGCGCCAGTGGTGCCGCAGCACGGACACCAGCGGCGGCTTCTCGGCCTCGTCCCCGCGGGCCGCCGTGCGCTCCTCGGCCCGCTTCAGCGCCTCGCGGAAGACGGGCGATTCGTCGACGGACAGCCGGATCCACAGCCCGACCACGACCAGCACCCCGGACAGCAGGAACGGAATCCGCCAGCCCCAGCTGCCGAAGGCGGCGTCCGAAAGGACGGCGGTGAGCAGCGACAGCACACCGGTCGCCAGCAACTGCCCGGCCGGCGCCCCGGTCTGCGGCCATGACGCCCAGAACCCGCGCCGCCGCGCGTCCCCGTGCTCGGACACCAGCAGCACGGCCCCGCCCCACTCACCGCCGAGCGCGAAACCCTGCACCAGCCGCAGCGCGGTCAGCAGCACGGGCGCGGCGGCCCCGACACTCGCGTGCGTCGGCAGCAACCCGATCGCGAACGTCGCCCCGCCCATCATCAGCAGGCTCAGCACCAGCAGCTTCTTACGCCCCAGCCGGTCACCGTAGTGCCCGAACACCAGGGCCCCCAGCGGCCGGGCCGCGAACCCCACCGCGTACGTCAGGAACGACAGCAGCGTCCCGACGAGCGGATCAGAGTCCGGGAAGAACAGCTTGTTGAACACCAGCGCGGCGGCCGAGCCGTACAGGAAGAAGTCGTACCACTCGATGGTCGTGCCGATGAGACTGGCGGCGACGATGCGTTTGAGGCTGGCGGGGGGTGGGGGAGCGGTTGCTGCGGAGGCCATGTGCGCCACTTCCTCGTGTGCGGTGGGGACGGGTACGTGTCGGCACACGGTAGGAACATACGGGTCAGGCGCACATGTGGCGGGGCAACACAGTCCGAGGGTTGGCTATGCCTGTGGCCACCATGCCGGCTCACGACAGGGCCGTTCAGGGGCTCGAAGGTGGTCGAAACGAGTGCTGCCCGTGACGCGTAGTTCGGAGTGATTTGACGGTGCGGTGCTGACTCCCGTGCTGGTTTGGTGCTGACCAAAAGCCCACGTCATCACCCGTGCTCGCCCCTCCCGTGCTGACTTGGTGCTGACTACGCTCCCGTTGAACTCGGACATCTTGCGGCCGATCGGCTCTGCGGGCACGGACGAAGGGCTGCGCCTGCGCGTGGTGCGCGTTCGTCCCAGCAGATTCTTCGTCTGCTGGTGGTACATCTGCCCGCGCGGCTCTGACAAGCATGGACAGGGAGTTGAAAGTCCAGCGTCGGAGTGCTGGTCCGCGCATGGCCCGGATCTTGGCATGGGTCGGTCATGACCGGTATGCGACTCATGCAGACGCCGGAACTGATGTGCGCTGGGAGGTGGAGTCGATGCCCCTCCTTGGGCGGGCTGGTGGCGTTCGTCGTATAGTTGTCCCCCACATGGCGCGGACCTGCGGTGATGAACGTGAAGCCCATGTCGCCTCCCAGAAGGTGAGTACCACCCGTCCCCGTAGGCCGCCCGCTTCCAGCAGTCGGTGTGCTTCGGCGGCGTGTTCGGCCGACACCGTCGTGCGCACCAGCTCCGGGGAACTCGGCTCTGCGCGGCAGTACAACATCGGCACCGAGGTCCCTCATCGGCTGCTCGTCCTTCAGTTCCGCGTCGGAGATCACCCGGAACCCGTCCGCCTTGGCCAGCTGGACGGCGTAGCCGCCGACGGCCCCGGCCGCTCCGGTGACCGCCACGGTGGCCCCGGCCGGGAGTTCCAGCAGGCCCAGCGCCATACGGGCTGTCAGTCCGTTCATCGGCAGCGTGGCTGCCTCGACGTCGACCGCACCCGTCGGAACGCGGACCACCGACTCAGCGGGGACGACGAGGTGCTCCGCATAGTCGCCGTGTGTCCCGAAGACGACCACGACGGCCATGACGCCGCGCTGAGCAGCGCTCCGGCTGTTCCGCATTTCGTCGACGTGCCGGTGGGGCGATGGCCATATCTGATCGGTGAGTACGCGACGCGGCTGGGCGTCCGGTACCCGTCAACCGCCCTGCTCGATGCTCTTGCGTTGGCCATGCCAAGCCTCTATAACGTGTCCTGCAGGTATCGGCGGGGATGGCCGGAAATGGCAGTTGCCGCCGACCAGGGGGGATCCTCGGCTCCGCCGCGATCGGCATCAATGCCCGCAGACCGACGGAGACCGAACCATGACCGACGACGCATATCATGCTGCCCTGACCCGTCTGGCCGTCGACCCGGCCTTCCGTGCCGAGCTCGATGGCGACACCGACGAGGTGGCGCGAAGACTCGGCCTGTCGCCCGCGCAGGTCGCCGAACTCCGCTCCCTCCGCGTCGAGTCCGGCACCGACGGCAGACCGGCCGCTCTCGACCCACGGCTGTCCAAGTCGTCCCTGTTCTTCGGAAGCGCGGCGCATGCGCTGGCGCACCACGACGTCCCGGCCGACCACGCCGTATCGACCGACCACGCCGTACCGGCGGACCACGTCTCCGGCGACCACGACGCCAGTGGCCCGGCCTCCGCCGACCACTCGTCCGACCTGCCGGGTGCCGCCGCGGGCCAGGAGGGCGTCGGCGGCGGTGCCGACGTGGCCTCGACCGGTGCCCACAGCCTGCTCGGTGGCCCCTTGCTGGACCGGTCGCCTGCCGAACTTGCCGATGGACCGGGCGAGTTCGGCAACTTCGGCAACTTCGGTGACTTCGGTGGGTTCGGCGAGCACGGGAACGAGGGCGCGGGTGCTGACTTCGGCGGGTTCGGTGGCGGTGCCGACGGGGGGGTCGGCGGAGCTGATGGCGGCTTCGGCGGTGCCGACGGGGGCTTCGGTGATGGGGGACTGGGCGCCGGTGGCTTCGGTGGCGGCGGCGCCGGTTCCGGTGGGTTCGGCGACCTTGGCGGGCACGGCGGCTTCGGCGGTGCGGGTGGTGACGGCGGCTTCGGCGGCGTAGGTGGTGACGGCGGCGGGGACGCCGGCCACTTCGGTCACGGCGGCATCTACGACCGCGACGGCGGCGACGGCGGCGGTGACAGCGGTGGCGGCGGTGGTGAGGGTGGTGGTGACCCGGAGAACACCAACCGACCCAGCGGTGGCGGTGGCCATGGCGGTGGTGACGGTGGCGGCGGTGGTGAGGGTGGTGGTGACCCGGAGAACACCAACCGACCCAGCGGTGGCGGTGGCCATGGCGGTGGTGACGGTGGCGGTGGCGGTGAGGGTGGTGGTGACCCGGAGAACACCAACCGACCCAGCGGTGGCGGTGGCCATGGCGGTGGTGACGGTGGCGGTGGCGGTGAGGGTGGCGGCGACCCGGAGAACACCAACCGACCCAGTGGCGGTGGTGGCCATGGCGGCGGTGACGGCGGCGGTGACAGTGGGGGCGACGGAAACGGCGGAGGCAGCCAGGAGAACATCGGTCGGCGTCCCGGCGGTATCGGTGAGCCCGGCGGTGGCAACCGCATCATCGTCCAGGGCGGCCTGCCCGCCTCCGGCCTCGGAAACGCCGCCACACACCTGCCGGACTCCGGCCCCGCCACGGAAGCCGGCGCGGGCTTCGACGGAGGAACATTCGCCAGCGGTTCCGGCGCGGGCTGAGCCAGCGCATGCTCTGCCACGTCTGCCGCGTCCACGTGCGGCGCGACTTCCCGTACTGCCTGCACTGCGGCACCCCGCGTCGGGGCGCCGCACCGACGTCGTACGCCGCACCCCAGCTGCGCGGCCTCGACGACCCCACCCTGCTCGTCGCGTTGACCGGGCCTGTCACCATGCTGGGCCGGGGCGAGGACAACGACGTAGTCCTGTCCGACGGCAGCGTCTCGCGCCGCCACGCCCGTATCGTCCGCACCGTCGAGGGTTTCCGGATCGAGGACCTGGACTCCTTCAACGGCATCGCGGTCGGCGGTGTCGAGCTGCACGGCGGCGCGGCCGGCCTCGCCGACGGCACCGAGCTGTCCGTCGGTGACGTACGCCTGGTGTTCGAGCAGCCCCGCGACGCCCGGATCGGCTCCCGCACGATGGTCGTCGGCACCCAGCTGACCCATCTCCCCACCGCCGGACAGGAGGAGGCCCCGGAGGCGAACGGCCCGCTCACCGCGCGCCCCCGACGGCGTTCCGGCTGGGCCCTCAAGCAGGTCCCCACCGAACGCGGCGCTCCCCGCTGGGTGCTCAGCAGCACCCGCACCGGCCGCTATCTGGAACTGGACGAGCGCCAGGTTTTCCTCTGGCACGCCATCGACGGTGACAACACCGTACGGGACCTGCTGTTCGCCTACGCCGACCGCTACGGCGAACTCGCCCTGCCCCGCATCGAGTCGGCGCTGGCCGCTTTCGCGGAAGCCGGGTTGCTGCGTGGCCTGCCCGGCCGGCCGGAGGAAGAGCGGCCGAAGGGCTGGCGGCGTGCGGCGAGTGCCGTGTACCGGGCGCTGCTCAAGCTGGAGGTGTCCGTCCCCGGCCTGGACCGAGTGGTGACCCGGCTCTACCGGGCCTTCGGCTGGCGGCTGTTCACCCGGACCGGGGTGCTGCTCGCCTGGCTGTCGGTAGTCGGCGGCCTCGTCGCGTTCTTCGCCGCCCAGGGCCGGCACCACCTGCTGGACTTCGGTGGAGCGGGCGTGTGGGGCCCGGTCCTGCTGGCCGCCGGATACGTGACCGCGCTGCTCGTCCACGAGCTGACGCACGCGCTGGCCGTGAAGTCGTACGGCCGCAAGGTCCGGCGCGGCGGGTTTCTGTTGATGATGGGCATGCCGTTCGCGTTCGTGGACACCAGCGACATGTGGTTCGGCTCCCGCTGGTCACGGGTCGTGGTGGCCCTGTCCGGGCCGCTGTCCACGGCGGCGCTGGCCGGCTGGTGCGCCACGGGCGCGGCCCTGCTGCCCGCGGGACCCGTCTCGGCCATCCTTTACCACCTGGCCTTCGGCCTCTACCTGAACACCCTCTACAACTTCAACCCGCTGATGCCGCTGGACGGTTACCAGGCGCTGACCGACGCCCTGCGGGTACCCCGGCTGCGCGAGGAGGCGAGCGCCTACTTTCGCACGGGCCTGTGGCGAGACCTGCGCGCGGGCAATCGGCCCGGCCCGCGCCAGGCGGGCATGGCCGCCTACGGCCTCGCGGTCGTCGTGGGCACCTACGGCTTCCTCGCCCTCGCCCTGCTGGCCTGGCGCTCCCGGATCGGCGACCTGCTCGGGGGCCGGCTGGCCGAGCCGTGGACCACGGTGATCGAGGCGGCCGTGGTCGCCCTGGTCGCCTTCCCGGTGTGGGCCGCGCCCGTGCGCTGGCTGCTGCGCCGGGTCCAGCGTCGGCGGGGCGCGAAGGACGTACCGCAGGGCGCCGGGCTCCCCGCGCCGGTGGAGGGGACGGCATGACCCCGGACACGCACGCCGACGGCGGCTGGGCCGTACCCGGCTACGAGGCCGTCCGCACGCTCGGCGAGGGAGCGGGCGGCCGGGTCGTCCTCGCCCGGCACACCGCGACAGGCGTGCCCGTCGCCATCAAGTACCTCAGCGAGCGCCTGTGCACGGACCGGGAGTTCCTGGCCCGTTTCCGGGCCGAGGCCCGGCTGCTCGGCGAGCTGCGCCACCCGTGCGTGGTGCGGCTGTACGAGTACGTCGAGGCACGCGCCGGTGCCGCGATCGTGATGGAGGCGGTGGACGGCGTCAGCCTGCGCCACTTGCTGCGCCGGCACGGGGCGACCGGTCCCGAGGCCGCGCTCGTCCTGCTCAAGGGCTCCCTGCTCGGGCTGGGCGCGGCCCACACGGCCGGGGTGGTGCACCGCGACTACAAGCCGGAGAACGTCCTGGTCCGCGCCGACGGCACCAGCGCGCTCGCCGACTTCGGCATCGCGGTGCGCAGCGGCCGGGAGACCGAGGCCGCGGGCACGCCCGCTTACATGGCGCCGGAGCAGTGGAACGGCGAGCCCGCCGGACCGGGGGCCGACGTCTACGCGGCGTCCGTGGTGTTCTTCGAGTGCCTGACCGGCCGGCGGCCGTTCCCCGGCGACGACGTGACCGCGCTGCGCCTGCAGCACCTGCGCGCCGCGGCCCCGCTGGACGACGTACCCGCGCCGGTGCGTGTGCTGCTGCGCGCGGGTCTGGCGAAGGACCCGGCGGACCGGCCCGACGTCGAGACGTTCCTCGCCGACCTGGAACGGTCCGCCACCGAAGGCTATGGCGCCGGCTGGGAGGAGCGCGGCCGCCGCAGACTGGCCGAACTCGCCGCGCTGCTCGCCCTGTTGTTCCCGTTCACCACGACCGCCACGCTCGACGGCTCGGCCAGTGCGCTGACCCTGCTGGGCCGACTGAAACGAGGGGGGTGGAAGGCGGCGACCGGTGGGGTGGCCGCGCTGGTGGTCGTCACGGGCGGAGCGACGTACGCGACGGGCCGCCCGCACGATACGTCGACGACGGTGGCGAGTTCGACCCCGTCATCCCCGTCACCGGCCGACTCGCCCACCAAGCCGGGCGCTTCACCTTCCGCGTCCACCTCGCCGACCGTCGCTCCGCCCACGGCCCACGCACCGCCCTCCGTCACGCCCTCGGACAGCCCGTCGCCCTCGCCGACCCCGTCCACGGAGACGACCGCACCGGCCGAACCGCCGGCCAGCGCGTCCCCGAGCGTGGCCACCTCCGGCACGGTCACCCTCACGATCGGCTCCTGGCAGCGCGGACAGAAACCAGGCACGCTCATCGCGGTGGCATCGGTCGAGACGACGGGCACCGGTCCGCTGACCGTCACCGCGAATTACTACGTCGACACACCCGCCGACCCGTACGGCTCCCAATCCCAGACCTTGTCCGGGAGTACGCGGTACGAGCTGACCTTCGAGGCCGATTTCTCCAACCACCCGTGCCGGGGCACCTGGGACGTCACGCTCATCAGCGACCCGGCGGCAGCGAACGGTCCCCAGACGGCCTCCCTGGACGCACCGCCGTGCTGACCATGCTCCCGAGAGGCCCGCGAGCCACCCCTTGCCGCGACGAGAACGGATCGACATGACGACAGCCACCACAGTGGCCGGCCGCCCCCTGTCCGGCTGGTCACGGCACACGCGCCACGGCACCTGGCATGTTCTGCTCCCCGCCCGGTCCGGCGAGCCCACCCTCGGCGCGCTGCGCATCGACCGCGCTCTGCTGGCGCCCGAAGGGACGCGCGAGCGCCTGGCGGCGGCGGTGCTCATCACGGCCAAGCTCAGGCTGCCCGGCCTGCTCGGTACGGTCGACCTCATGGCGGAGGCCGGTGAGGTGTGGCTGCTGACGGCCCGGCCACCGGCCCCCACGCTGGCTGACATCCTGGCGTCGGCCAACGGCCCTCGCCAGGACGCGGGCAGCGTGGCCAGCATCCTCAACGAGACCGCCCAGACCCTCCTCGCCCTGCACACAGCAGGCTTGACCCACGGCTCACTCGGCCCCGACACCGTCGTGATGGCCCCGGACGGGGTCGCTCTACTGGCCGAGGTGGAGTTGGGCACCGTGCTGGGCGATGTGGCGGCAGTAAGGGTGTCGGGCGACACGCCGCACGCCGGCCGCCAGGCAGTCGGCACCGCTGCCTGGGCCGCCCTGGCCCGCACCCTTGGCGCCGCCTGGACGCAGCCCGGGACTCCCGCGGCGGATCTGGTCGCCCGCTGCTCCGCCACCGCCGAGTCGGAGGGGCTGGCGGCGGCCCGGGCCGCCCTGGTAGGCGGGCGCGCGGCACTCCCGGCGGACTTCCTGCGCCGCACGGCGCTGCGCGCGGCGACTGCCGCGTCGACCCCGGAGTTCGCGCCGCCGAAGGGACCGGCACCGTCCGTTGCAGTGGCTCCCGACCGCCCGACTCCACCGACGAACCGTCACCCGGCGCCACCTGACCCCGCTCCCCGCCCCACTGCCCCCGAACACCCTGCTACCGCGCCCGACCGCGCGTCCCACCCTTCAGCCACCGCCGACCAACTCGCCACGGCCGCCCGCGTCCACAGCGCCGCGGGCCCGCGAGTTCCCCTGCCCGCCCCCGGACCTCACCCACCAGCCGTCGCCGACCAGCCCACCACGGTCGGCCGCGCCCGCCGTCCCACCGCCCCGGGCACCCAGGCGACCGTCCTCGGCAAGCGCAACCGTGCCACCTCGCCTCCGGTGGCGGCAGGGGAGGACTGCGGCGAGATCCTGCTCCGGTTCGGGCCCGGGGTGCCCTTGGAGGATCAGGACGCCCTGCGTGCACGATGGCGGACCGAGGCAGCGGCAGCCACCTCCCCACGCTCGCGCCGCAGACGCCGGGGCTGGATCGTCACCACCGCCGTCGTCGCGATCGCCGCCGTCCTGCTCTGGCTGCTGCTGCGCCCGGCCCCCGCTCCCGCGGTCGTCGCCGTGCGGGTCCAAGCCCCCGCCGGGCCGTTGCACTGCGATCAGACAGCCGACCTGATCGGTGTCGTCACCACCGACGGGCACGGCGGTCCTGTCACATACCGGTGGCTGCGCGCCGACGGCCAGGACTCGGGCGAGCTGGTCCGCACCGCCCACCGCGGTGAGCGCCGGTTCAGGGTGCACCTGCGCTGGACGGTCCGCGGTTCGGGTCGCTTCCGGGGGACCGCCCGCCTGAGGATCTCGCACCAGTCGGCCCCGATGGAGGCGAAGGCGAGCTTCACCTACGTCTGTCCTTGAGAGCCACCGCCCCGGCGATGTCCGGCCCCGCCGCCACCAGCAACAGACCGCCCGAGTTGCCCAGTTCGGCCGCGCCCATGATCTGGCGCTACGTTCCCACCGTCATCACGGGCAACCTCAAGCGACCACGCGCTGCTGAAGCACGGACCAGCTGTCACCGGGCGGGGACTCTGCCGTCGGGACAGGGGCCTTCGGCGGGGTGAGCCGCGTCGCATCGGAGCGGGCCTGTTCCGGCAGGGACCGGCCCGCGGCCTCGGCGCGGTGCGCTTCCACGACTGGCGGCCCGCCTTCGACGCGTATGCGCACCTGCCCAACGTGACCCGCTTCCGCGAACAGGCCGACGCACTCAGCGTGTTCGTCGCCACGGCCGTCCCCGACCCGGAGCAGAGCCGCGACCTCGACCTCCTCCTCGCGGTCGGTCAGTTCTTCGCGCTCGTCGTGCACGGACAGCTCGTCCTGGAGCAGGCCGCCCTGACCGGACTCGACGAGGACGTGCTCGACGAACTCTTTCGCCGTCCTCGTACGGGACTTCTCCGCGCACGCCGTCGAACTGCACGGCGGGGATTCGGCGACCGAAGAGCAGCGGGACTGGGCGCTGGGTCCGGTCCGGCTGCCGGTCGTCGACGAGGCACGCACGGAGCGGGTCTGACAGCGGGTCGAGGCGCTGTCCGGCGCGTACGAGAGGGCCCCATAGACGCGCCGTACGCATCACCGGTGGCCGGCCCCTGTGGGCCCGGCCACCGGTCGGTCAGGGTTCAGCCCCGTGTGCCGCTCGCAGCCGTGACGGGTGTCGCCGGGCGCGCGGCGGTGGCACGGCGGAGCAGAGTAACTCAGGGCCGTGCCGGGACCGCCCGCTGCCGAGGCTGATCCGGGGCCGCATGCGCGGGCCTGTGTTCGTCACCCATCGCCGTCCCGGCCCGGGCAAGGCGGTCTCCCGACGCGATATCTGCCCGTACGCAGGGCTGGCCCGTCTCTCCGACGGGCAGGCCCGCGCGTTGCTGAACCAGCAGACAGCTCTCGCGAATCGGGCAGTTGACTACAGGCTGTGAGGAGGCCGGCAGGGGGTGGGGGAGCGGTGGTCTCTGATGCCATGCGCGCCACTTCCTCGTGTGCGGTGGGGACGGGTACGCGTCGCCACACCGTAGGAAGACGCACGTCAGGGGCACATGTGGTGGGACTGCATAGTTCAGGGCTGGGCTGTGCGCGCTGCCCCCATGCCCGCGTTTCGTACATAGGCCGGGACGAGGAGTTCGGGACGTTTGGTGGATCAGGTCCTCGTCCGCTCCGGATTCCGCATGAATCCTCATGCCGAAGCCTGGTCGCGGCCGTCCACCTGATCCCTCCACAGAACTAGCCGTCCGGCTCCGTCTGTCGGGGGCAACCGTCAACGCATACGTCTCTCAGACTGGTTCGAGTTGCGGTTTCGATTGCCGCGGTGGTGCGGCCGCCGGTTCCCACTCTTTGGTGGTCCGTACGTAGCCGTAAACCACGGAGGCCATCGCAAGAATGAGAAGTGGCCCGAACACCCACGGATGCCTGGCCATTTCCATCGGCAGATAGCGGTACGACACCAAGAGCGCGGCGAAGACCGTCGCGCCGTGGATGACCAGTTGGATTCCTGGCCGGTCCCAGCCGCGTGCGTGCGAGCGCATCGCTGCCTCGATCGTGAGCGCGAACACCACGCCGGCGACGAGATCCGCGCCGTAGTGGTAGCCGAATCCCAGCGTCGCGCCGAGCGTGGCGATCAGCCAGAACGTGCCCGCGATCCGCAGAATCCGTGGGGCGCTGCGGGAGTGGATGAAGATCGCGGTGGCCCACGCCGTGTGCAGGCTGGGCATGCAGTTGCGCGGGGTGATCTCGTCGTATGGCATCGGGTGCGGTGTGTAGGTCGGCGGAGGCGTGTCCGGCCAGAGATTGGCCGCCGCCCAGTGCACGCCGCCGGTGCCGGAGGCGCCCGGGCCGTAGGCGAAGACCGGTCCGACCACCGGGAAGATCATGTAGATGGCCGGGCCGAGGAGGCCGATCGCCAGGAAGGTGCGCACCAGATGATGGCTCGGGAAGCGGCGCTCGACCGCCACGTCACGCAGCTGGTACAGCGCGACGACGACCGCGGCCACCGCAAGCTGGGCGTAGACCAGGTGGAGAACGTGGGGGCCGATCGGGCCGGTGGCCTTGACAACCCGGCCCATCAGCCACGATGGGTTGCCCAGCGCGTGATCGGCGGTGGCGACGTACTGGTCGAGCACCGCCGGGCGGGTCTTCGAGGTGATGAGCAGCCAGGTGTCACCGGTCTTGCGGCCGGCCACCAGCAGCAGGCCCAGCCCGACGCCCTTCAGTAACAGTGTGCGTTCGGCGCCGGTGCGGCGCGCGACGGCGATGACCGCACAGCCCAACATCACCCACAACGCGCCGTTGCCGAAGAAATGCCCGTCGATCGCCTTGGCGTCGAAGGCCCATCGCATCGACGCGAAGACGACGTCGATCCCGATGGCGACACCAGCCGCGATGAACCGTTGGCGCCAGGTGAGCACCACCATCATCAACGCCATACCGCCGTACAGCGGCCCCGGTTTCGGGGCGCATATCAGACCTTTGACCTGGTTGGTGATCGGCCCCGGTTGACCGTAGTGGCGTGCGGCCATCTCCAGTGCGATGAGGAATCCCAGAGCGGCCGCACCCGCTGTGGCCCACAGTAGGGCTCGGCGTTGACGCCGCGCGACCGACGCAACTCTGCCGTTTGTTGACGAAAACACCCGCGACGCTCTAGACATCAATCGTTCGGCCGATTCGATATGGGTTCCATAGGCGAAAAGCGACGACGGCAGTCATCGCAAGCTCGAACATGCTATCGGAGCGGTGTGGTGGCTTGGGCTGGCCAAGTCATCCAGGTGCGGGTCCGTGGAACAGCTTGCCGAGCCGGTGGCGGCATCGTGGACCGCCGCGTGACGCCGACGGAGGTAAGGCGTGCAGACTCCGGCCCGTTGGGTGGAGCAGCAGAAGCTACCGGCACACTTTCCCTGTCGCAGTCCCTTCACCAAGGATGAACCACGCATGATCACGCTCACCAAGGAAGACGGCCCCGCGGATCTGGACGGAGTGACCCATCTGTCGATCGGTGTGTCCTGGGACCCCACCGGGGGTGCCAGCGGCGGCATCATGGGCGCGCTCCGCCGCAAGACCGGCACCGACCTGGACCTGATCGCCATCGCCATGCAAGGTGCGGACCCGGTGCGCCTGGCAGGTCTGGACTCCCTCGACCCCATGGGCAACGGCTCGCTCGTGCACAGCGGCGACAACCAGACCGGACGCGGGGACGGAGACGACGAGACGGTGACCGTGGAGTTCGCGCGGATACCGGGCAACATCACGTCAATCGTGTTCGTCGCTGCTGCCTTCAAGAAGGGCAGTTCCTTCCAGAAGGCGCGCAACATCAGCTTCAAGGTGTACGACGCGACCGGCGGAAGCTCCCAGCAGGTTGCCGACATCTGGCCCAGCCTGCTCACCCAGGACAACGGCTGCGCCGTGGCCAAGGCCATGCGCGTGGGCGCAGCATGGAAGTTGGAAGTGATCAACGTGACCGGGAAGATCAAGCAGGGCGACGAGCACGCCTTGATGCGTTTCGCCATCAGTAAGTAGTGCGTTTCGTGGTGTCCGTCCCGCGTGGCCCAGGGATGCGCGGGACGGGCAGACACACGGTTTCGCGGTAACCCAGAGGAGTTCACCCGCACCGCTCCGCTAGCATGTTCGAACTCACGACGATCGGCCCCCAATGTCCGTCCTGCACTGGAGAAACGCGCCATCCAGCACGGCAAGTGACTTATTCAGCCAACATCTAACAAATCGGCCAAAGAATTGAGATCTATAGCATCGCGGGTGTTTTCGCGGGAAAACCGCAGGAGTGCGTCGGTCGCGTGGCGTCAACCACGGGCGATGCTGTGGACCACGGCAGGTGTGGCCATCCTCGGATTCCTCATCGCGCTGGAGATCGCCGCACGTCGCTACGGCCTGCCCGGGCCGATCGCCAGCCAGGCGCGGGAGGTGATATTCCTCCCCAAGTCAGGCTTCCTGTTGTACGCCAGTCTGGGCTTGATGATGGTGGTGCTCACCCCGCGGCAACGGTACATCGCGGCTGGTGCCGCGATCGGCATCGACATCGTCTTCTTGCTGGTGCGGTTGGCGGTCGGTGCCAAGTTGACCGGCGGCCACCCCTTCGGCAACGGCGCGCTGTGGGTGATTCTGGGCTGCGCGGTCATCGCGGTCACACGGCGCACCGGCCAGGAACGGATGCTGCTGCTGAAGGGTGTCGGGCTGGGCCTGCTGCTGGTGGCCGGCCGCAAGACCGGTGACACCTGGCTGCTCATCACGTCGAGGACCCGCCCGGTGGTGCTCGACCAGTACGTGGCGACCGCCGATCACGCGCTGGGCAACCCGTCGTGGGTGGTGGGCCGGCTCGTCACGGCCAGCGGCCCGGTCGGCGCCCATCTCCTCGACTACGTCTACACCCAGCTGCCGGTGGCCGCGGTCGTCGTCGCCCTCTACCAACTGCGCAACGTGGCGGCAGAGCGCCGCTTCCCGCGACATCACCTGGTGCGCACCTTTCTGGCGATCGGCCTGCTCGGGCCGGCCATCTACATGATCTTCCCGGTGGTCGGACCGGTCTTCGCCTACGGCACCGACGGCGGCCACTGGGCGGTGGCCGACCTGTGGCCCGACACGCCGCCGCCGGTCAACAACCCGCACCCGATGTCGTTCGACGAGATCACCCCGCGCAACTGCATGCCCAGCCTGCACACGGCGTGGGCCACCGCGATCTTCATCCACTCCCGCAGGGGCCCGCGCGTACTGCGCTACGCGGGCGCGTTCTGGCTGGTCGCCACGCTGGGCGCGACGCTGGGCTTCGGCCTCCACTACGGCGCGGACCTCGTGGCCGGCGCGGTGTTCACGCTCACGATCGAGGCGGCTCTGCGCTCGCACGAGCGGGGCTGGGACCGGGCGGGAAACCAATTGGTCGCCCACGGTACGACGGTGTTCGCCGCGCTCCTGGTGTCGTACCGCTGTCTGCCGACGGAGATGGCCGGACATCCGTGGCTTTTCGGACCGCTTCTCGTTCTGGCGATGACCTCAGTGGTCCACGGCTACATACGCACCACCAAACGCTGGGAACTGACGGCCGCGCCAGCGGGGCAACCGGAGCCGGAACCGCAACGCGAACTGGTTTGAGCACCCAGGCTCAGGTACAGGCCCTGAGGAATTCGATGAGGGCCGCGTTCACTTCGTTCGGGCGTTCCTGCTGGGTCCAGTGTCCGCAGCCCGGAAGTTCGAGCGGCCCGCGCCGGAGGCTGGGCATGAGGTCGGGGAGTTTCTCGATGAGTTCGGGTGTGCCGGGGAAGGCGGGGACGGGGTCGCGGTCGCCGTAGACGTACAGGGCGGGGCGGGTGACGACCGCGCCGTGCCACGGAGCGGTGAGTTCCCAGTTGCGGTCGAGGTTGCGGTACCAGTTGAGGGCCCCGGTGAAGCCCTGGGAGAAGCTCTCGGTGAGTGCGTCGAGGTCGTCCTCGGTGAGCCACTCCGGAAGTACCTCGGGGTCCGGCATGCTCGCGAGCCACCCCTGCCCGGGGTGGACCAGCGGCTGCTTGACCGCGCCGGCGTGAGCCGCGTCGCCGGAGGCCGAGTAGAAGAACTTGCGCAGCGCGGTGCGGGTGTCCTCGGCGAACTCGGCATCGGCGACGCCGGGGCGGTTGAAGTAGTTCCAGTAGAAGCGGCCGCCGAACCTCTTGTCCATGGCGGCCAGCGGAGGCTGTGTCCCCCGGAAAGGCGGCGGCACACTCAGGCCGGCCACGCCGAGCACCAGGTCCGGTCGTAGCAGAGCGGTGTGCCACGCGACCGGCGCGCCCCAGTCGTGCCCGACGACGTACGCCTTCTCCTCGCCCAGGGCCTGGATCAGCCCGACGACATCGCCGACCAGGTGGAGGATGGTGTAGGCGTCCACGTCCTCGGGGTGGTCGCTGCGCCCGTATCCACGCTGGTCGGGGGCGACCACCCGGAAGCCCGCGTCCGCGAGTGGGCCGAACTGGTGGTGCCAGGAGTGCCATGACTCGGGGAAGCCGTGCAGGAGCACCACCAGGGGGCCGTCGCCCTGCTCGGCGATGTGCAGCCGAACGCCGTTCACGTCGACCATTCGATGCTCGACCATGTTCCTGAGCCTACGTGCCGTGAAGCCGCCCGGAGGTGATCAGAGCCCGCCCGCTCCGGCTCTGCGACGCCTCATGCGCACGCGGAACTAGGCCAATCCGCCGTTGCTCATGAGGAGTTGCCCGTTGATCCACTGACCCTGCGGTGAGCAGAGGAAATCAACGAGGTGGGCCGTGTCCTGCGGGGTGCCGAGACGGCCGAGCGGCGTCTGGCGCAGCACCGATGCGCGGTCTTCCTCCGTCATCCAACCGGTGTCCACCGGACCCGGGTTGATGACGTTGGCGGTGACGCCGAGGTGAGCGAACTCGTGCGCGGCGGCCAGGGTGATGCGGTCCAGGGCGCCCTTGCTCGCGCCGTAGGGGAGGTTGCCGACGGTGTGGTCGCTGGTGAGCGCGATGATCCGGCCGCTGCCCGGGGCGGCGGCGAAGCGCCGGCCGTACTCGCGGATCAGCAGCCAGGTGGCGCGGGCGTTGACCGCGAAGTGCCGGTCGAAGCTTTCGACAGTGGTGTCGAGCAGGCCGGAGTCGACCGACTCGCAGTGGCACATCACCAGGGCGGTGACGCTGCCCAGACCGCGTTCGACCTCGTCGAAGACACGGGCCGGAGTGTCCGGGTCGGCGAGGTCCGCCTCGACGGCCGTGGTGGCGGCACCGTTCTCCGCGAGGGCATCGATGATCGCCCTGGTCGCGCCGGGCTCGCGGCCCCAGGCCATGCGCTCGTCGTAGGGGGTCCAGTAGGTGAAGGCGACGTCCCAGCCGGAGGCGGACAGCCGGCGCGCGACACCCGCGCCGATACCGATGGTGCGCCCCACCCCGGTGACCAGGGCGAGCGGCCGCGCCGACGGGTGGGCCTGACCGGGGGCGGGGTGTCCTTGGCCGCTGTTCGTTGTCACGGTCCGAGATCGTCCACGACGGGAATCGGCGGCACAACCAGGTTTTCGGCAGCCGCGAGGAGTGGTGCTTCGGGGGAATCCATGTGCGTCTGTATCGGCATACGAGCGAGTAACCCCAGCTGAGACGTGTAATCCATAACGATGTCGGCTCGGGTCTTGTGTGATTCCTCGTCCCGTTTAGCTTCCCGTCATGGCCATTCTCTCAAGTCGCCGCAGAAGATCCCGCCTTGCCCCGGAACTCGACGACCGGGACCTGGGCAAGCTGTTGAAGTCTCTGCGGGCGACCACCAGGTCGGGAACGATCGCGACGACGGACTTGTGCGTGGCGCAGATCTCCCGTCTGCTGGAGCGGGATCCGGGCGACTGGGACCGGCGGGCGCACCGCATCGGCGTCCTGGCGGACTTCCTGGCCGGATCGCATCTGCCGCGCTCCTGGGCCAAGCGAGAGCCGCGCAACGGGGACGCGCTCGTGCTGTACGCATGGAGCGAGCTGGCCCGCGGCCGCTCCCAGGGGAGCCTGGAGGACGCGGCCGGTGTGATCGACAGCTGTTTCCGGGCCGCCGAGCTCGCTCCGGAGGACCCCACCCCGTGGGTGGTCGCCCTGGGAGCGGCCCGTTTGGAGCGCTGGCAGCAGCCGCAGGTGTTCGGAGTGTGGAACGAGGTTCTCGTGCGCGACCGCTGGAACCGCGAGGCCTACCAGAACATGCTCGGCTATCTCACTCCGGAGGAAGCGGGGTCGCGCATCCAGGTTCTGGAGTTCGTGGACGCCCTGCGCGCACGCATGCCCGCGAACGTGCCCTGCGTGGGGACGGAACTCACCGCCCAGGTGTTCCAGTACCAGTCCGTCCTCGGCCGGGGAGGCTTCGAAGCGCTGGTGGCGCGGAACCACTGGTCCCAGACGGCGGCCACCCAGGCCCTCGACCGCGTGGCCCACACCTGGGTGCAGCCGGGACTGCTCCGTCACGCCAGTGCCCTCGCGGACCTCAACATCCTCGCCTACGCGCTGATGGCCGCCGACCGGCGCCACGAAGCCCGTGCGGCCTTCGAGGCACTCGGCGGCGTCGTCACCCCTTGGCCCTGGCAGGCGGGCGGCGACCCGCTGGACGAGTTCGAGCAGGCGCAGCGCAGAGCGTCCGCCGGCGGGTGATCCGCCTCCCGGTGAGCGGACGGTTCGGCGCCGCTGCCCGGGCGCGCGCCCGGGCCCGTGAACGGCTCGCGGCTCGATGATCACCCGCCGGTGGTAATAAGCTGGATGAACGTGAGAACCGTACGTCAACGAACGCGCCGGACAGCGGCTCGAACGTGAGGGAGCAACCGATGACATCGCAGACCGAGCGGGCCGTGCTGGCGGGCGGTTGCTTCTGGGGCATGCAGGACCTGATCCGCAAGCAGCCGGGCGTGGTGTCCACCCGCGTCGGGTACAGCGGCGGCGACACGCCGAACGCCACGTACCGCAACCATGGCGACCACGCGGAGGCCATCGAGATCCTCTTCGACCCCATGGCCACGAGCTACCGCGACATCCTGGAGTTCTTCTTCCAGATCCACGACCCGACGACGAGGGACCGCCAGGGCAACGACATCGGGCGCAGCTACCGGTCGGCCATCTTCTACACCGACGAGGAACAGCACCGCGTCGCCCTGGACACCATCGGGGACGTCGAGGCCAGCGGCCTGTGGCCGGGCAAGGTGGTCACCGAGGTGGCGCCCGTGGGCGACTTCTGGGAGGCCGAGCCCGAGCACCAGGACTATCTGGAACGCTACCCGAACGGCTACACCTGCCACTTCCCGCGACCGAACTGGAAGCTGCCGCGCCGGACCTCGTCCCCGGCCAGCTGAAGACCCATGGGCTGAACGTGCCTCGTCGCCTCGTGCTGCTGCCGAGGCACGTTCCCCTCGCTGATCACGCCCTGCGCCGCTGCCTGATCGGCTCTCCCACGCGGTGCATGTGCGTCAGGGCCTCGCGGTAGGACCGGATCAGTCCGGTCTCGTGGTACGGCACCCCGATCTCGGCGCAGTACTGCCGCACGATGACCTGGGCCCGACGCAGATGGACCGTGGGCATGCCAGGGAACAGGTGGTGCTCGATCTGGTAGTTGAGCCCGCCCAGCATCACGTCGGTGAGCCGGCCGCCGCGCACGTTGCGTGACGTCAGCACCTGCCGCCGCAGGAAGTCGAGTTGCTGGTCACCGGTGAGCGTGGGCATGCCCTTGTGGTTGGGAGCGAAGGTGCAGCCCAGGTAGACGCCGAACAGGCACTGGTTGACGACGAGGAACGCCACCGCCTTGCCCGGCGAGAGCACCAGGAACAGGGCGGAGAGAAGAGCGGCGATGTGCAGCAGGAGCAGAGCGCCCTCCAGCAGGCGGTTCTTCATGAAGGGTGAGCGCAGCGCCCGCAGACTCGAGACGTGCAGGTTGAACCCTTCCAGGGTCAGCAACGGGAAGAACAGCAGGGCCTGGTGCCCCCCGATGAGGCGGGCCACGCCCCGGCTCGCGCGGGCCTGTTCGGTGGACCACACCAGGATGTCCGGGGCGACATCGGGGTCCAGTTCCTCATGGTTGGGATGGGCGTGGTGGCGGGTGTGCTTGTTCATCCACCACCCGTAGCTCATGCCGATACCGAGATTCCCGAAGAGCCGTCCTCCGATCTCGCTGTGCCGGCGACGCCGGAAGACCTGCCGGTGGGCCAGGTCGTGCGCCACCAGGGCGACCTGCCCGAACACCACGGCGAGAAAGGCGGCCACGGCCAGTTGCCACCAGGTGTCGCCGAGCGCGAAGAAGGCTCCCCAGCCGACGGCGAACAGCCCGATCACGAGACCGAGCCGCACCGTGTAGTAGCCGGGGCGCCGCTCCAACAGGCCGGCCTCGGCGATCCGTTGGGACAGTCTGGCGAAGTCGCTGCCGGTGCCGGTGCGCGACGTGCCCGGGTCGACGGCGGAGCGACCAGGTGCGACGGAGGTATCGGGAGGGATCGTCATGCCGAGAATTCTGGAGACGGCCCTCCTGCCCGAAGAAGCCTGCCAGCCACCGTACGCATCCGAGGCCGGCCCCACCGGCCTTGGGGGGTTTTCCCCAGGGCGCGTCCGTAACCGCAGTTGAGCAGAGGTGCGGGTCAGACGCGGACACCGAACATGAACGGGCCGCCGATGGTGTCCATCGACTCGTACCGTACGACCGTGCCGGTGCGAGGGGCGTGGAGGATCTGGCCGTTGCCCGCGTACAGGCCGACGTGGTGCAGGTCGTTGAAGAAGAAGACCAGGTCGCCCACCTGGAGCTGGCTCCGCGTGAGGCGGGTGCCGATACCCGTCTGCGCCTCGGAGGTGCGCGGGATGGAGACGCCGGCCTGGGCGTAGGCCCACGAGGTCAGGCCCGAGCAGTCGTAGGAGGACGGGCCGGTGGCGCCGTAGACGTAGGGCGTGCCGATCTTGCTCTTGGCGGCGGCGAAGGCGGCGGCGGCACGGCCGGAGGCGGTCGGGGTGTCGCCGAGGTTCACCCGCTCGGTGGAGGAGCGGCTGGCGCGCTCCTGCTGGGCGGCGAGATCCGCCTTCTCCTTGGCCGTCAGGGAGTTGAGGAGCTTCTGCGCCTCGGCGAGCTTGCCCTGGACTTCCTTCTTCTTCTTGCCCAGCTCGGTGCGGGTGGAGGCGAGGTCCTTGAGCTTCTCGGTCGCCTCGGCGCGCTCCTGGGCGAGTTCGCGCTGTTTGTCCTGGATCTTCTTCAGGGCCTCGACCTGCTGGCTGCTCAACTGGTCGAGCGTGGAGGCCTTGTCGAGGTAGTCGTCCGGGTCGGAGGACAGCAGCAGCTGGACCGAGGGGTCGATGCCGCCGGAGCGGTACTGGGCGGTGGCCATCGAACCCAGGCCGTCGCGCAGCTTGTTGAGGTCCTCCTGGCCGCGGGCGACGTTGTCCTGGATGGTGAAGATCTCCTTCTGGAGCTTCCCCTGCTTCTCCTTGGCCCCGTTGTACTTCTCGGTGGCCTGCTCCGCCTCCTCGTAGAGCTTGTCGACCTTCGCCTTGACCTCGCTCTTGCTCGGCTTCGCGCTCGGCGCGGCGTTGGCGGCGTTCGCGCTGAGCGCGACGGCGGCGGCAGCCGCGGTGGTCAGCACGGTCACACGTGTGCGGCTGGGCTGCTTGGGTCGACGATGTGACGCCACGGTCACTCCTTCTGAGTGATCACCTGAGCGGGGGTTCGAGCAGACCTTAATGACTTTCTTACGATCAGATCAAATGTTTGCATGGAGAACCTCCTTCGTCGTGCGCTTCTCGGTCGCGGTGCGGCCGCCCCGGCGTCAGGAGCCGCCGGGTTCCGGCTCGTTGAGGGTGATCGCCCCGGAGGGGCAGACCCCGGCGGCCATCCGTGCGGCCGCGCGATGTGCGAGGGGCGGTTCGGCGTTCAGCAGGAGCACCCGGCCGTCGTCGGGATCCTGGTCGAAGACTTCGGGGGCGGTCAGGGCGCACATCCCGGCGCCGATGCAACGCTCACGGTCGACGAGCGGACGCGTCGTCGTCATGACCGCTCCTTGTCCCAGGTGACCGGCAGGCTCTTCACGCCGTAGATGTCCGCGGCCTCCGGGCGCAGGCCGACTTCTTCCGCCGCTACGGCGAGGCGCAGTGTGGGGAACCGGTCGACCAGCGCGCGGAACGCGACCCGCATCTCGACGCGGGCCAGCTGCTGGCCCAGGCACTGGTGGATGCCGTGGCTGAAGGCCAGGTGCCCGCTCACGTCCTGCCGCCGGAGGTCGAGCACGTGCGGGTCGGCGAAGCGTTCGGGGTCACGGTTGGCGGTGTTGTACGACAGGACGACCGTCGTGCCGGCCTCGATGGTCCGGCCGCCCAGCTCGACGTCCTCGAGGGCCGTCCTCATGAACGTCTTGGCGACGCTCAGATACCGCAGCAACTCCTCCACGGCCCTGTCGGTGAGCGCGGGGTCGGCGCGCAGTGCGGCCAGTTGCGCCGGGTGCTGGAGCAGCGCGAAGGTGCCCAGGGACAGCATGTTCGCGGTGGTGTCGAATCCGGCGGCCAGCAGGATCAGGCTGATCCCCTTCAGCTCCTCATCGGTCAGATCGCTGTCGGTGAGTTCACTGAGCACGTCGTCGGTGGGGTTCGCGCGCTTGGCGGCCACCAGGTCCGCGAGGTACTCCTGGGTCGCGGTGTAGGCCGCCAGCAGCTCCTCGTCGCTCGTCTCCCCGCCCATGAACGTGTCGATCTGCTCCTGGAAGGAGCCCCGGTCCTCGTACGGCACCCCCAGCAGCTCACAGATGACGATGGTGGGGATGGGCTTGGCGAACGCGGTCACCAGGTCCGTCGGCGGCCCGGCCTTCTCCATCGCGTCCAGGCAGTCGGCGGTGATCTGCTCGATGCGCTCGGTGAGAAGCCGCATCCGCCGGACCGTGAACCTGCCTACCAGCGGCTTGCGATAGCGCCCGTGCTGCGGTTCGTCCATCAGGAGGAACTCGCCGGGCGGCGCCGGAGGAACCTCGAAGTCGCCGACGTTCAGGAGTTCCTTCCGCGAGCTGAACCGCGAATCGGCCAGGACCGACCTGACCAGGTCGTATCCGGTGATCAGCCAGCCTGGCTTTCCGCCGGGGTGGGTGTAGCGGCTGATGGGGCCGTGCCGGCGTGCGTCGAGCAGCTCGGCCGGCGGGTCGAAGGGGCAGCCGGACCGGCGTGCCGTCGGCAGCGTTGTGACGGTGTGGAGGGACTCGCTCACAGCATTCCTCGTTTCGCGACATTGCGTGTTGAAGGATGCTCGAACGCTACGTTGCGTTCAGGATTGCGTCAACGCACTAAAGGCCGTCATGCCAGGTGAGTGGCGGTAAATTGATGCAATGACGCTGCCACTGAATGCAATGAGGCGTTGCAATGAATGGTGGCGAAGGCAATGCCGTCTCAGGGTGAGCCGCCCATCATCCGCAGCATCGCCGGACCTCCGGTGCGCAGGAAGCGCACGACCAGGACGGCGGCCAGCAGCAGGAAGGCGATGTTGAGCCAGGTCGTGTAGTTCCAGCTCACACCCTCCTCGGGAATCCTCGCGTCGGCCTGGTCGGGGACGAGGCCCAGGCTGCCGAAGAGGAATTCCACGACGTATCCGGCGATCACCATGGCGGCGTAGAAGGTGACCGCGAGGAACGCGGCCATCCGGGCTCCGTAGTACTTCCGGTAGATGTTGAGGATCGGCAGGATCAGCAGGTCGGCGTAGATGAAGGCGATCACCCCGCCGAAACTGATGCCGCTCTTCCACAGCACCACCGCGAGCGGCACATTGCCGATGGAGCACACGAACGTCGCGATGGCCACCAGCGGCCCGACGAGCGGCCCGACCAGCTTCGCCGCGAGGGGGTGGCCGTCGAGGAAGAAGCCGCGCCAGAAGTCGGCGGGCACCCATGCGGCGATCGCGCCCGCGATCAGCAGGCCGGCCACCAGATCGCGCAGGATCGCCACCCACTCCATGACGAAGATGTGCGACACCGAGGTGAAGCCGTCGCGGGACAGCAGGCGACGGGTGAAGCCGCCCGCGCCCCGCACCGACATGTCCATCGCCGCATGCCCCTCCATGGACCCCGCCAGCCCGCGCTCGGCCTGTTCCCGTGCCCGGTGCAGCAACCGCTCACGGAGGAACACACGGAACAGCACGGCGAGTACGACGATCATGACGGGCCCACCGACGAACTCCGCGGCGGTGAACTGCCAGCCCATCAGCAAGGCGAGGATCACGCCCAGTTCGACGACCAGGTTGGTCGACGCGATCTCGAAGGCCATGGCCGCGGTGAAGTCCGCGCCCTTGCGGAACAGCGAGCGGGCCAGGGCGACGGCGGCGTAGGAGCATGAGGACGAGGCCGCGCCGAACCCCGTCGACAGCGCCAGCGTGCGTGGCCGGTCGTCCCCGAGCAGCCGTACGACCGTCTCCCGGCGGACCACGGCCTGCACGACGGCGGACAGGAGGAAGCCGAGGATCAGCGCCCAGGTGATCTCCCAGGTCATCGATCCGGCAATGGACAGGGCGTGTCCGATCGCGTGCATCGTTTCCGCACCCTTCGCCGCACGGGTTCCGTAACCCGAACAGGTATCCCCCGGGGGTAGGGCACACACACCGGACGTGCACTGACGAGTGGCTGCCCTGCCGCCTCGTCACCTGGGCCTTGGCCGGTGGGCGGCGAGGCGTTCGCGAGCCTCCGTGCAAGCGTCCGCGTCGATCTCGCCGGAGGCCCACGCGGCGAGGCCGATCAGTGCGATCCACAGCAGGCTCTTCGGTCCTTGTGCCGAGCCGTCCGGCACCGGGGTCTCGCGGCCCTTCTCCCCTCCTGCCGCAATGACAGGTTCTGGTCAAAGATTGACCAAACGTCGGAAGTCTCCTCCCGTGAGTGATCGGGTCTCCTGCGACGGCCGTATCACTGCCCGTTTGGAGGCTCTGGTGTCAGCACCAACCCGTAAGAGACGATGGCTCACGACCTGCGCCATCGCCGCATCCGCCGGACTCGTCGCGATACCCGCGAGCGCCGCCCCTGGTGGCCACGGCAGCCCCTTCGGCGCTCGTGCACTCGCCCGGCTCGCCGCCGAGCGCGAGCACTCGGTGGGCGCCGTCTCGCCCAAGGTCAAGGCGGAGGACGGCGACGACGGCAACGAGGCCGACGAGATAGCCGAGGGTGCGGACCAGTACGCCGAAGCGCGTACCTCGCCCGGGATCGTCGCGCCGGGCGCGTACGGCGCGGCCTGGCGTGGTCTGACCAAGCTGCCCGGCACCAAGGGCAGTTGGCGGCACATCACCGGACTGCCGTACGACTCGGACGACCCGCGCTACCGCGACGTCGACTCCAACTCAAGCGGCGGCTCGGGCAACGTCACCGGACGGATGGCCGCGATGGCCGCCGACGACGACGGCTATGTGTACGCGGGCAGCGCGGGCGGCGGGGTGTGGCGCTCGCGCACCGGCGGCGGCCACTGGCAGCCCGTCAGCGACCGGCTGCCCTCCCAGTCCACCGGTGCCCTCGCCCTCGACGGCGCCGGCCGGCTGTGGCTGGGCACCGGCGAGGCGAACACCAACGCCGACGCGTACCTCGGCAGCGGCGTGTACGTGCTGTCCGACCCGCACCACGGCACCTTCTCCACACGCAGCCGGGTCGGCGGTGACGAGCTGGAGAGCACCACCATCCGGCAGCTCCGCTTCGGCGGCGGCAAGGTGTGGGCGGCGACCGGCGAAGGCGTGTGGAGTCACTCCACGAAGAAACTGAGCGGCGCCTGGAAGCTGGAGTTCGCCCCCAACCCCGACTATCTGCCGGGCGGTTCGAAGGCGACCGACGCCGCCGCCGCGTACAAGAACATCACCAACGACATAGCCGTCGACCCCAAGGACCCCTCCAAGGTGGTCCTCGCGGTCGGCTGGCGCAGCGGCGACGACTACAACGGCTTCTACACCAGGTCCGGCGGCAGCTGGCAGCGGATCACCAGCGGCTTCGGTGACCTGCCGACCGACGCCGACAACGTCGGCACGGTCACCTTCGCCCGCTCCGCCGACGGCTCGCGCTACTACGCCATCGACCAGTCGCCCGAGCAGATGGCCTCCAACCCGGACAGCGGACTGGCAGGCATCTACAGCGCCGCCTCGCCGTTCGGCCCCTGGACGAAGATCGCCGACTACAAGCAGCTGGCCGCCGACGGCTCGGCGCTGACCACCGCCGGCTACATGCCGGGCGTGCAGGCCTGGTACAACCAGTTCCTCACCGTCGACCCGGCCGACCCCAAGCACGTCTACGCCGGTCTGGAAGAGGTCTACGAGTCCAAGGACGGCGGCAGCACCTGGTCGACCGTGGGCCCGTACTGGAACTTCCCGTTCTCCTGCTGGAGCATCGACCCGGCCCGGCAGACCGGGAGTTGCAACCAGACGACGCACTCCGACCAGCACGGCGTCGCGATCGGCCGCTACCACGGCAAGAGCTACGTGTATGTCGGCAACGACGGCGGTGCCTACAAGCGCCCGGTCGACGGTGCCCAGGACACCTCCGGGCACGCCACCGACTGGACGTCCCTCAACGACGGCACCATCGACACCTTGCAGTACTACTCGGTGGGCATCGGCAAGGACCTGGACCACGGCGGTGTCTCCGTCACCGGCGGTCTCCAGGACAACGGGCAGTCCGTCCTGCGCAGCAACGACAAGGTGATGGGCTCCGACTTCGGCGGCGACGGCGGCGACACCCTCACCGACCCCGCCAACGGCTGTGACATCGCCGAGGAGTACGTGTACCTCGCCGTCCAGGTCACCCAGAACTGCGCCGTCAACGACGGCTCCTGGACCACCGACCCCGGCAAGGCCACCTCGTACAACGTCGCGCCGGCCGACAACGCCACCAGCGAGGCCCGCTTCATCGCCCCGCTCGCGACGGACCTGAAGAACAGCTCGACCTGGATCGCGGGCGGCCGCCACATCTGGGTGCAGACCCAGGGCTACGCCATCCGCAGCGGCTCGGACTGGAAGAGCGTGTACGACCTGGGGGCCGGCCGCACCGCCACCGCTGTCGCCGCCTCGGGCGGCAAGGTCTACGCGGCCTGGTGCGGCCCCTGCAACAACCAGGGCTTCGCCCGCGGCATCTCCGTCGGCAACGCGGACGGCACCGGCTGGCACGACATCAACCTGCCGGCGGACGGGACCGTACCCAACCGCTACCTCAGCGGGTTCGCCGTCGACCCCGGCAACGCCGACCACGTGTACCTCGCGGTCAACGGCTTCTCCCGGCACTGGACCGAAGGGCCCGGTGCGGGCGTCGGCCACGTCTTCGAGTCCCGTGACGGCGGCACCACCTGGAAGGACATCTCCGCGAACCTTCCCGACGTGCCCACCAACTCCGCGGTGGTCACGGCTGACGGCGGCCTCGCCCTCGCCACCGACCTCGGTGTCGTCTACCGCGCGCCGGGCCGCACGAAGTGGCAGCGCGTCGGCTCCCTTCCGGCCGTCGCCGTGCTGCAACTGAAGCTCAGCCCCGACGGCACGACCCTGTACGCGGCCACGCACGGCCGCGGCATCCACACGATCAGGGTGCGCGACCTCGACTGAGGCCCACGCGGCCGACACACGGTGGAGGGGCGGCCCCGGCTCGGGGTCACCCCTCTTTCGGGCCCTTGCCGGATCAGGGACGCACATCGACGTAGTCGCCGGTGGCCTTCGCCGGGCCGGTGGTGCTGGTGCCGGGGAAGTTCCACCGCCAGTAGCCGTCCTTGACCGCCTTGACCGTGGTGCGAAGGGTGCCGGTGCCGCTGGTGTTCACCGTGGCCACCGTGGTGTAGGTGCGGCTGTCCTTCGGGCGGAACTGCAGTTTCACGGCTCGGCCCGCGAATCCCGCATACCGGTAGGTGTCCCAGTTGGCCCGCACGAGCTTGCCGGTGACGGTGATACGCGCACCCTTGGCCACCGGTTCCGGTGAGGCGTCGACGGTGAGCCGCGCGGCACGCTTGAGCCCGAACGAACCCACGCCGGGGGCAAAGACGGAACCGCCGTCGTTGGCGTCGACCAAGGCGTCGACCGACCATGTTCCCGCGTTGGCGTTGGCCAGGTCCACCGGGTCGTCGCTGCCCGGAGCAGGGTGAGCGTTGACGGTGAACCCCGTCGTGCACGCCGCCGCGGTCTCGCAGAACGCATCGGTGGTGTAGAAACCGCCGTGCGGCCCCTTCAGATCGACATCGGCGAAGGACAGACCGGAGTCATCCGATCCGGTGACCGTGACCGTGAACCGCACGTTGCGCGTTGTACCTACGATGACGTCATGTCCGGCGTTGACGGTGGCACCGCTGACCACCGGGTCGCCGGCCTCGG
This sequence comes from Streptomyces sp. NPDC001480, assembly GCF_042894725.1. Taxonomy (NCBI): domain Bacteria; kingdom Bacillati; phylum Actinomycetota; class Actinomycetes; order Kitasatosporales; family Streptomycetaceae; genus Streptomyces; species Streptomyces sp. NPDC001480. The sequence goes on along the minus strand of NZ_JBIAVX010000002.1, from coordinate 294,630 downwards.
GCGCGGCCTCGGCCGAGGCGCCGGCCCCCGCCAGCAGAACGGCGACGGCCCCCACCACGACACCGCGGCTTGTGGCGCGACCGACGGGCTTGCGCCGTATGACATGCGCGGCGGCGAAGCGGCTCATGAATCCTCCCAGGGATGACAGGCCTTGCCGATGTGTGTCACTCCCTACGACTGGCGAACCCGCCCGATCGTTGCCCCGGCCGGGGCGGGAAGACAACCAGCCTGGGGGATCGGCCGTGGCCCGGCCGCTGTGAGCGTATGGGTCCCGTCAAAGCCGTGGGGGCCGCCGTAAGAGAGCCGTCAACGAGGGACCGGATCCGGCCGGCCAGGAGGTTTCCTCTAATCGTCCGATCCGACCGCACCTCACTCCAGGAGTTCGCGATGGCCGATCTGGCCTTCGTCGTCATCACGCTCGCGGGTTTCGCGCTGGTGGCCCTCGTCGCCAAGGGGGTGACGAAGCTGTGACCGTCGAAAACGTCGTCGGCCTGGTCGTGGCCGTCGCCCTGCTGGGCTATCTCGTCCTCGCCCTGATCTTCCCGGAGAGGTTCTGAGAACGACCATGGGTCCCGTACTGGCCGGCGTGCTCCAGCTGCTCGCGCTCATGGGCGCACTGGCGCTCGCCTACATTCCGCTCGGCACCTACATGGCCGGGGTCTACTCCTCGAAGAAGCACCTGCGCGTCGAGAGGTGGATCTACAAGGGCATCGGTGCCAACCCCGAGACGGAGATGACCTGGCTCGCGTACCTGCGCGGTGTCCTCGCCTTCTCGGTGGTCGGCGTCCTCTTCCTCTACCTGCTCCAGCGGCTCCAGGGCGCCCTGCCCGGCTCGCTCGGCTTCGACTCGGTCAACCCGGCGCAGTCGTTCAACACGGCCGTGTCGTTCGTGACCAACACCAACTGGCAGTCGTACTACGGCGAGCAGAGCATGGGCCACGTCGTGCAGAGCGCCGGTCTGGCCGTGCAGAACTTCGTCTCCGCGGCCGTCGGCATGGCCGTCGCCGTGGCGCTGGTGCGCGGCTTCGCCCGCTCGCGCACCGGTCAACTGGGCAACTTCTGGTCCGACCTGGTACGCGGCACCGTCCGCATCCTGGTGCCCGGCGCGGCGATCGCCGCCGTCGTGCTCGTCGCCTGCGGCGCCATCCAGAACTTCTCCGGCATCCATGAGGTCGGCCAGTTTTTCAATGGGCACGGCATGGGCGGGCCGCAGCAGTGGAACGGCGGCGCGGTCGCCTCCCAGGAGGCCATCAAGGAGTTCGGGACGAACGGCGGCGGCTACTTCAACGCCAACTCCGCCCACCCGTTCGAGAACCCGACCCCGTTCACGAACCTCTTCGAGATCTTCCTGCTGCTGGTGATCCCGTTCTCGCTGACCCGCACGTTCGGAGTGATGGTCGGCAACGTGAAGCAGGGCTACGCCATCCTCGCCACGATGTTCACCATCTGGCTGGGCTTCGTGGCCCTGATGATGTGGACCGAGTTCGCCCACCACGGCGCGGCGCTCCAGGCGGCCGACGGGGCCCTGGAGGGCAAGGAGGTCCGTTTTGGAGTCGGCTCCTCGTCGATCTTCGCGGTCTCCACGACCCTGACCTCGACCGGCGCGGTGGATTCCTTCCACTCCTCCTTCACCGGCCTCGGCGGCGGCATCACCATGCTCGGCATGATGCTGGGCGAGATCGCGCCCGGTGGCACGGGCTCCGGCCTGTACGGCATCCTGATCATGGCGGTGATAGCGGTGTTCATCGCGGGCCTGATGGTCGGCCGTACGCCCGAGTACCTGGGCAAGAAGATCGGCGGCCGCGAGATGAAGCTCGCCGCCTGCTACATCCTGATCACCCCCGCCCTGGTGCTGGTGTTCACCGCGGCCTCGATGGCGCTGCCCACGCCGCCGCACTCGATGCTCAACCCCGGTGCGCACGGCTTCTCCGAGGTGCTGTACGCCTTCACGTCGGCGTCGAACAACAACGGCTCCGCCTTCGCCGGCCTGAACGCCAACACCGACTGGTACAACACCATGACCGGACTCGCGATGCTGCTCGGCCGCTTCCTGCCCATGGTGTTCGTCCTGGCACTGGCCGGCTCGCTCGCCGAGCAGAAGCCGGTGCCGGTCACCGCGGGCACCCTGCGCACCGAGAAGCCGCTGTTCACCGGTCTGCTGGTGGGCGCGATCCTGATCATCACCGGTCTCACCTACTTCCCCGCCCTCGCACTGGGCCCGCTCGCCGAGGGGCTGGCGTGATGACCGCTGACACGAAGAAGCAAGAGGACCCGATGTCCACAGCCACCCCGACCCGGGCGCCGCACAGCGGCGTCCCCACCGGTCACAGGCCCGCCGAGGGACGTGTCGGCGCGGGCCTGTTCGACCCCAGGCAGCTCGTCGAGTCGCTCCCGGACGCCTTTCGCAAGCTCGATCCGCGGGTGATGGTGAAGTCCCCCGTGATGTTCGTGGTGTGGATCGGCTCGGTGCTGACCACCGTGTTCTCCTTCAAGGACCCGGGTGACTGGTTCGGCTGGGCGATCAGCGCCTGGCTGTGGCTGACCGTGGTCTTCGCCAACCTGGCGGAGGCGGTCGCCGAGGGCCGCGGCAAGGCGCAGGCCGACACCCTGCGCAAGGCCAAGACCGACACGGTCGCCCGCCGGCTCGGGGGCGACGGCGAGGAACACGTGCCCGGCACCGGGCTGAGGATCGGTGACCTGGTGGTCTGCGAGGCCGGTGACGTCATCCCCGGCGACGGTGACGTCGTCGAGGGCGTGGCCAGCGTCGACGAGTCGGCGATCACCGGCGAGTCCGCCCCCGTCATCCGCGAGTCCGGCGGTGACCGGTCCGCGGTGACCGGGGGTACCAAGGTGCTGTCCGACCGGATCGTCATCAAGATCACCACAAGGCCAGGCGAGACCTTCATCGACCGGATGATCAACCTGGTCGAGGGCGCCGCCCGGCAGAAGACGCCGAACGAGATCGCCCTGAACATCCTGCTTGCGTCCCTGACCATCGTGTTCCTGCTGGCCTGCGCCACGCTGCCGCCGTTCGCCGACTACGCGGGCACGCACCTGACGATGGTCGTGCTGGTGGCCCTGCTGGTCTGCCTGATCCCGACCACCATCGGCGCCCTGCTCTCCGCGATCGGCATCGCGGGCATGGACCGTCTGGTCCAGCGCAACGTCCTGGCCATGTCCGGCCGGGCCGTGGAAGCCGCCGGCGACGTCTCCACGCTGCTGCTCGACAAGACCGGCACCATCACGCTCGGCAACCGCCGGGCCGCCGAGTTCCTGGCGGTGCACGGCACCACCGAGGCTGAGGTCGCCGACGCCGCCCAGCTGTCCTCGCTGGCCGACGAGACCCCCGAGGGCCGTTCCGTCGTCGTACTGGCGAAGGACGAGTACGGGCTGCGCGAACGCCACCAGGGCGAGCTGGCCCACGCCGAGTGGATCGCCTTCACCGCCCAGACCCGTATGTCGGGTGTGGACGTCGACGGCAGGAGGATCCGCAAGGGCGCGGCCGGCTCCGTCATCGCCTGGGTCAAGGAGCGGGGCGGCAGGGTCGCCGAGGACGCGGACCGGCTCGCCGCCCGCATCTCCGAGGCGGGCGGCACCCCGCTCCTCGTCGCCGTCGAGGACGCCGACGGCGCCCGGATCCTGGGTGTCATCCACCTCAAGGACGTCGTCAAGGACGGCATGCGGGAGCGGTTCGAGGAACTGCGGCACATGGGCATCAGGACGGTCATGATCACGGGAGACAACCCGCTGACCGCCAAGGCGATCGCCGAGGAGGCGGGCGTCGACGACTTCCTCGCCGAGGCCACCCCCGAGGACAAGATGGCCCTCATCAAACGGGAGCAGGCCGGCGGCAAGCTCGTGGCGATGACCGGTGACGGCACCAACGACGCACCCGCGCTCGCCCAGGCGGACGTCGGCGTGGCGATGAACACCGGTACGTCGGCCGCCAAGGAGGCCGGCAACATGGTCGACCTCGACTCCGACCCGACCAAGCTCATCGAGATCGTCGAGATCGGCAAGCAACTCCTCATCACGCGCGGCGCGTTGACCACGTTCTCCATCGCCAACGACGTCGCGAAGTACTTCGCGATCATCCCGGCGCTGTTCGCGGCGGTCTACCCGGGCCTGGACAAGCTGAACATCATGCAGCTGTCCTCGCCCGACTCCGCGATCCTGTCGGCCGTCGTGTTCAACGCGCTGATCATCATCGCGCTGGTGCCGCTGTCGCTGAAGGGCGTGCGGTACCGGCCGATGAGCGCTGACCGGATGCTGCGCCGCAACCTCGGGATCTACGGCATCGGCGGTCTGATCGCCCCGTTCGTCGGCATCAAGATAATCGACCTGCTCATCTCTCTCATCCCCGGGCTGTAACTCCTCAAAAGCATGGTGAAGGACATGAACAACTCCTTTCTGAACACCGCCCGGTTGCTGGGAGCGGGCCTGCGCGCCCTGCTCGTGCTGACGCTGGTGACCGGTGTCGTCTACCCGCTGGTCGTCACCGGCGTCGCCCAGGGACTGTTCCCCGGCAGGGCGAACGGCTCGCAGATCGAGGCGGACGGCAAGGTCGTCGGCTCGTCCCTGATAGGGCAGCAGTACAACCTGCCGCTGAAGAAGGGCCAGAAGACCCCGGACCCCGACCTGAAGTGGTTCCAGGGCCGCCCGGCGAACGGTCTCGGCGCCAACAGCGTCAACACGCGGTACAAGCTGCTGCTGTCCGGTGCCACCAACCTGTCCGCCGACAACAAGGACCTGGTCAAGCAGGTCGAGGACGCCAAGGCCGCCGTCGTGAAGGACAACTCGGTGCCCGGCTACACCGTTGAGCGGTCGGATGTCCCCGCGGACGCGGTCACCTCGTCGGGCTCCGGCCTGGACCCGGACATCTCCCCGGCCTATGCCGAACTCCAGACGCACCGGGTCGCCGAGAGGAACGGCCTGCCCGTCGCCCAGGTGGAGAAACTCGTCAAGGACCACACCGAGGGCCGCACGCTGGGCTTCATGGGCGAGCCCCGCGTGAACGTCCTCGAACTCAACATCGCGCTCAAAGCCCTCGCGGCCGAGCAGTGACGGCCGAAGGGTGAACCACCATCGGCCGCGCACCGCCATGGAGGCTCCCGCGTGCCAGCGCCCGGATGATGCGACAGTCCGCCTCGACGGCCTCCGGATCGTCGCCGCTGAGAACGATCTCGGCGCACTGGGTCATACCGGTGACCGGGGCCTGCCCCAGGAGGTCCGCGCTGACCGAGTCCACCGTCGGCAGTCGGCGCACGATGCGCCCGAGGTGTGGATCGACGGCGTCGCCGCCGCGTCGGTGCAGGTGGAACCGGACGACCCGGTGGCCGGCTGGGCCGGGAACGGACCGAGCGGGCAGAGGCGGGCCCCAGGCGTCCAGTACGCCAAGTACGTCCGTCAGACGGTCGTAGCCGGTCGCCCCGCGCAGTGCCTCGTCGGCCAGCGAGATCCCCGGCACCGCCAGCGCCGAGACGAGGAGTGGGCCCCGGCTGTCATCGTGGGCGACGCGCGCGGTGACCGGACCGCGCATCACGCCCAGGGCGTCGAGCACGCGCCGCATGTACGCCGACAGGACCCGCGTCAGCGGTTCGTGATGGAGCAGCAGGTCGGTACGGACCACGGCCCGGTCGCGGGAGCGCGTCTCGGCCCACACGTCGGTGACGACATGCTCCGTCCGCCCGTCCGCACCGGGGCGGCTGACGCTGTTGACGACGAACTGCGGGGCGGGCAGCCGCTCGGTGAGAACCAGGTGCGCGTCACCGGAGTACCGGGCGGCCGCTCGTTCCACGGCGGGCCAGGCGTTGCCGATCCGCCTCGTTCCGTCGCGGTCGACCGGCTGGACCGGGACCTCGGCCGCAGCAGGGGCCGGCAGGCAGCCGGGCAGACGGCAGGCCTCGGCCCAGGCCAGGGCCTCGGCCGGGTGCGCGCTGCGGATGCCGCGTGGTGCCGGTATGCCGGCTCGCGCCAGGGCGGCCGCCTGGAGGCCACGGTCGTAGCGCAACGGCGACGTCTCAGGATCGCCTTGGGGCAGACCCAGGTGCCAGGCGATCCGTTCCGCCAGTCCTACGCCCGCCGCACTTCCGGCGACGACGGCCGTCACGCCCAGTCCCCGCAGCACCTTGACCGTCTGCCGCAGGGATCCGCGATGCTCCACGGAGTCCGTGCAGGCGCCTGCACGGCGTGCCGGTACGGGCGTCGGGGGCCGGCGGTCGGCGCCCGGTTCGACGGCCACGGTTCGCCGGCCCTGGCGCGCGCAGGCCTCCGCGAGGACGGAGCTGCCACAGGGGGCGACGATCGCCACGGTTCCGGCGAAGGCATCGAACGGGGGCGCGACGACGGGTGCGGCGGAGGCGGTGGCCATGGAAGCGGGCTCCAGGACGATGCGTGGGGGTGATGGGCGGTCGTGTGGCCGGGCGTCGACCGTCTACGAGGACCAGATGCGCGCGGCCCCGGGCCAGTCGGCCTCGGTCGCGGCCGGGTCGGCGGGCGCTCTCGTGACGGACGGAACCGCGGGCGCGGGCACGGCTGCCTCCGGTAACGGTGGCACGTCACGGCCCGAGGGCCGTCGGCAGGGAGACGGCACCGGAAGCACCGCGGAAGGTGCTGTGGCGACGGACTGGCTTCGCGAGCAGCGACGTCGAGGAGAAGGGGGAAGGGGCACAGCAGCCTCCTGCATGAGGCTGACGCCCCGTAGCGGCCTGGTCTGCGGGAAGTGGCTGGCAGAGCGAGGGGCATCACTATGTCTCTGCCGAAAGGGCAAATGCAACCTGCGGATTCCCTTTCTCATCTCGCGAGAAGTTCGAGATTAAATCTTCTCGCCGGGTGAGAAATGGGCGGCCATTTCTCGTCTCGTGAGAAAGCTGTACAGGCCAGATGCCCAGGTGGGGGACGTCGCGTGGATGCCCTAGCCTGTCGTGGTACGCATCCGCCCCGCGTCGATTGGAGTACTGTGCGCGCCATTGTCATGAGGGAATTCGGCGGTCCTGAGGTTTTGCGACTGGAAGAGGTTCCCGACCCCGAGCCCGCGCGCGGACAGACCTTGCTCGACGTGAGGCTGGCGGGTGTCAACTACGCGGACGTCCATGTCCGCGGAAACACCTACCTCGCCCCGGTCGAGCTGCCCTACATCCCCGGCAACGAGGTCGTCGGTACCACCGTGGACGGCAGGCGCGTCGTGGCGCTGACGCAGGGCGGCGGCTACGCGCAGAAGGTGGCCGCCCACCGCAGACTGCAATGGGAGATCCCCGACGAGGTCACCGACGAACAGGCGGTGTCGCTGGCGCTCCAGGGGAACAGTGCCTACCACCTCCTCTTCACCGTCGCCCAGATCGTCAAGGGACAGACGGTCGTCATCCCCGCCGCGGCCGGCGGCGTCGGCTCGCTGGCCGTTCAGCTGGCGCACCGGGCGGGCGCCAGGGTCGTCGCCCTCGCCGGCACGGGCGAGAAGCGCCGGCTGGCCCTGGAACTCGGGGCGGACGCGGCCGTCGACTCCTGCGAGGAGGACGGCCTGACGGAGCGGATCCTCGAGGCGGCCGGAGGCCCCGTGCACGCCGCGTTGGAGATGACCGGCGGCAGGACACTGAGGCAGACCCTCGACGCGGTCGGCCCGCGCGGCAGGCTCGTCGTGTACGGCTTCGCCGGCGGGCAACTCGCCGACGTCCCCGTGCACAAGCTGCTCCAGAAGTCCGTCACCGTCGCCGGCTTCTGGCTCCCGCACCTCTACACCGACCGGACGCTCCCGCTGGCGGCGTCCATGCGACAGCTCTTCGACGCCGTCGGCAACGGCACGCTCCGGATCGTCACCGGCGGGACCTACCCCCTCGCCGACGCGGCCAAGGTGCACCACGTGCTCAACAGCCGAACGGGGACAGGCAAGTTCAGTCTCGATACCTCCGAGTAATAATCTTGTGCCATGCCGCGCGGGCACAGTGAAGGGGTACGGCTGATGAGTGGACAGCGGGGAACCGGGACCAGCTACGCCGAACGCTTCATGCGGGTGCAGCAGGCGTTCATCACGCTGGGCCCCGGCGCCCACCGGCTGTCCGAGATCGCCAAAGCCGCGGATCTCGACGACTCCACCACCGGCCGCATGCTCACCGCCGGAACCTACAACAGCACCTTCGTCCGGATCGACCGCGGCCTGTACCAACTCGGCAGCACGGTCGCCGACCTGGGGCTCCACGCACTGTCCGAGGACAAGCTCTCCGGCAGCGAGGCCACACACGTGCTGCAAGGCCTGCGCCGGGCGACCGACAGCGGTCTGGTCTTCCTGTACATGCGGGCCCCGTTCGGCATAGCGGGCAGGCAGTGCCTCGACATGGCGGTGGGGGACTCCGATCTCGTCGAGCTCGGAATGACGCCGCGTGACGTCCTGTCGGTCACACGGTCGCTGCGCACCGGCGCCTCGGGCCGGACGATCCTCGCCTACCTGCCCGAGCAGATCCAGCAGCGGGTAGCCGCCGATCCGGTCCCCGAGGAAGCCGGTCCCGGTGTCATCCAAGACGGCGGTGAGCTGCTCGCCTCCTTGGCCGACATCCGTGACCAGGGCTACGCGCTGGGGCACCAGGAGTGCATGGCGAAGTGGAACTCCGTCGCCGCACCCGTCATCTGGGACGGTGCGATCTGGGGGGCGGTGCTACTGCTCAAGCCCATGGATGTCATGCCGGAGGCGCCCCACCACTACATCTACGCCACCATCACGGCGGCCGCCCGTCTCAGCCAGCTCGGCGGAGCCTGGCCGGCCGACTGACCGGACCGGGTCGATGCGCTCCACGAAGAAGAGAGGAAAGGAAGAGTGCCCGCATGACCCTCCACTGCGCCGTGCTGGACGACTACCAGGGCGCCGCCCTGCACCTGGCGGACTGGAGCCCCCTCGCCGGCCAGGTCGAGGTACGCGCGCTCCGCGAACACCTCACCGACCGGGACGCACTCGTGGCAGAGCTCGCCGACTGCGAGATCATCGTGGCCATGCGGGAGCGGACCCCCTTCGACGCCGAGCTCCTGCGCCGGCTGCCCCGGCTGCGCCTGCTGGTGACCACCGGCATGCGCAACGCCTCCATCGACCTCGCGACGGCGGCGGCCCAGGGCGTGACCGTCTGCGGTACGGCCAGCAGCTCCACCCCGCCCGTCGAACTGACCTGGGCGCTCATCCTCGGCCTCGCCCGGCACGTCACCGCCGAGAACCGGGCCCTGCGCGAAGGCGGCCCCTGGCAGTCCACCGTCGGTCAGGACCTGCACGGCCGGACCCTGGGCCTGCTCGGACTCGGGAAGATCGGTACCCGGGTCGCCCGCGTCGCCACCGGCTTCGGCATGGACGTCCTCGCCTGGAGCGAGAACCTCACCGCCGAGCGAGCGGCCGATGCCGGAGCCCGGCTCGCCACCGGCAAGAAGGACCTGCTCAGCCGCAGCGACTTCGTCTCCGTCCACCTCGTCCTCTCCGACCGCACCCGGGGCCTGCTCGGCGAGGCGGAACTGCGCGCCATGCGTCCGCACGCCTACCTGGTCAACACCTCCCGCGCCGCCATCGTCGACGGCGGCGCACTCCTGCGCGCCCTGCGGGACGGCTGGATCGCCGGGGCGGGGCTCGACGTCTTCGAGACCGAGCCGCTCCCCGCCGACGACCCCCTGCGCTCCCTGCCGAACGTGCTCGCCACCCCGCACCTCGGCTACGTCAGCGAGGAGAACTACCGCACCTTCTACACGCAGGCGGTGGAGGACATCACCGCCTTCCTCGCCGGTGCCCCCGTCCGGGCGCTGACGGGCGGCTGAGCGGCGGATCGCGTCGAGCGCCGTGAACCGGACCGTCTTCGCGATGCGCTCAGTGGACCCGGCGGTGTGGCAGGCGGCGTCGGTGGGTTACTCGGGGTGCATCGGTGACCGGTGGCGAGGTGACGCGGAGGCGGACGTGACGGTGAGCCGGCTGGGACTGGTCGTGCACGGTGGGCGCGCGGAAGCCGCGGAGGCCGCCCGTGCCGTACGGGAGTGGTGTGCCGAGCACGCCGTGCCGTGCACGGACATCGATGTGTGGGGGGACGGCGTGCGGCGCAGCGCGGGGGAGGAGGTGGAGGCCGCCGGTGATCCCGACCTCATCGTCACGCTGGGAGGCGACGGCACCTTCCTGCGCGGCGCACGGCTGGCCGCCGAGCACGACGCCCTGGTCCTCGGCGTCGACCTGGGACGGGTGGGCTTCCTGACGGAGGTGCCCGTCGCCGAGGTGCGCGAGGCACTGGACGCCGTACGGGACGATCGGGTGACCGTGGAGCACCGCCTGCTGCTGACCATGCGCGCCTCGTGCCGGCTGCGGGTGCCGTCGGACATGGAAGCGCTGCTGCGGTACGGCCGCGGGCCGCTCCTGCCGCCTCCCGGGGTGCGCACCGACTGCGAGATCGGCGACGAGTGGGGCGTCCCGCTGAACGTCTTCGCGCTGAACGACATCGTCCTGGAGAAGCTGTCGAGGGACCGCCAGGTGTCGGTCGGGGTGTACGTCGCGGGCCGGCTGCTGGCGTCCTACTCCGCCGACGCCCTGATGGTGGCCACCCCGACGGGCTCGACCGCCTACAGCTTCGCCGCCGGCGGCCCCGTCGTCTCGCCGCGGGCCGAGGCGCTGGTGTTCACGCCGGTCGCCCCGCACATGGCGTTCAACCGGTCGGTCGTGACCGCCCCGGACGAGCCTGTGGGGCTGCGCGTGCTCGAACGGTCGGGTCAGGCCGCGGTCAGCGTCGACGGCCAGCTGCGCGGCGTGCTCGACCCGGGCGACTGGATCGGCGTGTACGCGGCGCCACGCCGGCTGCGGGCGGTCCGGCTGGGGCCGACGGACTTCTACGGCCGTCTGCGGGAGCGGATGAACCTGACCGACGCCCCGGCGGCGGTGGCCGACGGGACAGCCGCCCCGCTGTGGTCGGTGACGACCCCGCCGCCCGGGGACCTCGCCCACCTCACGCTGCTCAGGGAGCCCTGACGACCTACTGTTGATGTCAGCAGACTCGGCACGGACCGGGGAGGCGAGGTGACGGCCGGTATCGCCGGGCGCGGGAGTCGCGCCCAAGCACCGGAGTCCGTACGCCTGCGACTGCTGGAGACCGCGGCCGGGGACCAGCCGGACTCGCTCGCCCTGCCGCTCGCCCTGCCGCTCGCGCTCCAGCAGGCGGTCGCCGGTCTGCACGGGCTGGCCGGCCTGCTGCACCACCGCGACCCCCGCGCCACGGCTCCCGGTGACGTCGCCTCGTGCAGCCTGCCGGACGAGCCCAGGGCGGCCGGACAGGCCCGCGAGTTCGTCCGCCACCGGCTGGCGGCGTGGGGCCTCGAAGAGCTCGAGATGACCACCGAGCTGCTGGTCAGCGAGCTGGTCGGCAACGTCGTCCGGCATGCCAGGGGGCCCGTCCGGCTGCGGCTGCTGCGCAGCCGGTCACTGATCTGCGAGGTGTACGACGGCAGCCTCACCACCCCGCGCATCCGGCGCGCCGGCTACACGGACGAGGGCGGCCGGGGCCTGCACCTGGTCGCCGCCCTGTCACGGCGCTGGGGTACGCGCTTCCTCGGTGACGGCAAGTGCATCTGGACCGAGCAGGACCTTCCGCCGGTGAGCCGCGCCGGTACGGATCACCAGGGAAGGGCGCCTTCGGCGTCGAAGTAGCCCCCGGTGGGCCCGTCGGGGCCCACCTGCGCCATGCGCACGATGATCTCGGCGCCCTGCTCGACGGTCTGGATGCCGGTGTTGCCGTTCAGGTCGGTCTTGGTGAAGCCGGGCTCCACCGCGTTGATCCGCATGCGGGGGAACGCCTTCGCGTACTGCACCGTGATCATGTTGACGGCGGTCTTCGACGCCGGGTAGGCGACGCCCGGGTAGGCGTACGTCGGGGTGCCGGCGTCGGTGACCCGGGTCAGGGAGGCCAGCCCGCTGCTGAGGTTGACCACCACGGGGGCGGCCGAACGCTCCAGGAGCGGGAGGAAGGCGTGGAGGACGCGCACCGTGCCGAAGACATTGGTCTCGAACGTGTTCCGCATGATGTCGGCCGTGACGTCCGCGGCGCCGATCACGGCGTTGCCGTCGGCCCGTTCCTCGACGCCGGCGTTGTTGATCAGTACGTCCAGCCCTCCGTCGGCCTCGATGGCCCGCACGGCGGCCGCCACGGACGCGTCGTCGGTGACGTCCAGCCGGACCGTCCGCGCCCCCAGTTGCTCGGCGGCCCGGCGGCCGCGTTCGGCGTCGCGGCTGCCGATGTAGACGGTGTGGCCCGCGTCGACGAGGCGGCGGGCGGTCTCGAAGCCGAGACCCTTGTTCGCTCCGGTGATCAGTGTCGTGGTCATGCGACCACTGTGCGAGCGGGCGGTGCGGACAGCCAGTGCCCCCGGGTTCCTGGTAGTACCGGGACCAGGAACGCCGGTCGGTCAGCCCATGGGTGTGGCGCGGATGGCGGCGATGTCGAACTGGAGGCGCACCTTCTCACTCACCATGGCGCCGCCCTCGGCGAGCCGGGCGTTGTACGTCAGGCCCCAGTCGGAGCGGTCGATGGTGGTGGTGCCGTCGAATCCGGCCCGCTCATAGCCGAAGGGGTCGGTGACGTGTCCTATGTAGGTGAGCTCCAGGACGACGGGACGGGTGACGTCCTTGATGGTGAGATCCCCGGTCATGCGGTAGACGTCGGGGCTCGCGAGTTGCACGGCGGTACTGGTGAAACGCATACGGGGATAAGCCGCGGAGTCCAGGAAGTCACGGCCGGCCAGGTGGGCGTCACGCTGTTCCACGCCGGTGTCGACACTCGCGGTGGACAATGTGATCTCCGCCCGCGAGCGAGCGGGATTGCGCCCGTCGAAGTAGAGCCGGCTCTGGTACTCGGTGAATGCCCCGCGCACCGTTGTCACCATGGCATGCCGGACGGAGAAGCCGATCCTGCTGTGCGCCGGGTCGATCATCCATTCTCCGGTCAGCGCCGCAAGGGCGGGATCGGGAACGGCGCCAGAGGCCAAGTCAGCCGGATCTGCGGTGAGTTGGGCGGTCGTGCCGGATGCCGAGCGGCGGAGTGACGGACCGCGGTGGAACAGGTTCATGATTCACGTAGTTACTGCACGTCGGATTCCGCCGCAAGCCTTCTCTGTGAACAGCGGTGGCGCGAAACGGTACCGACATGCTTATACGCCACCACTTCACGCCCGGTGACTACGATATCCACACATGCTCGCCACCGAATCGTCAACGAGCGGGCGAAGTGAATTTCCCGCATTTCATCGGTGACGCCTTTTCAGGCGCCTTTGTCGGCTTCGGGACCGGGAAGGCGCCGCGCGGAAGTCCCAAGTGGCGGTCATACACAGGCAACCTCCGGGCAAGCTGACGCCTCCTAGGAGTCGGCACACGCAGCCGGAGCGACCCGGCAACCCCGTAAGGAGCGTCTGTTGGCCCGTCAGCTGTCCCGTCGCAGATTCATGGTCTACTCCCTCGCGGCGTCCACCCTGACCGTCGCGGCCCCCCTCGGCTGCGACGCGTCCCCCGCGGAGGGCGCGGAGACCACCCGTGAGCGGTCCGACGTCCTGGTGACCGGCACGGACGAGGAGATGCTGGTCCTCGAGGTCACGGAGGCGAACAAGGTCGTCGTACGGCTGCCGCGCGTCGAGGTCGGCCAGGGCGTCACCACCGCGGTCGCCATGATGATCGCCGAGGAGCTGGACGCCCGGCTCGCCGACGTCGACATCCCGCTCGCCGAGGCCCGCGCCAAGGGCAACCAGTACACCGGCGGCTCCAGTTCGGTCAGTTCGCTGTACGGCCCGGCCCGTGCGCTGGCCGCCCTGGCGCGCGCCAAGCTGGTGACCGCCGCGGCCAGGCGGTGGCGGCTCCCCGCGTGGTCCCTGCGCACCCGGGACACGCAGGTGATCGCGCCGGACGGACGTTCGGCCACCTTCGGCTCGCTGACCGAGAGCGCCGCGCGGGTCCGCCGTCCGGCCGTGTCGAGCAAGCCCAAGCCGGCCTCCCGGCACCGGGTGATCGGCCGGCCGACGAACCGGATCGATGCCCGGGACATCGTCACCGGCAAGGCGAAGTACACCGGAGACCTCACGGTGGCCGGAGCGAAGCCGACCGTGGTGGCCAGGCCACCCACGCTCGGCGGCAAGGTCGTGTCCGTCGACGACCGGGCCGCGCGGGCGATGCCGGGGGTCCACGCCGTCGTCAGGATCGCCGGCGGGGTCGCCGTGGTGGCCGAGTCCTTCCACCACGCCTTCAAGGCCAGGGACGCCCTCCACATCACCTGGGCGCCCGGCCCCCTCGCCTCGCTGTCCGACGCCGCCATCCGCTCGCGGCTGCGGGCAGCCGTGCCCCGCATGGGTACTCCGCCGCGTGGATCGGAACAGGTCGAGGGCGAGTTCGAGTTCGCCTTCGTCAGCCATGCGCCCATGGAGGTGCTGACCGCGGTGGCGGACGTGCGTGCCGGGCATGCCGAGATCTGGTTCTCCTCCCAGACACCGATGGACGCGCGCGACAGCATCGCCTCGGCGGTCGGGCTGCCCGCGTCGAAGGTGCGGGTCCATGTCATCCGCGGCGGCGGTTCGTTCGGGCGGCGGCTGAACTACGACGCCGCGATCGAGGCGGCCCTCGTCTCCAAGGCGGCACGCCGGCCGGTGAAGCTGATGTGGAGCCGCGCCGACGACACCCGGCACGGCAGGATGCGCCCGGCCGACCACCATCGGATCCGGGTCAGCCACGCCGGGGGCAGGGTGGTGGCCTTCACCCGCGTGACGGCCTCGGTGAGCGAGTCGTACGAGGGCAAGGGGCTGTCCGCCAAGGGCGGGATCGTCCGGGCCGGGGCGCGTGCCGCCGGTCCGCTGCCCAGCGAGAGCGGCCTGTACGACTTCGGCCGGGTCTCCGGTGACTCGGGCTCCGTCGAGCTGGCGATGCCGCTCGGCGCCTGGCGGTCGGTGGACTCCGGGACGACGCGCGCCGCGGAGGAGGTCATGGTCGACGAGGTCGCCGCGCGCCTCGGCGTGGACCCGGTCGCCTTCCGGCGCACCACACTCCGGAACAAGGCCGTCAAGGCCGTACTCGAAAAGGTCGCGGCCGCCGGGGACTGGGGCCGGACCATGCCGGCCGGCCAGGCGCAGGGCGTCGCCGTGCACGAGGAGTACGGCTCGTGCGTCGCCTGCCTGACCGAGATCGACGCCGGCGACCCGAAGAACCCCCGGGTGACCAAGGTGGTGATGGCCGCCGACGTCGGAACGGCCGTCAACCCGCGCGGACTTGAGGCCCAGCTGATGGGCACCGCGATCGACGGCATCTCCACCGTCCTCCAGGCAGGCCTCCACATCGACCGGGGCGCCGTCCGCGAGAGCAGCTACGCCGACTTCCACTACGCCCGCCAGCGGCACGCCCCGCTGCACTTCGAGGCGCACATCATGCCCTCCGGCCGGGAGCCGGGCGGGGCGGGCGAACTCGGTGTGCCGGCCGCGGCCGGTGCCGTCGCCAACGCCTACGCCAGGGCCACCGGTACCAAGCCCCGTCGCTTCCCCCTCACTTTCTGACTCGTCTTCTGAAAGAGTGCCGATGCCGTCCTACTCCTTCGTCCTCAACGGCAAGCCGGTCACCGTCGAGGCCCCTGCCGACATGCCGCTGCTGTGGGTCCTGCGGGACCTGCTGCACGTCACCGGACCCAAGTACGGCTGCGGCGTGGGCGTCTGCCGTGCCTGTACCAGTCACCTCGACGGCGCGGAGGTCCAGCCCTGCGTCGTGCCGGTCGCCGACTGCGCGGAGCGCGAGGTCACCACCATCGAGGGCCTGGCCGACGGCGACACCCTGCACCCCGTGCAGCAGGCCTGGCTCGACTGCGACGTCGCCCAGTGCGGCTTCTGCCAGCCCGGCCAGATCATGGCTGCGGCGGCCCTGCTGAAGAAGACCGCCCACCCGACCGACGCCGACATCGACCGGATCGAGAACGTGTGCCGCTGCGGTACGTACTCCCGGATCCGCGAAGCGATCAAGAAGGCCGCGACGAACGGGTGACGGCCGCGGGGCCCGGGGCAGCGGCCGTCGTGGGGGAGTTTCGTGACGCACCCGATTCGTGGGTCGTCCGACCGATCCCGCGGAGCGCCCAACGCGTCATCGTCTCAGCATGACTGACACCCCCCACCACAACCGGCGATCCGTCATCGCCACCCTGGGCGGCGCGACCCTCGGCGTGGCCGGCCTCGGGCTCACGGCCGCGCAGGCGGGCGCGGCCACCGACCGGAACACCGCCACGCGGTCGCCGGCCCGGTCGGCGGCCGCCGCCTGCGTCCTCACGCCCGAGCAGACCGAAGGGCCGTACTACCTGGACCTGGAGACGGTCCGCAAGGACATCACCGAGGGCAGGGCAGGCGTGCCGCTGACGCTGCGCGTCACCGTGGTCGACAGCACGACCTGCGCCCCGCTGCCCGGTACCGCGGTAGACATCTGGCACTGCGACGCCCTCGGGGTCTACTCCGGCTACGTCGCGGGCGGCTCCACCCCGGACACGACCTTCCTGCGCGGCGTCCAGCTGACCGACTCCGGCGGCGTCGCGGAGTTCACCACGATCTACCCCGGCTGGTACGTGGGCCGGGCCCTCCACATCCACGTCAAGACGCACGCCGGCGGCACGGTGTCCAACGGGACGTACCACGGGGGCCACGTCTCCCACACCGGCCAGCTCTACTTCCCGGAGACGTACAACACCAGGGTCGCCGCCCGGGCCCCCTACCGGAACAACACGGCCACCCGCACGCTCAACGCCAGGGACGGCATCTACCGCAACGGCGGGTCCTCGACCCTGCTGACCGTCACCCCGGCCGGCAGCGACCTCGGGAAAGGGGTGACCGGCACCGTCGTGCTGGGTGTCGACCCCGCCGCGACGCCCTGACCACGCGCCGGAGCGGAAGGTGAGGGTTTCGCTCCGGGCACGCGCGGCCAGGAATCCGGGATGAGCCGGAGTCGGACGTGCGAGTCGTGCGGTGCGGCGCTGACCGGGAGACCGCACGGCGGCCGGCCGGCTCGCTACTGCTCCGACGCGTGCCGGCAACGGGCGCACAGACGGCGGTCGGCCCGCCCGGATCCGGGCGCCCGGGGTCTCGTCCCGCCCCGGGCGCTCGACTCCTTCGTGGGCCGGCGGCAGGAGCTGACGCGGCTGCGCACCCTGCTGAGGACGTCGCGCCTGCTCACCCTGACCGGTACCGGAGGCGTCGGCAAGACGCGGCTGGCGCTGGAGTTCGCCAGGGGCCTGTCCGCCCGCGGCACCCGGGTGGACCTGGTGGAACTCGACTCGCTGCACGACCAAGCGCTCCTCACGCAGTCCGTGGCCGCCGCCCTGGCCGTCGGCGAACAGGCCGGCCGGACCGGCGTGGACGTCCTCGTCGGCGCGATCGGTGACGCCTCGCGGCTGCTGATCCTCGACAACTGCGAGCATCTGGCCGAGCCGTGCGCGCGACTGGCGGCGGCCCTGCTGCGGCACTGCCCCCGGCTGCGGATCCTGGCCACCAGCCGGGAGGCCCTGCGGGTGCCCGGTGAGACCGTGTTCCGGGTCGGCGAGCTGTCCCTGCCCCCGGCCGGCGACGAGGACGACCCGGCGGTCCTCCTGCGGGCCGACGCCGTCCGGCTGTTCACCGAGCGCGCCGCCGGCCGGGCACCCGGATTCACCCTGCACCGCGGCAACGGCAGGACCGTCGCCGAGATATGCCGCCGGCTGGACGGGCTGACCCTCGCCGTCGAACTCGCGGCCGGCCGCGTCGGCACCCTCGCGCCGGGGGACATCCTGGCCGGCCTGGACGACCAGTTGTCCCAGCTGCCACTCCTCACCGGCGGAAGCAGGACCGGGCCCCGGCGGCACAGCGAGCTGGCCACCGCCATCGACTGGAGCCACCGGCTGCTCGACCCGGCCGAACAGGCCGTCTTCCGGCGTCTCGCGGTCCTCGTCGGCGGGTTCGGGACGGACGCGGCGCGGACCGTCTGCGCCGGTGACGGCATCGCACAGCGGCAGATCCTCGGCATCCTGTGCGCCCTCGAGGCCAAGTCGCTGATCGTCCGTCTGCCGGGGGAAGCCGAGCCCGCGCGGTTCAGGCAGCTGACGGCCATCCGGGCCTACGCGATGGAGCGCCTGGTCGCATCCGGCGAACTGCACACCACCCGGCGTCGGGCCCTCGCATGGCTCACCGGGCTGGCCGACCGGGCCGGTGACGAGGTGTTCGCCGACCAGGCCGACAGCCCGCTCGTCGGGGAGCGCGACAACCTCGCGGCGGCCCTGTCCACCGTCGACGGCGACACCGCCCCGCACGCACGGCTGACGCTCGAACTGGCCCGTGTGCACTACCAGCAGGAACAGCCCTCGGCCGCCGCCACGCTGCTGACCGGGCTGCTCGGCACCGCGGACGGCCGGGCACTCGGCGGTACGGTCCCGGCGCTGGCCGCGCGCGTCGCCTGCCAGCAGGCCGAGCTGCGCCGGGCACTGTTACTGGGTGAGCGAGCGGTGGCCGCGGAGCGTGCCCGCGACCACCCCGCCGGCCTCGCCAACGCCCTGGACGCGCGCGCCGCGGCCCGGCTGTGCCGCGGTGAACCCGACGCGGCCGTCACGGACCTGCGGGAGTGCCTGGACGTCCTCGCCGCGCTCGGCCGACCGCACGACACCGCGTGGTGCACCCACCATCTGGCCTGGGCCCTGCTCCAGACGGGCCGGGAGGCGGAGGCCGACGCACTGATGTCCCGCTGTCTGCCGCTGATCAGGGAACACGCGCCCTGGCGCCGGACCGCGGCGGCGCTGCACACCGCGGGCGCCGTGCGGCTGGCGCTGGGACGGCTTCAGAGCGCCGAGGCACTGTTCGCCGAAGTGCTGCGGATCGTCCCCGAAGCGGGTTTCCACGCGCTCTACCCCGTCGAGGGCCTGGCCCTGGTGGCCGCCGAGAGCGGCGACCCGCAGCGGGCCCTGCGCCTGTACGAGGCGAGCGCGCAGGCCCGCCGCCGGCTGGACACCGAGCCGGAGGACCCGTGGCGGCGGCAGGTGGAGCAGACGGCGGACCGGGCGCGTACCCGCCTGTCGGCGACCGCGCGGGACGCGGCCGTCAGCGTCGGCCGCCGGCTGCGCGGGGACCGGCTGGTCGCGTACGCCCTGCGCACACCCGGTGGCGGCCACCGCGCGACGACGAGGGACACCACGTCGGCCGTCGACGGCCAGTACCCGCTCACCGCAAGGGAGTTCATGGTGGCCGAACTCGTCGCCGAGGGGCTGACCAACGGGCGGATCGGTGAGCGGCTCGGTCTTTCCGCCCGTACCGTGGCCACGCACCTGGACAAGGTCCGCGACAAGCTGGGCATGCGATCGCGCACCCAGATCGCCCTGTGGGTCGTGGGGCGGGCCGGGAACCGGGCCGGTGGCCGGCCCGAGTGAACGGTGCCCCTCAGCGGCGCAGCGCCTCGAAGGCCTGCCGGGCGCTGATCGCGATCGCGAGGTCGATGTCCGGTGCCAGGTGGGCCCGGCGGTCGGAGCGGGTGAGCGCGGCCATCGCCACGCGGTCACCGGACTCGGCCTCCACCACACCGATCTCGTGCCGCAGGTGGAGGAACGTGCCCGTCTTGCCGCTGACCCGGACGGTGTCCGCGCGCAGTTCGCCCGCCAGCCGGTGGGTGAAGACCTGGAGCCCCATCAGCCGGCGCAGTTCGGCGGTCGCGCCGACATGGGCGATCTCGTCCCGCCACACGCGCCGCAGCAGGGTGACGAGCGACGCGGCGGTGCCGAGGTTGGCGTGGGCCGGGTCCAGCGTCTCGATGGTGTGCCGCCCCGAGCGGTCGTCGCGGATGGCCAGTTCCAGGGCGAGCGAGAAGTCGTTGCCCGCGGCGCCCGCGGCGCACCGGTACATGTGGTCGAGCCGGTGCCGCACCCGTATGCCGGAACACCCCCACGCGGCCAGGCGGGCGTCGACGTCCGCCGGCGGGACGAGGTCGAGCAACGCGTCGGCGGCGGCGTTGTCGCTGACCGCGAGCATGAGGAGGGCCAGGTCGCCGACGGCCACGGTGGCCGGGTGCCGGAAGGCCGCCAGCCCGGTCGGGCCGACGCTGCCGGTGGCCGGGTCGACGGTCACCGGCCGTGCGGCGTCGAGTTCTCCGGCCGCGATCCGGTCCAGCACGACCAGCGCGAGCGGGACCTTGACCACCGAGGCGAGCGGCACCGGTTCGTCGACGTCGAAGCCGAGTCGCTCGCCGGTGTCGATGTTGCGGGCGAGGAACGAGCCGCGGACCCCGAGCTCCGCCCAGTCGGCGGCGATCGCCTCCGCGACGTCGAGGAGGGCGACGTCATCGGCCGTACAGGCCGGGCGGTGGACCCGGCCGGCGCTCATCCGCGCGCCGCCAGTCGCGAGGAGGCCTCCGCGGGCTCGTACGATCCGGCCGCTCCGGCCGTCGCGGCACCGACCGCGGCCGCCAGCAGAGCGACCAGCCAGCCCGGCACGGTCGCCACACCCTGACGCTCCGCCGAACCCGGCTCGTACCCCCGGTGCAGCGACGCGTCGCCCAACGGTGCCCAACTCGCGCCGTGCCGCCGTGCGAACGGCTCCGCGCACAGCAGTGTCACCCGCCCCGCGAGGGTCTCGGCGAGCGCGGTCGCCGTCGGCCCGGCCGGCCGGACCACGTCCTCCGGCAGCCCGGCGCGAGCCGCCGCACGCCGCAACCGGTCCAGTGCGTACGGGACTTGGTCCTCGGCCAGACAGAGGACCGGCACCGGTGCCCGAAGGCCGCCCCTCGCGCCGTGGCCGCGCCGTGGCCGCAGGTCCTCCAGATGGACCGGGCGCGGTCGCGGGCCGGGCCGCCTTTCGTCCGGAGCGTCCGGAGCATCCGCAACGTCCGGCGACGGGGCGGAGGCCACGCCGAGCGGTACGCGCAGGGCGGCGTTCTCCGGTGGAACCCGCAGCAGCGCGAACGTCAGCGATCCGGCGGACAGGCCCGACAGCCTTTCCTGGGGCGGCAGTTCGTGCACGCCCAGCGGAATGCCGTGCTCCGTACCGGCGCGGATGACCCGCGCCAGCGCCGCCGGGCCGCAGTCCGCCGGCACACCGACGGCCCGTACCGCCGCCTGCCGGGCCGACTCCGCGACATGCCGCAACCGGTGGGCCCGGTCCAGAACGTCCTGGGCGTACGGGAGGAGGAGCCGGCCGAACTCGGTGACCGTGACCTGCCGCCGTGAACGGTCGAAGAGCGGACCGCCGAAGTGCTCCTCGAGTGTCTTGACGCGTCGGCTGAGAAGCGGCTGGGCGATCCCGAGCCGGTCGGCGGCACGCGAGAAGCTCGCCTCGTCCACGGCCGCGACATACGCCTCGAGGTGCGCCAGCAGGTCCATCCAGCCTTCATATCAATTGGTTATGGGAGGTTGAAAGATGACTCTTGGACATGGGCGGTGGGCGCCTGTTTCGCTGTGCTTATGACCACTCCCAGCCCTTTTCCGCGGCGCGGCCTGCTCAAGGCCGGTCTCGTCGTGTCCACCGCCGCGCTCACCGCCGCCGCGTCGGCGTCGACCGCCTCGGCCGCACCGGATCCCGGACAGGGAGGCGCGGAAGGCGAGTTGCGCGTCCTGGAGCAGCAGTACGCCGCACGCCTCGGTGTGTACGCCCGTAACCTGCGCACCGGGCAGGTGGTGTCCTACCGGGCGCGGGAGCGGTTCGCACTGTGCTCGACGTTCAAGGCGTTCGCCGCGGCGGCGATCCTCCGCGACCACGGTCACTGCGCGCCGCTGGACAAGGTCGTCCACTACCCGCCGGCGGACGTGACGCTGCCGAACTGCCCGATCACCGAGAAGCACGTCGACACCGGCATGACGGTGGGCGACCTGTGCGCGGCCGCGATCCAGTACAGCGACAACGCGGCGGGCAATCTCCTGCTGCGCCAGATCGGCGGCCCGGGCGGCCTCACCCGGTTCTTCCGGTCGATCGGCGACCCGGTCAGCCGGCTCGACCGCTGGGAGACCGACCTCAACTCCGCCGTCCCCGGCGACCTGCGCGACACCACCACGCCGGAGGCTGCCGACGGCGGCTTCACGCGGCTGACGCTGGGCCGGTCCCTGGCGGACGCCGACCGCGAGCAGCTCGTCAGCTGGCTCAAGGGCAACACCACCAGCGGCGAACGGTTCCGCCGCGGCCTGCCGCGGGACTGGGTCGTCGCCGACAAGACCGGCACCGGTGACTACGCGACCGGCAACGACCTCGGCGTGGCCTGGACCACCAGGGGGACACCGCTCGTGCTGGCCGTGCTGTCGTCGAAGTCCACCCGGGACGCGGCGGTGGACAACGGGCTGATCTCGGACACGGCACGCGTGCTCGCGCGCGCCCTCGCGCCGGGTGAGTGAGGCCGGAGGGCGCACACCGTCGGACAGCACGCACCACGGCGGCCGGAGCCCGAGGCTCCGGCCGCCGTGTCCGTGGGTGCTGTCACTTCTCGTTGAACACGGCCTTGCTGACCTCGGCCGGGTTCTGGAACTCCTTCTTCCCGAGGTGGGAGATGCGCTCCGTGATCTCTTTCGGAGCGTGGTTCTTCTCCGCGACCTTCCGGAGCTGTTCGCGGTCAGCCGGGTAGTCCACGCCGGACAGGGCTTTCTGCAGATCGGTGGGCCTGAGAGCCGCCATGGTTCCTCCAGGCGGTGAGATGTTCCAGTGTTCCGGTGACACCGGCGCCGGAAGCGACGCCGGACTGCTCAGGTACCCACGCACCGGAGGGACGATTCAGTCGATGTGTCGATAAATCGGTTACACATGGGCGCATCGCCGCCGGGTGGGTACTCGGCCTCGGTGAACATGGACCTGCTCGCCATCTACCTCAACGACCACCTGGCGGGATCCACCGTCGGCGTCCGCCGCGCAGGGTACGTGGCGCGGGCACACCGGGGCCCTCCGCTCGGTGGCGTGCTGGAACGGATCGCGCGGGAGATCGCCGAGGACCGCGAGAGCCTGCTGGGCATCATGGACCGGCTCGGGGTCCCGCAGCGCCGGTACAAGGTCCTCGCGGCCGCCGCAGCCGAGGGCGCGGGGCGGCTCAAGCCCAACGGGCGCATCGTCGCCCGGTCGCCGCTCTCCTCGGTCCTCGAACTCGAGTTCCTCCGGCTCGGCGTCGAGGGGAAGGCGGCCTGCTGGCGAGCGCTGCGTCCGCTGGCGGACGCGGACGGGCGCCTCGACGCGCGGCAGCTGGACGAGCTGCTCGCCCGGGCCGAACGGCAGCTGGGCACGCTGGAGGAGCTCCGTCTGCGCATGTCGCAGGAGGTGTTCCGCGCCCGCGGGTGATACGGCGGGAACCGGACCGCTGACGCTCGGCTTCGCCGTTCGGCTCTGCCGTCGCCCGTCCGGTCGTCAGGCCCGGGGCTGGGCGCCGGAGCCGTGGTGCAGTCCCGCGAAGACGGGATGCCGCTCGTGCCGGCGCTGGTCGGCGGGTGTGCGGTGGAGGGCGATGAGGGCCGCGTCGTCGTCCAGGCGGCCTCCGGTGTGGGCGAGGAGGTCACGGCGGATGTGGTGCATCAGGGCCTCGGGGCCGGCCTCCGTCCAGCGTGCGACGCGCTCCGCCAGCGGATAGAAGTGGCCGTCGGCGTCGCGGGCCTCGATGACGCCGTCGGTGTAGAGCAGGAGGGTGTCGCCGGGCTCGAAGGAGAACACGTCCAGCGTGTGGTCGGCCGAGCCCGCCACCCCGACGCCCAGCGGCGGCGAGGGGTGCAGGCTCGGCACGGTGACCACGTGGCCCGGGCTGAGCAGCAGCGGGGGAGGATGGCCGCAGCTGGTCATCCTGGTGACCGGATCGGTGTCGGGGATCTCGACGAACAGGGCGGTGGCGAAGCGTTCACCGGCCTCCTCGGGCGGTTCGAAGTCGGCGCTGTACCGGGTCACGCTCTGTTCCAGGGTGGTGGCCAGCGCGGACAGGGAGGTCTGCCGGTGCGCGGCCTCCCGGAAGGCGCCCAGCAGCAGCGCGGCCTCGCCGATCGCGGCGAGACCCTTGCCGCGTACGTCGCCGATCATGACGCGAACGGCGCCGTCGCACCGGCTGGCGGCGTACAGGTCGCCGCCGATCTGCGCCTCGTCCTCGGCGGCCATGTACAGGGAGGCGATCCGCAGCGGGCCGATGTGCTCCGGCAGCGGCCACATCAGGACGTGCTGGGCGGCCTCGGCCACCGACCGGACCTGCGCCAGCTGGGCGCGCCGCCGGTCGCGGATCGCGCTGTAGATCACCACCATGACGGTCAGCACGGCGAGCGTGATGAGCTGCACGATGTGGTTCGTGGTGGCCACCCCGCCGTGGAAGGCCGCGATGACGAACTGGGCGGCGACCGCGAGCGCGCCCACCAGGCCGGTCGCCACGGGCCCCGCGAACGACGGCGTGAGCGCCGGGGCGATGACCAGCGCGGGCCCCAGATGCACGTTGTCGGGCGTACGGATGTCCACCACGGTGATCACCGCGATGAGCGCGATCGGAAGCAGCAGCAGCGCATGGCTCGACTGCCACGTCTGCCGCAGAGCCGCCACGTTCCGCCAGGGGCTCATGCCACCAGCGTGCCTCACGCCCGGGCGACCGGCATGCGCACCGGTCTGCCGGTCCGGTCCCCAGGGCCGTTGTGATCGGGCCGGTCACCGGGGTACCCGTACGCCGGCCGGCGAGAGCCGGTCGATGAAAGCCGACCGATCAAGGAGGACTCATGAGCACGGTCAAGGAAACGGTCGAGGTCGAGGTTCCCCTCCACACCGCCTACAACCAGTGGACGCAGTTCGAGCAGTTCCCGCAGTTCATGGAGGGAGTGGAAGAGGTCAGGCAGCTCGACGACCGCCACAACCACTGGACCACCAAGATCGGCGGAGTGAAGCGCGAGTTCGACACCGAGATCGTCGACCAGCTCCCCGACGAGCGGATCACGTGGCGCACCATCAGCGGCGACACCGATCAGAAGGGGTCGGTCCGCTTCCAGCGCCTGGACGACACGCACACGCGCGTGGAGCTCGTCATGGACATCGAGCCGGGGGGCATGGCGGAGAAGGGCGCGGACGCGCTGGGCATGATCGACCGGCGGGTCAAGGGAGACATGCGCCGCTTCAAGGACTACATCGAGCACCGCGGCGGCGAGACCGGTGCCTGGCGCGGGCGCATCAAGCCGGGCGACCCCGGCGGCCAGGCGCTCTGAGGGCCGGCCAGGCCACGACTCCGGCTGAGCGCTGCCGTCCCCGGGCACGCCCGGCGGGCTGGACTTTCCGTCTAGATGCTGGACAATGATTCCAGCCCGGAATGGTCCAGCATCCGGCGACATCCGGCATCCGCCGACCCCGGCGGCCGGCAGCGCCCAGAACGGAGTTCGAACATGCCCGACACCCCGCCCGTCAGCCTCGACGACGTCCGGGACGCCGCCGCACGGATCAAGGGCGTCGCCCACCGGACGCCGGTGCTGCGCTCGCGGACCCTGGACGAGCTGGTGGGCGCCGAGGTCTTCGTCAAATGCGAGAACCTCCAGCGGGTCGGCGCCTTCAAGTTCCGCGGTGCCTACAACGCCGCGTCCCGGCTGTCCCCGGAACGCCTGGCCAAGGGCATCGCCGCCTACTCCTCCGGCAACCACGCCCAGGCGGTCGCGCTGGCCGCCCGTGAACTCGGCACCACCGCCGTCATCCTGATGCCCGAGGACACACCCCGCGCCAAGCTGGAGGCGACCGCCGGGTACGGCGCCGAGATCGTCACCTACGACCGCTACACCGGCGACCGGGTCGCGATCGGGGAGGCCCTCGCCGCGGACCGCGGCCTGGAGCTGATCCCGCCGTACGAGCACCCCCACGTCATCGCCGGGCAGGGCACGGCGGCCCTGGAACTGATCGAGGAGGCCGGCGAGCTGGACGCCCTGGTCGTGCCGGTCGGCGGTGGCGGCCTGATCGCGGGAAGCGCGACCGCGGCCAAGGGCCTCCTGCCGGACATCCGGGTGATCGGTGTGGAGCCGGAGGCCGGGGACGACACCAAGCGGTCCCTGGAGGCGGGGCGGCGCGTCTCCGTCCCCGTGCCCCGGACCATCGCCGACGGCCAGGCCGCGGACATCCCCGGCGAACTCACCTTCTCCATCAACCGGCGGCTGCTCGACGGCATCGCCCTCGTCGACGACGACGAGATCCGCGAGGCGATGCGGTTCGCCTTCGAGCGCCTGAAGACCGTCGTCGAACCGAGCGGCGCGAGCGCCCTGGCCGCCCTGCTGGCCCACCGGGTGGAGCCGCTGCCCCGCCGGGTCGGCCTCATCCTCTCCGGCGGCAACATCGGCGCCGAGCGCTTCGCCGAACTCCTCGGCGGCTGACCCTCCGCCCGAGCGCGCACTCACCCGCGACGCAAGGCGTCCACCACCAGGTGGCCGTGCAGCCCGGCCGAGGCGACGAGAAAGCCGTCCGAGGCCGCCGTCCAGGGCTTGCCGTCGGCGTCGCTGACCACCGCACCCGCCTCCCGGGCGACCAGGGCACCGGGCAGCAGGTTGGCGGCGTCCCGGCCGAACTGCCAGAAGGCGTCCAGGCGACCGACGGCGGCGTCGGCGATCTGCCAACTGGTGGGCCCCAGATTGCGTACGGCCGCGACGCGCGGCAGCACCGAGGCGAGCGACCGGCCCGCCGCCTCGGCCACGCCCGGCTGCCGGCCGATGAACGGCGGCTGGCTGGTCGCGACGACCGCCGCCACCGGCTCGGGCCCCGGCGGCGGCCGTGGCCGCGCGCATCGGCCACCCCGAGTCCACGGTGCGCCGACGGGTCGCCCGGCTCGCGGACACCGGACGGCTGGTCACCCAGGTCGTCCTCGACCCACGGCGGCTCGGACTGGACATCGACGCCAACGTCATGATGCGCGTCGCCCCCGACCGGCTCGACGCGGTCGGCCGGACCCTGGCCCGCCACCCGGCGGTGCACGGCGCGTTCGCCACCACCGGCGCCGCCGACCTGCATGTCGCGGTCTGGGTGCGCGACCGGGCGCACCTCTACCGGTTCATCACACGGGACCTGGGCGGGCTGGGCGTCGACGGCGTCGAGACCGTCAGCGTCGGCCAGGCCGTCAAGCGTCCCGGCAAGACACCCGTGAACTCGACGCCCCGCACCGCCCCTAGCGCCCGCACGCTGAACACGTGCGGCCCAGACGGCACCGTCGTCAGGCGCCGTTGCTCCCGCCGGTGACCGGCACCCGCGGTCGCCCTCCGGGACCCGCCACGGTTCGCCGAACCGTCATCCGCCCGGCGCCATCGGGTCGGCATGCCCCCGGACCCGCTGGGTACGCGCTCAGGACCGCGCCCGCGGCCGAGTGCCGACGGGCGACCGCACGACCGCCGCTAGCAGGGGATCTGCCATGGAGACACCCGCGTACGACGACATGCCGACGCCGGCCCAGCGGGCGCTGGACGCGCTGGCCGAGAACGCCGAGGACCCGACCGCGCTGTACACGCTCGCCAGCAGCGACGTGCTGCTCCCCGTGCCGGACGACGCCGCCGCCGAGGACGCCACCGACCCCTCCGCGGTGGCACTGCCCGTCCTGGAGAGGCCGGGGGACAACCCGGTCGTGCCGGTGTTCACCTCGGAGCTGGAGATGGCCGAGTTGCTGCCCTTCGTCTCCCGCTACCGCCTCGTTCCCCTGGGCGCACTCGCCTCCCAGTGGCCGACCGACGACATCTCGCTCACCATCGACGGCAGCTCCGAGCACGGCCTGACCCTCACCTCCGAGGGAGTGCGCACCCTGCTGGCCCGCGCGGCGGGCTGAGCGCGGCCGATCCCCGTAGCGGCCGATCCCCGTGGCGGCCGATCCCCGCAGCGCCCCCGGCCGCGGTTCACAATGACCGCATGGAATGGATCTCCGGCGTGGCCGGGGCACTGGTTCTGGCACTGGTACTCAGCAGTGTCCTGCGCACCCTCGTGGTTCCCCGGGGGCTGTACTCCGCGCTGGTGGTCCGCCTGTGGCGGGTGCTGCGCCGCCTGCTGCGCCTCACCACACCCCGCGGCGGGTACGACGCCATCGACCGGGCCCAGACCTGGCTCGCCCCGCTGATGCTGATCGGGATGCTCGCCGGCTGGCTCGGCGGGGCCCTGCTCGCCTTCGGTCTGCTGCTGTACGCGCTGTCCCCGCTGTCCTGGAGCACCGCCTTCCGGGAGGCCGGCTCCAGCATGTTCACCCTCGGCTTCGCCAGCGGGGACCGGCTGAAGCTGTCCGTGCTGGACTTCGTCGCCGCCGCCACCGGACCCGTCCTCATCGCCCTCCAGATCGCCTACCTGCCCACCCTGTACGGCGCCTACAACCGGCGCGAACTGGAGGTCACCCTCCTCCAGTCACGGGCCGGCGAGCCCGCCTGGGGCCCGGAGATCCTGGCCCGGCAGTGGCTGGTCGACACCGAGAGGGCGCTCCCGCAGCTGTACCGGGCCTGGGAGCGGCTGGCCTCGGACATGGGCGAGAGCCACTCCACGTACCCGATCCTGCTGACCTTCCGCTCCCCGGGCCCGCACCGCAGCTGGCTGGTCGGCCTGGTCGCCATCATGGACGCGGCCGCCCTCCAGCTCGCCCTGACCCCGCGCGACGCCCCGCCGGAGGCCCGCCTGGTGCTGCGCGCCGGGTTCTCCGCGCTGCGCGACATCGCCCGCGTGCTGCGCATCCCCTTCGACCCCGACCCGGCCCCGGACACCGGGATCCGGCTGACCTACGCCGAGTTCGACGCGGCGGCGCAGATGCTGGAGAGCGCCGGTTTCCGGGCCGGGCGCACGCCGCGGGACGCCTGGCCGCACTTCCAGGGCTGGCGGGTCAACTACGAGGCCGTCGCCTACGAACTGTGCCGTCGCTGCGACGCCGTACCCGCCCCGTGGACCGGCCCGCGAGACTTCCCCGGCGGCGCCATCCCGCCCCGCCGGCCGGTGGACCGGCGCCCGCCCGGCCGAGGCCGGCCGGGACTGTGAACTGTCGCGGCGCTCTCGACCGCTACGCCCCCCCCCGGGAGTGGCGCGACAGTCTGGCGGACGGCGGCTTCGTGCGGGCGGGTGGCCTGGTGGTCACGGCCCACCCGGTGGGCGCCGGAGCTCCCGAGCACTCGTCGGCCCCGTCCCTGACGGCCGTTGGGTGCCGGCGTACCGCATCGAGGACCTGACCAGCGGGGGGAGTGCTGGTGTACGCGCCCTGCGTGCCCGCCCGGGGCGAGGGGCTGGACGAGCTGCGCGACGGCCGACTGCGTGCTGCTGGACGGCACGTTCTTCGCGGCCGACGAGACGGGCGGTGCGGTGCGGTCCGGGAGCGTCCTCTAGACCGACTGCTCCGCCAGCATGCGCGCCAGCGCCGCCCGCTGGAGCGGCAGTACCCGGGCGTGCAGTTCGCGGCCCTTGCCGGTCAGCGCGACCCAGACGCCCCGCCGGTCCTCGGCGCAGACCGAGCGCTCCACGAGGCCGTCCTTCTCCAGCCGCCCGATGAGGCGGGACAGCGCGCTCTGGCTGAGGTGCACCCGGCCGACCAGGTTCTGCACCCGGCACTGGTCGCCCTGCTCGCGCGGCTCGGAGGCGAGGATGTCCAGCACCTCGAAGTCGCTCGCACCCAGCCCGTGGGGATGCAGCGCCCGGTCGATCTCGCACATCGTGCGCGCGTGGACCGACAGGATGTCACGCCACCGTTCCTCGAGCCGTGCGTCGGCCGTCTTCGCTGCCATACCCGCACGGTAGCACCGATTCGGCCAATTGTTGAGTGTGCAACTAGTGCGGGTGCAAGGAGTCCGCGAGCAGTCGGCGAGCAGTCGTACGAGAGGCTCAGGCGTCCGGGTCCTGGAGGAGTCCCACCAGGTTGCCGTCGGGGTCCTTCACCGAGGCGATCAGCCGGCCGTTGCCGACGTCCCGCACATCCTGGAGCAGTTCCGCGCCCGCTTCGAGCAGTGCGGCGAGCCGCTCCCGGAGATCGGTGACGTGCCAGAACGGCACCGGCCCGGTCATGCCCTGCGCGTGCCCGTTCGGGTCGAGGCCGACGTCCTGCCCGGCGGCCTTGAAACCGACGTAGTAGGGCGCGTCGGCGTAGGGCTCGACGCCCAGCAGGGCGGTGAACAGGGGCTTGGCCTTCTCCAGGTCCTTGACGGGGTAGATGATCGTCTGCAGGCCGGCGCTCATGGAACTCACTCCTCGGGTGGGCGGTCCGACGGGTTTCCGTCGGTGCTCTCACGCTAGGGCCGGGGAGCCCGCTCCGGCTTCTTCGATCCTGACCGGTTGCGGGATCCCCGGTGGCACTACTCGTTGTGCAGCACCTCCGCGACGGTGAGGCGGGCCGCGCGGCGGGCCGGGACCAGGGAGCCCATGACGGCGATCAGGACACCCGCCAGGGCCAGCAGCGCCAGGACCGGCGCGTGCCAGACGTCCGTCATGTACGACGGCAGGGTGATGTCCACCCCAGCCGCCATCCGGGGGATCACCACCTCGTAGGCGGCGATGCCCAGGGGGACGCCGAGCAGCGATCCCAGCGCGCCGAGCACGGCCATCGAGGTCACCGTCATCGCCGTCACCTGGCCCGGGGTCATGCCGATCGACTTGAGCATGCCGAGGTCACGGCGCCGGTCGTGGGTGTTGAGTACGGCCGTGTTGAAGACGCCGAGGGAGGCGACCAGGGACAGCATCAGGGTGAGCGCGGTCGCCGAGCCGATGATGGTCCGGGCCACGGTGTTCGGGCCGGTCAGTTCCGTACTGAGCCCCTTGTCGAGGGCTCGGGCCGCACGCGCGTACGCCCTCCCGTCCGCGCCCTCGCGCAGTTTGACGTGATAGGAGAACGCCTCTCCATCCGGGTCCAGAGCGGTGAACGTCGGCCAGGTGCCGGCGACCAACCAGTCGTTCTCCGACAGCAGCTCGCCGACCACGGTGACCTCCTCCTCGTGGCCGCTCTTGCGCAGCCGCAGGCGGTCACCGATGCTCACCCCGTTGCGACGCAGGAATGCCGAGCTGACCACGACCTCTCCCGGGCGGTGCATCCATCGGCCCCGGACGAGCACGTCGTCCAGGGGCAGGTCGGACCCACGTCGGCCCTCGATCCAGACCTTCCGCGTGGAGCCCACGAGCTGCGCGTCCTCGTCCGCCCGGGCCGTCACCCGTGCCGCCCCCGGCAACGAGCCCAACAGCGACTGGAGTTCTCGGTCGCCGTGTACCGGCACCACCCGCTTGTCGTGCACGTAGTTGCCGGCATACACCGTGACGTCGAACGCACCCTTGCCGGCATCCCCGAAGCGGGTCATCGTCGTTCCCAGACCGGTCGCGAACGTCACGGTCGCCACACCCAGGACCACGGCCGCCAGTGTGAGCGCGCTGCGTGCGGGCCGGGCGAACGGAAGCCCCGCCCCGAGGCTCACGGCTCGCGGCAACCGCAGCCCCGCGAGCCGCCGCTGGATGCCGAGCGCCCTTCCGGCGCGGGTCGCGCTGCCCGCGCTGATCGCCCGCGCCGCCGACAGCCGCTGCGCCCGCACCGACGGGCCGAGCGCGGCCAGCACGCAGACCAGCGGCATGCCGGCCAGGGCCAGTTCGTTCACCCAGGGCGCGATGCCGACCTGATCGTGCAGCATCCCGGCGTCCGGCCCCGTGAACACGAACCGGAAGAACGGCTTCGCCAGCACGTTGCCCACGAGCGTGCCGAGCGCACATCCCAGAACGGCCGGCACGAAGATCATGGTCAGGTACACACCCAGCACTTGACCCGGAGTGAACCCGAGGGCCTTGAGGATGCCGATGTGCCGGAAGCCGGACACCACCGCACCGCCGACCACATTGGCGACGATCAGCGTGGCGACCAGGATCCCCAGAACACCGAACGCCAGCAGATAAGGGGCGTACGCGCGCGCGTTGCTGCCGACCCGTTGCTTGGCCGACAGATAGGTGCGCGATCCGGCGAGGGCGCCCTTGGGCAGCCCCTCGGTCGCCCGGGCCAGTCCATTGCGCAAGGCGCTCTGCGACGACGCGTCCCGGAACCGGTACAGCATCTGCGTGCTCTTCGGGTGCAGGGCCGCGATCTGGCCGGGGGTGACCCACACGTCGGCCGTACCGCTCATGTCGAAGGCGAACCCGACGATGGTGAGGGTGGGCCCGGACGGCACGTGGAACCTCTTGCCGAGATCGTGGGCCGTCCAGTCGGACTGCCGGTTGAGAACCATCTCGCCGGGCCGCGTCGGCCACCGGCCCGCCCACAGGTCCACCCGGTCCACCGCGCCACCGGGCCCCGCACGGCCCACGAACGCGACCTCACCGCCAAGACCCAGGTCAGCCGCGCTCCGCGACACTTCCACGGTGGCTTGCGGAAACGGCCCCGTCGCCTGCGCACCCGACTTACGCGCCAGGTCCGTGAGCCGGGCGGCCGTCACCTTCCCGGAATCGAACTCCGCGACCACATGCGGCCCGTGCTGTCTGGCGAAGATCCGGTCGAACGGCGCCGACGCCGCGTCCACCAGCCCCAGCGCGACCACGATCGACCCCGTCGACACCAGCGTGACCAGCCAGATCATCAGCGTCTGAAGTCTCCGCCTGCGCACGGCCGCCCGCGCGGCCTTCCACACCGCCCTCATGCCGACGGCTCCAGGCTGTGCTCACCGGTCACGCGGCCGTCCGCCAGCTCCACCAGGCGGCTCGCACAGCGCTGCGCGAGATGCCGGTCGTGCGTGACGATGACCAGCGTCTGCCCGATCTGGTTCAGGTCGATCAGCAGATCCATCACCTGTTCCCCCGCCCGGCTGTCCAGCGCACCGGTCGGCTCGTCGGCCAGCATCAGCGCCGGCCGGTTCATCAACGCCCGGGCCACCGCGACGCGTTGCCGCTCACCGCCGCTGAGCACGGCCGGGTAGGCGTTGCGGCGGGCGGCGATGCCCAGCTCCTCGAACAGCTCCAGCGCGCGGCGCCGGGCCTGCCGGGCCGGGGTACCGGTCAGCTGGGCGGCCAGCGCCACGTTGTCGAGGGCGGACAGGTCGTCGATGAGGTTGAAGAACTGGAAGATCATGCCGATCCGGCGCCGCCGGTACAGCGCGAGGCCCTTCTCGCTCAACTCCCCGACGTTCTCGCCGTGCACGACGACCGCGCCGCCCGTGGGCCGGTCCAGCCCGGCGATCATGTTGAGCAGCGTGGACTTGCCGCACCCCGAGGGCCCCATCACCGCGACCGCCTCCCCGGCCCGGACCTCCAGCGACACCCCGTCGAGCGCGACCGTCTCGCCGTACTCCTTGCGCACGCCGTCGAGTCGTACGACGGCCTCTCCCGTTTGCACCCCAGTGACCATGGTGAGGACGCTAAAGGCACGGTCGGCCGCCCGGCATCCGTCCCCGGATCGCACCTCGGCCCGCGCCTCATCCTCCAGATGCAGGGAGCTGGATCCCCAGGTCGATGCCGGATGTCAGAGGCGTCTGCCAGAGTGAGGGCATGGGGGGACGGGAGCTGTTGGTGGTGCTGCTGGCGCTGGCGTGCGCGGCCGTCGCGGGGCTGGCCGTTGCGCTGCTGCGGACCCGGCGCCGGTGGCAGGCGGCCGTGGGGGAGCGCGGCTGGCTGCTGGAGCGGGAGCGGGAGGGCGCCGCCCAGGCGGCGGTCGCCGCCGAACGCGACCGTATCGCCCGCGAGTTGCACGACATCGTGAGCCACAACGTCAGCCTCATGGTCGTGCAGGCCAGTGCGGCCCGGGAAGTGCTGGGGACCATGCCGGACGAGGCCGCGTCCGCGCTGCGGGCCGTCGAGGACGCGGGGCGCGGCGCGATGACCGATCTGCGGCATCTGCTGGGGCTGCTGGCGCCGTCGCCGAGCGGTGAGGACGGTACGGACGAGGCTCAGGGGCCGGCGGAGGCCCGCCCGGACCTGACCCCGCAGCCCGGCCTCGACCGCCTCGGCTCCCTGGTCGACCGGATATCGTTCGCCGGACTGCCCGTGGAGGTACGGATATCCGGCGATCCGCGCCGCCTCCCGCAGGGCATCGACGTGACCGCGTACCGCATCATCCAGGAGGCCCTCACCAATGCGCTCCGGTACGGCGACGGCGGCAAGGCGGAGGTGACCGTGCGCTACGCCGACCACGCGCTGCGCGTCGAGGTCCTCAACACCGGCCCCAGCGTGCTGACCGGCACGGGCACCGGCACCCCTCCCGCGCCGCGGCGCCATGGCGGCGCGGGCCGCGGACTGCTGGGTCTGCGCGAGCGGGTCGCCGTGTACGGCGGCGACCTCGACGCCCGCCGCAGACTCGGCGGCGGCTACCGGGTCCGGGCCCGCATACCGCTGGACCGTCCATGACCTCGGCCGCGCCCGAGCAGGCGCCCCGCGTGCTGATCGTCGACGACCAGACGCTGATCCGGACCGGCTTCCGGCTGATCCTGACCGCCCGGGGCATCGAGGTGGTGGGCGAGGCCGCCGACGGGGCGGAGGCGGTCGCCGCGGCACTCGAACTCGAGCCGGACGTCGTGCTCATGGACATCCGCATGCCCACCATGGACGGCCTGGAAGCCACCCGGCACATCCTCGAGCGGGCCGCCGGCTGCCGGGTGCTCATACTGACCACCTTCGACCTGGACCGGTACGTGTACACGGCCCTGTCGATCGGAGCCAGCGGCTTCCTGCTCAAGGACGTCACCCCGGAGCACCTGGCGGCGGCCGTCCGGCTCGTCGGCACCGGCGACGCCCTGCTCGCACCGCAGATCACCCGGCGCCTGGTCGAGCGGTACGCGGCCGAGGCGGAGCGGACGCCCGATGCCGCCCCCGCCGACCTGGCGGCCCTGACACCCCGCGAGCGTGAGGTGCTGACCCTGCTGGGCCGCGGCCTGTCCAACACCGAACTGGCCGCCGAGCTGACCCTCAGCGAGGCCACGGTCAAGTCCCACGTCGCCCGCATCTTCGCCAAGCTGGGCCTGCGCGACCGTGCCCAGGCGGTCGTGCTGGCGTACGAGACGGGGCTGGTCAGGCCGGGGGAGCGGTAGCGCGCCCCGAGGGGGCGCGGAAGGGTCCGGCTCAGGCGGAGTCCCGGCGCACCAGTTCCGTCGGCAGGATCACCGCGGCCGGGTCCTCGCCGCCGATCTGGGCGAGGAGCACCCGCACCATCTCGCTGCTGATCCGGTCCCACGGCTGACGGATGGTGGTGAGGGCCGGAGTGGAGGCGGTGGCCGCCGGGGAGTCGTCGAAGCCGCCGACGGCGATGTCGTCCGGCACCCGCTTGCCAGCCCGCTGGAGCGCCGTGAGCACGCCCTGCGCCATCAGGTCGGAGGCGACGAAGACGGCGTCCATGTCCGGGGCCCGCGCCAGCAGCCGCTCCGCGCCCGCCTCGCCGCTGACCCGGCTGTAGTCGCCGGAGACGATGAGCTCGTCGTCGATCCCGACGCCCGCCTCGCCGAGCACCTCCTTGTAACCGGCGAGCCGCTCGACACCGCCGGGTGTGTCCAGTGGGCCGGTGACCACGCCGATCCGGCGGCGGCCCAGCGACAGCAGGTGGCGCACCATGTCACGGGCTCCGTCGCGGTCGTCGGCGGCCACGTAACTGACCTTCGAGCCCAGCCCGATCGGCTTGCCGCAGGCGACAAGTGGAACGCCCGCCTCGCGCAGCCCCTCGGCCACCGGGTCGCCGGAGTGGCTGGAGACCAGCAGCACCCCGTCGACGTGGCCGGCGGTGATGTACCGCGCTATGCGCCGCCGTTCGTCCTCCGTGCCGGCCAGCATCAGCAGCAGCGGCACGTCGTGCGCGGCCAGCGCCTGTGTGCACCCGCGCAGCAGGACGTTGAAGTTGGGGTCCTCGAAGAACCGCTCCTGCGGCTCGGTCAGCAGGAAGCCGACCGAGTCCGAGCGCCCGGTGATCAGCGAACGGGCGTGCCGGTTCACGACGTACCCCGTCCTGCGGATGGCGGCGTTCACCGCCTCCTGCGCGGCCGGGCTGACGTAGTGCCCGCCGTTGAGCACGCGCGAGACGGTACCCCGGGAGACCCCTGCCTCGCGCGCCACGTCGTGGATCGTCGGCGGTTTGCGACGGCTCCCCGCATTGCTGCTCATGGTCATGACTTTACGGCCCCGGACAGCAGATCCAGGCTCCAGAACCGCTGGATGACCAGGAAGAGGGCGATCAGCGGCAGCACGGCCAGGGCGGCACCGGTGATCACCAGCGTGTACAGCGCCGGGGTGTTGGAGCCCTGCTCGAGGAGGGTGTACAGGCCGAGCGGGATCGGGAACTTCTCGTCGTCGCTCAGCATGATGAACGGCAGCAGGAAGTTGTTCCACACCGCCACGAACTGGAACAGGAACACCGTCACCAGGCCGGGCACCATCATCGGCAGCGAGATCCGGGTGAAGATCCGCCACTCGCTCGCCCCGTCCATCCGCCCGGCCTCGACCACGTCACCGGGCACGGCGGCGGTCGCGTAGATGCGCGAGAGGTAGACGCCGTACGGGGAGAGGATCTGCGGGAGCAGCACGGACAGGTAGGTGTCCGTGAGGTTCGCCTTCGCCAGCAGCAGGTACTGGGGCACGGCGAGGATCACCGGCGGCATCAGCACGCCCATGAGCAGGACGTTGAACATCGTCTCGCGGCCCCGGAACCGGTAGGTCGCCAGCGCGTACCCGCTGCACGCCGACACGGCCGTCGACAGCAGCGCGCCGAGACCGGCGTAGAGGGCGGAGTTGCCCAGCCACTTCCAGTAGATGCCGTCGCGGTAGGCGCTGAGGTCCTTGAGGTTGCCGGCGAGGCCGCTGCCCGGCAGGAAGGTGAACGTGGAGAACAGCTCGTGGCCGGACTTGGTGGACGCGATCACCACCCAGGCGACCGGGAGCAGGGTGTAGATCGCGCCGAGCAGCAGGGTGAGGGTCGGGACCAGCGCGATCCGGCGGCGCAGCGGCGGGCCCTGGGCGGTGCCGGGGGTGGTGCCGGCGGCCGGGGCGGCCTTGCGGACGGCAAGAGAACTCATCGTACGGCTCCTTGACTGACGTCCCGCTTGTTCCGGCGGTTCGCGGCCCGCAGGAATCCGAACGACAGGACCAGCGTGACCAGGGCGATCAGTGTCGCCTCGGCGGCCGCCGAGTAGATGTCGTTGCGGTGGAAGGCGTCCTGGTACACCTTCATCAACGGACTCCAACTGGTGTTGACGGAGTTGGTGAGCGGGTGGAGGGTGGTCGGCTCGTTGAACACCTGGAGCGTTGCGATGATCGAGAAGAAGAAGGTCAGCACCAGCGAGGGCGCCACCATCGGGATCTTGATACGCAGCGCGACCTGCAACGGGGTGGCGCCGTCCAGCTTCGCCGCCTCGTACACCTCGGCCGGGATGGCCCGCAGCGAGGTGTAGATGACGATCATGTTGAAGCCGGTGCCGCCCCACACCGCGATGTTCGACAGGGCGAGGTAGAGCGGGCCGCCGTCCAGCAGGTCCGGCTGCGGCAGGCCGGACTTGTCGAGCAGGTAGTAGAAGGGACTGACGTCCGGCAGGTACAGGAAGCCCCACAGCAGTGCGGCCACCACGCCCGGGATGGCGTACGGCAGGAAGATCGCGAGCCGGGTGAACGGGGCGAGACGCACCTTCTCGGAGTCGAGCATCAGCGCGAACAGCAGGGCGAGGCCGAGCATCACCGGGACGACGATGCAGCCGTAGCCGAGCACGCGCAGCGCGCCGTCGAGGAGTTCGCTGTCGCCGAGGGCGTCGGTGTAGTTCTCCAGGCCGGCCCAGACCTCCTTGCGCGCGCCCGAGCCCAGGCCGAGGCCGGAGACGTGCACCTTGCGGAAGCTGAGCCAGACCGCGTACCCGATGGGCAGCGCGAAGAACAGGGCGAAGAGGATCGTGGCGGGGAGGAGGAAGGCGTACGGGGCCCCCTTGACCCCGTACGCCTTCCGGCTTGTGGTGCTCGTCACTGAGAGACTCCGAAGCCCTGCTTCTTCATGTCGGCGACCGTGGCGTCCTGCATCTTGTCCAGGGCGGCGGCGAAGTCCGACTTGTTCTTGGCGGCGGCGCCGAACGCGTCGTTGAAGGTCGCGTAGGCGACGTTGACGTTCGGGCCCCAGGCGGACGGCGCGGTGGTGTTCGCGATCTTGGCGGCCTGCGGGTAGAAGTCCGCCTGGTTGGAGAAGTACGCCGGCGGGTTGCTGAAGGCGCCGCTGAGCTGGGCGGAGGTGGAGGCCGGGTAGATTCCGCTGTCCTTCGCCAGTGCGTTGAGCGCGTCGTGGTCGGTGTTCAGCCAGGCGGCGAACTTGGCCGCGGCGGCCTGGTGCTGGGAGTCGGTGGTGACGGCGGTCGAGGAGCCGCCCCAGCTGCCGGTGACGTTCTGGCTCGCGGACCACTGGGGGAGCGGGGCCATGGCCCACTTGCCCTTGGTGTCGGGCGCGGCGGTGGTGAGCGTACCCGGTGCCCACACGGCGCTGACCCAGGCGATCTGCTTGCCGGTGTTGAGCGCCTTGTTCCAGGACGGGGTGTACATCGGCTGGTTGTCGATGACGCCCTCCTTGACCAGGCCGCCCCAGAACTTGGCGACCTTCTGGGTGGCCGCGTCGTTGATCGCGACCTTCCACTTGTCGCCGGAGGTGGTCCACCACTTGGCGCCGGCCTGCTGGGCGAGGCCCGCGAAGAGACCGGAGTCGTTGGCCGAGAAGGTGGTCAGGTCCTTGTCGGGGGCGGCCTTCTTCAGCGCGCGGGCGGTCTCGGCGAACTGGTCCCAGGTCGTGGGGACCTTCAGCTTGTACTTCTTGAACAGGTCCTCGCGGTAGTAGAACATCATCGGCCCGATGTCCTGCGGGACCGCGTAGACCGCGTCCGTGCCCAGCGTGGTCTGCTGCCAGACGCCGTCGGCGAACTTGCCCTTGATGTCGCTGACATCCTCGGATATGTCGGCCAGCGCGTCATTGCTGACCAGCGTGGGCAGCGCCTGGTACTCGGCCTGCACCAGGTCCGGTGCCTTCTTCGCCTTGTGCGCGGTGAGGATCTTGGTGACCAGCGTGTCGCCGGACGCCTGCTTCTTCACCGTGACCGTGATCTTGTCCTGCTTGCCCGGCCCCTTGTTCCACAGGTCCACGACCTTGTCCATACCGGGCGTCCAGGTCCAGTACGTCAGCGAGACCGGGCCCGACTCGGACTTGCTGCCGTCCTCGGAGCCGCAGGCGGCGAGGGCGGTGGCGCCGAGCGAGACGGCGACGGCGGTTGTCACGAGGCGACGGCGCTTCGTGTGCGGCATGGATCTCTCCCCTGACCTGGGTCCCCGCCCGCTGCGGGAACCTGCCATGCAGAAACCGGCTGACCTGGGCCCTCGCCCGTCGCGAGGCCCTGCCCTGCTTCTGTGAGCGTTCACAGTAGAGAAACATCCCGGACACTTGTCAATGGTTGTTGCTGTGCGGTTATGTTGAGCTCGCACCGCCGCCGATGTGTGTGCACGTTCCCAAATGATCGATAACCCGGGAGAGATCCATGCCGGAGACCACCCCCAGGGGCCTCACCAGGCTCGCCTTCGGTGGCGACTACAACCCCGAGCAGTGGCCGGAAAGCGTCTGGCTCGAGGACGTCCGGCTGATGCGGGAGGCCGGCGTCACGATGGTGAGCGCCGGGATCTTCTCCTGGGCACTGCTGGAGCCCTCGCCCGGGGAGTACGACTTCGGCTGGCTGGACCGGATCCTGGACCTGCTGCACGAGGGCGGCATCCGCGTCGACCTCGGCACGCCCACCGTGGTGCCGCCCGCCTGGTTCTACCGGGCGCATCCCGAGGCCCTCCCGGTCACCGCCGAGGGCGTGCGCCACGAGTTCGGCTCACGCGGCGCGATCTGCCACAGCAACGCCGACTACCGCGCCGCCGCCGCGAACATCACCACGAAGCTCGCCGAGCACTACGGCGACCACCCGGCCCTGGCGATGTGGCACGTCCACAACGAGTACGGCGTCCCCGTCTCCGCCTGCTACTGCGACTCCTGTGCCGCCCACTTCCGCCGCTGGCTCGCGGACACCTACGGCGACGTCGACGCCGTCAACGAGGCATGGGGCACGGCCTTCTGGGGCCAGCACTACACGAGCCTCGACCAGATCAACCCGCCCCGCGCGACCCCCACGGTCGGCAACCCGGGCCAGGCGCTCGACTACAAGCGCTTCGCCGACGCCACCATCCGGGAGAACTTCCGCATGGAGCGGGACATCCTGCACCGCCTCTCGCCCGGCGTCCCCGTCACCACCAACTTCATGACCGCGCTCAGCCAGTGCGACTCCATGGACTACTGGGCATGGGGCCGCGAGGTCGACCTCGTGACCAACGACCACTACCTGATCACCGACGGCCGCCGCACCCACGTCAACCTCGCGATGGCCGCCGACCTCACCCGCTCGGTCGCCGGGGGAGCCCCCTGGCTGCTCCTGGAGCACTCCACCTCGGGCGTCAACTGGCAGCCCCGCAACCCGGCCAAGGCCCCCGGCCAGATGGCCCGCAACTCCCTCGCGCACGTCGCACGCGGCTCCGAGGGCGCCATGTTCTTCCAGTGGCGGCAGTCCCGGCGCGGCGCCGAGAAGTTCCACTCGGCGATGCTGCCGCACGGCGGCACCGAGACCCGCGTCTGGCGCGAGGTCGTCGAACTCGGCACGAGCATCGACTCGCTGAGCCAGATCCGCGGCACCCGCACCCGGGCCGACGTGGCCGTCCTGTGGGACTGGCAGTCCTGGTGGGCACAGAACCTCCAGTGGCGCCCGAGCGAGGACCACGACCCCCGCGAGCGCGCCGACTCCTTCTACGCGGCCCTCTACGACCGCCACCTCACCGTCGACTTCGCCCACCCGGAAGCCGACTTGTCGTGTTATCCCCTTGTCGTCGTACCGGCGCTGTACCTGATGACGGAGGCCGCCGGGAACAACCTCAAGGAGTACGTGGAGAACGGCGGCACCCTCGTGGTGTCGTACTTCTCCGGCATCGTCGACGAGCACGACGCCGTGCACGACGGCCCCTACCCGGGCCCACTGCGGGACGTCCTCGGCCTGACCGTGGAGGAGTTCTCGCCCCTGCTGGAGAACCAGCGGGTGCGCATCACCGGCCCCGACGCCTGCGAGCTCACCGGCGACGTGTGGACGGAGTTCGTGGTGCCGCGCGGCGCCGAGACCGTCTGGACGTACGCCGACGGCCTCACCGCCGGCCGCCCCGCCGTCACCCGGCACGGGCACGGCGAGGGCACCGCCTGGTACGTCTCCACCCGCCTCGACGCCCACGGCCTCGACGAGGTGCTCGCCCGGGCCGCGGCGGACGCCCGCATCGCGCCGCGTACCGACCTGCCCCGGGACGTCGAAGTGGTGCGCCGCACCGACGAGTCGGGCACCCGCACCTTCCTGTTCGCGATCAACCACACCGCCATCGACGCCAAGGTGCCGCTGGACACGCCCGGCACCGAACTGCTGACGGGCGAACGCGCCGCGGGCCGCCTCGCGGTCCCCGCGGGAGCCGTCCGGGTCGTACGACTCGACGGCTAGCCCCTGCCCCACCCGCTCCCCTCCGCCCGCGCGAGCCGTACGAGCCGCGGGCGGAGGGGCTCTCCTCCCATTCCCACAGCGGGCACCCCCACGGAGGACACCCCCAACCCATCACGTCGAAGGGACGACGGACGACGATGTTCCATCCCAGACGCACCCTGAGAGCCCTGCTGCTGCCGCTCGCGGCCGGACTCGCCCTCACCGCCCTGCCCGCCCAGACCGCCCAGGCGGCGAGCACCCTCACCAACGGCGGCTTCGAGTCCGACGGCACGGGCGCGGCCACGCCCAGCGGCTGGTCGGAGTACGGCGACACCGGCGCCTCGTACACCGAGTCCGGCGGCCACGGCGGGAGTTACCGGCTCAGCCACTACTCGGCCTCCGCCTACAAGGTGGAGACGTACCAGTACCTGTCCGGGCTGACCAACGGCACCTACACCCTCACCGCCTGGGTCCGCTCCAGCGGCGGTCAGAACTCCGCCTACATGTCCCTGAAGAACTGCGGGAGCTCGGAGCAGCGCACCGACCTGCCGGTGTCCACCAGCAGTTGGGTCCGCATCGTCACCTCCGTCGCGGTGACGAACAACCAGTGCACGATCAGCGTCCACTCCGACGCCAACGCGGGCAACTGGATCAACGTCGACGACCTGAGCTTCACCTCGGGCAGGACCGGTCTCGCCGTCAAGGGCGCCGACATCTCCTCCCTCGCCAAGAGCGAGGCCAAGGGCGGTGTGTACAAGTACAGCTCTGGCAGCACCGGCGACGCGGTCACCATCCTGAAGAACGCCGGCATGAACTACGCGCGCCTGAAGGTCTGGGTGAACCCCGCCGACGGCTACAACAACAAGACGCGGGTACTGGCCATGGCCAAGCGCGTCAAGGCCGCCGGCATGAAGCTGCTGGTCGACTTCCACTACTCGGACACCTGGGCCGACCCGGGCAAGCAGACCAAGCCCGCCGCCTGGGCCTCGCACTCCTACAGCCAGCTGAAGACCGACGTCTACAACCACACGTACGACGTCCTGAACGCGCTGAAGGCACAGGGCACCACCGCCGACATGGTGCAGATCGGCAACGAGATCAACGGCGGCATGCTCTGGTCCGAGGGTTCCACGGACAACTGGTCGCAGCTCGCCGGCCTGATCAACTCCGGCTACAGCGCCACGAAGGCGGTGTCGTCCGGCACACAGGTCGCGCTGCACCTGGCCAACGCCGGTGACGACGCCACCGTCCGCTGGTGGTTCGACAACGCCAAGACCTACGGCATCGACTACGACGTGATCGGGCTGTCCTACTACGGCTACTGGCACGGCTCACTGGCCGCCGCGCAGACCACCCTGGACGACGCGGCCTCCCGCTACGGCAAGCCGGTCTTCATCGCCGAGACGGCCTACCCCTTCCGCCTCGACAGCGACGACTCGCTCACCAACCAGATCGACACCACCGGCGAGCTCGTCACCGGCTACCCGGCGACGGTGGCCGGCCAGACCCGGTGGATGAACGACGTGGCCGGCATCGTGGAGGCCGTCCCGAACGGCCGCGGCCTCGGCGTCTTCTACTGGGAGGCCACCTGGACCGCCGTCACCGGCAACGGCTGGGACCCCACCGACGCCACCTCCGGCAACGGCTGGGAGAACCAGGCCCTGTTCGGTTACGACGACAAGGCGCTGTCCTCCATGACGTGGTTCAGCCACCGCTGAACCGCACCGACGGGCCCGGCCGCGTGGGGGCGGCTGGGCCCATTCGGCTCCCCTACCGGGCCGAAGCCCCAACTCCACTTCCCACAAGGGGCGTTCGGTACCGGACAAGCGCCGGTGAGTCCCGTACGCGGCGATAGCGGCTGCGCCAGAGTGGGAAGACGGAACAGGGGGAGGCGCGGACGGAGGCGATGCGATGCTGAGGACTCCCGCGGGCCAACGGCGCCTGGAGATCCTGGAGTGGCTCAAGGACCCGGCCGCGCACTTCCCACCGCAACGCCACGCCGACCTGGCCGAGGACGGCGTCCCCGCGCGCGCCGTCGCCGCCAAGCTCGGCGTGTCCCGCCGGGCCGCCGAGACCCATCTCGGCCTGCTGACCCGCATCGGCCTGCTGCGCGCCAAACGGATCCGGCGCCGCACCTACTATCGGCGGGACGAGGTACGGATCGCCGAGGTGGCCCGGATGTTCGAGAAGGGCTGGTAGGGGCAGCCTACGGACCGGATCTCCCCGGACAGCGTTCGACAGCGAAGGGCAGGCGCGCATGGACCGTCCCACGGAACTCGTACCCCGTCACTACGTGGCCATCGGCGGCCGGGGCCCCGAGGACGTGGTGGCCGACGACCGGGGCCGCGTCCTGACCGGCGTCGAGGACGGCCGCATCCTCCGCCTCGACGGCCTGGCCGACCCCGGCACGGCCCGCTTCCAGGTGCTCGCCGACACCGGCGGCCGGCCCCTCGGCCTCGAACTCCTCCCGGACGGCGACCTGATCGTGTGCGACGCCGAACGCGGCCTGCTGCGCGTCGGATCCGGCAACGGCTCCGTCCACGTGCTGGCCGACTCGGTGGCGGGGGAGCCACTGCGGTTCGCCAGCAACGTGGTGGCCCTGTCCGACGGCAGCCTCTGCTTCACCGTCTCCAGCCGGCGTCACCCGCTGCGGCACTGGATGGCCGACCTGGTCGAACACACCGGCACCGGACGCCTGCTGCGCCTTGCGCCCGGCGGCGGCAGCCCCGAGGTGCTGCTGGAGGGACTGCAGTTCGCCAACGGCGTCGCCCCGAGCGCCGACGAGTCCTTCCTGGTCGTCGCCGAGACCGGCGCCCGCCGGCTGACCCGCTTCCGGCTCACCGGCCCCCGGGCGGGCACCGCCGAGCCCTTCGCCGACGACCTCCCGGGCATGCCCGACAACATCTGGCGGGCCGGGAAGTCCGGCCCGCTCTGGGTGGCCCTGGCCGGACCGCCCATTCCTCCGCTGGACCTGCTGCACCGCACCCCGCCCGCCGTACGCAGCGCGGCGGCCCGGGCCGCCGCGCACGCCCCCTTCCGCCCGACGGGCTACGCCGGCGTCCTGGCCGTCGACGACGACGGCGCCACCGTCCACCACCTGACCCGCCACCGCTCCGGCTTCCGCATGGTCACCAGCGTCTGCGAGACCGACGGCCACCTGGTCCTGGGCAGCCTGTGGGAGCGCGGGGTCGCGGTCTGCGCGGCGCCCGCCGCGAGGTGACCCGCGGGTACACCCGGGCGGTACCCTGATGCCCGGCCGTGATCCAGTCGACGGGGCCGGATCAGGAGACGTACGAGCATGACAGCCCCGGAAGCCGAGAGCCTCCGCGTCCGGCCCGGCCCCGCGCCGCGACCGGCCTGGCGTGCACAGGTCCCCGTGGTCGCGGTGGTCGCACTCGGCGGCGCGCTCGGCGCGACGGCCCGCTACGCACTGTCCCTGGCGTGGCCCACGCCCCCCGGCGGCTTCCCCTGGGCGACCTTCTGGACCAACGCCGTCGGCTGCGTCGTGATCGGCGTGTTCATGGTGGTCGTCACCGAGGC
Source organism: Streptomyces sp. NPDC001480 (assembly GCF_042894725.1). Taxonomy (NCBI): domain Bacteria; kingdom Bacillati; phylum Actinomycetota; class Actinomycetes; order Kitasatosporales; family Streptomycetaceae; genus Streptomyces; species Streptomyces sp. NPDC001480. The sequence goes on along the minus strand of NZ_JBIAVX010000002.1, from coordinate 249,763 downwards.
GCGGGCCGCCCACCCCCTCGTCCGCCCGTTCTTCGGCACCGGCGTGCTCGGCGGCTTCACCACCTTCTCCACCTACGCCGTCGACATCCAAAAGCTCCTCGACGGCGGCCGCCCCGGCACGGCACTGGCCTATCTCGCCGCGACGCTGCTCGCGGCCCTGGCGGCGGTGTGGGCCGCCGCCGCGGCGACACGTGGCGTCCTGAAGCCGCGGCCCGGCCCGACTGAAGGAACGATTGCGGGCAAAACGGCCGGGGAGGGTGAGAAGTCGTTGTGAACTGGCTGTTGGTCGTCCTCGGGGCCATGGTCGGTGCTCCACTGCGCTATCTGACCGACCGGGCGGTGCAGTCCCGGCACGACTCGGGCTTGCCCTGGGGCACGTTCGTGGTGAACGTCACCGGCTGTCTGGTCCTGGGCCTGCTGACCGGCGCGTCCTCGGCCGATCCGCACCTGCGGCTGCTGCTGGGCACCGGCCTGTGCGGGGCCCTGACGACGTACTCGACCTTCTCCTGGGAGACTCTGAGGCTGACCGAGACCGGTGCGGGGCTCTACGCTGCCGCCAATGCCGTCGCGAGCGTGACGGCGGGCCTCGGCGCGGCCTTCGCCGGCGTGTCGCTCGCCCAGGCGGTGTGGGCGTAGGCACGGGCCGCACAACCGGGCATAGTAAGACTGTCTACAGCACTGTCGACCAACTTCTGAGCAGAACTGGATCCCATGAGCGCCATCTCCGTCGGTCAAGCCGTCGTCCTCGGTGTCGTCGAGGGGGTGACCGAATTCCTCCCCGTGTCCTCGACCGGCCACCTCAAGATCACCGAGGGGCTCATGGACATCCCCGTCGACGACAAGTCCGTGGTCGGCTTCTCGGCGGTCATCCAGGTCGGCGCCATCGCCGCCGTACTGGTGTACTTCTTCAAGGACATCGTGCGGATCGTCTCCGCCTGGGGCCGCGGCATCCGCAACAAGGAAGAGCGCTACCACCACGACTACAAGTTCGCCTGGTGGGTGATCTACGCGACGATCCCGATCGTCGCGGTGGGCCTGGCCGCCAAGCCGCTGATCGAGGGTCCGCTCGCCTCGCTGTGGGTGGTCGCGGGCTCGCTGATCGTCGGGTCCGGTGTGATGTGGGCCGCGGACCAGATGGGCCGGCACAAGCGCGGCGAGGACGACACCTCGTTCAAGGACGCGATGCTGGTCGGCTGCTCCCAGATCCTCGCCCTGCTCTTCCCCGGCTTCTCCCGCTCCGGCGCCACCATGTCCACCGCGCTCATCCTCGACCTGGACCGCGTCGCCGCCACCCGTCTGTCCTTCTTCCTCGGCATCCCGGCCCTGACCGGTGCCGGCCTGTACGAGCTGAAGGACGCCCTGGGGGCGGGTGTGGGCGCCGCCCCGCTGGCGGTCGGCACGATCGTGTCCTTCGTGGTCGCCTACGCCTCCATCGCCTGGCTGCTGAAGTTCGTCGCCAAGCACTCCTTCAACGCCTTCGTGCTGTACCGGATCGTCGTCGGCGTGGCGCTCTTCGGTCTGCTGGGCACCGGGGTGCTCGACAGCTGACCGACGTCCGGCCGTCGGCGGCCGGCGGGTCCGGTCGTCCCTGATCTCCCACGGGGTGTGATGCAGAGATTCATGCATCACACCCCGTGAATGTTTCCTTTCCAGGTGTCTTGACAGTGCCGTCCCGCAACCCGCAGGATCGAGCCCGTGAACCTGTCAGACAGCCAGACAGGTGGCCCGGTTCCCCGGCGCGTCAGCGCCATGGAAGCCGTACTCGGCCACCTCCGCGGTGCCATCGAACGCGGCGAGTACGCGATCGGCGACAAGCTCCCCTCCGAGGCGGAGCTCTGCCGCACGCTCGAGGTGTCCCGGCCCGTGCTCCGCGAGGCCCTGCGGGCCCTGCAGACGATGGGCCTGACGGTCTCCCGGACCGGCAAGGGCACCTTCGTCGTGGCCAGCGCAGTCGAGGACCCCACCTTCGGTGACTACGCGGCCAGCGACCTGCTCGAGGTGCGCCGGCACATCGAGATCCCGGTCGCCGGGTACGCGGCGGTGCGCCGCACCCCGGAGAACCTCGACCACCTGGCCCACCTGCTCGACCGCATGGAGCGGGAGACGGACACCACCGCGTGGGTCGCGATGGACACCCTCTTCCACCTCGCCGTGGCCGAGGCCGCCCAGAACCCGGTCTTCCGCCGGGTCATCGAGGAGATCCGCGACGCACTGGCGCGTCAGTCGGCCTTCCTCAACGAGCTGGGCGGCCGCCGTGAGCAGTCCAACCGCGAGCACAGGGCGATCGTCGAGGCGCTGACCGACGGCTGCGAGCACGACGCGGTGGAGGCCATGAGCCACCACCTCGACCGCGTCGAGACGACCCTGACCGACATCGTGCGCTCCCCGCGCACGGCCACCCCCACGGAAGGCGGACCCGAGGCGTGAGCGAGCACCTCAAAGAAGAGACGCGCCCCTCGTCCGGTCACGTCGACGCCGGAGACGCGGGCTACAGCAAGTCCCTGAAGTCCCGGCACGTCAACATGATCGCCATCGGCGGCGCCATCGGCACCGGCCTCTTCCTCGGCGCCGGCGGCCGTCTCGCCGACGCCGGGCCCTCCCTGTTCGTCGCGTACGCGGTCTGCGGCGTCTTCGCCTTCCTCGTCGTCCGCGCCCTCGGCGAACTCGTGCTGTACCGGCCGTCCTCCGGCGCGTTCGTGTCGTACGCCCGGGAGTTCCTCGGCGAGAAGGGCGCGTACACCGCGGGCTGGATGTACTTCCTGAACTGGGCGACCACCGGCATCGCCGACATCACCGCGGTGGCCACCTACACCCATTACTGGGGCATGTTCTCCGACATCCCGCAGTGGGTGATCGCGCTGATCGCCCTGGCCGTCGTCCTCACCGTGAACCTGATCTCGGTGAAGATCTTCGGCGAGATGGAGTTCTGGTTCGCGATCGTCAAGGTCAGCGCGCTCGTCGTCTTCATGTGCATCGGCATCTACCTGCTGGTCACCCAGCACCCGGTCGACGGCAACCACCCCGGCCCGTCCCTGATCACCGACCACGGCGGCGTCTTCCCGGGCGGCCTGATGCCCATGCTGCTGATCATCCAGGGTGTCGTGTTCGCCTACGCCTCCGTCGAGCTGGTCGGCGTCGCCGCCGGGGAGACCGAGAACCCCGAGAAGATCATGCCGAAGGCGATCAACTCGATCATGTGGCGCGTCGGCCTCTTCTACGTCGGCTCGGTCGTCCTGCTGTCGATGCTGCTGCCCTGGAACAAGTACTCGGCGGGGGAGAGCCCCTTCGTCACCGTGCTGTCCCACATCGGTGTCCCGGCGGCCGGCGGCGTGATGAACCTGGTCGTCCTCACCGCGGCGATGTCCTCGCTCAACTCCGGCCTGTACTCCACCGGCCGCATCCTGCGCTCGATGGCGGTCAGCGGCTCGGCCCCGAAGTTCACCGCGCGGATGAGCCGCAACCAGGTGCCGTACGGCGGGATCCTGCTCACCAGCGGTATCTGTGTCCTCGGCGTCGGCCTCAACTTCGTCGTCCCCGCGGACGCCTTCGAGATCGTGCTCAACTTCGCGGCGATCGGTATCCTTGCCACCTGGGGCATGATCATGATCTGTCACCTGTTCTTCTGGCGGAAGACCCAGAAGGGTGAACTGACCCGGCCCGGGTACCGGTTGCCGGGATCCCCCTGGACCGAACTCGTGACGCTGGCGTTCCTCGCCTCCGTCCTGGTCCTGATGTACGCCGACGGCGGCGCCGGACGCACCACCGTGCTGTGCCTGCCGCTGATCGTCGGAGCGCTGGTCGCCGGCTGGTACGCCATCCGCGGCCGCACGGCGCGCCGGTCCACCGGGACCGAGGCGTGAACCGCGCGCCGGTCCACCACACCCAACCAGTGATGCAGGCAGTGATGTACAGCAGTTCCCTCGCGGAGGCACCCCTCGTCCGTGAGCCGCTCCACGCTCCCGTCGCCCACCTGATACGCGCCGGGATCGTCGAGGGCGTCCACTACGGTTCCGTCGTCGTCCTCGACGGCGACGGCCAGGTCCGGCTCCAACTCGGCGACATCGAGGCGGCCTTCTACCCACGCTCGGCCCTCAAACCCGTACAGGCCGTGGCCATGGTGCGGCTCGGGCTGCCGCTCGACGGCGCCCTGCTGTCGCTGGCCGCGGCGAGCCACTCCGGCGAGGAGTACCACCTCGCCGGCACCCGGCGGATCCTCGAACTCGCCGGGCTCACCGAGGACGACCTGCGCAACGTCCCCGACATGCCGTTCGACCCCGTCGTGCGGGACGCCTGGGTCCGGGAGGGCCGCCTGCCCTCCCGCCTCGCCCAGAACTGTTCCGGCAAGCACGCGGCGATGCTGTGGACCGCCAGGCTCAACGGCTGGTCCCTGAAGGACTATCTGGATCCGGCGCACCCCCTCCAGCGGGCGATCGAGGAAACCGTCGAGGACCTCACCGGTCAGCGCGTCGCCCGCGTGACCGTCGACGGCTGCGGCGCCCCGCTGTTCTCCGTCTCCCTCCACGGCCTCGCCCGGGCCGCCGCCCGCATCACCACCGCGGCGCCCAGCACGGCGGAGGGCCAGGTCGCCGACGCCGTGCGGGAGCACGCCGAGATGGCGTCCGGCTCCGGCCGTGACGTCGCCGCCCTGATGCGGGCCGTGCCCGGCCTGCTGGCCAAGGACGGCTTCGAGGGCGTCCAGGTCGCGGCCCTCCCGGACGGCCGCGCCGTCGCCGTCAAGATCGCCGACGGCGCCAACCGGGCCCGCGTCCCGGTCACCGCCGCCGCCCTCGCCCGCGCGGGCGTCGACCCCGCCCTCCTCACCGAGTTCGCGGGCGAGCCACTGCTCGGCGGCGGGGAGCCCGTGGGCTGCGTACGCGCCGTCCGCGCCCTCGACCCGGTCCCGCTGACGGCCTGCGCGTAGCCGCGGCGCTTGGCTTCGGCGGGGTCTGCGGTGTTGTCTGCGGTGCGGGGGCGGTTGGCTCGGTGGGCGGTGTTCGTGGTGTCGGCCGGGTCTGGTGCTCGGGTGGTGTCCGCGGTGTCCGTCGGGTGCGATCGCCAGTCGGCGTCCGTGGTGTTGGCCGGGTCTGATGGCCAGGCCGTGTTCGTGGTGCCGGTCGGGTCCGGCTGCCGGGCCGGGTCCGGGTGTCAGCCGGGTGCGGTCGGCCTGCGGTGGCCGGGGTGTCGCTCGGGGCCGGCCGCCGGGCAGGCGTCGCCGGCATGGCTGTGTCCGGCCGTGCACCCTTGCGGTTGCGCGGGACGGCGGCCGGCCGCCGGATGCGTTCCAGACGGTGCCGGTGGCCATGTGCGGGCGCTGCCGCGCCGGTTCGGCCGGGGACGCGGCCGGAACCCTGCCTGGTACGGCTCCGAGCCGTGCCGTTGGCGCGGGGAGCCGGACGACCGCCTGCCGTGCGACGGCGTCAGGGCGCCGGAGCGGTTGGGCCGTACTGCCGGTCCGGGCCCGATGCCGAGCCGGTGTCCAGGGTGCGGCTGCCGCCCGGCGGACGCGCGCCGGGTGCATGCCCCGGCGGTGGATGCCCGGACCGTCGGCCTCATCTGCCCGCGGCACGGGATCCGTCGGGGGAGGCCGGCCCGGCCGTGCCCGTCGCGTCCGAGGCCTCGAGGCCCGTCCACAGTCCGTTTCCCCTTACCGGCAGTCGGCCGCCGTCGCGGCCCCGCCGAAGCCCGCGCGGCCACCCATGCCGCCCACCGCAGCCCACCCCACCATCACCTCCGTACCTCCGTACCTCCGAAAGAGGCCCGCACCCCATGACCGCCGCCACCACCCGCACCGAACACGACCTGCTCGGAGACCGTGACGTCCCCGTCGACGCGTACTGGGGTGTCCACACCCTGCGCGCCACGGAGAACTTCCCGATCACCGGCACGCCGATCTCCGCCTACCCGCACCTGATAGACGCCCTGGCCGCCGTGAAGGAGGCCGCCGCGCTGGCGAACGAGGAACTGGGGCTGCTGGAGCCGAGGAAGGCGGCCGCCATCGTCGAGGCCTGCCGGGAGATCCGGGACGGCAAGCTGCACGACCAGTTCGTCGTGGACGTCATCCAGGGCGGCGCGGGCACGTCCACCAACATGAACGCCAACGAGGTCGTGGCGAACCGGGCGCTGGAGCTGCTGGGGTACGACAAGGGGCAGTACGCGCACCTGCACCCCAACGAGGACGTCAACCTCGGCCAGTCGACGAACGACGTCTACCCGACCGCCGTCAAGATCGCGACCGTCTTCGCGGTGCGCGGGCTGCTCAAGGCGATGGCCGTGCTCCAGGACTCCTTCGCCCGCAAGGCGGTCGAGTTCCGGGACGTGCTGAAGATGGGCCGCACGCAGTTGCAGGACGCGGTGCCGATGACGCTGGGCCAGGAGTTCTCCGCGTTCGCGGTCATGCTCGACGAGGACCGCAGCCGGCTCGCGGAGGCCGTCGAGCTGATCCACGAGATCAACCTGGGCGCCACCGCGATCGGCACCGGGCTCAACGCCCCCGCCGGATACGCCGAGTCCGCCCGCCGCCACCTCGCCGGGATCACCGGGCTGCCCCTGGTCACCGCCGCCAACCTGGTCGAGGCCACCCAGGACTGCGGCGCGTTCGTCCAGATGTCCGGCGTGCTCAAGCGGATCGCGGTCAAGCTCTCCAAGAGCTGCAACGACCTGCGCCTGCTGTCCTCCGGGCCGCGCGCGGGCCTCGGCGAGATCAACCTCCCGCCCGTGCAGGCCGGTTCGAGCATCATGCCGGGCAAGGTCAACCCGGTGATCCCCGAGGTCGTCAACCAGGTGGCCTTCGAGGTGATCGGCAACGACGTCGCCATCACCATGGCCGCCGAGGCCGGACAGCTCCAGCTCAACGCCTTCGAGCCGATCATCCTGCACTCCCTCTCGGAGAGCATCACGCACCTGCGGAGCGCATGCCTCACGCTCGCCGAGCGCTGCGTGAACGGCATCACCGCCAACACCGAGGCCCTGCGCGCCACCGTCGAGAACTCCATCGGCCTGGTCACCGCCCTCAACCCGCACATCGGGTACACGGCCGCCACCGACATCGCCAAGGAGGCCCTCGCCACCGGCCGCGGTGTGGCCGAACTGGTGCTGGAGAAGGGCCTGTTGCCCGCTGAGAAGCTCGCCGGCCTGCTGCGCCCGGAAGTCCTCGCGGGCAGCGGGGCACCCCGCGCCTGACCTGCGCCCACACGGGAGCGACGGACGTATCGGGACCGGCCGGAGGCACAATAGTGATCATGACAACGACGTCGTCCTTCACCTTCCTGCCGGTCCTGGAGCGCATCGCCGAGGAGATCGAGCGGACGCCCGGCCGCGGGCGTCCCGCCGACTACATCCCGGCGCTCGCGGCCTGCGACCCCCGCCGCTTCGGCATGGCCGTCGCCGAGCTGGACGGCACCGTCTACGGGGTGGGGGACTGGCGGCAGCCGTTCTCGGCGCAGTCCATCACCAAGGTCTTCACCCTCGCCCTGGACCTGGCCCGCGAGGGCGACGCGCTCTGGGAGCACGTGGGCCGTGAGCCCTCCGGCAACCCGTTCAACTCCCTGGTGCAGCTGGAGTACGAGAACGGCATCCCGCGGAACCCCTTCATCAACGCGGGCGCCCTCGTCGTCACCGACCGCCTCCAGACCCGTACCGGTGACGCGGCCGGAGAGCTGCTGGCCTTCCTGCGTGCCGAGAGCGGCAACGCGGCCCTGGACTTCGACAAGGACGTCGCCGCGTCCGAGACCGCGCACGGTGACCGCAACGCCGCCCTCGCCCATTTCATGGCGTCCTACCGCAACATCGACAACCCGGTGCCCGTCCTCCTCGACCAGTACTTCCGGCAGTGCTCCATCGCCGCCTCCTGCGCCGACCTCGCCCTGGCCACCACCTTCCTGGCCCGGCACGGCATCCGCGCCGACGGCACCCGCCTGCTCACCCGCAGCCAGGCCAAGCAGGTCAACGCGGTGATGCTGACCTGCGGGACGTACGACGCGGCCGGGAACTTCGCCTACCGGGTCGGCCTGCCCGGCAAGAGCGGGGTGGGCGGCGGGATCATCGCGGTCGTACCGGGCCGCTGCACGCTGTGCGTGTGGAGCCCGGGGCTCGACGAGCGCGGCAACTCCGTGGCTGGTGTGGCGGCCCTCGACCGGTTCACGACCCTGACCGGACTGTCGGTGTTCTGATCCTCCATGTTCCTGCACGGGACGGGTTCCGGGGTCGATCACGTTCCGGTCACGCGCAGGCCGTCCTTCGGAGGGAGCCAGGTCGCCTTCCGGCCATCCGGCGTTGCCACGCTGCCCCGGTGTGGGCCATGGCTTTCCCCGTCGATCTCCGTCGCTGCCAGGTACTGGGCCTGGCCGGTACCGCCTGCCTCGCGCTGGGCGGTGAGACGGCCGGAGCCCTGCCCGTGCGGGAACTCCTCGCCCCCGCCTCCGTCCGCGCCGCCCTCGGCCTGGTCGGCGTGTACTTCGGCGTCGTCCTGCTGATCGCGGCCTGGCTGCTGCTGGGACGCCTGGTGCGCGGCGACCGTCCGCCCACCCCGCGGGCCCTGCTCCTGGTCCTCGCCGTGTGGGCGGCCCCGCTGCTGCTGGCGCCGCCGTTGTTCAGCCGGGACGTGTACAGCTATCTCGCGCAGGGCGCCATGGTCGACGCCCACATGGACGTGTACGCGCACGGCCCGGCTCGGCTCGGCGGCCCGCTCGCCGACGAGGTCGCCCCGGTGTGGCGGAACACCGGCGCCCCGTACGGCCCGGCCTTCCTGGCGATCGCCTCGGCCCTGGCCGGGCTCACCCGGGGCGAGCTGCCCGCCGGGCTGTTGGGCATGCGGCTGCTCGCGCTGCTCGGCGTGGCCCTGATGGCCGCCGCGCTGCCCCGCCTCGCCCGGCACAGCGGCGCCGACCCCGCCGCCGCCCTGTGGCTGGGCGCCCTGAACCCGCTGGTGCTGCTGCACCTGGTGGCCGGCGCCCACAACGACGCCATCATGCTCGGCCTGCTGGGGTCGGGCCTGGTGGCGGCCCTCGGCAGGTGGCCCGTCCTGGGCGCAGTCCTCGTGACGCTCGCGGCACTGGTGAAGGCACCCGCCGCGCTCGGCCTGCTGGCGATCGTCGTCGTCCAGGTCCGCGCGGGGCACAGACCGGTGCGGGCCGTGCTGACGACCTCGCTGGCGGCGGGCGCGACCACGGCCGTCGCGACCGCCGTGGCCGGCACCGGGTACGGCTGGATCACCGCGCTGGACACCCCGGTCTCCCCGCACAACTGGGCGCTCACCAGCCTGCTCGGCCGCGCCACCGGCGCCCTGCTCGAACGCCTCGGCAGCGGCCTGGCCCCGCTGGCCGTCCCGGCCTGGCACGTGCTCGGCCTCGCGGTCACCGCGGCCGCCGTCCTCCTCATCTGGATGCGGCTGCGGCCCGCCCCGGTCTACGCGCTCGGCCTGAGCCTCGCGGTGGTGGCCGCCTTCGGCCCGGCGATCCGCCCCTGGTACGCGCTGTGGGGCCTGTTCCTGATCGCGGCCGCCGCCCCCAGCACCTCGGTACGGCGCCGGGTGGCCGCGGTCACGGGCGTGCTCGCGCTCGCGGTGCTGCCCAGCGGCGGCCCCGCGGACACCGGTCAGCTCGTGCTCGCCGTCTCCGGCGGTGTCCTCGCGGTCGTCGTCCTGGCGCAGGCCCACCAGGCGGCCCGGACACCGGCGCTGGGACGTGCGGCGTGAGGGGGCCGGACACCGACCGGGGGCGGGTGCTCCTCGTCCTGGCCCTCGGCGCGGCCGTGACCGTGTTCACCGCGACCGTGCCGCTGCTGCGCGACTTCTTCGACCTGCGGGTCTACTACGGAACGGTGGACGGCTGGGTCCACCACGGCGGCCGGATCTACGACTACCGGGTGCCGGGCACGCCGTACGGCTTCACCTACCCGCCCTTCGCCGCCCTGGTCATGCTGCCGATGGCGCTCATGCCCCTGCGCACCGCGATCGCCGCGTCCCTGCTGCTGAACCTGGCGGCGCTGACGGTGGTGCTGCGCATCCTGGCCGGACCCGCCTGGCGACGGCACGGCTGGTACGGCTGGGCCCTGGCCGCCTGTCTGCTCACGCTGTTCGAGCCGCTGCGCGACACCTTCAGCTTCGGCCAGGTCAACCTGCTGCTGCTGGCCCTGGTGCTGGCCGACGGCCGGCTGCTCGCGACCGGCCGGGGCCGCTGGGCGGGCGCCGGCATCGGACTGGCCGCCGCGGTCAAGCTCACCCCGGCTGTCTTCATCGGTCTGCTGCTGCTCGCCCGCCGGTGGCGCGCCGCCGCGCTGGCGTCGGCGGTCGCCGCCGGGGCGACCGCGCTGGCGGCCTGGGCGGATCCGGGCGCCTCCCGCTTCTACTGGACCGAGGCGTTGTGGGACACCGGCAGGGTCGGCCGGCTGGACTACGTCTCGAACCAGTCGCTCCAGGGTGTGCTGGCCCGGCTCGGCGAACCGGGCCGGCCGGTGTGGGCGACGGCCGTGCTGCTGGTGCTGTGCGTGTGGGCCTGGCGGACGCGTGGAGCGGTCGCGGCAGGTGACTGGCCGGCCGCCTTCGCCCTCACCGGCCTCACCGCCTGCCTGGTCAGCCCGATCACCTGGGTGCACCACCTGGTGTGGCTGCTGCCGTCCTTCGCCGTGCTGGTCCGTGCCGGTCACCCGCGCCTGGCGGGCGCCCTGTACGCGGTGCTGTGCACCAGTGTGGTGTGGCTCTGGTACGACGACGCGTCCGGCCTGGGCGGGTTCCTGGGCAGCAATGCCTACACGTGGATCACCCTCGGCCTGCTGCTCGGCCTGCCGGCAGGTCAGCCGTCCGCCTTCCGGCTGCCCTTGGCGCGCAGCGCCAGTGCCACGGCCGCCGTGCCGAGACAGGCGGCGCCCGCGACGACCCCGGCGTCCGGCCAGTCCGATCCGGTGTCGGCGGGAGGCGGCGGCGGGGCCGCGACGGGCGGCGCGGACGCGGCGGAGTGGGGCGGGCGCGGGATCAGGGCGTCCAGCGAACCCACCGGATCGACGCGACCGGACGCGGCGAAGCCCCAGTCCAGCAGTGCGCGCGCCTCCTCGTACACGGCGAAACCGCCGCCCTCCTGAGGGTTCATCACCGTCGTCACGAGCGTGCGCCCGCCCCGGCGCGCGGCGGCGACGAGGGTGTTGCCCGCGTTGGTGGTGTAGCCGTTCTTCACGCCGATCAGACCGGGGTACGGCTGCACGCCGTCCTCGCCGGTCAGCAGCCGGTTGGTGTTCTCGATGCCGTACGACCCGCCGTCGTCGCCGGGGAACCGGGCCTCGGCGGTGGAGCAGTACCGGGCGAAGTCGCGGTTGCGCAGTCCGGCGCGGCCGAAGACCGCCAGGTCGTACGCCGACGACACCTGGCCGGGCATGTCGTAGCCGTCCGGTGAGACGACCCTGGTGTCCAGGGCGCCCAGGGCGCGGGCCCTGACCTGCATCCGGTCCGCCGTGGTCTGCCAGCCGCCGGCCAGGGAGGCGAGGACGTGCACGGCGTCGTTGCCCGAGCTGAGGAAGACCCCTCGCCACAGGTCGGCGACCCGGTAGGTGTGTCCCTCGACCACGCCGACCAGGCTGCTGCCCTCGCCGACGTCCGCCAGCTCCTTGGTGTCGACGGTGTGCCGGAAGCTCCCGGGCAGGGTCGGCAGCACGGTCAGGGCGAACAGTGTCTTGAGGGTGCTGGCGGGCGGCAGCTTTCGGTGGGCGCCGGACGCGGCCAGTACCTCGCCGCTGCCGGCGTCCGCCACCAGCCACGACAGCGCGGAGACGGCCGGGACCTCGGGCGCCCCTGGGTGCGGACGGACCTGGGTGCCGGAACGGTAGAGGAGCGACGGCTGCGGGACCGCCGCCCTCGGCCGTCCGGGCGGGGCGGGATCCGCCGACGCCGGGGCGAGCGCGAGCACCCCCGCGACGCACAGCGCGCAGGTCGTGGCAGCCACCCGGGCAGAGAGTCCGATCATCATATGAATCAACGTAGGAACGGACGTGCCGTGGCGCGCGTTGCCTGGGCCGGACGGCAGCGGGAGGCACCCGGATGCCGCACGCGGATCAGTCCGTCGGCAGTGTCGGCTGGACACGTCGCAGGAACGTCGCGTTGTCGGGCGTCTCGCGCATCCGCCGCAGCAGCGTCTCCAGGTTCGCCGGGCCGCCGTCCCGCGACCGCAGCGCGCGGCGCAGACCTCGTACGGTGGTCAATTCGGCCGGGGCGAGCAGGAGTTCCTCGCGACGCGTGCCGGAGGCGTCGAGGTCGACGGCCGGGAACAACCGGTGGGAGGCCAGCTCCCGGTCCAGACGGAGCTCCATGTTGCCGGTGCTCTTCAGCTCCTCGAAGAACAGGCCGTCGGCGCGGGAGCCGGTGTCCACCAGGGCGGTGGCCAGGATGGTGAGCGAGCCGCCCTCCTCGGCGTGCCGCGCCGCGCCGAAGAACCGCTTGGGGCCGAGCAGGGCGCCCGCGTCGACGCCGCCGCTGAGGGTGCGGCCGCCGGCGGAGGCCGCGTTGTTGTGGGCCCGGCACAGCCGGGTCAGGGAGTCGAGCAGGAGGACGACGTCCTCGCCGTCCTCGACGAGCCGTTTGGCGCGTTCGACGACGAGTTCCGCGAGCGCGATGTGGTCCTTGGCCGACCGGTCGAAGGTCGAGGCGTACACCTCGCCGCGGACCGAGCGCCGCATGTCGGTGACCTCCTCGGGGCGCTCGTCGAGCAGCAGCACCATCAGCCGGCACTCGGGGTGGTTGCCCGCGACGGCGGCGGCGATCTGCTGGAGCAGCACGGTCTTGCCCGTCTTCGGCGGGGCCACGATCAGCCCGCGCTGGCCCTTGCCGACCGGGGTGAACAGGTCGGCGACGCGTCCGGCGAGCCCGGACGCCGGGTGTTCGAGGCGGATCCGCTCGCGCGGGTGCAGCGGGGTCAGGTCACGGAAGTGGCGGCGTCCGCGGAGCGCCTCGGGCGTGCGTCCGCCCACGCGCGCCACGTCGGTCAGGGTGCGCCGCTCTCCGCGGACGCCCTCGACGAGGTCGCCGCGGCGCAGGCCGTGCCGCCGGATCAGCGCGGGGGAGACCTGGAGGTCGGCGGGCGAGGGCAGGCAGCTCTCGGCGCGCAGGTGCCCCTTCCCGTGCGGGTCGATGTCGAGGACACCGGTGACGAGCTGCTCGGCCGGGCGCTGCTGCCGTGCGGGAGGGTGTTCGAGTGTGGTGGTCGTGGTCATGAGGGTGGAGTCCTTTCCGGACGGTCGGTGCGAAGACATGGAGGGAGAGGGGGTACGGCCGCGAGGGGAGGGCGTGGGAACACGCCTCCGGCGGCGGAAGCAGCACCTCGGGTGATCGCGGACGCGACGCGCCCGCGGCGGAAACGTCCTGCTCACGAGGTGGTGCACAGAAGCCGGTGTGCCGGTCGCGGAGCGACGGGCGGCTCGGCTGAGCGAAGTGGAACGGGCACCGGCGCCCGAGACGGGGCGCATCTTGATGCTGATCGCACTGTACCAGCGGTCCCGCATCCGTCAACATGGCGTCGGTCGGGCGTATTCCCGTGCCCCGGGTCGGCGCCCGGTGGGGCGCGGAGCAGGAACGCGAGTTGACTCGGAACACCGCTCCGGACAGCGCCGGATGGGCCTACGATCGGGCGAGCCGCCCTCCTCGTACGGTCGTCAGGAGATCCCGTTGGAGAGTTCGTCCCCCGCACCGCCGCACCGTATGGACCCCTCCGGCGGCTGCCCGCACGCCGACAACGCCCGGCTGCTGGCGCGCGGCGCGGTGGCCTCGGTGGTGCTGCCCGGGGAGATCGAGGGCATGGTGGTGCTCGGGCACGAGGCGCTGAAGGAGTTCCTCCAGCATCCCGAAGTGGCCAAGGACGCCCGGCACTTCACCGCGCTGCGCGAGGGCCGGATCGCCGAGGGGTGGCCGCTCATGACCTTCGCGACCGTGGAGGGCATGACCACCGCCGACGGGGAGGACCACCGCAGGCTGCGGTCGCTGGTCAGCCGGGCCTTCACGCCCCGGCGGGTCGAGGAACTCAGGCCCCGTGTCGTGGAGTTGACGGAGTCCCTGCTCGACGAGCTGGCGCGCGCGGCGGAGGCGGAGGGCGGGGTCGCCGATCTGCGGCGGCACTTCGCGCTGCCGCTGCCGATGGGCGTCATCAGCGAACTGCTCGGAGTGGACGACGAGTTCAGGGACCGGCTGCACCATCTGTGCGACCAGGTCGTGGCCACCGACATCGGCCCGCGCGAGGCCGTCGCCGCCAACCGCGAACTCGTCGAGGTGCTCGGCGCGATCGCCGCCGCCAAGACCGAGCGGCCCGGCGACGACCTCACCGGGGCCCTGATCGCCGCCCGTGACGAGGCCGGCGACCGGCTCAGCCAGCGGGAGCTGATCGGCACCCTGGTGCTGATGATCATCGCCGGGCACGAGACCACGCTGAACCTGATCACCAATGCCGTACGGGCCCTGTGCGCCCACCGCGACCAGCTCGATCTGGTGCTGAAGGGCGAGGCGAGCTGGGGTGACGTCATCGAGGAGACGCTGCGCTGGGACGCGCCGGTCAGCTATTTCCCGTTCCGGTACCCGGTGCGGGACCTCACCGTGGACGGTACGGTCATCCCCAAGGGCACACCCGTCCTCGCCGGGTACTCGGCCGCCGGACGCGACCCGGCCGCACACGGCCCGGACGCCGACCGGTTCGACGTCACCCGGCCCGGCCGCCCGGACGCCGTACGCAACCTGTCCCTCGGTCACGGCGCCCACTACTGCCTGGGTGCCCCGCTGGCCCGCCTGGAGGCCGGCATCGCGCTGGAGCGGCTGTTCACCCGCTTCCCCGACCTGGACCTCGCCCTGCCGGAGACCGCCCTCGCACGGCACGCCAGTTTCGTGGGCAACAGCGTACGGGCGCTCCCTGTGCGGCTGACGCCCTGAGAGCCCCGCGCCCGAGCCGAATACCAGCCATACGAACCCCCGATGGCCCTTCCCTGACGCATTTCTTGTTCCGGCCAAAGCCCCTCCCTACGCTGCCACCACCGCACTCGGGCGGCATGGGACAAGGGACTTGGCAATCATGGGCCGACTGGCCGGGAAAATCGCTTTCATCAGTGGGACGGGAGCCGGAACAGGCCGGCCCGCGGCACAGGTTTTCGCGGCGAAGGGCGCACTTGTATTCGGCTGCGACATCGACGAGAACGCAAGAACGCGGCGCGAGCGGCGGCCGGGGCCGACGAGCCGGCGGTGCAGGCCGCCTCCGCGTAGCACGCCGTACCACCGACGAGGCCGGGGCCCGCCCCTCGGCCTCGTCGTGTTCCCGGTCACCGCTCTCGCCCGGTCGGCAGGCCGAGCCCGATTGTCATCGAGCCGCACCAGATGTCCCCAGACCATAACGATCCCTGACGTGACGGGACTTGACCGCCCACATGCATTATCTTCACGTCATGTCCACGCCGCCCTCGCCGCCGCAGCCCGACCAGCCGTCGGACGCGCCCGCTCAGCCGACCGCGTACCCCTACCCCAACCCGCAGTCGCCGCCGCCCGGCGAGCCGGCCGGTTTCCCGCCCCCGGCGTCCCCGGCGGTTCCGGGCCAGGCCCCGCAGGGCTTCTACGCCTACCCGACGCTGGTCGGCCAGCCGGGGCAGGCCCAGCCCGGCCAGCCGCAGCCGGGCAACCCCTATACGCAGCAGGGTCCCTACGGCCCGGTGCCGGTCCCGCCGCCCGGTGGGGGCAGCGGCGGTGCCG
The DNA here is from genome assembly GCF_042894725.1 of Streptomyces sp. NPDC001480. Taxonomy (NCBI): domain Bacteria; kingdom Bacillati; phylum Actinomycetota; class Actinomycetes; order Kitasatosporales; family Streptomycetaceae; genus Streptomyces; species Streptomyces sp. NPDC001480. Next base: position 234,066 of record NZ_JBIAVX010000002.1, on the reverse strand, counting down.
GACGGGCGGTCCTGTGGGCCGTGGTCGGCGCGGTGGTGGCCTCGGCCGCCTGGGCGGGCGGCGTCTTCCTGATCGGCGGCAAGGACAGCGCTGACCTGCGCGGCTACTCCGCACCCACGAACCTCTGCTCGGGCGGCGACTACTCCTCCTTCAAGGACGAGTACCCCGACAACGACACCTCCCCGACCCACAACTCGCTGAAGGCCGACGCCCTCGACGAGGGCTACTGCAGCCTCAGCCTGAAGAAGACGGGTTCGAGCTACGCGGACGCCTACCTGACCGTCCAGATGGACCTGCACAAGAAGACGGACCCCGGGCCGGAGTTCACGGCCACCTGGAAGAACTACGACAACAGCCACTCCGGTTACGACGTCCAGAACGTGAACGGCATCGGTGACGAGGCGTACCTCGTCACCCAGGACACCACCAGCGGCTCCTCCAGCGGTTCCCGCTACGCCACCCTGGCCGTGCGGGACGGCTGGATGACGTACACCATGAGCTACAGCGCCTATCTGTCCTCGTACGACGCGGACAAGGACCCGCCGAAGCTCGACGAGGTGTCCGACTGGCTGAAGTCGGACACGAAGGCCACCTTGGAGAACCTCAAGGGCTGACCCCGTCCAGCGCGTCCGTGATGGCCTTCACCCCCGCCGTGCGCCGCGTAGCCGCCGTCGACGGTGATCTCGGCGCCGTTGACGTACGACGCCTCGTCGGAGAGCAGGTAGACGACCAGGGGCGCGACCTCGTCGACGGTGCCGGGGCGGCGATCGTGAAGCTGGACGGCGGATCCACCTGGACGGTCACCGGCACCTCGTACCTGACGTCGCTCACGATCGCCGCCGACGCGGCCGTGCGGGCCCCGCGCGGGAGGACGGTGACGCTGACGGTCGACGGCACCCCGGCGCACCCTCACACCGGGCACCACTTGCACGGGTGCGCTGACCCTCACCGTCGCCTGACGTCAGGAGGCGGAGGCCGAACGGGCCTCCGCCTCCTTCGCGATCGTCTCGAACTGGGCGCCCATGGCCGCCGCCAGGGCCTGCGCGGCCGACAACGGGCGCACCATGACCGTCAGTTCGTCGATCAGGCCGTCCTCGTTCAGATGGATGAAATCGCAGCCGGTCAGCTCCCGGTCGCCCACCCGGGTGGCGAAGACCAGCGCGTGGTCGCGTCCGTCGGCGCCGGCGAGCTCCCGCTCGTAACGGAAGTCCTCGAAGACCCGCGCGACCCCGCGCAGGATCGCCGCCGTGATCGCCTTGCCCGGGTACGGCTTGAACACGACCGGGCTGGTGAAGACGACGTCCTCGGCCAGGAGCGCCTCCACGGCGTCCATGTCGCCCGCCTCGACCGCCTCGCGGAACGCACGCATCGGACCACCTCATAGTCAATTAGTTGAGTAGGTGCGGATGAGAATAGTCACCTGCTGTTAGCGTGTCCACATGTCTCTGAAGTACGCCGTCCTCGCCGCTCTCCTGGAGGGTGAGGCCTCGGGCTACGAGCTGTCCAAGGTCTTCGACGTGTCCCTGGCCAACTTCTGGCCGGCGACCCCGCAGCAGCTCTACCGCGAGCTGGAACGGCTGGCGGGGGAGGGGCTGATCGAGGCCCGGGTGGTGCAACAGGAGCGACGGCCCAACAAGCGGATGTTCACCCTCACCGAGGCCGGCCGCGCGGACCTGCGCTCCTTCGCCGCCGAGCCGCCCCGCCGGCCCACCGCCCTGCGCGACGAGCTCTTCGTGAAGATCCAGGCGATGGACGGGGTGGACCCGGCCGTCACCCGCGAACTGGTCGAGGAGCGCATGTCCTGGGCGCGCGGCAAGCTCGACCGCTATCTGCGCGTCCGCGACCGCCTCCTCGACGGCCGTACCGAGGAGGAGTACCTGAGCGAGTCCGACCGCATCGGCCCGTATCTGACCCTGATGGGCGGGATCGCTTTCGAGGAGGCGATCCTGCGCTGGTGCGAGCGGGTTCTGGCGGTCCTGAAGCAGCGTGTTGCCCTAGGGTGATCCGGATGTTCAGCCCCGAAGGACCCACCCTGCGCGAACTCGCCGCGCAGGCGCTGTCGTCCGTCGAGCACGGCTACGACCTGCTCGCCCCGAAGTTCGACCACACCCCCTTCCGGACGCCGGACGAGGTGCTGGAGCCGGTGGCGCAGGCGCTCGCCCGGCTCGGTCCCTTCCCGGACGGGCTCGACCTGTGCTGCGGGACCGGCGCCGGTACGGAGGTGCTGGCACGGGTGTGCCGGAACAGCGTCACGGGCGTCGACTTCAGCGCCGGCATGCTCGCCGTCGCCCGGGAACGGGTCCGCCCCGCCGGGCCCCGGGTGTCCTGGGTACGCGGTGACGTCCGCGCGCTGCCGTTCGCGGCCGCCTTCGACCTGGTGGTCAGCTTCGGCGCGTTCGGCCACTTCCTGCCCCGTGAACTGCCCGGACTGTTCGCCCAGGTGCGCTCGGTGCTCCGCCCGGGCGGCCGGTTCGCGTTCGTCGTGCCCGCCCCGCCGAGGCCGACGACTCCGGCGTACTGGACGCTGCTCGGCTTCGACGCGGTGATGCGGGTGCGCAACGCCGTGTGGCGTCCGCCGTTCGTCATGTACTACCGCGCCTTCCGGTTCGGGTACGTGGTGCGGGAGCTGGAGCGCGCCGGCTTCGTGGTGGGGCTGCACGCCCTGCCCGAGCTGGGGCGGCGCGCGGACGGCAGCCCGCGCGCCCGGCTGGTGGTGGCGCGCGGTGGCGTCACCCCGCCGCCGGCACCGTGAACTCGTAGACCAGGGTGTCCCGCTGGGCGTCCACCACGAGATCGGTGATCTCCAGCGGCCGGGCGAACTGGTCGTGCACCCGGCGGGTCACCCGGACCGAGGAGGCGTCGGCGACCTGGCTGATGGAGTCCCGGTGGTGCAGGGTCAGACCGGCCTTGCGCATCCAGTCGTAGGCCCGCCGCAGATGCGCGGCCGCGGCGCCGTCGGCACGGTCGCGGTACCGGCCCAGCTCGGCCACCTCGGACAGGGCCACGGCGGAGAAGGACGTCACCGCGGTGCGTACGGCGCGGCCGTCGGGCGTGGCGGACTCGTAGCGGTGCACCAGGGTCGGCCGGTGCGGGGCGAGACCGAGGGCGGCGGCATGGTCGGGCGGGGGAGTCTCCCAGGTGACGGTGGCCCGGCCGACCGCGCCCGGATCGGCGCTGCGCGCGCCCACCGGGAAGGCGAGCGACACCGGGTCCTCCACCGGCAGGCCGGGCAGGGTCGCGTGGCTGCCCCGCCGGTCGGTGGTCACCAGACCGTCGCGGCGCAGCACCTCCAGCGCCTGCCGGACGGTCTCCCGGCTGACGCCGAAGTACTCCGCCAACCGCCGCTCGCCCGGCAGCCTTTCACCTGGCGGAATGGTTCCCTCGCGCAGTTCGCCGAGTAATTGCGTCGCGATCCGCCAGTAGAGCGGCTCGTCGTCGGTCTGCGGGTGGTCGTGGGTCTGTGGGTGGTCCTGGGGGGTGGTGCGGGCCATGCCGCGCCTCCTGTTGGTGACAAGACGTAGCCGTGCGGGCTCATTGCGCGACCACATCTAGCATTGGTCTACACCAGCAGGGAAGGGTGGCCCGCCGGTTCGGCCGAAAACCGAACCGCGGGCCGCGGGCGTCACAGCGCCCGGTACAGGGCGTCCACCAGTGCACGCTTGCGCGGGTCGTCGGCGATGTGCGGCCCCATCCGGTTCATCACATAGCCGAGGGACGCGCCCGCCTCCGGGTCGGCGAGCCCGCAGGAACCGCCGAAGCCGTCGTGTCCGAAAGCGCGCGGATTAGGGCCGTACGAACCGTTCGGGCCGCTCAGCCACAGCCCCAGCCCGACCTCCGTCTCGCGCTCGAAGCCGGCCCCCAGCACCAGGTCACGACAGCTGCCCTGGCCCTCGCGCACCCGCTCGGCCGCCTCGGCGGACAGCACCCGCAGGCCGCGGTACGTCCCCCGCCCGGCGAAGACGCCGTACAGCTCCGCGACCGCCCGCGCCGTGCCGTGACCGTTGGCGGCCGGGATCTCCGCGGCCCGCCACTCGGGCGTGTTGGCCTCTTTCGCGCCCACCGCGGGATTGGTCAGCGCCGCGATGGCCGCGGGCGCCAACTGGCTGAAGATCGCGGCCTGTTCGCCGCTCGACGCGGCCCGCGGATGCACCAGCTCGGCCGCCCGGCCCGCCTCCCGCTCCGGCAGGCCGATCCGGAAGTCGATCCCGAGCGGCCCGGTCACCTCCCGCTCCAGGAACGCCCCCGGCCGCAGCCCCGAGACCCGCCGGACCACCTCGCCCACCAGGAAGCCGTACGTCAGCGCGTGATAGCCGGACCGCGTCCCCGGCTCCCACCACGGCTCGGTCGCCGCCAGCCGCGCGGTCGTCAGCTCCCAGTCGTAGAGCTCCCGCAGCGAATGCGGCTCGCGCGGGCCGGAGAGTCCGGCGCGGTGCGACAGCAGATGCCGTACGAGGACCTTCTCCTTGCCCGCCGCCGCGAACTCGGGCCAGTAGTCGGCCACCGGCGCGTCGAAGTCGAGCAGCCCCCGGTCGGCCAGGATGTGCGCACACAGCGCCACCGGTCCCTTGGACGTCGACCAGACGTTGACCAGTGTGTCCCGCTGCCACGGGCGGCTGCGGGCCGCGTCCGCCCAGCCGCCCCACAGGTCCACCACCGTCTCGCCGCCGACCGTCACCGCCACCGCGGCGCCCAGCTCCTCCCGGTCCCGGAAGTTCTCCTCGAACGCCCGCCGCACCGCCGTGAAGCGGGCGTCGCAGTGGCCGTGCACCCGTACCTCGTGAGCCTCGTCCCCGGACATCAGCCCTCCGTCGTCCGTCGTGAGCCCGGGCCGCGACGCTGCGACCCGGGCCCCCTGAACGTACCGACTGGTCGGACTGGAGGGAAGGGCGGGGAAGGGCCAAGGACGGTCAGCGGAAGAACAGCCTCCCGGTGGGCTCCCGGTGACCGTCCGCCGTGTGCCAGTAGTCCCGGGTCTCCACCGCGCGCCCCTCCTCGTCGAACCGCGCGAAGACGCAGCCCGCGAGCGTGGACGGCACACCGTCCTCCTCCGCCAGGACCAGGAACTCCGCCACCGCGACGCCGTCCGCAGCGACCACCGGCGTCGAGAACCGCACACCGGTCACCCGTTCCTCGACGAACGACCAGCGCAGATACGCCCCGAGCGCCTCCCGCCCGCGGTGCGGCTCACGGAACGGCATCGACCGGTGCACGCAGTCCTCCGCGTACAACTCCAGCAGCGCCGCCACGTCGTGCGTGGCCCAGGCCCGCTCCCAGACCCGGACGAACCGCTCCGCGGCCTCCTGCGTGTCCATCCGCCGCCCCTCAGGCGTACGACCGCAGCCAGCGCAGCTTCGCCGCCTCCTGGTACGGGCCGCCGCCCTCGTGGTCGTTGAAGTCGTACACCTCGATCCCCTTGTCGTCGTGCGCCCAGGCGTTGAACGCCGCGAAGATCGTCGACGGCGGGCAGGTCTGGTCCTCCAGGGCCGTCGAGAACAGGGCGGGCGCCCGGCCGCGGGCCGCGAAGTGGACGCCGTCGAAGTAGGACAGCGTGCGCAGAACGTCCTCGGTCCGCCCGCGGTGCGTCTTGAGGTACAGACCGATCTCCCGGTACGGGTGCCGGTCCGTCAGGGTCGCCGCGCGCGGGAAGTCGCACAGGAACGGCACGTCCGGGGCGACCGCCACCAGGTCCGGGACCAGCCCGCCCACCGCGAGCGTGATGCCGCCGCCCTGGCTCCCGCCGGTCGCCACGGTCCGCGCCGCGTCGGTGAGCGGATGCGAACGGGCCGCCTCGACCGCGCGCACCGCGTCCGTGAACACCCGGCGGTAGTAGTAGTTCTCGGGCGCGTCGACGCCCCGCGTCATGAAGCCGGGGTACGCCGGCGAGCCCCCCACCGGGTCGGCGGTGCCGCCCCCGCCGCCCCAGGCGCTGCCCTGGCCGCGCGTGTCCATCACGAAGTGCGCCCGGCCCGTCGACGCCCACAGCAGGTGCTCGTGCGGCAGCCCGCGCCCGCCGCCGTAGCCCACGAACTCCACCACCAGCGGCAGCGGCTCCGCGGCGTCGGCGGGCAGGGTCAGCCAGCCCTTCACGGGGTGACCGCCGAACCCGGCGAACGTCGCGTCGTACACCGACACCGTGGACAGCCCGGTGTCCACCGGTTCGAAGCGGGCGTCCAGGTCGTGCTCGCGTGCCTCCTGGAGCGTCTTGGACCAGAAGGCGTCGAAGTCCTCGGGCTCGGCGGACTCACTGCGGTACGCGCGGAGTTCGTCCAGGGGAAGATCGAACAGGGCCATCGACAACCGCCTTTGAGTGAGAGCGTGCGGGTGATCACACCGTACGTGGGTGATCGGAGGACCCGCCAGGCCCATGCTCCGGGCACCGCGCCCCCATCTCCCGGCCGGGTCAGGCCCGGCGCCGGGTCCAGTCCGGCCCCGTGCGGGCCCACTCCCGCTCCCACTCGTCCATCCGGTGCCGCAGCGAGACGTGCCGGGCGATGCCGTGGCCGAGGAGGAGCACCGCCGCCGCGCCGCCCGCCACGAACACGCCGACGCTGACGGTGTGCTGCCAGACCGCGACGTCGTCCGGCGGCGGGGCGACGCCGCGCCCCCGGGAGTCGAACCACACGTCCACCACGTCACCCTGACGCGCCCCCGCCGGGACCCGGGCCGACGCCGTACGCGTCCCCTTGCCCGGCTCCGCCCAGCGCACCGTCGTCCGGTAGGCCTGCCGGTCGCCCACCGAGGGCAGCCGCACCGGCGCTTCGCCGATCACCTCGGCACGGACGCGATGGCGTTCCGCCCGCTGCGCCGCGGCCACGGCCGCCACCCCTTCATGGGCCCACAGGCCCGCCAGTGCCCCGGCCAGGGGCGCCCCCACGAACATCAGGACGGCGACGGCCAGCGCCGTCCACGCCTCCACGACGTCCGACCGGCGTCGCAGCGGATTGCGCCGCCAGCGCCATCCGCGCACCCGGGTCCGCATGTCGACCTCCTCGCCGTCACCCGAGCCGAAGGACCGGTCGGCCCCCGCCGGAGCCGGTCCGCCCCTCCCGCGCACGTCGCACGCATGCGAGCGTCCACACCGGTCTCGTACCCCGTACGGAGCAGCTCGCTCACCCGTGGACCCACCACGTCGCGGCGGAGCCGAGCATGGCAAAGGGCCCCACAGCGCCGCTGGACGCGCACTGGCGCGCCTGAGGCCCGCCGGTCAGCCGAAGCGTTCGATGCGGATCCGGTCGACGGGCTGTCCCGCCGCGACGAGCAGCCGCGAGGCATGCTCCGCGAAGCCGTTGGAGCCGCACACATAGGCCTCCCACCCACCAGGAGGCTGCTCGGCCAGGAGCGGCGCCACATGTGCGGCCGCCACACGACCCACCGGCACCCCCTGCGGCGCCCGGCGCGTGAACACGGCCGTCGTCTCCGCGCCCAGCTCGCGCGCGTAGATCAGCTCCTCGGGGGTCCGCGCGGACACCACCATCCGCAACGGCACGGTCAGGCCCCGCGCCCGGTGGTGCCGCACCATCGACATCAGCGGTACGACCCCGGAGCCGGCGCCGACCAGCAGCGCGGGCCGGTCGCCCGGCCAGGCGAAGAAGCCGCTCAGCGGGCCGCGCACCTCGACCGTGTCACCCGGCCTGGCCACCGTGTGGAACCAGCCGGAGACCTCGCCGCCCTCGACGTGGTCCAGGGTCAGCTCGACGTGTCCGGAGCCGTCCGGCGCGGACGCGATGGAATAGTGGCGCTGCGCCACATAGCCGTCCTCGGCGGTGAGCCGCAGCATCAGATGCTGCCCGGGCAGGTGCCCCGGCCAGGCCGGCACGGCGAGCCGGAAGGTGGCGGCACGGGGCGTCTCCCGCCGGATCCCGGTGAGCGTGGCCGTCCGCCACACCGAGGCGGCCGGGTCGCCGACCTCGATGCGTCCGGGCACCGCGAAACGCGTGGGGGGAGTGAACGTCTTGGTGGTCGTGAACGTCGTGGTGGTCACCGTCTCAGTCACCGGAGTACCGCTGCTCCTCCCAGGGGTTGCCCCGCGCGTGGTAGCCGTTGCGCTCCCAGAAACCCGGCTCGTCGTGGTCGAGCAGCGTGATGCCGGCGATCCACTTGGCGCTCTTCCAGAAGTACAGGTGCGGCACCAGCAGCCGGGCCGGCCCGCCGTGCTCGGGCGAGAGCGGCTCGCCGTCGTAGTCCCACGCGATCCAGGCGCGCCCGCCGGTCAGGTCGGCCAGCGGCAGGCCGGCGGTGTAACCGGTGTGCGAGTAGGCGACGGCATGGGTGGCGGACCCATGGGGCCGGACCGCGTCGAGGAAGGCGTCCAGTGACACGCCCCCGAACCGCACCCCGAACTTCGACCAGCCGGTGACGCAGTGGATGTCGCCCTCGTACGCGGACCCGGGCAGCGCGTGCGCCTCGTCCCAGTCCCAGGTGCGCGGCTCGGCCACCAGCCCGTCGATGCGGAACGTCCAGTCGGCGGGCGCGAGGTCGGGGGTGACCTCGGCGGACAGGACGGGCCAGTCGTCGCCGGCGTCGTACTGGCCGGGCGGCAGCCCCGCACGGCCGGCGCGCGGGCGCCCGGTGAAGCCTCGGGTGACGTTCATGCTTCAACCGTACGTTGTCCCCGGCCGTGCTCCGTCCCTGGTCAGTGGCGCTCGCGGGAGCCCGATCATTGCGGCCGTGTGAACTCCCGGCCGGTTGGGGAATAGCCCTCCCGCGTTCCTCCTTGGCGCTGAGTGCCGTCGCCGGCGCCTCGGCGACAGCAGCGCGAGGAGAGTGAGGAAGCAGATGCCCAAGGCGTACGTCTTCACGCGGTACGGCGGACCGGAGACCGAGGCCCTCGTGGACGTGGACCGGCCGGCCCCCGGCCCCGGTCAGCTCCTGGTCGCGGTCCGCGTGGCGGGCGTGAACCCGGTGGACTGGAAGCTGCGCACCGGCTACCGCCGCCCCGGTGAGACCGGCGAGCGCGAGTTCCCCGCCGTGCTCGGCAACGAGGTCTCCGGCGTCGTCGAGGAGATCGGCGAGGGCGTGAGCGGGTTCGCCGTCGGGGACGAGGTCTTCGGCAACACGGCCGCCGGAGGGTACGCCGAGTACGCGCTGCTGCCCGCCGCGGTGACCGCGCACAAGCCCGCCGCCCTCTCCTTCGCCGACGCCGCCACCCTGCCGGTCGCCGCCGCCACCGCCTACGACGGCGTGCGCCAGCTCGCCCTGCCCGCGGGCGCGACGCTGCTGATCACCGGCGCGGGCGGCGGGGTCGGGGCCGCCGCCGCACAGATCGCCCGCGCCTTCGGGCTGCGGGTCGTGGGGGTCGCGAGCGAGGGCAAGAGGGAGTTCGTCCAGTCACTGGGCGCCGTGCACGTGCCCTCCGGGCCGGACCTGGCCCCGCGGGTGCGCGCCGTCGCGCCCGCCGGCGTGGACGGCGTCTTCGACCTCGTCGGCGGCGAGGTGCTCGCCGAGGCGGCGGGCCTGCTCACCGACCGGACCAAGCTGATCACCGCGGGCGCGCCCGAGCCGACCGTGGCGGACCTCGGCGGCGCCCGGGTGGCCCGCGCCCGCACCGCCGCGGTCCTGGACGCGGTGGCGGAACTGGTCGTCAAGGGCGACCTGGACCCGCACGTCACCCGGACCTTCCCGCTGGAGCGCGCCGATGAGGCCCTGCGCGCCATCGAGGAAGGGCACGCCCTCGGCAAGATCGTGATCGAGGTCGCCCGGTGACCGCCGTGACCCCGCACGTCCTCGACAACCCCGCTCTCGCCTCACTGACCGGCCCGCACGCCCGCTTCGCCGAGCGGCGCGGCCGGGTCCTGCGCTACCCCGTCGACGTGTCCCCGTGGCTCGCCCTGCCCCACCGGCCCGACGCCGGCGACTGGGCGGACGTCGCGGCGCTGGCCGGACCGGGCGCCGAAGTGCCGCTGGCCGGCTTCGGCGGGCAGGTCCCGGACGGCTGGGAGATCACCTTCCACATCGAGGGCGTCCAGCTGGTGGACGAGGCACTGGCCGCCGCCCCGGACGCGGAGGCGGTCCGCCTCGGCCCCGCCGACGTACCCGAGATGCTCGACCTGGTCGAGCGCACCAGGCCGGGCCCCTTCCTGCCCCGCACCGTCGAGCTCGGCACCTATCTGGGCATCCGGCGCGAGGGCGCCCTGATCGCGATGGCGGGGGAGCGGCTGCACCCGCCGGGCTGGACCGAGATCAGCGCGGTCTGCACCGACCCCGCCTTCCGCGGCGAGGGGCTGGCGACCCGGCTGATCCGTGCCGTCGCGCACGGCATCCGGGAACGCGGCGAGACTCCGTTCCTGCACACCGGCGCGGGCAACACGGGCGCCATCCGGCTGTACGAGTCGCTGGGATTCCGGCTCCGCCGCCGCACCGCTTTCCTCGCGGCCCGGGTTCCCGAGCGGCTGGCCGACGGGCTGGAGGCCGTGCCGGTGGCGTGATCCGGCGGCCCCGGCGGTTCGCCTCGACGGGCGAACCCGGCGCCGCGGCGGCCGGCGCGTCCGTGGACGTCGCGAAGCGGCTCGCCGGAGTCCACCGGCCGGGCTCCTGGCGGGAGGCGCGGGGAGCCCGGCCGGACAGCGCCGACGCCCTCAGGACCCGGCCGCGGCAGCTCGCCGCGGCGATGCCGCTCACTCCGCCCCGGTCACCTCCGGCGGCTCGGCGTTGTACCGCTCCAGGTACGCCGCGAACCGCGTCAGGTCCTCCTCGGGCCAGTCGGCCAGCCGCTCCCGGAAGGCCGCCCGGCGGCGCCGGGTGACCTGGGCCAGGATCTCCTGGCCGGCCTCGGTCAGATGCAGCAACTGGACCCGGTGGTCCGCCGGGTCCAGGCGGCGCTCGATGAGCCCGGCCCGTTCGAGCGCGGACACCTGACGGCTGACCGTGGACTTGTCCAGGGCGTGGTGCGCCGCGAGGTCGGTGGCCCGGCAGCTGACGACCTCCTCCAGATGCCCGAGCAGCGTGTACGACACCAGCGTCAGCTCCGGGTGCATGCGCCCCGCCGAGGCCCGGGCCCGCCGGGCGAAGATCGTCATCTCCCGCTGGATGGTCTCGATCGCTGTCTGGGCTGCTGTCACGGGTCCGCCTCCTCCACCCTTCTGGTTGCAGAATACAACTAGCCTGCGGGTGTGCCGCCGGTGTTCCGCCGGGGCGAACTCCGCGCGGCCGACGCCCGATCCGGCTGGGGTAAGGTGGCCGTCGGCCGCGGACGATCCCGGCCACAGACCGTCGAGGAGGTGAGACCCATTACCGCTGTGTCAGCCGGGGTGCTCTCTCCTCGCGACGGAACGGATCACCCGCACCGGTGACCGTGAGAGCGCCCTTCGGCCCCAGGCCCGAAGAAAGGCTCTCGGCTTCCATGCCCCCTCTTTCTCCCTTCTCGCCCGACGACGTCGTGACGGCGTTGCGCGCCGCCGGCTGCGTCTTCGCCGAGGACGAGGCGGAGTTGCTCCTCGCCGCCGCCCGCACCCCGGACGAACTCGCCTCGATGGTGGACCGGCGCGTCGCCGGGCTGCCCCTCGAACACGTCCTCGGCTGGGCCCGCTTCCACGAGCTGCGCATCGCCGTGCGGCCCGGCGTCTTCGTACCGCGGCGCCGCACCGAGTTCCTCGTCGACCAGGCCCTCGCCCAGGCGCCGGACGCGGCCGTCGTCGTCGACCTGTGCTGCGGCTCCGGCGCGGTCGGCGCGGCGCTGGCCGCGGCCCTCGGCCGGGTCGAGCTGCACGCCGCCGACATCGACCCCGCCGCGGTGCGCTGCGCCCGCCGCAACGTCGCCCCGTACGGCGGCCAGGTCCACGCGGGCGACCTGTTCGGGGCGCTGCCCGGCGGCCTGCGCGGTCGCGTGGACATCCTCGCGGCCAACGTTCCGTACGTCCCCACCGGCGAAGTGGGACTCCTGCCCGCGGAGGCCCGCGAGCACGAACCGCTCGTCGCCCTCGACGGCGGCCCCGACGGCCTCGACGTCCTGCGCCGGGTCGCAGGCGAGGCCCCCGACTGGCTGGCTCCCGGCGGCTGTCTGCTGGTCGAGACGAGCGAACACCAGTCGCCGGCGGCCCTCGACGCCTTCACCCGGGCCGGCCTGACCGCGCGGCTGGCGGTGTCGGAGGAGCTGTACAGCCATGTGGTGATCGGCGTGCGGCCCGAGCGCGGGGCCTAGGCCTGGTCCAGCTCCTGCGCCCGTGCGATGAGGAGCGCCACGTCGTCGTGGTTGTCGGGGTGGTGCAGCGTCCCCAGGAGGAGGTCGCAGACCTCCTCCAGTGGGCGGGCCGGGTCGTCGAGGAGGGAGAGCAGGGCGTCCAGGCGTTCGTCCAGCGAGTGCCGACGCGTCTCCACCAGGCCGTCGGTGTAGAACACGAGCTCGTCGCCGGGGACGAAGTCGACGGTGACGGTGGAGAAACCCACGCCGCCCACGCCCAGCGGCACCCCCGTGGGCAGGTCGAGCAGCTCCGGCGGGCGGCCGGGACGCACGCGGGCCGGGGGCAGGTGCCCGGCGTTGGCGATCCGGCACTGGCGCAGATGGGGGTCGTGGACGGCGTACACACAGGTCGCGATGGAGTGGTCGAGCCCCGAGGTGGTCTTGTCGAGGTGCTCCAGGAGCACCGCGGGATCCAGCCCGAGCGAGGCCAGCGTCGTCGTCGCGGTCCGTAGCCGGCCCATCGTGGCGGCGGCGCTGATACCGCTGCCCATCACATCGCCCACGACCAGTGCCGTCCTGCCGTCCTCCAGGGGGATGACGTCGAACCAGTCGCCGCCGACCTCGCTGGTGGCCCCGGCCGGCTGGTAGCGGGAGGCCACCTCGAGGCCGGTGGTCGCCGGCGGACGGCCGGGCAGCAGGCTGCGCTGGAGGGTGAGCGCGGTGTCGCGGGCGTTCTGGTACCAGCGGGCGTTGTCGATCTGCACGGCCGCGCGGGCGGCCAGTTCCCGGGCGAGCAGCAGATCGTCCTCGCCGAAGGGCTCCGGGTTCCGCGTGCGCTTGAGGTCGAGGGCGCCGAGCACCTCGCCGCGCGCGATCAGGGGTACGGCCAGGTACGAGTGGATGCCCGCCCGGTCCAGCAGGGCGGCCGCCTCGGGGGAGCGGGCGATGCGCGGGAGGTCCTCGTCCTTCACCCGCGCCACCAGGACCGGGCTGGCGGTCCGTACGCACTCGGTGACCAGCCGGTCGGGCGCGTAGCGGGCGATCTGCCCGGGCGGGTCGGCGGCCCGCAGGGCGTCCTCCGCGTCCTCCGCGCGGACGGCGAGGGCCCGGATCACCGCCGGTTCGGACGGCCCGAGGGTGCTGCGGCGGCCCTCGACGACCGCGTCCAGCAGGTCCACCGCCGCCACGTCCGCGAGTTCCGGCACCGCGACCTCGGCCAGCTCGCGGGCGGTGCGCTCCAGGTCCAGCGTGGTGCCGATCCGCGCCGAGGCGTCGGCGATCAGGGCGAGGCGGCGCCGAGCGGTCTCCGCCTCGATGCCCGCCCGGTACTGCTCGGTGGTGTCGACCATCGACGCCGCCACGCCGAGCACCGTGCCCGTGGCGTCCTCCAGCCGGTACAGCGACACCGACCAGGCGTGGTCCTCGTCCGGGTCGGCCGGGGTGCGGCCCACCGTGGACCGGTCGACGAGCGGCGCGCCCGTCTGAAGCACACGGCTGGCCGCGGACTCCAGCGCGTCGGCGTCCAGCAGCGGCACCACCTCGCGCAGGGTCCGCCCGACGTGCTCCTCGGCGGGCACGCCGTTGATCTTCTCCAGCGCCGGGTTGACCGAGACGTACCGCAGCCGTGTGTCCAGGACGGCCAGTCCGATCGGCGACTGCTGCACCATCCGCCCGGACAGCGCCAGGTCCTGCTCCATCCGGCGGACGGTCGACTGGTCCGCGGCCAGACCCAGCGCGTACACGGCCCCACGGTCGTCCAGCAGCCGCATGTTGCGGAACTCCACCAGGCGCGTGCTGCCGTCCTTGTGCCGGATGGGGAAGCCGCCGGCCCAGCCCTGCCCGGTGCGCAGCACATCGGCGAAGAGCTCGCCGACCAGGTGGACGTGCTGCTCGTGCACCATCAGCCGGGCCGCGTACCGCCCCAGCGCCTCCTGCGCCGACCAGCCGAACAGCTCCTCCGCCTGGGGGCTCCACAGCACGATGCGCCCGTCGGAGTCCAGCACCACCGAGGCCACGCCCAGTACGTCGAGCAGCCCGCTCGGGCGCACCGGCCCGCGCAGGGGCTCACCGCCCGCGCCCACGGGAGCCTCGGCTGCACTCATGCCACGCACCGCCTCTTGCCGTCCGCACGGCACGCCTTTCCCAGTGCCGTCTCCCCTTGTTCTACCGTGCCCGCGCCGGACTCTCCGACGCAGCCGCCGACTTTCTGCACCGCGACGGCACAGAGTTCACGCCCCTGTTGCGCCATTGGTCTGTACATGACCATGCGCTCGGTCCAGACTGTCGGCCGACCGGTCACCACCCCCCGCCCGAGGAGTCGGCCATGCCCGCGCCCCTGCCCGCGCCCGCCCGGCAACGTTGTCACACAGCCCTCAGTGCACTCGTCGTCGCGGCCACCGTCGCCGCGCTGTCCCTCACCGTGTCCGCCGCGCCCGCCTCCGCCGCCGACACCTGGACCGAGACCGGTTCCGACCGCGCCGATCCGCTCACCGAGAGCCAGGGCCTGACCTCGGTCGAGGTCCCGGCCGGCAGCCCCAACCGGTACACCGGCATCGGCACCATCCCTTCCGACGTGAGCAGCCGCGGCTGGAACCACGTCGGCGACCCCGACGCCTCGTACGGCGGCTACTACATCGAGCCGTACCAGCGGGACTCCGGCAACTCGAAGATGTTCCGGGTGCAGGCACCCGGCGGCGCCTGGTCGGAGTACGTCCACACGCTGGGCCCCGGGGAGGCGCTGAACAACTCCTGGGTCGCGATCTCGCCCGACGGCCAGTGGATGCTGGCCGGCGAGTACGGCACGATGACCCGCTTCCTGGTCTTCCCGACCCCGGGCGTGAACGCCTCCACCTCGCCCTCGGCGAACCTGCCGCAGGTCTCCACCGTCAACCTCGACCACGCCGTGCGCGACGTCCAGGGCTGCGACTTCTCCGGCCCGACGACGCTGCTGTGCTCCTCCGACGACCCCGCCGGCACGCTCTTCGGCATCACCAAGCCGCTCCTCCAGGTCGACCTGCCGGGCGCGCCGAACGGCACTGCGGACGTCTCCGGCCACGTCACGGCGCTGCGCCAACTGCCGCTGCGCAGCGCCTGCTCCGGCACCTTCGAGGCCGAGGGCATCGACTACGACCGGCGTACCGGCACCCTGCGCGTGATCGTGGTGTCCCCGGGCTTCTGCGTGCTCACCGACAGCAAGACGTACAAGTTCACGCGCGGCTAGAGGTGTGACGGGTGGTCGGTGGTGATTTCCTGGGGATGGACGCGGTTCGGCGGGGTACCCCGTTCCACCGCAGCGCGGCCAGGAAAGGAGCGATCATGAAGGACACGGAGCGGTCGCATCCGGAAACCGTCTCGGTGGAGATCAGCGGATACTCCAGGGACGACGCCCGACTCGTCTTCGAGGCGCTCAACGCCTGCTTCGCCTCGGACCGGGCTCCCGAAGAGGTGCCGCAGCAGCTCCACGAGAGCCGTCCGATGGTGTGGCTCGGCACCTACGACGTCGCGGACACCCGCGGGCAGGGCTGCCCGCCGGTGCACCTCGGCTCGCCCGTCCAGGCGGACGTCCAGGGCAGTTACTGGGCGGTGGACCGCTTCCGGCGCAGCCTGGACTCGATGTTCACCGTCCAGGAGACCTGCGCGGCCTCCGGCGACCAGGAGAGGGACCTCCACCTCCGCCTCGAAAGCCGCTGATCAGAGTCTCTGATCAGAGTCGCTGATCAGAGCCAACGGAGAGAGCCGCTGCCGGTCTTCCGGCTGCTCACGACGCCCCGGCCGCCCCACCGGCGCCCGGGGCGTACTGCGCCTCCCCGTGACCGAGGGACCAGTCGACCGACTCGTTCTCGGTGACGGTGACGAGCACATTGCGCGGCTCGGTGCCCGCGTAGGCGTGGGCGAGCTCCGCGATCCGCCGGTACATCGCCCGCTTCTGGCCGGCCGTGCGCCCCGACCGCATGGTGATCGCGACGAAGACGACCCCCTCGTCCCGGTGGATGCCGAGGTAGTCGTCGTGGCGCAGGGTGCCGGTGACGCCGTCGTGGCCGGTGAGGACCTGGAACCGGTCGTCGGGCGGGACGCCGAGGGTCTCCACCAGCGCCTCGTGGACGGCGCGGCCGAGGGCTTCCAGACGGGCGCGGTCGGTGCCGAGGGCGTCGATGCGGACGAAGGGCATGGAGGAGCTCCTGTCTGGGGCGGGCCGGGTGCGTGCGTCACATCGACTGTACATACTAGTAGTTACAAAGTGGCCGGACTCACCCTCACCGGTTTATGCAACTAGTTGCACAACGGCTCCCCGCTCCTCTAGAACAGAGCCAACACACCGCGCACGGAGGGCCCCCGATGAGCCGCTATCCCCACCTGCTGACCCCCCTCGACCTCGGCTTCACCACGCTGCCCAACCGGGTGCTCATGGGCTCCATGCACGTGGGCCTGGAGGAGGCCGAGCGCGGGTTCGAGCGGATGGCGGAGTTCTACGCGGCCCGCGCGCGCGGGGGAGTGGGGCTCATCGTCACCGGCGGCATCGCACCGAACGACGAGGGGCGCCCGGCTGAGGGCGGCGCCAAGCTCACCACCGAGGCGGAGGCCGAGCAGCACGCCGCCGTCACCGCCGCCGTGCACCGCGAGGGCGGGAAGATCGCGATGCAGATCCTGCACTTCGGGCGGTACGCCTACCACAAGGACCTCGTCGCACCGAGCCCCGTCCAGGCGCCGATCAGCCCCTTCCCGCCCCGCGAGCTCACCGACGACGAGGTCGAGCGGACCATCGACGACTACGCCCGCGCCGCCCGCCTGGCTCGCCGGGCCGGCTACGACGGCGTCGAGATCATGGGCTCCGAGGGCTACCTCGTCAACGAGTTCATCGCCGCGCGGACCAACCAGCGCACCGGCCGCTGGGGCGGCTCGTACGAGAACCGCATGCGCTTCCCCGTCGAGATCGTCCGCCGTGTGCGGGCCGCGGTCGGCGAGGACTTCATCATCGTCTACCGGCTGTCCATGCTGGACCTGGTCCCCGGGGGCTCCTCCCTGGAGGAGGTCGTCACCCTCGCCAAGGCCGTCGAGGCGGCCGGAGCGACGATCATCAACACCGGCATCGGCTGGCACGAGGCGCGCATCCCCACCATCGCCACCTCGGTCCCGCGCGGCGCCTACACCTGGGTCACCAAGAGACTCATGGGCGAGGTGTCCGTCCCGCTGGTGACCACCAACCGCATCAACACCCCCGAAGTCGCCGAGCGACTGCTCGCGGACGGCTGCGCCGACATGGTCTCCATGGCCCGCCCGATGCTCGCCGACCCCGACTTCGTGGCCAAGGCCGCCGCCGGAAGGCCCGAGGCCATCAACACCTGCATCGGTTGCAACCAGGCCTGCCTGGACCACACCTTCAGCGGACAGATCACCTCCTGCCTGGTCAACCCGCGCGCCTGCCACGAGACCGAGCTGGTCCTGACGCCGACCCGGCTGGCCAAGCGCGTCGCCGTCGTGGGCGCCGGCCCCGCCGGCCTCGCCTGCGCCGTCAGCGCCGCCGAACGCGGCCACCGGGTCACCCTCTTCGACGCCGCGAGCGAGATCGGCGGCCAGCTGAACGTGGCCCGCAAGGTCCCCGGCAAGCAGGAGTTCGACGAGACCCTGCGCTACTTCCGCCACCAGCTCGACGCGCACGGCGTGGACGTACGACTCAGCACCCCCGTCGAGGCCGAGGACCTCACCGACTACGACGAGGTCGTCGTCGCCACCGGCGTCGCCCCCCGCACCCCCGACATCCCCGGCGTCGACCACCCCCGCGTCGTGGGCTACCTGGACGTGTTGCAAGGCGGCGCCCCCGTCGGCGACCGGGTCGCGATCCTCGGCGCGGGCGGCATCGGTTTCGACGTCGCGGAGTTCCTCACCGACGGCGGCGACAAGGCGAGCGAGGACCCGGCGACGTACTTCCGGCACTGGGGCGTCGACACGGACTACCGCGAGCCCGGCGGCCTCGCCGCCCCCGAGCGGCCCACGCCGCCGCGCACCGTCCACCTGCTCCAGCGCAAGACCACCAAGGTGGGCGCGGGGCTCGGCAAGACAACGGGCTGGATCCACCGCACCGAGCTCAAGCACCGCGGGGTCACCATGGTCCCGGGTGTGCGCTACGACCGGATCGACGACGCCGGGCTGCACATCACCGTCGGCGAGGAGAGCACGGTCCTCGAGGTCGACACGATCGTGCTGTGCACCGGCCAGGAGCCGCGCCGCGGCCTGTACGAGGAGCTGGTCGCCGCCGGGCGCCCGGCGCACCTCATCGGCGGTGCCGACATCGCCGCCGAACTGGACGCCAAGCGCGCCATCAAGCAGGGTACGGAGCTGGCTGCGGCCCTGTAGACGACGCCGGAACGGCCCGGCGTCCTCCCTAGGATGAGTTCATGTCACTCCCGCACGCGATCCTCACCGCCCTGCTCGAGAAGCCGTCGTCGGGGCTGGAGCTGACCCGCCGGTTCGACAAGTCGATCGGCTACTTCTGGTCGGCGTCGCACCAGCAGATCTATCGCGAGCTGGGAAAACTGGAGGCCGAGGGACACATCCGCACCCTGCCGGCCGAGCAGCCGGCCCGCGGGCAGAAGAAGAGCTACGAGGTCCTGCCCGCGGGCCGCGCCGAACTGGCCCGCTGGACGTCCGAATCCCAGGACCCCAAGCCGCACCGCGACGCCCTGCTGCTGCGGCTGCGCGCGGCGGCGGTGGTCGGCACCGCGGGCCTGGAGACCGACATCCGCCGCCATCTGGAGCTGCACCGGCGGCAGTTGGCCGAGTACCAGGAGATCGAGCGGCGCGACTTCCCGCCGGACCGGGACAGCGCCGAGGACCGGCTGCGCCATCTGGTGCTCCGGGCGGGCATCGACCTGGAGACCTTCTGGACCGGGTGGCTCACCCACGCCCTGGCCGAGTTCGGCGAGCTGCCGCGGAACGCGGCCGGCGACGAGGGTGTCTGACGGGGGCGTGTGCGGGGCCCGGTTCAGAACCGGTACGGCTTCGAGCGGCGGCGCAGGATCCAGCCGGTGGCGACGAGAGCGATGCCGACCAGCGCTCCGCCCACGCCGAGGGTGACCGGGCCGTAGTCGTGGGCGGCGCCGCCCACACCGCCCATGACGCCGCGCGACGGCGACGGGGCGGACGTGGCGGAGATCGTCGGTCTCGAGGGCGGCGCGACGACGACCGCCTGCGTCCCCGCGGTGATGCCGTTGGAACACACGACCACGACGGTGTACGTCCCCGGGCTCACCCCCGACCAGGCGGCCGACTGGCTGATGGTCGTGCCCGCCAGGGCCACCTGACGGCCCTGGGCGAAGTTCGCCTGGCTGCTCGCGATCAGGGAGGCGTTGCCCCAGCTGCCGTTGTTCTGCGTGCAGGCGCTGGTCGTGACCGACACCGTGGACCCGGTGGTGCTGACGGAGATCCCCGAGACGGCGCCGGCCGGCCCGGTGAACCCGATCGGGAGCGCGGCGGCGGCCGCCGCGGTGAGGCCGGAGCGGAGGAGAAGTCGAGTAGTGCGCATAGGGCTGCCCTCCGGCGGCACGGTTGGCGGAACGTCCCATGCGCCGCCGGGGGTCGGGAAACGTCCGTGCTGCCTCGAGGTCAGCAAACGTGCGCCCGGGCCGTCCCGCAGGCGGACCGCACCCGTCCGGGTGAGGGGCGGCCGCAACCGGGTGAACTCCGGGGCTTTCAGCCGCCCTCGCCGGTGGTCACGGTCCGCTCCGCCGAGAACCCGCCCCAGGTGCCGTCCGGCAGCCGGGCCCGGATCCGCACCCGGTGGACCACGCCCGCGTCCCCGCCCGCGTAGAAGCTGTAGGACGCCCGGCCGCGCGGCGGACTCCCGCCCCAGACCAGGGAGGTGGCGGGGCGCCCGTCGAGCCGGATCTGGTACTCCGTGACCACGCCGTCGGTGCGCGGCGGCATCCAGGACAGGTCGACGTAGTAAGCCCCGTCGGCGCGGTGGGTCGTCGCCCGGAAACCGGTCGGGGCGGTGCTGCGGCCGTCGTCGGTGCCCGGTGTGGTCAGCCGGACGGGGGCGCCGGCGGGCGAGAGGTTGTCGGCCGCGTCGCGGGCGCGGACGGTGAAGACGTAGCGGGTGCCCGGGCGCAGCCCCGTGACCACGGTGGCGGTCTGTCCGCCCCCGACGCTGTGGATCTTCACACCGCCCTGGCAGACGTCGTACGACACCACGCCCCGGTCGTCCTCGGACGCGCCCCAGGACAGCTGGACGGACCGGCTGCCGACCGTACGGCCCTCGGGGTGCCCGGGGCGGCTCGGTGCCGAGCGGTCCGCCGCGACGGCGGCGGGTGTCCTCGCCCGGACCTCCCGGCTGGGCGGCCCGGTTCGCCCGTCCGTGTCCCGGGCCAGGACGGTGAAGACGTACATGGTGGACGGCCTGAGCCTGGTGACGTCCACCATGTGCTGCGAACCAGGCACCTCCGTGACCTTCGTGGTGCCCCGATACACCTCGTAGGCGCGGACACCGGCGCCGCTGGTCACCGCGTTCCACATGACGTGCACGGTCGTGGCGCTTCCGGCCGCGGCGGTGACACCCGTCGGCGCACCCGGCATCCGTCCCTCGTCACCGGCCGGACCGCCCCAGCCGCAGGACACCACCAGTGCCAGGGCACCGCAGGCGACGACCGGAGGAAGGGGCACGCGTCGCACGACTCAGCCTCCCCGGCAGCACCGTCACCGCAATGGTCCGGACCAATATGACCCGTATGGCGTGATCACCTCAAGAGGGTGGTGTGATGGTCCTATTTGGCGACCGGTGGGGCGGGTTACGTATGCTGAGCCACCTCATGGATGAACTGCCCCCGAGGGCAGGGCAGTTCACGCCTGGGGCGCGGGAACGCTGTCGTCGCTGATCCCGCGCCCGCACGGGCGGCCGGGGCGGCCTGGGCCGACACGGACTCAGGTCCCCGGCCACTCGGCCACTCTGAGAGCGTCCGTTATGTCAGATTTGGCCGGGTTGTCGTCCATGTCCCCCCATGAGAGGGTCCATCATCGTGCGTGCCCAGGCACTGACGCTGGCCGCGGCCGGCGCGGCCGCTCTGTTCGTCCCGGTGACGCTGACCGAACCCGCGGTCGCCGTACGGCCCGGCGGGGCAGTCGTGTCGCGGAGCGACGGCCGGGTTTCGGCCGCGGACCTGCTGGCCAGGTTGCGCCACTGCTCCCCGGTCTCCCACGGCCGCTACCGCACCGACTCCTCGGGCTCGGCGAAGGTCCGGGTCTGCGGCACCCGCGAGGCGGTGTTCTGGGAGGCCGACATGGACATCGACTGCGACGGTCGGCCCACCGCCCGCTGCAACCGCCGCAGCGATCCGCTCTTCTCCTCCACGACCGCCTACCAGCAGTCCGACGGCCGCCATCTGAGCGCCGAGCGCCTGCCCTACATCGTGGTGCCGGCCCGCAGCGGCATCTGGAACCCCCGTGAGCACGGCGTCCGCGGCGGCTCGGTGGCCGCCGTCGTCTACCGGGGCACGGTGCGGTACGCGGTCGTCGGTGACACCGGCCCGCGCGACATCATCGGCGAGGCCTCGTACGCCACCGCCCGCGACCTCGGGATCCCGACCGACCCGCGCACCGGCGGGGTGCCCTCCGGTGTCACGTACATCGTCTTCAAGGGCTCGCCGGTGACGCCCATCGAGGACCACGCGGAGGCCGTGGCACGTGGGGAGCGGCTGGCACGGCGGTTCGTCCGGGACGGCGGCTGAACGCACGGCCCGGCCGGCTGTCCCGCCGCCCCCTCACACCTTCCGGTACGTGTACGCCTCCACGGCCGCCGCCTCCACCGCGTCGAGGTCGGCGCCCGTCGCCGCCGTGACGACCGCGGCCACGGCGCCCTCCAGGAACGGGGCGTCCACGAGGCGGGAGCCCGGCGGCAGTTCGTCCCCCTCCGCGAGCAGTGCCTTCACGGTGAGCACCGCGCTGCCCAGGTCGGTGAGCAGGGCGACCCCGGCGCCCCGGTCCACAGCCGCGGCCGACGCCGCGACCAGCTCGGCGCTGGTCCCGATCCCGCCGCCCTCGGTGCCGCCCGCCGAGGCGACCGGTACCGCCGCACCACCGGCGGCCAGGCGCTTGGCCAGCTCGGCGACGGAGGCGGCCACCTCCGCGCTGTGCGACACCAGCACGATCCCGACCAGCCCGCCGTCACTCACCTGCCGCCTCCGCGGCCGTCCCGGCTGTCGCGGCTTCATCGAGTGCCGCGATCAGCAGCGCCGACGAGGTGGCCCCCGGGTCCTGGTGGCCGATGCTGCGCTCGCCGAGGTAGCTCGCCCTGCCCTTGCGGGCCTGCAACGGGATCGTGGCCTCGGCGCCCTCCTCGGCGGCGGCCCGGGCCGCACCGAAGCCGTCGCCCATCGCGTCGACGGCCGGGAGGAGGGCGTCGATCATGGTCTTGTCCCCGGGGGCGGCACCGCCGAGCGCCATGACCCCCTCCACGCCCGCCCGCAGCGCCCCGGCGAGCTCCTCCTCGCTCACCTCGGCGGCGTCCCCGAGCGCCTTGCCCGTCCGGCGCAGCAGGGTGCCGTACAGCGGCCCGGACGCGCCGCCGACCGTCGAGATCAGCTGGCGCCCCGCCAGGGTCAGGACGGCACCCGGCGTCTGCGGCGCCTCCTTCTCCAGCGCGGCCCGCACGGCCGTGAAGCCGCGCAGCAGATTGCTGCCGTGGTCGGCGTCCCCGATGGGCGAGTCGAGGGCGGTCAGCCGTTCCGCCTCGCGGTCCACGGATGCGGCGGTCGCCGTCATCCAACGGCGGAAGAAGTCGGCGTCGAGCACTGGTTCTCCTCGCGTGGTAGATGGATCTCCTGCTCCGGCGCCGTGTCACATACCCCAGCGCAGGGCCGGTGTACGCACCGGCGCGTCCCACAGCCTGAGCAGCTCCTCGTCGACCTGGCACAGCGTGACGGAGGCACCCGCCATGTCCAGGGAGGTGACGTAGTTGCCGACGAGCGTGCGGGCCACGGCGACACCGCGCTCGCCGAGCACCCGCTGCACCTCGGCGTTGAAGCCGTACAGCTCCAGCAGCGGGGTGGCGCCCATGCCGTTGACCAGCACGAGTACGGGATTGCGCGGGGTGAGGTCCTCCAGGACCGCGTGGACCGCGAAGTCGGCGATCTCGCCGGAGGTCATCATCGCCCGCCGTTCCCGGCCCGGCTCGCCGTGGATGCCGATGCCCAGTTCCAGCTCGCCGGGCGGCAGGTCGAAGGTGGGGCTGCCCTTGGCCGGGGTGGTGCAGGCGCTGAGCGCCACACCGAAGGTGCGGGAGTTCTCGTTGACCTGGCGCCCGATGGACTCCACCCGCTCCAGCGGCTGCCCCTCGGCCGCGGCGGCGCCCGCGATCTTCTCCACGAACAGTGTCGCGCCGGTACCGCGCCGGCCGGCCGTGTAGAGGCTGTCGGTGACCGCCACGTCGTCGTTGACCAGTACCTTCGCGACCTGGATGCCCTCGTCCTCGGCGAGCTCGGCCGCCATGTCGAAGTTGAGCACGTCGCCGGTGTAGTTCTTCACGACGAACAGCACACCCGCCCCGCTGTCCACGGCGGCCGCCGCCCGCGCCATCTGGTCCGGCACCGGCGAGGTGAACACCTCACCCGGACAGGCCGCCGACAGCATGCCGTGACCCACGAACCCGCCGTGCAGCGGCTCGTGCCCCGACCCACCGCCGGAGACCAGCGCGACCTGGCCGGCCACGGGGGCGTCCCGCCGCACGATCACCCGGTTCTCGACATCGACGGCCAGCTCGGGATGCGCCGCCGCCATCCCCCGCAGCGCGTCCGCGACCACGGTCTCCGGGACGTTGATCAGCATCCTCATCGGTACCTCCTAGGCGGGACGTCTGGAGTGCTGCTACTGGCAGTATCGACCTTGTGGCAGCGAAGGTCACGTGCGTCGCGGGTGCAGGGGCGGGCCTCAGCTCTCCGGTGGCATGTCCCTGACCTACCGGTCGCGGGTGTCACATGTGCTGGCGCTAGTGTGCGACCGTGAGTCTTCATATCGTCTTAGGTTTCGGGCCCGCCGGGGCGGCCACCGCCCGGTTGCTGGCCGAAAAAGGTCAATCAGTACGTGTCATCACCCGGTCCGGACGGAGTCCGGAACCCGGCATCGAGCATGTCGCGCTGGACGCGACCGACAGCGAGCGGCTGACCGACGCCGTGCGGGGCGCCGCCGCCATCCACAACTGTGCCGCACCGCCCTACCACCGCTGGGCGAGCGAATGGCCCCCGCTGGCCTCGTCGGTCTGCGCCGCGGCCGAGGCGAGCGGGGCCGTCCTGGTCGTGCTGGGCAACCTCTACGGCTACGGCCCGGTGGACGGCCCCCTCACCGAGAAGTTGCCGCTCGCGGCGACCGGCCCCAAGGGGCGGGTGCGCGCGGCGGTCTGGGAGCAGGCGCGGGAACTGCACGAGCAGGGGCGCATCAGGGCGGTCGAAGTACGGGCCTCCGACTTCTTCGGCCCCGGCGTGACCGACGGCGGGCACCTGGCCGCGCGGGTCATGCCGCGACTGCTGCGCGGCAAGCCGGTCGCCACCCTCGGGGATCCGGACGCCCCGCACAGCTGGACCTATGTCCCGGACGTGGCCGCGGCCATGGCCGAGGTCGCGGGCGAGGAACGAGCCTGGGGGCGGGCCTGGCACGTCCCGACCCGACCGCCGCTGTCCACCCGGGAGATGATCGACCGCCTCGCCGCCGAGGCCGGCACCGGACCGGTCGCGGTCCGCAGACTGCCGTCGGCCGCGCTGCAGGTCGCCTCGGTCTTCTCCCCGCTGATCCGTGAACTCAAGGAGATCCGCTACCAGTTCGACCGCCCGTTCGTGGTGGATTCCAGTGCCTACGAGGCAGAGTTGACGGTCCGGGCCACCCCCGTCGACGAACAGGTCAGAGCGACCGTCAACTGGTGGCGCACCCGACCGGCCACCGCCCGGTGACGTCCGTGACGACCAAGGATTCGACCGCGGGCTCGGCGCGAGCCCGCCACGACGACATCGCGATCGTGGGGATGGCCTGCCGGTTCCCGGGGGCACCGAACGTGAACCAGTACTGGCGGCTCCTGACGGCGCCGCAGGCCCAGTTCGCCCCCGTCCCGGACTCGCGGTGGCGCACCGCCGCCTTCCTCAGCGACAACTTCCGTGACACGGCCGCTGCCTACACGGACACCATGGCGCTGCTCCCGGACGTGGGCCACTTCGACGCGGCGCACTACGGCATCCCGCCGCGGCGGGCCCGGGCCATGGACCCCCAGCACCGGCTGCTGATCGACCTCGCCCGTGAGGCCGTCCAGGACGCCGGCTGGGAGGCCGACGGCTTCGACCGCGAGGAGACCTCGGTGATCACGTCGCTCACCGAGAGCGGCTACCGCGAGCTCAGCACCCTGCACATCCGGATGCGTCAGCTGACCGGCGGCGAGTTCGGGGCCCGGCCGACCGATCCCCACTGGCCGGAAACGGTCCGCGCGGTGCACGGGCTGCACGGCACGTCCGTGGCCGGGCTGCTGCTCAACATGGGCCCCAACACGATCAGTTCGGTCCTCGATCTGCACGGCGAGAGCTACGCGCTGGACTCGGCCTGCTCCGGCGGGCTCATGGCCGTGGCCAACGCGGTGTTCGCGCTGCGCGCGGGCCGATGCTGCATCGCCCTCGCCGGCGGCGCACAACTCCTGCTCACACCCGACCTGTTGGTGGGCCTCTGCCGGATCGGTGCCATCTCGCGCAGCGGCCGGTGTCTGCCGTTCGGCGCGCGGGCCGACGGGTTCGTCCTGGGGGAGGGCGCCGGGGTGCTGGTGCTGCGGCCCCTGGCCGACGCGCTGGCGGCCGGCGACCGGGTCTACGCGGTGATCCGCGGTGTGGGAACGGCCAACGACGGGACCGTACAGGGCGGTATGCATCCCCAGGCGGCCGGTCAGCTCCGGGCGTTGCGCCGGGCCTACCGGGACGCGGATCTGGCCCCGGGCGCGGTGGGTTACCTGGAGGCGCACGGCACGGGGACCACGGTCGGCGATCCGGTCGAGGTCGGTGTCCTGCGCGAACTGCGCGGCGAGCAGGGCGCGCCCGCCTTCCTCGGCGCGGTGAAGGCGGTGGTCGGGCACTCGCTCAACGCCGCCGGGCTGGCCGGACTCATCAAGGCCGTCCTGGCCGTGCACCGGGGCGTGGTACCGCCGCAGCCGGAGTTCGACCTGGCGGACCGTGCCGGGCTCGACGCCGCGCGGCTGACCGTCCCCACGAAGCCGACACCGTGGCCGGAGTCCGGGCAGCCCCGCCGGGCGGGGGTGAGCGCCTTCGGGTTCGGCGGCACCGGTGTCCATGTGGTGGTGGAGGAGTGCACCACGGCATCCGCCCCGGCACCGGACGGAGGGCCGCACCGCCTGGTCCTCAGCGCCCGGGACCGGGCCGGGCTCGCCCGGTACGCCCGGGAACTGGCCGACACCATCGCCGACGACCGGCCGCCGCTGGCCGCTGTCGCGGACACCCTGGCCCGCCGGGCTCCCCTCGCCGAACACCTCGCCCTGGTCGCGGAGGACGCGGCCGACGCCGTCGCCAAGCTGAGCGCGGCGTCGGAGGCCGTCGCGGCGGGCCGTACCACGGCGGTGCCCGACGGACTCGCGGAGACGGAGCGCGCGGTCACCGGCTCGGGACCGAGCCCGGGGACGGAGCGAATACCGCCCTGCACCCTGCCACCCAGCCCGCTCGCCCCGCGCCGCCACTGGGTGGTGGACGAGTCGGCTCGCGAGGCTGAGGATCCCTCCCGTCCCCTCGACTCCGTGCGGGAGGAGCGGCCCGGGCCGGTGGGCCGCCCCGAGGCGGTGCCGGTGGCGGTGCCGGCCGGTGGCGCGTCGAGCGCGGCCATCGTGCTCGAAGAGGTGTCGCGGGCCGGTGTCTTCCCCCTCTCGGACCTGAGCGAGCGGATGGTGCTGGCGACCGATCTCGGCTTCGACTCCCTGATGCTCCAGGAACTGGAGGTCAACATCGGCAAGCGGGTACCGGGCTTCCGCACCGACGAGATGTTCTCCCGCGGCCTCACCGTCGAGCGGCTGATCACACTGGTCGACCCGCACCTCACCGAGCCGCCGGCCCCGGGTGAGCCGCTGCCCTCGCAGACGCCGGCGGAGTGGGCCGCCGACACCGCGTGCGTGGACGACTTCCCCGAAGTAGGGCTGTTCGAGGAGCGTCTGGGCTCGATCACCGACAGCGGCGCGGACCTGCCGTACTTCCGGGTCCACGAGGGCAACATCCGCGACACCACCGTGATCGACGGCCGGCCGTACCTGTCCTTCGGCAGCTACAACTACCTGGGACTCTCGGGTCATCCCGCGGTCAACGAGGCCGTGCACGAGGCGGTGGAGCGGTACGGGACCTCGGTCTCCGCGAGCCGGGCGCTCTCCGGCGAACGGGACCTGACCGTACGGCTGGAGCGGGCCCTCGCCGGCTTCCTCCAAGTGGCGGACTGCCTGGCGCTGGTGAGCGGCCATGCCACCAATGTCACCGCGATAGGGCATCTGGTCGGCGCGGGCGACCTGGTCGTACACGACGCCCTCGCCCACGACAGCATCCTTCAGGGCTGTGCGCTGTCCGGTGCGGCGCGACGCCCGTTCGCCCACAACGACGTCGGCGAGCTGGAGCACATGCTGCGGCTCAACCGGTCCCGGTTCCGGCGGGTGCTGATCGCCGTCGAGGGCGCCTACAGCATGGACGGCGACCTCGTCGACCTGCCGGCCGTGATCGAGCTGAAGCGGCGGTACGGCGCCCTGCTGTTGGTCGACGAGGCGCACAGCATCGGCACCGTGGGCGAACGCGGCCGCGGGGTGGGGGAGTTCTTCGGGGTCGACCGGGCCGACGTGGACCTGTGGATGGGCACCCTCTCCAAGTCCTTCGCCAGCTGCGGTGGTTACCTCGGTGGCTCGGCCCGCATGGTTCGCTGGCTTCGGCACACGCTGCCCGGCTTCGTCTACAGCGTCGGCCTGACGCCGGCCAACGCCGCCGCGGCGCTGGCCGCGACCGAGCTGATGACCGCGGAACCGCACCGGGTGCGCACGCTGAGGCGGAACGCGGAGCTCTTCCTGAGCCTCGCCGCCTCGGCCGGACTGCCGACGGGCTCCAGTGCCCACACTCCGATCGTGCCGTGTGTGCTCGGTGACTCCGCGAAGACCCTGCGTGTCGCGGACCGGCTGTTCGCCCGGGGAGTCGTGGCTGATCCGATCTTCCACCCCGCCGTGGAGGAGGGGCTCGCGAGGCTGCGGTTCTTCGTCACCAGTGAACACCGCGAGGACGACATCCGACGGGCCGTGTCGATCCTCGCCGAGGAGGTGGCGTCCGTGGATGTGTGAGTGACGCACGTCAGATCAGGGTGCGTTCGATCCGGCTGAGCATGGCGTTCTTTCCGGAGTCCCCCTCCTTCCCGGCCTCCTCGGCCGGGGGCGCGCCATGCCGCTCCTGGGTGCTGTCCACCCGTTGGGAGAGCAGATAGGCGATGATCTCCGCCTCCTGTTCCTGTACGTCGTCGTAGGTCGCGCGCAGGAGCATGTCACGCACGAGGTCGGGGTCGAGGTTGGGGAAGAGGAGGCGGGCGGTCGCCTCGTCCAGCCAGCCGGCCCCGCGGTGGCAGCAGATGATGTGGCCCAGCTCGTGCATGATGATGTGCTCCTGATGCGCGCTGGTGGTGTTGGCGTCGTAGAAGATGAGGTCCTCGTCGCGGGCGGCGACCCACATGCCGCACGGGTGCGACGCGGGCATCTGCATCGGCACCAGGGTGATCGGACGGTCGCGGACCTCCCCGAGGTGGCGGCAGAGCTCGGCCACGTCGGTCACGTTCGGCAGGTCGAGTTCGGCGATCCGCTGCGCCCCGGCTCTCCGGAGCCTCTTGAGCTGACTGCGCCGGTCCTGGTCGGCGGACCGTCCCTTCCTGGCGCGTCTCACTCGGCGTCCGAGGGGTCGGAGACCGGCGGAAGACCCTGCAACTGCCGGTACTGGTCCATGATCGCCGTGATGGCCTGGAGGTTCTCCTTCTTCATCCCGGCCGCTCGCATCGCCACGGCACGGACCCCCGACTGGCGCAGTGCCTCTACGGCGGCGATCTCGTTGAGCACCGACTCGGCGACCTTGTCGTCGAAGAAGTAGGCGACCGACACGCCGAAGAAGCGCGCCAGGGCGGCCAGGAGGTCCGGTGAGGGATTGGCTCGTTTGCCCGTCCGCAGCTGCGACAGGTACACACCGCCGACCCTGAGTTCGGGGCTTACCCGCTTCAGTTCCTCGGCCACTTCGGCGTTGGTCCAGTGCTTGCCCTTGGGGCGAACCGTCTTGAAGAGGTTGTCCAGGCGCACTGCCAGCAGCGGGCGGTCGTCAGGCTCGGACACTGTGAATCTCCCTCCCGTCACCTCCTCGGCCTTGCTCTCGGCTATTCGTAAGTTTCGCAGATTAGCTGTCAGTTGACAATCGGACTGGAGTCCGTCAACGTGGATCTCGCCGATAGCTGGCAGTTAACTTGGCTCACGGGGGTGGCTGAGTTGGCTGCCGGCAGAGGCAGCCTGGCCCGGCCTTCGGGGGAGGGACGGGCCAGGCGAAGAGACGGTGGGGAAGCACGGGGAGACAAGGAAAAACCCGCCCGGTCTGACGGGGGAACAGACCGGGCGGGAGCTCTCAACCCGCGTTGTCGAGTCTACGGTAGGCGGACGCGACCTTGGTGAGCCAGGCGACCTCGGCGGTGAAGTTGTCCGTATCCCGGTCCTCGAAATCGCCCGCGTCCCCGTCGTCGCCGGGGGCGGTGCCGGTGCGTTTGGCGAGCAGCGCCTGTCTGATACGTGCCGCTTCCGCGAACGCCTGCCGGGACTCCTCGCTCGCCCCCGGCTCCGCCGCGCCGAAACCGTTGGTGGTGCGGTCGATGTAGGGACGCAGGTCCCGCCATCCGTCCCGTATCTCGATGACCCGCCGGTGCAGACGGTAGTCGAGGTCGGAGACCGATGCCCCGGGGGGCTCCAGGACGATGTCCGGCGAGGACTCGTACAAGTCCCGCCAGAGCGGGTACAGAACCCGGTACGACCGGTAACTGTCCGCCCAGTCCAGCAGTTTGGCGACCCGCGCCCCCCAGGAGGGCATCGTCAGGCTGAGCGAGAGGACGACGATGCCCAGCGCGCTGAAGACGGACGCGGCGAGCTTCCAGACGCCGATGTCGATCCCGGCCGCGGCGGTGAGGATGTTGACCGTCCTGGCCAGGCAGTACAGGAAGAGGATCACCGCGGCGACGGAGAGCAGTTGCAGGGCCTGGCGCAGCGAGGCCTTGTCGGTCATCCGCGCGTAGTGACCGCACTGGCGGAAGATGGTGACGCACGGAACCGCCTGCGACACGATGAAGAGCAGCAGGTAGGTCAGCACCAGCGGCTGCCCGCTGCCGGTGTCGAAGTCCGAGGCCGGCCGGCCGGGGCCGTCGGCGACGAAGAACAGCGCGGTCAGCAGCGCGTCGAGAACGATCCCGGTGAGCAGCCAGTAGCGGGTCCCCCGCAACGCGTCCTCGTCCGCGGTCGCCCAGCGCAGCAGGATGATCTGCGCGCTGACACAGAAGGCGACCGCCGACAGGTGCATCACCAGGATGGCGAGATTGCCTACGCCGAGGAAGCTCTTGCTCCCCATGGCGACCGCGCCCATCGTGAAGGTGAGGCACTGGAGCAGCAGCGTGACGACCAGTGTCCGGTAGGCGCTGTCCCGCCAGCTGCGCCTGACCTGGCACAGCCGGTACACGAGCGCGGCATACGAGGAGAGTGCCGCTATGACGAAACAGAGGGTTCTGGTGGTGGTCACGGCCTGACTCCCTGCCGGTGCCGCGCACGCGGCGGACGTTTCGGTCGGTGTCGGATCAGTCGGTGTCGGGTACCAGTCGGTGTCGTCTCAGCGGGTGCCGTCGCCCAGGGGCACCTCGAGTCCGATGCCTTCGGCCGCCACGGCGACGGCGAAGTCGAAGAACGCGGACTCGTCCCGGACGCTGTCGTGGGTACGGCTGAAGACCTGGAACACCAGCAGCCCGATCAGGTTGCTCCACAGCACGATGCCGCGCTCGATGATGTCCGAGAACGGAGCCTCGGGAACGCCGCCGAAGAGCTCCACGGCCTCCGGGAGGAGCAGCGGCGGACCGGCCGGCGCCCGCCGGGGCGGAGTGAGTTCACCGGCCTCGAGCGCCGATCGCACGATGGCCGCCAGCACCGCGGGGGTGCGCGAGGCGGGCGGGACCGTGTCCTGCGGGGCGTGGTACCCCGGCACGGGCGAGCCGTAGATCAGCGTGAACTCGGCGGCGTTGTCGAAGGACCACCGCCGCAGCGCGCGGGTGACCGCGAGGAGCCGCGCGCCCGCCGACGCGCCCGCGTCCCTGGCTGCCTGGTCGGCCTGCTCCATCGCGGCGGCGGACTCGTTGTAGGCGTCGATGACCAGCGCCGTCAGCAGCTCGTCCCGATGCGCGAAGACGGCCTCCACGTCGGCGATGGGCAGTCCGCCCTCGCGGGCCACGGCATCCAGGGACAGCCCTCCGGCGCCCAGCTTCTCCAGCAGTTGGCGAGCGGTGGCCTTGATCTCGGAAAGCTCCATGGCCAAACCGTACCGGTGGGTCACAACGCTCAGGAGCACGGCCGTCCGAGCGCCGGGATCATGCGCTGTGATCCGGCCATCCGGCGTTACGCTCGGAGCATGCGGATCTCCGTCTCCTCCGACATGGACGAACCCGTCGCCCGGCTCCTCGTCGAGGAGCTGCGCGGGCGTGGGCACGAGGTGCGCGTGCACGGCGCTCTGGATCCCGGCGCTGACCCGCAGTGGGCGGTCTGTTCGGAGGCCGCCGCCCGTGAGGTGGCCGCCGGGACGGCGGACCAGGCGGTGGTGTGCTGCTGGACGGGGACGGGCGCCTCGATCGCCGCGAACAAGGTGCCCGGCGTACGGGCCGCACTGTGCCCGGACGCGTACACCGCGGACGGCGCCCGCCGCTGGAACGACGCCAACGTACTGGCCATCGGCCTGCGCCTGACCTCCGAGGCGGTGCTGAAGGAGATCCTCGATGCCTGGTTCACCGCCCGCCCCAGCGAGGACGCCGAGGACCGGG
This sequence comes from Streptomyces sp. NPDC001480, assembly GCF_042894725.1. Taxonomy (NCBI): domain Bacteria; kingdom Bacillati; phylum Actinomycetota; class Actinomycetes; order Kitasatosporales; family Streptomycetaceae; genus Streptomyces; species Streptomyces sp. NPDC001480. The sequence goes on along the minus strand of NZ_JBIAVX010000002.1, from coordinate 201,887 downwards.
AGAACGTCGCCCACGTGACACGGATGGACGGGCACCGGGCGGGGGACGGCAGCCTTCCCTGACCGCACCCACATGGGTGCGCCACCCCCGGGTACCCGGCGGCGCATGGTGGTGCACGACACGTCGGCCCGATCGCTCCCGGTGCCGCCGCGGCCGACGCGGCGCTCGCCCCTGGGCCGCGCCCTGCTGCGCTGGACGACGACGACCGATCACAAGGTCATCGGCAACCTCTACCTCACGACGTCCTTCTCCTTCTTCCTCTTCGGCGGCGTGCTCGCGTTGCTGATGCGGGCCGAACTCGCCCGCCCCGGCCTTCAGTTGGTCACCCAGAGCCAGTACGACCAGCTGTTCACGATCCACGGCACGGTCATGATGCTGCTGTTCGCGACACCGATGTTCGCCGGGTTCGCCAACGCGATCATGCCGTTGCAGATCGGCGCGCCGGACGTGGCCTTCCCGCGGCTGAACGCCCTGTCGTACTGGCTGTACCTCTTCGGCGGCCTGATGGTGATCTCCGGCTTCCTGGTACCCGGGGGAGCGGCGGACTTCGGCTGGTTCGCCTACGCCCCGCTCAACAGCGCCGTCCACAGCCCCGGCGCGGGCGGCGACCTGTGGACCATGGGCCTCGTGGTCACCGGCGTCTCCACCACCCTGGGCGCGGTCAACTTCATCACCACGATCCTGTGTCTGCGCGCCCCCGGCATGACGATGTTCCGGATGCCGATCTTCACCTGGAACGTGCTGTTCACCTCGATCCTCGTCCTGCCCGCGTTCCCGGTGCTGACCGCCGCCCTGTTCGCCCTGGAGGCGGACCGGAAGTTCGGCGCGCACATCTTCGACGCGGCCAGCGGGGGTGCGCTGCTGTGGCAGCACCTGTTCTGGTTCTTCGGGCACCCGGAGGTCTACATCGTCGCGCTGCCGTTCTTCGGCATCGTCTCCGAGATCATCCCGGTGTTCAGCCGCAAGCCGGTCTTCGGCTACGTCAGCCTCGTCGGCGCCACCATCGCGATCACCATGCTCTCCGCCGTGGTGTGGGCGCACCACATGTTCGCCACCGGTGCCGTCCTGCTGCCGTTCTTCTCGCTGATGTCGTTCCTCATCGCGGTGCCGACCGGGGTGAAGTTCTTCAACTGGATCGGCACCATGTGGCACGGCTCGATCTCCTTCGAGACGCCGATGCTGTGGTCCTGCGGCTTCCTGGTGACCTTCCTGCTCGGCGGCATGAGCGGCGTCCTGATCGCCTCGCCGCCCCTGGACTTCCACCTCACCGACTCCTACTTCATCGTGGCGCACCTGCACTACGTGCTGTTCGGCACCGTCGTCTTCGCGATGTTCGCGGGCTTCTACTTCTGGTGGCCGAAACTCACCGGGCGGATGCTCGACGAACGCCTCGGGAAGATCCACTTCTGGACGCTGTTCGTCGGCTTCCAGGCCACGTTCCTGGTCCAGCACTGGCTCGGCGAGGCCGGCATGCCCCGCCGGTACGCCGACTACCTGCCCACCGACGGCTTCACCCTGCTGAACACCATCAGCTCCCTCGGCGCCTTCCTGCTGGGCCTGTCCACGCTTCCGTTCCTCTACAACGTCTGGCGCACCGCCCACCAGGGCCGCCGCGTGGACGACGACGACCCCTGGGGCTACGGCCGCTCCCTGGAGTGGGCCACCTCCTGTCCGCCCCCGCGCCACAACTTCACCGCGCTGCCCCGCATCCGCTCCGAGTCCCCCGCGTTCGACCTGCACCACCCGGAGATACCGAAGGAGGCCTGATGCGGACCGAGGCCCGCCTGTTCACCGGGGTCGCGGCGTTCTTCGCCGTCACCGCCGCCGGCTACGGCTGGCGTTCCGCCGAACCCGCCGGGACCGCCGCCCTCGCGCTGGCCTGCGTGATGGCCGCGCTGGTCGCGTTCTTCCTGCGCGTCCAGCACCGTCGGCTCGGTGCGCGGCCGCAGGACCGTACCGACGCGGAGGTCGTCGAGACCGCCGGGCCCGTCGCCTTCTTCCCGCCGCGCAGCGCGTGGCCCATCACGATCGCCCTCGGGGCCGTACTGCTCGCCCTCGGTGTCGTTTTCGGCCTGTGGCTGGTCCTGATCGGCCTGGGTGTGCTCGCCGCGGGTGTCGTCGGCATGGTCCTCCAGTACGCCGACCGGGAGGCTCAGTCGTCCGAGCCGTCCCCGGGGTGCCGCTCGGGCACCCGGTAGGCCTCCAGCACGTAGCGCCGCTCCTGGTCGAGGGGCACGCTGGTCTCCTCGTACCCGCCGGTGATGGTCTGCCGGATCTCGCCCGTCTCCTCGCCCTCCGTCAGCCGCTCCATGTCGGCCTCCCGCAGCGCGTGGCACACCGCCCGGGTCACGAAGAAGGCGAGCGGCGGCAGGATCAGCAGGGCGATCCGGAAGGTCCAGGTGAGGGCGTTCAGGGAGAGCTTGAAGGTGTGCGCGATGACGTCGTTGCCGCCCGCCGCGAGGAGTACGCCGTAGAAGCAGATCGCCGCCACCCCGAGCCCGGTGCGCACCGGCACGTCCCGCGGGCGGTCGCACAGATGGTGCTCCCGGTGGTCCCCGGTGGCCCCGGCCTCGAGGAAGGGGTACGCGTACAGCACCGCGAACAGGGCCAACGGCAGCACCACCGCCGGCAGCAGCACGTTCCACATCACCGTGTGCCCGGCGACCGCCGTCTCCCACGGCGGCACCAGCCGCAACGAGCCCTCCAGGAAGCCCACGTACCAGTCGGGCTGGGAACCCGTCGAGACGGTGTCCGGCCGGTAAGGGCCGTACACCCAGACCGGGTTGATCTGCGCAAGCCCAGCGAGCAGCGTCAGTACCCCGCTCACCATGAAGAACAGGCCGCCCGAACTCGCCGTGAACTGCGGGACCATGGGCTTGCCCACGACATTGCGCTCGGTACGGCCCCGCCCCGCCCACTGCGTGTGCTTCAGATACACGACGAGGATCAGGTGGAGGCTGACCAGCGCGAGCAGCAGTCCGGGCAGCAGCAGGATGTGCAGCGTGTACAGCCGGGGAATCAGGTCGTGGCCGGGGAACTGAGCGCCGAACACGAACATGCTGATGTACGTCCCCGCCACCGGGATCGACAGCATGACGCCCTGGGCGATCCTGAGGCCCGTACCGGACAGCAGGTCGTCCGGCAGCGAGTAACCGGCGAAGCCCTCGGCGAGCGCCAGCAGGAACAGGGTCACGCCGATCGTCCAGTTGACCTCACGGGGCCGGCGGAAGGCGCCGGTGAAGAAGACGCGCAGCAGGTGTGTGCCGATCGCGGCGAGGAAGACCAGCGCCGCCCAGTGGTGCAACTGCCGGATCAGCAGCCCGCCGCGCACGTCGAAGCTGATGTGCAGCGTCGAGCGGTACGCCTCGGACACCCGCACACCGTCCAGCGGCCGGTACGAGCCGTTGTAGACGACCTCGGTCATCGACGGGTGGAAGAACAGGGTGAGCCAGACGCCCGTCAGCAGCAGGACGACGAAACTGTAGAGGGCGAGCTCGCCCAGGAAGAACGACCAGTGGTCGGGGAAGGCCTTGCGCAACAGGCCGCCCCCCTCGGACAGAGGGAGGCGGGCGTCCAGTCGGTCGGCGGCACGCCGGGCTCGTGGTCCCGTTCTCCTGAGCACGGCGCACGAGTGCCCCCCGCCACACCCCGGAAACCGGGTTCCGGCTAGGTGCGATCGCCCTTGGGCTTGCCCGACTGGGCCGGCGTGCCGTGCGGGGGCGGGCTGGAGGGCATCGGGGACGTCGCCGGGGAGACCGGTGAGCCCGTGTGGCCCGCGCCGCGCTCGGGGCGCAGGCCCAGCGGATCACCTGAGGAGGGCTCGGCGCCCGACCGGAGCTGCTCCAGCCGGTGCTCCAGCAGTGCGTTCACCGGCGGCCGGTCGGCGTGACCCCGCTCGTGGGCGAGGAGCTCCTCGACGTCCTCGGCGCCCAGCGAGCGCACTCGGCTCTCCAGGCTGCCGATCGGCAGCTGGTCGTAGTCGGGCAGGGGCAACCCGGTGTGACCCGAGTCCGCCATACGTCTCACTTCCTTCGTCTGTCAGCGGGCCGCGCCCGTCAGTGGGGCCGCGCCTTGTCAGTGGGCGCCCAGTCCGCCGCCGCCGAAGGAGCCGCTCGACCCCTTGCTCCAGCGGGGCCGGTCCTTCGACTCGCTGGGCCTCGTGTCCTGGTTTCTCAGGTCGTAGGGGGTCATGGCACGACCGCCCTTCGGGACCACGGGCACCTCCTCGGACTCCCGGTTCTGCCGGACCTCGTGCACGGCGCCCTCCGGTGGCAGGTGCGGCTGTTCGTCCGGGCGCGGACGGGGCGACTCGTTGTACCTGACCCGGGAGGTCAGCCAGAAACCCCCGGCCAGTACCGCGAGCACGGCCACGGCCACCAGGAAGAGGACCAGACTCATGAGGCCGCTCGCGGCGGCCAGCTGCATCGATGCGGTACTCATACGAGACGAATACCCCACCAGAACGGTGCGAACCGGACACCTTCCGTGATGGGCCGCGACGCCTGGCGACCACCCGCCGATCCCGCGTTCTCCGGGCGGTCGGGTTTGACAGCCCGAGCCACGGCTACCCGGCCGATGTGACACCGACGACGACTACCCAACAGGAGCTGTACCGGTTCCTGGAGGACCGCTTCGCGTGTGCGCAGGCGTGTACGGAGTGCGCGCGGGCATGCGCGCTGCGCGCGAGCCTCCTGGATCCGGGCGGTACGGACGAGCAGGAGCGGGCGCGGCGGCGGGGCATCATGTGTGCCGAGGTGTGCGACGCGACCTGCCGTGTGCTGTCCGAGTACAACTGCCTGGACGAGAACGGCATCCGTATCCAGCTGGAGCTGTGCCGGACAGTGTGCCTCGAGTGCGCGCACGCCTTCGACGAGCAGCCCGGCGCCGAGGAGAGCGCGGCGGCGTGCCGGGCGTGCGCGCGGGCGTGCACGGAGTTCATCGCCACGCTGCGCTGACGCTCCTCTCGCTTCCCAATTTCTGTAACACGTTCTACGGTGTGCGCCGACAGGACCGACCCGCCATGGGAGCCTGGAGGCGCCGTGCACCTCGACCACACGCCCGAGCAGCAGCGGCTGCGCACCGAACTGCGCGCTTACTTCGCCGACCTGGTACCGGACAACGCCTACGCCCGCTACGCCGACCCGGTCGCCCAGAAGCGCTTCTACCGCGAGACCATCCGCCGGCTCGGCGCCGACGGCCGGCTCGGCGTGGGCTGGCCGAAGGAGTACGGCGGGCGCGGCATGACCGCCATGGAGCAGTTCATCTTCTTCGACGAGGCCGCGCAGGCCGGCGTACCGCTGCCGCTGATGGCGCTGAACACGGTCGGCCCGACGATCATGCAGTACGGCACGGAGGAGCAGAAGGCGTACTTCCTGCCGCGCATCCTCTCCGGCGAGATCGACTTCGCCATCGGCTACAGCGAGCCCGACGCCGGCACGGACCTGGCCGCCCTGAAGACCCGGGCGGTCCGGGACTGCGACGAGTACGTGGTCAACGGACAGAAGATCTGGACGACCAACGGCGACACCGCCGACTGGGTGTGGCTCGCCACCCGGACCGACCCCGAGGCCCCGCCCCACAAGGGCATCACCATGCTCCTGGTGCCGACCTCCGACCCGGGCTACTCCTGCACCGTCATCAACACCCTCGCCTCGCACGACACCACGGCCAGCTACTACGAGAACATCCGCGTCCCCGTCTCCCGCCGCGTCGGCGCCGAGAACCAGGGCTGGCGGCTGATCACCAACCAGCTCAACCACGAACGCGTCACCCTCGCCGCCCACGGCACCATGGCGATCCGCGCCCTGCACGACGTCCAGCGCTGGGCGATGGAGACCAAGCTCGCCGACGGCCGCCGCGTCGTCGACCTGCCCTGGGTGCGCCGCCTGCTCGCCCGCACGCACACCCGCCTCGACGCCATGAAGCTCCTCAACTGGCAGATGGTCACCGCCGTCCAGGAGGGCACTCTCACGCCCCAGGACGCCTCCGCGGTCAAGGTCTACGGCTCCGAGGCCCGCCGCGACGCCTACGCCTGGCTCATGGAGATCCTCGCCGCCGCCGGCCCCTTGAAGGAGGGCTCCGCGGGCGCGGTCCTGCACGGCGACCTGGAACGCGGCTACCGCTCGGCGGTGATCTTCACCTTCGGCGGCGGCAACAACGAGATCCAGCGCGAGATCATCTCGTGGATCGGTCTGGGGATGCCGCGGGTACGGCGCTGACCGTGTGTGACCACAGACCTTAGTTGTCACATACCGAGGATAGTTGGCACCGTGATTCTGTGGGATCAGGATGACGGCCGAGCCGTGATGCGGCAGTTGGCACTTCGCCGCGAGCACTGGAAATGCCGTCGACTCCGAATCCGCGGCGATGGCGGCTCCAACTCAAGGTCGAGAACTTACCGCCTGCCAGGCTGAAGTTCTCCGCTGGCGCCGCGTCCGAGGTTGCCCGTGGGCGTACACCATCGGCAGCCGCCATTCTGGCGGGGATCTTGGAGATGCCGTTCGCGGACTCGAGGGCGGTGGATGACTGATCCCAGATCGTCGTCGTTCTCGTGCAGACCGGCGGATGCGAGCAGGAATCGGATCACGGCTTCGCCGGCGGCAAGTGTGTTCAAGGGCATCACGCTGGGCGCGGGTACACCGGGGATGTACCGGGCTTGCTCGCGCTCGGTCTCGGGGTGCATCTCGATAGCGAGTTCGGTCGGGTCGATGAGGCGTTGCACCACATGCAGCCGAAGAACGACGTCGTCGACGGCGGATGCGTGCCCAAGACGTTGGACTACTACACGTCGAGGCGACCTGAGGCGTGGTCAGCCGCCCTGGTGCCGGTCGGGACGGCACGGTTCATCGTGGAGAACTCCGCGCACACGCTTCAACGGCGCAGATCGAATGTCGCTCATGAGATGTCGCACCTCCTCTTGGAGTACCCGTTTGAGGGGATTCTCTTCGCTGACGGGGGTGCCGCGACCTAGGTGTATTGATCATGAGCGTTGTTGACGCCTGTCGGGCTTGATCACGGCGAAGACCTCCGGTGTGGTGGAGCTGTCTAGGACTGCACCGCACGGAGGTCTTCGTGTCCCACCGTAATGCCCGGGTGACCGTTCACGGCAGGCGGCTGCTCATCGAGCGTGTCTGCTCCGGCCGTCCCGTCGCGCATGTCGCCGCCGAGATGGGCATCTCGCGGCCCACGGCCCACAAGTGGCTGCGTCGCTGGCGGGCAGAGGGCGAAGCCGGCCTGCACGACCGCTCCAGTCGGCCCCACAGGACGCCGCACCGCACCGCGCCAGACACGGAGGACCGCATCTGCCGCCTGCGGCAGGAGCGCAAGCTGGGCCCGGCCCGCATCGGCCTGATCCTGGGCCTGCCCGCCTCGACCGTGCACCGGGTCCTGACCCGGCACGGCCTGAACCGCCTGGCTTTCCTGGACCGGCCCACCGGCCAGATCATCCGCCGCTACGAACGCAGCCAGCCCGGCGAGCTCGTCCACGTGGACGTCAAGAAACTCGGCCGCATCCCCGACGGCGGAGGGTGGCGCGTCCACGGCCGTGCCGCCTGCCCCGACCGCCGCCGCACCACCGGCTTCGACTACATCCACTCCGCCGTCGACGACCACAGCCGCCTGGCCTACAGCGAGGTCCACCCGGACGAGAAGGCCACCACCTGCGCGGCCTTCCTGACCAGGGCCGCAGCCTTCTTCACCACCTGCGGCATCCTCCGCATTGAACGCGTCCTGACGGACAACGCCTGGCCCTACCGCAAGAGCTTCGCCTGGCGGCAGGCGCTCGCCGACCTCGGCGCGGGCCGCAGCGCTCTACCGTGAGGGCCCTCATCATCGTCTCCGTATCTCGTCCGCAAGCGGACGGGGGTGATGTGCATCGCGGGATTCCTGGGCATCCCAGGTTTCCCTGGGGGACGGACGCCGTAGCCCTTGACATTATGATCGTGATGCTAAATGGCGGGCCGATGGGCCGCAAGGGACGGAGTTCTCTTCGCCGGCGCCCGATGCACTGCACCGGCACTGTCGGCCAGGTCACACAGTGGCGGGTACCGACCCATGTCAGCCGACTCGTTCTGATCACCCCGGCATCCGCCTCGCCGAGAACTGAGGCGGCGCTGACCGAGGGTCATTGAATTACATTCATAATACTGTGCACGGAGGCGATCGATCGCAAGCGAGCCCTCGCAGTCGACCGCACTCCACGACGCGCAATGAACACCCCTGAGCGAAGGAGTGCCGCGCCACCCAGCACGGCGCCTCGCCGCCGAACGGGCCGCCACTGGAGCCTCGAATCTATTGAAGTATGATCGGCATACAATGTGACGAGGGTGCCCGCCAAGAGCAAGCAGCCCCTCAGACGAGCAAAGGAGCGCTCGGTGCGCTACGGGAAAGAGCACAAGCAGGCGACCCGGCAGCGGATCATCGAGGCGGCCGGACGCCGGTTCAAACGGGACGGCATCGACGGCTCGGGCATCTCAACCCTCATGACGGACGCGGGGCTGACCAACGGCGCCTTCTACACCCATTTCACGTCGAAAGACGACCTCGTGGCCACCGCGGTCGCCGACCAATTGCAGGCGCAGAACGCGAGCATCGTCGCGCAGGCGGCACCCGGTCGCGCAGGACTTGAGCAGATCGTGCGCTGGTACCTGTCCGCCCAGCATCGCGACAGCTCCGGCGACGGCTGCCCCTCCGCCGCCCTGCTCGACGAAATCCGGCGCTGCACAGATCCGACAAAGCAGGCTTATACCGACGGCGTACTGATGGTCATCGACGGCATCGCCGCCCGCCTGGCACCCGACGATCCCCTCTCGGTCCGCACCAAGTCGCTCGGCGCCTACGCCATGATGGCCGGGACACTCCAGCTCTCCCGAGCCCTCACCGACCGGCAGCTTGCCGACGAGCTGCTCGAACAGGGCATCCACAACGCCTTCGCCCTGTTGGGCGTGGAGCATGGGCACTCCAGCCCCGCGATGTGACACACCCGCACCCCCTTGGATGGTTCCGACCCAGAACTCGGTCGACCTGCGCGGCGAGTGCCGAACGGCGAGTTGGTCCTCTACCCCGACGCCGGCCATGGCGGCATCTTCCAGTTCCACGGGCAGTTCGTAAAGACGGCTCTCGAGTTCCTCGAGCGGTAAAAGGCGTGCGTGCGGTCGTAGTCTGGGCCGAGGGTGGTGCCTCAGGGGCGTGGCGCCCTTTGGGTGAGCGGCTCGAGGCACCCGTTCACTGACGCGACCTCGCCTTCCGCCTCACCCCATGAACGCGAGAGCGTTCTCGATCCCCAGCTCAAGGACCTCGTCGGCGCGCTTCTGGTCGGACAGGGCGCGGGACAGCTGCATCGTCCCCACCAGCATGGTGAACAGCCCGATGGCCTTGGCCTGAGCGGACCGCGGGTCCTCGGGTATCAGGCGGGCGGAGATCTCCTCGAGGATGGCCCGCACGCCGTCGCTGTAGGCCTGCCTGGTCCCGTCCTCGCAGCGGCCGATCTCGTCGAGAAGGGCGGCGGAGGGGCATCCGAGGCCGGGGTGGTCCCGGTGCTCGGGGGACAGGTACTCGCGAATGAGGTCCTCGAGTCCCGGGCGGCCGGGTCGCAGGGTGCCGTACCTCGCGACCTGCGTGTGCAGTTCCTCGGCCACGACATGGGCGACGAGGTCGTCCTTCGACGCGAAGTGGGCGTAGAAGGCTCCGTTGGTGAGCCCCGCGTCCGCCATCAGCGTGGAGATGCCCGAGCCGTCGATGCCGTCCTGCTTGAACCGGTGGCCGGCCTTCTCGATGATGCGCCGCCGCGTCACCTGCTTGTGCTCCTTGGCGTAGCGCACCACGAGCTTCCTCCGTTCGCTCCGTAAGGTCGATGCTTTGCACTCAAGGGTAATCCATGGCCTGACGAGCGTAATATCATGACCGGTGTGCCCATGTCCGGCGTCCGCATGACCGGCGTGCTCACGACCGGATGCGGGCACCGGGTCCGAGTCGGGCGGTGACTTCCGCGGCGGTAAGAGTGGAGTGCTCCGCGGAACACTCGACGACGACGCGGACCGGGGCGTCGCAGTCGGTGTGACGGATGTCCAGTACGGGCCCCTCGGGGCCGAGGGCGTACGCCTCGCCCCACTGGCTCAGCGCCATCAGGACAGGCCACAGATCCCAGCCCTTGCGGGTCAGGCGGTACTCGTTGCGGGAGCGGCTGCCCGGCTCCTGGTAGGGGACGGTCTTCAGGATGCCGGTCGCGATCAGCTTCCGGAGGCGGTCGCTGAGGACGGCTTCGGACAGGCCGATGTGGCGGTGGAAGTCGTCGAAGCGGCGGACTCCGTTGACGGCGTCACGCAGGATCAGCAACGTCCATTTCTCTCCGACCACGTCGAGCGTGCGCTGGACGGGGCAGTTCTCCGTGCTCGCCTCAAGCCACTCCATCCCGCCATCGTAAGGTTCTGGCTTCGTCATTGACAGTCAGGTGAGCGGAAAGCTAGCTTCGTTTTCAAAAGTCAGATGGAAGGTGCCCGGTCGTGGGACGAACGCGTACGTATCAATGGGAAGATCCCGCGATCCTGGCGGAAGCCGCCGGACGCATGGCCGGCATCGACTTCCTGCGTGAGTTGCAGGCGGGGCGACTGCCGGGGCCGCCCATCAACTACTCCATCGACTTCGCTCTGAGCGAGGTGGAGCCCGGCAGGGCGGTCTTCTCCCTGACACCGGGTGAGGAGCACTACAACCCGATCGGCAGCGTGCACGGCGGCATCTTCGCCACCCTGCTCGACTCGGCGGCTGGTTGCGCAGTCCAGTCGACCCTTCCGCAGGGCGTTGCGTACACCTCGCTCGACCTCACGGTGAAGTTCCTGCGACGGATCACCGTGGACACGGGCACGGTACGCGCCATCGGTACGGTGGTCAGCAAGGGCCGTCAAACCGCCCTGGCCCAGGCGCAGTTGGTCGACGGCGCGGACCGTCTGCTAGCCCATGCCACCAGTAGCTGCATGCTCTTCCCGGTGCCTCCCTCGCAGGGGTGAGCCTCGACGGCGACCGGTATCGGTCTGGGCCGTGACGCCGGACTCCCTCGATCTCGGCGCAGAACACCGGGGTGTGAGGTGAAACCGCTGCGGCGCACGTCGGTCGCGGCCCGTAACTCCTCGGGTCGCCGGCCTCCGTGCGCCGCAGCTGTGTCGAGGCGCCCGAAAATGGTGGTTGCCTCGGGCGCCGGGCTGCTCTTCGTCAGGCGGCGTGGGTGGGGTAGTCGGTGTAGCCGGCCGCACCGCCGCCGTAGAAGGTGGCGGGGTCGGGGGTGTTCAGGGGGGCGCCGGAGCGTACGCGCTCGACGAGGTCGGGATTGGCGAGGGCCATGGTGCCGACGGTGACGACGTCGGCCAGACCATCCTCGACGTCCTTGGCGCGGGTGGCGATGTCGGCACCGGCCCGGTTGAGGATCAGCGTGGTCGGCCACAACTTGCGGAGGGTGATGAGGAGTTCCTCGTCGCCGCCGTGGCCGATGTGCAGGTAGGCGAGGTTGAGGGGGGCGAGGGCGCGCAGGAGGTGCGGGTAGAGCTCGTGCGGGTCGCTCTCCGCGAGGTCGTTGAGCTTGAAGGGGTTGCCGGGAGAGATCCGGATGCCGGTGCGGCCGGCGCCGATCTCGTCGGCCACGGCCGTGGCGACCTCCACCGCGAAACGGATGCGGTTGTCGAGGGAGCCCCCGTACTGATCCGTGCGCTGGTTGGCGCTGGGGAAGAGGAACTGGTTGACCAGGTAGCCGTTGGCCCCGTGGATCTCGACGCCGTCGGCGCCGGCCGCGATGGCGGCCGCGGCGGCGCGCCGGAAGTCGTCGACCGTCGCGGCGACCTCCTCGGTGGACAGTGCGCGCGGCTCCGGCATCTCCTGGAGCCCGGACGGGGTGAACGTCTGGCCGGCCGGCTTGATCGCGGAGGGTGCCACCGGCTGCCGGTGGTGGGGGGTGTTGTCCGGGTGGGAGATGCGCCCGGCGTGCATCAGCTGGATGACGATGCGTCCGCCGGCCTTGTGTACGGCGTCGGTGACCTTGCGCCAGCCGGCGATGTGCTCCTCGGTGTAGATACCCGGGGTCACCGGGTAGCCCTGGCCGTCGGCGGAGGGCTGGGTGCCCTCGGTGATGATGAGCGCGTGCGAGGCGCGCTGGGCGTAGTACTCGGCGTTCAGCTCGGTCGGCACGCCGTCCGGGGTGGCCCTGCTGCGGGTCAGGGGGGCCATGGCCAGCCGGTGCGGCAGGGAGATCTCTCCGACGACGGTCGGGTTCCACAAGGTGTTGAGCATGGGGGATTCCTCAGGTGATGGGTGATGGTTTCGAAAGGGGCGGGGGCGGACACCGCGTGGACGTGGACACCGGGCTCTTCTGCTTCCGGGTCCGAAGACTCATTCGCCCTGCGCCCGCCGGCCGAGTCGGAGTCGGCACCGTGGCCTATAAAATTACGATCGTAATGCTATGCGGTCGGGTGGGCTGTGGCAAGTGGGCCCCGGCATGGGGCACGAAGCTGCGCGGCGCAGCTCGCGCAAGAACCTCACGCCAGAGCGGATGGATGTTCTGCAGCGGAAGCTGGAATCGCCTGCTCCGCCCAGATGACCTTGCCCTCGCGGTTGTGCCGTGTGCCCCAGTGTTCGGTGAGCTGGGCGACGAGGAGCAGGCCCCGGCCGCCCTCGTCGAAGACTCGGGCGCGGCGCAGGTGCGGGGCGGTGCTGCTGGCGTCGGAGACTTCGCACGTCAGGGCGGACTGAAGGATCATCCGCAGTTTGATGGGGCTCTTGCCGTAGCGGATGGCGGTCGTCACCAGTTCGCTGACCACGAGTTCGGTGGTGAAGGCCAGTTCTTCCAGCCCGCAGGCGGTCAGTTGATCGGATGCCTGGACGCGGGCCGTGGAGACGACAGCCGGGTCGCTGGGGAGACCCCAGGTCGCGACATGATCGGCGTCAAAGGCTCCGGTGGGACAGCCCGCCGGGCGCGCCCGCCCACCGCAAGCCAGGGAAGGCGACAGTCGATCACGGGGTGTGACCGGCGCGGCGGAGAACAGGGCGCAGGACCTCGATGACGCCAGGGTCGTCCACTGTGGAGGGGATGGCCTCGTCGTGTCCGTCGGCGATGCCGCGCATCGTCTTGCGGAGGATCTTTCCCGAGCGGGTCTTGGGCAGGGCGGCTACTACCGTGACGTCCTTGAGGGAGGCGACGGCGCCGATGCGCTCGCGCACGAGCTGGACGAGTTCGGCCTCGACCTGGCCCGGTTCGCGGTCGACGTCGGCTTTCAGGACGACGAAGCCGCGCGGTACCTGCCCCTTCAGGGCGTCGGCGACGCCGATTACAGCGCATTCGGCGACGTCGGGACGGGCGGCCAGGGCCTCTTCCATGCTGCCGGTGGACAGGCGGTGTCCGGCGACGTTGATGATGTCATCGGTGCGGCCCATGACGAAGACGTAGTCGTCGTCGTCGATGTGACCGCTGTCGCCGGTCAGGTAGTAGCCGGTGTAGGCGGAGAGGTAGGAGGCGACGTACCGGTCGTCGTCCTGCCAGAGCGTGGGCAGCGCGCCGGGCGGCAGCGGGAGCCGCACGACGATCGCGCCGTCGACGCCTGCGGGCACCGGCTCGCCCGAAGCGTCGAGGACCCGGACGTCCCATCCCGGCAGCGGACGGGTGGGAGACCCGGGCTTGAGGGGAGCCGCCTCGATGCCCACCGGGTTGGCGACGATGGGCCAGCCGGTCTCGGTCTGCCACCAGTGGTCGATCACCGGGATGCCCAGCAGATCGCTCGCCCAGTGGTAGGTCTCGGGATCGAGGCGCTCGCCGGCGAGGAAGAGGTGGCGCAGGCTGGTCAGGTCGTAGCCCGCGGTGAGCGTTCCCTGCGGGTCCTCCTTCCTGATCGCCCGGAACGCGGTGGGTGCCGTGAACATGGTCCTGACCCCGTACTCGGCGGCAAGGCGCCAGAACTGGCCCGCGTCCGGGGTGCCCACCGGCTTGCCCTCGTACAGCACCGTCGTCGCACCGACCAGCAATGGCGCGTAGACGATGTACGAGTGCCCGACGACCCAGCCGACATCGGAGCCGGTGAACATCGTCTCGCCCGGGCCCACGTCGTAGACGGCCCCCATCGACCAGTGGAGGGCGACCGCGTAGCCGCCGCAGTCACGCACGACTCCCTTGGGCTTTCCGGTGGTTCCGGAGGTGTAGAGGATGTAGAGGGGGTCGGTTGCGGGGACGGGAACACAGTCGGCCAGCGGCGCGGCAGCCACCAGGTCGGCCCAGTCGAGATCGTGAGGCCCCAACTCAGCTGTCTCCTGCGGGCGTTGCAGGATCACGCTCTTCTCCGGCTTGTGGGCCGCGAGCTCGATCGCCTCGTCGAGCAGGGGCTTGTACGCGATGACACGCTTGCCCTCGATGCCGCACGAGGCGGAGACGACCACCTTGGGGGCCGCGTCATCGATGCGCAGCGCGAGTTCGCGCGGGGCGAACCCGCCGAAGACGACCGAGTGCACCGCGCCGATACGTGCGCAGGCCAGCATCGCGACAACGGCCTCGGGGACCATCGGCATGTAGATCACCACACGGTCGACGTGCCCGACACCGAGCCGCGCGAGTGCTCCCGCGAAAGCCGCCACCTCGTCCCTCAGCTGGGCATAGGTGTAGGTGCGCCGGGTGTCGGTCACGGGTGAGTCATAGATGAGCGCAGTCTGTTCACCGCGGCCGGCCTCGACGTGCCGGTCGGCCGCGTTGAAACAGACGTTGAGCCGACCGTCGGGAAACCAGCGGTAGAAGGGGGCGCCCGAGGAGTCCAGGGCGCGTCGTGGGGCGACATCCCAGTCGATGCCCTCCGCCGCCTTCAGCCAGAAGTTCTCCGGATCCTCGGTACTCGAGCGGAAGACATTTTCGTACGTTCCCATCGCGCACTCCTTTGTGGCATCAAGGGACGGTGGCGGGGCTGCTTGCGGAACGGTGTCGGACACAAGTACCGCATGCCGGCCTATATGGTCGAGCAGGATGCCGACGACCGGCGGACCGGTCACCGGCATCGCGGTGGTGCGGCGGTCCGGCCGAAAGGCCGCTCCGCCCGGTGTGGCTTCAGCTCACGCGCCGAGGTGCTTGCGGAGCCACTGACCCATCTGCTGGATCGCCTCGTCCACCTCGGGTACGCGCCCCGCGCCCAGGACGAACGAGTGCTGTCCCTCGGGCAGCGGGTGGACCTCGGAGGTGACCTTGAAGTCCTTGAGGCGACGGCTTAGTTGGGCGCCGTCGTCGGCGAGGGTCTCGTACTCGCCGTAGAGGACGATCGTGGGAGGCAGGCCGGTCAGATCGGCGTTCACGAGGCTGATCTTCGGATCGGCGAAGTCCACTCCGGGCTCTTGGAGCCAGGCTCCACGGAAGAGCTCAAGAGTGTTCCTGCTGAGCATCTTGTCGTTGTCTTCGTTCTCGTCCACCGACGCGTTCTGCAGGGTGAGGTCGGTCCACGGCGAGACGCTGACGATCGCGCCCGGGGTCGCCTCCCCCTGCGCGAGCAGGCGCAGCGGGAGCATCACCGCGAGGGTGCCGCCGATTGAATGGCCCGTGCTGCCGATGTTCCGCGGCTCGTAGCCCTGCGAGAGCAGCCACCGGTACGCCGTCTCGGCGTCGTCGAGCTGCGCCGGGTACGGGTGTTCGGGCGCCAGGCGGAAGTCCACGACGAGTGAGCGGGCTCCCGCCGCCTTCGCGATATGGCCCGCAGCCTTGCGGTCCGAGTGCATCGAGGCGGTGACCGACCCGCCGAAGTGGAAGTGGAGCAGAGCCCGGTCGGGATCGGCTCCCTCGGGGATGGCCCAGAGGGCGGGGACGCCGCCCGCGTCCACCTCGGCGTACGTGACGCCTTCCGGCTCGGTCGACGCCTTGTGGTTGGAGTCGACGATGTCGCGGATGACGGCCAGGTCGAGGCCGGGTGTCGACGACTTCGCGCTCACGCTCGCCAGGAACTCCGCGAACTCGTGTGCTTCTGGGCTTGCTCCCATGGTGGTGCTCCTTCGCAGGTTGCTGCCACGCCCACGTCCCGCGTGCAGCCAGGTTGATGTGCGGGTCCTGACACTTCTGGCTGAGTATAGAAAAGTAAACTCAGAAGGGATCGGGATCACCTCTGGTTGCGGAGGCGCGGCGGCGCTGTGCGGGCGACCCCCGACACCGGCTTCGACGCGCTCTCCGCCTCGCCGCAGAGCTTGGAGATCACTCGCGCCCTGCTGGCCCGGGGCAGGCAGCAGACGTTGCACGAGTGCCTTGACGCCGAACTCACTCTCACGCGCACGACCATCCGCACGCCGGACTTCCTGGAGGGCGTCCGAGTGGCCTTGGCCGACAAGGACCGCAGTCCACCTGGGAACGTGAGGCGTAGGGCGGACAGACGCTGCTGGCCTGAGCATTTGCGCCGTGAGCAGGTCCTCAGGGCTGACCGGGGTGAGGCGGAGCTTGCCGAAATCAGCGCGTGGTTCGATCGGCTGTAACGCACTTGACCGGGTGTGCAGGGTTATGGACAGGATTTGCGGCTGTCCGGTGTCCGCACTGCCGGACAGGATGTTCTTGCCGAATTGCGCGGCGCGGATCGCGGTGACGTGCCCGTGGTTCCGGCGCCGATGGTGACGACGCCGTAGTGCGTGCTCACGAAGTACCTCCGTTCCGGGGAGATGGTCGGCTGGCGGAGCGAGCGGTCATGCGGCGCGGATGTGCGGCGCCAGGGTGGCGTGGATCTGGTCGCGGATGTCGGCGAGCACGGCTTCGTCGCTGCGGTGCAGGCGCACGGTGGCTGTGGTGCTGATGTGAATGATCGCGGTGATCACCCGCGCCAGCGTTGCCGCGTCGGCGGCGCCGATGTACTCGTTGCGGGTGAGCAGGCCGGTGATGCCGTCCTCGAGGCGGCCGGTAAGGGTCAGACCCGCTTGCCGGTAGGGCTCGGCCGGGTCACCGAAGACGAGTTCGCGCAGGTATGTGCGGCCGTTCTCGATGTGCTCCCTCACGCACTGCACCACGGGGCGGATGAGAGCGATGACCGGCTCCAGCGCTCCCTGTCCGACGGCGGCGTTCGCGGCGGCGAGGCCGGAATCGACGGCGGCGGCGAACTTCTCGTTCTGCACCATGATCAGCAACTCGGCCTTCGTGGACGCGTACAGATAGAGCGTCCCGATCGCGACATCGGCCCGGCGGGCGACCTGCTGCGTCGTGACCCTGTCGACGCCGTGTTCGACGAACAGCTCGCGGGCGGCGGTCATGATGCGCTCGCGCTTGGCCTGTTTGGCCAGCTCGCGGCGCCCGATCGGCATGTGACCGCTTCCCATGGGGACCTCCCTTGACAATAATTCTGAGTAGACTCATAGTTGAGTGTACTCGGATTAGTCGAGTGGGGCGAGGTTGCGAGGTCCCCGGATGTCGCGCCGGGTTCACCGATCCATTCTCAAACCTGGATAAATAGGGCAAATAGTAGGAGTGGCGCCCCATGAGAGCGTTCGTCGTCACCAAGTACAAGGAGCCGCTGCAGGAGGCGGAAGTCCCCGAGCCCACCGTCGGTGAGCACGACGTGCTGGTGCGGGTGGAGGCCGCCGGGCTGAACCCGCTGGACGAGAAGATCCGCGCCGGTGAGTTCAAGCAGATCCTGCCCTACAAGCTGCCAATGATCCTGGGCAACGACGTCGCGGGCACCGTAATCCGCGTCGGGACGGCGGTTCGCGGCTTCAAGCCCGGAGACGAGGTCTACGCCCGGCCCGCCCAGGACCGCATCGGCACGTTCGCCGAGCGCATCGCCGTCGCGGAGGACGACCTGGCGCTCAAGCCCGCCTCGATCAGCATGGAAGAGGCCGGCTCGCTGCCGCTGGTGGCGCTCACGGTGTGGCAGGCGCTGGTGGAGCGCGGGAAGGTGCGGCCCGGGCAGAAGGTTCTCATTCATGCCGGCGCCGGCGGGGTCGGTTCGATCGCGATCCAGCTCGCCGCACACCTCGGGGCGAGCGTGGCCACGACCGCCAGCGGTCCCAACGCGGACTTCGTGCGCGCGCTCGGCGCGGACACGGTGATCGATTACCGCACCCAGGACTTCGAGCAGCTCCTGAGCGGCTACGACCTGGTGTTGGACAGCCTCGGTGGGGAGACTCTCGAGAAGTCCCTGCGGGTGCTCAAGCCCGGCGGCAAGGCCATCGGGATCGCCGGTCCCCCGGAACCCGCGTTCGCTCGCGAGGCCGGCCTGAACCCGCTGCTGCGCCTGGGGGTCGCCGTCCTGAGCCGCAAGATCCGCAAGCAGGCGAAGAAGCTCGGCGTGACGTATGAGTTCATGCTCATGCGCGCCAGCGGCGATCAGCTCCGCCAGATCACCACCCTCATCGACCAGGGCGTGGTGCGTCCGGTCGTGGGAAAGGTGGTCGGCTTCGACCAGACCCCGCAGGCGCTGCAGTCCCTGTCCCAGGGCGGCATCCGCGGCAAGGCCGTCATCGGCAACAGCTGACCCGCCGCAACCGCGACGGGCGACACGAAACACACAGCGACACAGAACACGCAAGGAGAATCCGTCATGAGCAGCACCGACACCCCGAACGAAGCCGTCATCACCTCCTACGCGAAGGCCCCGGCCCGCACCGTCAGCGCCGGCGGCGTCACCTACGCCTATCGCGAGCTGGGCCCGAAGGGCGGCATCCCCGTCGTCTTCTTCGTCCACCTCGCCGCGACCCTGGACAACTGGGACCCCCGCATCATCGATCCCATCGCGAAGGGCCGTCACGTCATCGCCTTCGACAACCGCGGTGTCGGGGCGTCCACCGGTCAGGTGCCGGACAGTGTCGAGGCGATGGCCGACGACGCCTACACCTTCATCAAGGCGCTCGGATACGACAAGATCGACGTCTTCTCCTTCTCCCTGGGCGGCATGGTCGCCCAGGCCCTGGTGGTCAAGCACCCCGAGCTCGTCCGCAAGCTGGTCCTCACCGGCACCGGGCCCAAGGGCGGCAAGGACATGGACAAGGTCGCCAGAACCACCTACTGGGACATCCTGCGCGCCACGTTGACCCGTTCGGACCCCAAGGAGTTCCTGTTCTTCAACCGCAATGCCACCGGCAAGGCCGCCGGGCGCGCGTTCGTCAACCGGCTCAAGGAGCGCACCGTCGACCGCGACGCCGACATCAAGGTCAAGGCGTTCCAGACGCAGCTGAAGGCGATCAAGAAGTGGGGGCGCTCCGCCCCTGACGACCTGTCGTCGATCACGCAGCCCACCCTGATCGCCAACGGCGACAACGACCGCATGGTGCCGTCGGTCCTGTCGGAGGACCTGCACCGGCGCATCAAGGACAGCAAGCTGATCATCTACCCCGACTCCGGGCACGGCGGCATCTTCCAGCACCACCAGGAGTTCGCCCCCGTGGCGGTCGAGTTCCTGGCCCGATGACCAGCGCCTGACCAGCGCCTGGCCAAGAAGACAAGGGAAATCATGAGCACGTCACTAGCCGTCGCACCCCTTGAAGTGAAGAAGCCTCTCACCTCCTCGATCCTGCTGTGGGTGCGCACCGACCAGCCCCGCTAGACCGGCATGGACCACTGGAAGGGCCCGCATTCAGGGATCATCTCCGCCACCCCGGGCCTGGAGGAGTACCGGCAGATCCACCTCGCCGAGCACAACCTGGGCCGGTGGCCGGCCACCGACGGGGTCCAGACCGCGATTCCCGCCGACCGGAAGATCGACGGCGTCGCGGAAGTCACCTTCCAATCGGTGCTTGCACCCCTGAAAGGGCGCAAGCAGACGAAGCTGGCCTACGCCGACGCGATCAACGTGTTCCGCCGCACCCTGCTCTACGCCGGCCCGCCGAACTCCTCTCGGTGGTACGACGTCGCAGGCCCCGGACGGACGGTCGGTGCCCGCGCGCTGATCCACCTTCGCCGCAGAGACGGGGTCGGCGCCGGCGCCTTCCGGAAGTTCGTCAACGAGCAGCTCGCCCCCGCGCTCGCCGGCACCGGAGTGCTGAACGAACTGCGCACGCAGACGTTCCTGCCCTGGATCGAAAAGCTCTGGGACACCCCGGACGTCGCCCACGACAACCCCACGACCAGCACTTCCACGCCTCGGTCAGCCTCGGGTTCACCGACACCGCAGCACGGGACGCCTTCTTCACCGGCAACGCGATCGAGGACCTGTCCGACCGGCTGGCAACGCAGGTCTCCGCGATCCACGCCTACGACGTAACCGCCGCCCTCACCTACGTCACAAACGGCGAGATCCTCCCGCACTACGAGGAGTGAGCAGCGCGCAGACGGGAAACGGGACCGCCGGATCTGCTCGGCAGATCCATCCGCCCCGGCTTCCCGGCCCTCCTCGCGCCCCCGTCGGCGCTGGGGCTGGGTCACCCGCGCCCTCCCCGACAGCGAACTCGACGCCTTCGTCGGCACCGTCGCCGCCCGGCTCGCCTCCTTCGACCGCACCTCACTCGCCTCGGCCAAAGCCCAGATCAACCGGGCATCCCTGCCCCCGGACGCGGACCTGGTCGCCGCGTACGGTGAGTTCAGCCACTCCCTCACCCTCCCCGGTTTCCTCACCCGGGCCGCAGGCACGCAGGCCGTCGTCGAACAGGCCGGCATCGACTTCGAGTACCGTCTCGGGCACCACATCGGCATCGCCAACCAGCAACGCTGACACCCATCAGAAACCGGGGACGGACGCAGCCGATGCCGCGTCCGTCCTCTTTTGCCGCAGGGCCCACCTGATTTCCGACGTCGTCGGCACCGTGGTCAACCGGCGCATCAGCATCGCGGGCGAATTCGGGTGCGTCGGCGCCCGCGTCGCGGCGCAGGCCGATTGGCCAGGACTCACCACCCAGTGGCGCAGCCTGTACCCGCCGACACTGCTGCGGGTGGCGTTCGGGGCAGTGCCCTGGCGGTCGCTGGACGAACTGCACCGGTTGGTGCGCGGACGAGTGCGGGCCGAGCATGGCCTGACCGAGCTTCACCGACACAGACCGGGCCGACCTCGCGGTGCCTGGCACCGCCTGAGCCCGTGGCCCGACAGCCGCGATGGTCTGTCACCACGATGGTGCCCCGCTTCTGACCGGGCTGCTGCCGGATCGACCGCCGATGTCATCCGCCGCTCGACGGCCGCGACGGTGCACCCCTTCTCGACACCGGCCAGCCAAGAACGCCATGGATCACAGGGTCCCGACGTCAGGAGATCACATCGGGACCGAAGGACAAGCTCAGGCGTTCGTGCCGCGCAGGTCCGGGTAGAGCGCCTCGACCGGGCCGCTCAGAGCAGCCTTGACCCCCTGGGTCAACTCGTCGGCCAGGACCTCGTATTCTCCGGCCTCGACGGCGTCGTAGACCGTCGTCACCAGCTGCGTCGGCAGCATCTTGGGTCCGTCGGCGTGCGCGGCCATACCGGTGTCGACGTAGCCCATGTGCACACCCGTCACGTGGACGCCCATGGGTGCGAACTCGATGCGCAGCGAGTTGGTGGCCGACCACAGCGCGGCCTTGGACGCGCTGTAGGCGCCGCCGAAGGCATACCAGCTGGCAACGGAGTGCACGCCGATGAGGACTGACCCCTTCTTGGCGGCGAGGACCGGTGCGAAGGCGCGGGCGAGGAAGACCGGCCCGAAAAAGTTCGTCTCCATGTTCGCCCGGATGTCCGCCTCGGTGACGTCCAGCAGGCTCGCGCTCGGCGGGGTGGCGCCCGCGTTGTTGACGAGCACGGTGACGTCCGCCGCGGCGGAGACGGCCGCGTCGATCGACGCGTGGTCGGTGACGTCAAGGGTCAGGGGGACGATGCGTTCGTCGTCCCAGGCGCGGGGGGTACGGGCGGTGGCGTAGACCTTGGCGGCGCCGCGAGCCAGGGCCTCGTGGACGAAGTGGGTGCCGATACCGCCATTGGCGCCGGTGACGAGGACGACTGCTCCATCGAGGGAGGGCATGGGTGTTCCTTCGTTCCGAGGGGATGTGAAGTGGGTGGCTCTGCAGGATGGAGCAACGACACGTCGCCCCGCGATGGGAGAATGAGCGGAGCCACATTCGAGCCCACTTGGCATTGAGTACAATCGTAACTGACTTCAGTCAGAATCTATTCCTGGAGGAACACGGCCATGCCTGTCGGACGGCGCGAGCGGAACAAGCAGGAGAAACTCGACCGCATCGTCGCTGCCGCCAGTGAGTTGTTCGCCGAACACGGCGTCGATGAGGTGACGACCCAGCAGATCGCCGACAAGGCCGACATCGGCACCGGGACCCTGTTCCTTTACGCCAAGACCAAGGGCGAACTCCTCCTGCTCGTGCAGAACGCCAAGTACGCCGAGGCGCTCGAGCAGGGCCGGGCGGGCGCCGAGGCCGTCCCGGGCGTGCTGGACGCGGTGACGGCGATCGTCCGGCCGATCGTGGAGTGCAACCGCACCCAGATCGACAACGGACGTACCTACCTGCGAGAGATGGTCTTCGGCGACCCCGAGGAGCCCCGGCACGGCGCGGCACTCGCGATCGTCGCGCAGACCGAGGAGGCCGTCGCCGCCGCGCTGCGCCGGGACGAGCGGGTCACGGAAGGCGACGCCGCGACGCTTGCACACATCGTGTCCGCCGTGGCGTTCCTCAGTTTGGCGGCGAGCATGAACATCGCCATGAGCGTCGAGGAGCTCGTGCAGGACATCCGGCGGCAGGTCGAAGTCCTCCTGCCTCGCTGAAGCGTGGCCCAGCCTCAGGCGCAGGTGACGATCCGGGCAGTCCTCGGCTGCGGCATGGCCGAATCCCCAAATGACAGGTCATCCGGCCGTTGCTGCTCATGCCCGCATGACTGGACGGGTGGGGCGGCCGGCCGAAGGGCTACCTTCACCTCGTGCTGCTGGGATTCCGGAGGCGGTGCTGCGCCGTGACCAGCGGCCCGGCGATCTGGTCGGCGGGAACGGGGTGCACCGCACCACCGTGCCCGGTGGGTGCGCGAGGTCGTGGGCCTGCTGGCCGCCCGCGCCCCGCGCCTGGACCGCGCGTTGAAGAAGATCGCCCGAAAGGGCGGCGGGTGGTCCTGCCGGTGTTCGTACTGAGGCGACTGGGAGCCAGCCTCGTGCTGCTCATGGTATTGAGCTGGGCTTGCGTCGGTCGGCTGCGATCAGGTTTCTGGACTCCTTGCCGCCGGCTGGTCGCTGTTGCCCTGTGCCAGTGACGCGAGAATCTCCTTGCGGCAGACATAGAGGATTTCGTCCGCCAGCGGGGAATCGTCCGGGCATGCTCGCGACAACATGACCGCTCCGACTGAATGGGCGAGCATGTCGATCACCATCATGCGGGCCGCGCGCTGGTCCGTGTCCCCCGGCGTATCGCTTTGGGACTGAAGGGCCGTCAGCAGATTCTCGATCCCGGCTGCGAACTCTGTTCTGATGTCCGCCGGCTGACGTGCGGCGTCGCCGCCGAGGGCCGCGATGGTGCAGCCGTCGCCGCGCCCGTCGCGATGCTCCCGCGAGACGTAGCGCTCGACGAACTCGGCGGGGTCCAGACCTTCTGTCCGTGCCATGGTCTGCGAGAGCCCGCTTGCGGACGCTTCGGCCATCAGGTCGGCCTTGGAGCGGAAGTGCTTGTAGAACCCGCCATGGGTGAACCCGGCGGCTGCCATCAGTTCTGCCACGCCGACACCGTCATAGCCGCGCTCCCGGAACAGCCTGGAGGCTGTCGCGACGATGTGGGCACGGTTCTGCTCTGCCTGTGCCTTGGTGACCCGCATGTCCAGCCGTCCCTTCGTCGGTCGACGCTCGACGGTCCAGCATACATAGATGTCGATCGGCATCAAAGAGGTTGACTTTTTAGATTATGATCGTCATCGTATTGCTCACCCCCTTCAGAAAGGCTCAGGTCATGAGTGACACGCATGTGACCGCACCGACTCAGTACATCGAGGTTGACGGCGACCGGTTCGCCTACCGGCGCTGGGGCAAGCCCTCGGGCGTCCCGATCTTCCTGGTCCAGCACTTCCGCGGAGGGATGGACAACTGGGACCCGCTGCTCACCGACGGCCTGGCCGAAGGCCGTGAGGTCATCCTGTTCAACGGCCGCGGCGTCGCCTCGTCATCGGGCACGCCGCGTAACCGGATCGAGGACATGGCCGACGACATCGCCGCGGTCATCCGGGCGCTGGGGCTGGAGCAGGTCGACCTGCTCGGCTTTTCGCTCGGCGGTTTCCAGGCGCAGGAGGTCACGCTGCGCCATCCCCAGCTGGTGCGCAAGCTCCTCCTGCTCGGCACCGGCCTCCGAGGCGGGGACCCGACAAGTGACCCCCAGGTGCCTCAGTACGCCCTGAACCCGGTTCCCACCCTGGAGGACTTCCTCTTCCTGTTCTTCGGCCGCTCGGAAGCCGCGAAGCAAGCGGGCAAGGCCTTCTGGGAGCGCCGCCACCAGCGGGCCGACCAGGACCCGCCGAGCTCGCCTGCGGTCGCACAGGCGCAGTTCGAAGCGACCATCGCCTACGCGGAACCGCTGCCGGGCGAGAACCCCTACGCCCACCTGAACGCGATCACCCAGCCGACGCTGGTCCTCAACGGCGAGAACGACGTGATGATCGCCTCGATCAACTCCTGGCACCTCGCCCAGAACATCCCCAACGCTCAGCTGCTGATCTACCCCGATGCCGGGCATGGAGCGCAGTTCCAGTATCCCGAGCGGTTCCTGAAGCACGCCATTCAGTTCCTCGACGAGTAACGCCTGCGGGGCTTCGGTGCAGTCGCTGACGCCTGGTCCGTGATGACGGGCCGCAGGCTCACCGGATCCCCGGAATGCGACACGCACACCTTCCCAGGCCATGCAGTCCTCTACGCCCCCGTGGTCGAAACGGAAGACAGTCCGGACCAACGGAGCGGCGCCGATTTCGCCGGCTTGACCAGCTGCGCGAGAATCCGGCAGGCCGGACCCCGGCCTGCCGGGGCGGCTGGCTGAGGTAGGCGCATCCTGCGTGATCGAGGCGGGGTGCGCCATCGCCCGGCTGCCGTGCCCGCTCCGACGGTGTCCACCGCCGCGACCTTCCGGCCGGGACGGCTGATACGTGCCGCACGGGCGTGGAAGACGTGGGCGTCGGCCGCGCCGTCGGTGACCACGACGAAGAGCGCCTGAGTTCCAGCCACTGGGCGGCGATCCGCTCGATCGTGGTGTCCGGGTAGAGCCACTCGACGTCCTCGCTGCCGGCCGTGACGACGTGGGCGACGCCGCTCCTTCCGGCGTGCCTCGGGCCGGTCTGCTGGGCGAGTCGGCCCGTGGGCGGCAGGGAGAGTCGCCGGACCAGTCCCAGAGGCTCCGCTCGCCGAGACGAGGGTCGTACAGGGCCCGACCGCCGGCGCCGAACTGCCCGAGCTCGGTCGTCAGCGCAGCGCCGGTCTGGATCTCGTCCGCTGTCCAGCCGGTGATTCCTTGATCATCGGGACCTGCTTCCACCTGGACATCGTCATCGGCAGGCCCCACTGGTTCAGCCACACCATCGCCGGCTCCCACCTGCCATCGGCCGTCGTCACCAGCAGCCGGCGCCGCTCCTCCGCATCCAGGCGGGCCACCGGCACCCACCGGCCACCCACCCGCACCCGGGGCGCGGCCGGGTCCTCCACCAGCAGCGACCGGCGCGTCGGGATGTAGAAGCCGCGCGAGCGCCCATAGTCGAGCATCTCGGCCCGGTCCCACTCCATGTAGTCGCGCACATCTCGCAGCACTGGCACTGGCCAGTACACCGCCCGGCCCGACCTCCCCTTTGAAATCGCGTGCGGCAGCACCGCTCGCGCGTTGACGATCCCTGACGCTGCAGGCGGCAGCTCCGGCAGATGGAACACCGTCAGCGCCGAGTGCTCGCACAACCGCAGCCCCGTACGGACCATCGAATCCGCGTACGCCGCGTTCCGCGCCGCCCACCTCCCACGGAACCCGCGCCTTGGCGTCTCCTTCGAGTCGAAGCCGCACAGCCCGACATTGCGCCGAAGCCGATACGACTTCGGTGGCAGCCACTTCACCTCGCGTCGTGGCCCCATGTGCGACGTCTCGGCTGGCACTTGCCGCACCATCGTGCCGCCAGCCCCGCCCCGCCACGGCGACCGCACCGAAGCCGCGCGCTGACGGATGGGATTGGCCCTGACGAGGTTCTGCTCGATCGCCCACAGGTAGAACTGGTTGACAGTGGACACCTCCCGGTCCCCGCTCGTGTCTTCCAAACGAGGTCCACGCTCATCACGACGCCGCCACCACTCGTACGCCGCCCGGTCGTCCATGGACGCATCACGCCAGTCACGCCTGCCTCGCGCGAACCACAGGAAGTCGAAGTACGTGCGCAGATCCTGGGCATGGGCGGCCTGGGTGTTCCACGGCGAAGACGCCAGCCACACCGAGAAATACCGGTTCAGCGCCACGTCGTACCCGCCCGCCGGGCTGATCAGGAACGGCTGCCCCTCGGGCACCCCCAGATCGTCCAACCCCTCACCGAGATCGGCGAACAGGGAGTTGAACTCCCGCATGAACGGGGTCTTTTCGCGCGGCCACGCCAGGTCTCGACGGGTGAAATGCGCTCACCAACCGGTGATCGACATGACGCTGGACGATAGTCCGTGGACAGCTCAACAGCGCGTAACCAAAGGCACGCGACAACAAGGCACGCGGGGCACGGGGCTCCGCAGACTGCCGCGGCCGCCGGCAGCTCTCGGACTCGAGTTCGGAGCAGAGGGCGCCGTTGGACAACTCCCGTGTCCGTCATGAGCGTCGAGACACGCGAGCCGTCGATGTCGTTCCGCCCGACGCGGCGAGCGTCTCTCGCCCTTGCCGTCGCGTCGTCGGCCCCGCGTGATCGTGCCAGGAGGACGCGGTGTGGCCGGCCTGATCTCAGTTGCGCTCGGGCGTCATCGAGACCACGACCTTGCCGGCCTTGGTGCGGCCTTGCTCGACGTACGCCATCGCCTCGAGCGTCTGATCGAACGGGAAGGTGCTGTCGATGACCGGGCGGAGCTTCCCGCTGTCGTAGAGGGCGCCGAGCTCGCGCAACTGGGAGCCATTGGCCTGCATGAAGAAGAACTGGTAGCGAACGCCCAGGGCCTTCGCCTGCTTGCGGATCTTGCGACTGAGCACGTTCATGACCAGCCCGAGGAAGGAGGGAGCGCCGAGCTGCCTGGCGAACCCGGCGTCCGGCGGGCCCACGACGCTGACAGCCAGGCCGCCGGGCTTCAGCACGGTCAGCGACTTCTCCAGGTTCGCCCCGCCCACGGCGTCCAGCACCAGGTCGTAGCCGGACAGCACCTTGGAGAAGTCCTCCTTTTTGTAGTCGACGACGACGTCGGCGCCGAGGCTTCGGACCAGCTTCTCGGAATCAGTGCTCGCGGTCGTCGCCACCGTGGCGCCGAGGTGTTTGGCGAGCTGGATGACCGTCGATCCGAGACCGCCGGCACCGGCGTGGACGAGCACCTTCTGACCCGGCTTCACATGGGCCTGGTCTACGAGGACCTGCCAGGCGGCCAGGGCCACCAGCGGCACCGCGGCCGCCTCCTGCGGGGTGAGCGAGGCCGGCTTGGGCGCGACGTCGTCCATGTCGATCGCGATGTACTCCGCGAAGCCTCCGATCCGCAGGTCGCGCGGACGGGCGTAGACCTCGTCGCCGACCTCGAGGCCGCGCACGGCGGAGCCGACCCGCGTCACGACGCCGGCCACGTCATGACCGAGCACGAACGGAGGCTTGTACTTCAACAGCTGCTTGAACTCCCCGTTGCGGACCATCTTGTCCAGCGGGTTGATGCTCGCGGCGCTCACCCTGACCAGAACATCGCGGTCACCGACGCTAGGCTCGGGTATCTCGGCGGCGCGCACGCCGTCCTTGCCGTACTTCTCGACGACGAATGCCTTCATGCCGGCCGCCTTTCCATGTGATCTTCTCGGTCGCCTGCGTGTGGTCATGACGCTACTTGCTGAGTATAGAAAAGTAAACTCATGTCGGGTTAGAATCACCCCATGGATGCGAAGACCGAAGCTCTTCAGGACGCCGGCATGGACACCCGACTCGACCGGGACATGTCGAACTGCTCGATCGCCCGGACCCTCGAGGTCGTGGGGGAGAAGTGGACGATCCTCATCCTGCGCGAGGTCTGGTACGGCTCGTCCCGCTTCAGTGACTTCGAACGGGTCCTCGGCTGCCCCCGCAACCTTCTCGCTGCCCGGCTCCGGATGCTCGTCGAGGAAGGGATCCTGGCCACCGAGACCTACAAGGAGCCGGGTTCGCGGAGTCGGCCGAAGTACGTGATCACACCCAAGGGCGTGGACCTGGTCCCGGCCGTGATGGGACTCCTGCAGTGGGGTGACCGCTACCGCGCCGACCCGGAGGGCCCGGCCGTACTGACGCGACACCGCGGATGCGGTGCGCACGTCGATGCCCAGATCCGCTGCGAACGCGGCCACGTCGTGCAGGCGAAGGACATCGAGAGTGTCCCCGGCCCCGCATTTCGTCTGAGGCCCGCGGAGTGAGCTGAGCGCGGTGGCGGCAGGAGTCCGGGTGGGCTCAGTCCGCCGGGGTGCGCTCACTCCGTCTGGCTCGGGCCTGGTGGAGGCGGACTTTGGTGCGGTTGCCGCAGCGGGACATCGAGCACCAGCGGCGGTTGTGGGCGGGGGAGCGGTCCAGGAAGCGCAGGGCGCACGTGTCCGCGCCGCACACGCGTACGCGCCGGATCTCGGTCGACAGGAGCAGGTTTACGGCGTCCTGCGCGATCAGTGCCAGCGCGGTAGCGGGATCAGGTGCCATGGTCGTGGTGCTGGCGGGCTCCAAGTGGCCGCCTTTGATGGCGATTTGCGGCGCGGGCCGGGGCGCCTCCGCTGCCGATTCGTTGAGCAGCACGACGTCGCTGGAGGAGGGTAGCCGTCCGTCGGAGACCGCGAGTACGGCCCGGTCGACCGCCTCGCGCAGCCGTCGGCCCGATGCCAGGACGGCGGCATCCCCGCGATCCGGGATGCCCGGTGTGAGCAGTCCGGCCCGCTGAAGCCAGAGGGTGAGATCGCCCGGGTTCCGGAGCGTCTCCCCCGGCGTGGGTCGCCACCGGTGGCGGAGGGTGTTGGTGAAGTCCAGACAGACCCGCCCGCCGTCCCAGATCCACGTGTCGTCCGTTGCCACGCCTTCATTGTGCACGTTAGGTTTAACCCCCTAAGAGGGTTAGTTTGTGCCCGGGAGGCGCATCCATGGGACAGCCCACTGTGACCACAGGCGTGACGCAGGTGGACGGGGTCCGCCTGCACTACCTCCGAGCGGGATCCGGTCCTCTGCTCGTCCTGCTCCACGGCTGGCCGCAGACCTCCGACTGCTGGCAGCCGGTGCTGGCGGATCTTGCCGCCGACCACACAGTTGTGGCACCCGACCTGCGTGGCTACGGCCTGAGCGACAAGCCCTCGACCGGATACGACAAGCGGCGGATGGCCGCCGACATGGCGGGCCTCGTCGAAGCACTCGGCTTCGAGACGACTGCCGTCGTGGGTCACGACCGGGGCGCCCGGGTGGGGCACCGCTGGGCGCTGGACCGCCCCGAGCAGGTGGAACGGCTGGCTGTGCTCGACATCGTGCCGACCCGGGAGATGTTCCGCCGGCTGGACGCCTCGCTCGCCTCCGGGTACTGGCACTGGCTGTTCCAGATGCAGCCCGACCTTCCCGAGCGGCTCGTGGGGCACGACATACGCGGGTATCTCGAGTACTTCTTCGAGCGGTGGACCTACAACCGGCACGGGCTGACACCCGAAGCGGTCGACGGATATGTCCGCGCCTTCTCCCGCCCGGGTGCCATGCGCGCGAGTTTCGACGACTACCGCGCCATGGAGCAGGACGTCGCCCTCGACGACATCGACGCCGCCGAGGGCCGCCGCCTCACCATGCCGGTACTGGCGCTCTGGGGTTCCGCAGGGCTGCCCTCCCGCCTGCCGACGCTGGAGATCTGGCGCGCCTACGCGGACGACGTCACCGGAGCAGAAATCCCGGAGTGCGGCCACTTCATCCCGGAAGAGCAACCGGAGGCGCTGCTGGGCCATTTGCGGTCGTTCCTGGCCGACGAGGCGAGTCGGTGACCCTGCCACCGTGACGAGAGCGGCGCCCCTGCGGGTCCACAGTCTCACTGGCCGGCCGGGGCAAGTCGTCTGAGCAGCCTCCCGGACCGAGGGGCGGCCCAGTTGCCTCCGGTTGGGCCGCCACTCAGTCAGATCCTGGCCGAGACCGGGTCACCCGCCGAAGCGCCCCCCGCGGCCGCGCTGTCGGATAGACGCTGCCTGGGCATCCAGGTTCGGCGCGCGGTGAATCTCAGGAAGCCGCGACGTGGGCAGCGCGCAAGGAGACTTTGTCGATCTTCCCGACCGCGTTCTTCGCTATGGCCTCCACCACGAAGAAGTCGGTCGGACGCTTGAAGCCGGTGAGGCTGCGCGCACAGAGCTCCCGCAGCACCGTCAGATCGACGGTCATGCCTGGTCGCGGCTGTATGTAGGCCACGACCACCTCTCCCCACTTCTCGTCGGGCACGCCGATCACGGCGGCTTCGAGCACCGACGGGTCGCCTGTGAGGACGTCCTCGATTTCCTTGGGGTAGATGTTCTCCCCACCACGGATGATCATGTCCTTCGAGCGCCCGACCAGGGTCAGGTAGCCCTCGGCGTCGAGGTGACCCACATCGCCCGTGTGCAACCAGCCATCGACGATGACTCTGGCCGTTTCCTCAGGGCGGCCGAGATAGCCACGCATGACGTTGGGGCCCTTCACGAGGACCTCACCGTCCGTGCCCGGCCCTACCTCGGTACCTTCGGCGTCGACGATCCGAATGTCCTGGCCGGGGAAGGGAAGTCCCACGGTGCCGGCACGTCGCGGGCCCGCGACGGGGTTGACGGTGGACCCGCAGGTTCCTTCGGACAGGCCGTACCCCTCGACAAGAGGGAACCCGTACCGGACTTCGAACCGGTTCAGCAGCTCGGCGGAGGCAGGTGCGGCGCCACAGACTCCGAACCTCAGCGACGATGTGTCGGGCCGCACGTCGTCCGGGAGCGCAGCGAGCATGCCGTAGATAGTCGGCACGGCGCTGAAGAAGGTGGGGCGCTCCTGCTCGACGAGGTCGAAGAAGCTGTGTGGGTCGAACCGGCGGCCCGCGATGACGACGCTCGCCCCCGCGAGAAGAGGCGTGAGAATGCTGACCACGATGCCGTTGACGTGGAAGAGCGGCAGGATCAGCAGGCACCGGTCGGCGGGTCCGATGTCCAGGGACCGGCGGCCCATCTCCGTCATGGCGTCGATGTTGGCGTGGTCCAGCATCACGCCCTTGGGCATCCCGGTGGTGCCGCTGGTGTAAATGAGAAGAGCCAGCGCGGACGAGTCCACATGCGGTGCGTGATCCGATCTCGCCCCTTCCTTGTACAGTGTGCCGACGGCGAGTACGGCAGTTCCGTCCGTGACGGGCGCCTCGCGGTCTTCGACCACCAGCAGACGCGCACCGGAGTCCTTGACCTGTCGGTCCACCTCGACGTCGGTCATGCTCGGGTTGACCGGCGTGATGGTGGCGCCGATCCGCCAGGCGGCGAACAACAGCAGCACGAACTCGATGCGGTTCGTCAGCTTGAGGGCCACGACATCGCCGGGACCGATGCCGAGGTCCTGGAGCTGACGCGCTGCCGCACGGACGCGTTCCAGCAACTGAGCGTTGGTGAGTGACTGGCGCCCGTCCGAGACCGCTGCCCCATCGGGGTCGTGAGCGGCGCGGCGGTCGGGCAGTGAAGCGAAGTTCATGGCGGGCGTACCTGTCTCGGTGTTGTGCGGTCCGGTCAAGGAGTCGATGCCGGCGCGGGGTGCAACTGCCGGGTGAGGAACTCGACCTGGTCGCGGACCAGGGCCTCGAAGGTCTCGCCGGTGTAGAAGTCGAAGTGGCCGGCGTCGTACCTCTTGATCTCTCCCCGGGGTGCGGTGCGCGCGTACCTGAGGGTCTGGGCGGGAGGCGTGACGGAGTCGGTGTTGCTGACGCA
Organism: Streptomyces sp. NPDC001480; assembly: GCF_042894725.1. Taxonomy (NCBI): domain Bacteria; kingdom Bacillati; phylum Actinomycetota; class Actinomycetes; order Kitasatosporales; family Streptomycetaceae; genus Streptomyces; species Streptomyces sp. NPDC001480. Next base: position 169,966 of record NZ_JBIAVX010000002.1, on the reverse strand, counting down.
GAAGAGGATCGGCATGGCGACCTTCTTCGCCGCACGCCCGGGCCGGTAGGTGGCGATGGTCGGAATGACCCGTGCCGCCACCTCGTTGCGGAACGTCGTCCCCACCGGTTGCAGCGCCTGATATCCGGGCAGGGCGTCCGGAGCGTTCATGAGGGCCGGCGAACCGGGGGCGGAGGCGATGGGAACCATCGCGGGTGCCTTGCCGCGCAGTCGGGCCGCCATGTCCCGAGCGACCACGGGGGTCATCCTGAGCGAGGCGACCGGGCCGAGCGCGAGCGCGGAGGCGAGACCATCGGTGAACGGGCACTGGGACACGGCCGCGCGCAGTTCGGGATGCCGAGAGGCGACGGTGATGGCGTGGCCTCCGCCGAAGGAGCTGCCCCACACCGCGACGCGGGAGCGGTCGACGTCGGGGCGGGCCTTGACGTAGGCGATGGCGGCGTCCCAGTCGGCGAGCTGACGCTTGATCGACAGGAGCTGGCGCGGGTGGCCGCCGCTGTCGCCGAAGTGCCGGTAGGTGAAGGCCACGGCGGCGATGCCGGCCTGGGCGAAACGCTCGGCGAAGGCGTCCAGGCGCATCTCGCGGGTGGCGCCGAGGCCGTGCCCGAGGATGACGACGGGCGGGGAGGTGACGCCGGTCGGGAGGTAGAGCCATCCGGCACAGGTGCTGTCGCCGGAGGGGAAGGTGATGTCGTGGCGGGTGAAGGAGTGCGCAGTGGTCATCGTCGGCTCACCGCCGCGTCGTCTTCGTCGAGCGGTGCCCGGGCACGCTGCCCGAGGCGAGCGCCTGGGCGTAGGTGTCCGGGTTGTAGAGCGGGAGCTCGCCGGTGGCGTCCGTCGTCTTCATGTAGTCGAGCATCAGTTCCTGACCGTCCTTCGACATGACTCTGGTGAAGAACTCGGCGCGTTCGACGTGGAGTCCGTCCTCCAGCGACATTGAGCCGCCGAAGTACACCGACCTTTTGGCGGCCGCGACCGACCCCTTCGACCGCCGGCCGAAGTGCTCCGCGAGTTCGACCGCCTGCGCGACGACCTTGTCCTGGGGTACGACCTTGTCGACCGCCCCGTTGGAGAGAGCCTCCGCGGGCGTGAAGGGCTTGCCTTCGAGGATCGCGGCCAGGGACCGGTGGGTGCCGATCAGGCGGGTCAGCCGCTGGGTGCCACCTCCGCCCGGGATGATGCCGAGGAGGATTTCGGGCTGGCCGATGAAGAAGTCCCCGTCGGCCATGACCCGCAGATCGCAGGCCCAGGCGAACTCGGCGCCGAGGCCGAGAGCCGAACCGTTGAGGGCGGCGACGAAGAGGACACCGCTGGCGTTCATCCGGAGGAAGGTCGTGTGCAGACGCTCCAGCTGGAGGGCCCCGCGCATCGGGGTCCTGCGCATCACGGCCCCGAGGAGACGGGACCGGTCCACGTGCTTGGCCATGCGTACGACGGCGGCGGCACCGCGTCGTCCGACCGTCGGGCTCGCGGCTCCCTCTTCCTGCAGCCACCGGACCGCGGCATGGCTGACGAACCGCTCGGGATGTGCCCCGGTGAAGACGACGGCACGGATGCTCGGATCGCGGTCGACCCGGTTCACCAGCTTGTCCAGCTGCTGGGCGATGTCGAGGCCGAACAACTGGTGCGGGCCGCCGTCGACCCGGACGACAAGGACGGCTCCGCGGTCCTCGATCTCCAGATGACCCTTGTCTTTGTATGGCATGGATTCTGCTCCCGTGCTGAGTTCATGGGGGAGTGCAAAGCGAGTGAGGGAGGGGCTGCCGGCGCCAGGAATCTGGGACAGTGCGTGAAAGCCCGTCCGGGGAGGCGCGCCAGTGTCCGAAACGGCACGTCGCTCGGAATGTGTACTATTGCCGTGACGAGTTACATAACCAAGTTATTTCAAGAGTGTCAATGGTGGAGGCGCGAGAGGCATGGCAGGGCGGCCGAAGCTCGATGACGCACCGGAGCGGCTGGTGCGAGCCGCTGTCGGTCTGTTGGCCGAACAGGGGCCATCGGCCATCAAGGCGCGTACGGTGGCGTCCGCGAGCGGGCTGTCGACGATGGTCGTCTACGGCCACTTCGGTGGGATCCCCGAGCTGATGCGCGCCGTAGCCGACCACGGCTTCAGGGAGCTCGGCGTGGCGTTCGCCCAGGTGCCGGTGACGGATGATCCGATCGCGGATCTCTTCGCCATGGCTTTGACCTGCCGCCGAGTGGCCCACGAGAACCCCCACCTGTACGACCTGATGTTCGGCCTGTCCACTCGTGCGACGTACCGGCCGCTGTCGGACGCGGACCTTCGCTTGAGCGGACATTCGCCGGCCTTCAGGGATGCCCACGTCCATATCACCGCGGCATGTCGACGGCTCGTGGACTCGGGCAGGGCCGAGCGGCAGGAACCTGAAGTCATAGCCGCCCAGTTGTGGAGTCTGGTCCACGGGTACATCACCCTTGAGCTGGCCGAGCACTTCGGCGAGTTCGAGGACCCCGTGAAGCAGGTGCTGCTGCCGATGGGCGTGAACTTCTCTGTCGGTCTGGGCGACGAGCGGGAACGGGCCGAAGCCTCGCACGAGGCGGGCGCGCGCCTTTACGACTCGATCGTTCAAGGTCGGTGAAAGTCGGTAGGGCAGGTCGCCGTCCCGCGCGGGACTGCCCGTGTGCGGCTAGGGCGACTTGGTCTCCGCGGCAGAGGTACCGGTGCCCGGCGTGAGCTGGTCATGCCTCCCCAGCGCCGTGACCTCCCGTTCGAGGGACGGAACGGCACGGGCCGCGAAGCGCCTTGTCCATGGCCAGGCCAGTGGCGAATTCAGCGCTGCCTTGGCCCAGTTGGCTACGACGACCGCGCGCGGGACGTACACGCGGCTGCGGCGGCGCACGAGCCCGTCGACGATCGCGGCAGCCGCACGGTCGGCACTCGTGGTGACATTGCCCGGGTAGGGAAGCCGGTTGCGCAGGCCCTGGAACGAGGGGAGGTCCGCCTCGGCCCCCCGGACGAGATCCGTGTCGATCCAGGAGGGGTGCACCAGGCCGACCGTGACGCCCAGGTGCGCCACCTCCTGGCGATAGGTCAGGGCGAGCAGCTCGGCCGCGGCCTTGCTGGCGCCATAGGAGGCCATCGCCGCCAGCGGCATGAAGGACAGCGCGGACGCCACAACCAGCACGTGTCCCCCGCTGCGCTCCAGATGGGGCGTCACGTACTTGAGGGTCCGGAAGACACCGTTCAGATTGATGTCCAGGACCCGCTCGAACGACGCCTCGTCCGTCTGTCGCACGGTCCCGTACGCCACGACGCCGGCATTGGCGACGACGAGATCGATGCCGCCCATGACCCTCGCAGCCTCGTCGATCGCTGACCGCAGGACGGCGCCGTCGCGCACATCGGCCTCACGCCAGAAAGCGGCGGGGCCCAGATCGCCGGCGAGGTCACGGAGCCGATCGGGCTCCAGTCCGATCAAGGTCACCTGAGCGCCTCGGGCGATGGCCAGGCGGGCCACCTTCTCGCCGATGCCGCGCGCCGCTCCGGTGACAACCAGCTTTCTGCCCAGCAAGTCACGTTTCATGGCGGCAACATAACTTCGTTATTTAATGAGCGCAAGATGTCGCGTGTATGAACTGTCGTCGCTCGCAGAACCCAACGGCGATCTGGCGGTTCACGTCGGAGCCGCAGGGCAGTGGCACTCTGCTGAGCGAAAGGATGCAGATGGGGCCGGCCCGTTCGGGCCTCTCCTTCGCCATCGATCGCATGCCGGAGAAGAAGCAGAAGATCGTCTTCGTGCGCATGCGGGAGTTCGAGGCCAACATGACCATCACCCTCGAAGAGATCAAGAAGCTGGCCGAGAGGGCCGAGCCCGCGGGCGAGGCGAGGCTCTGATGCGTACTTCCATCACGATCGAAGCTTCCGGGAGTGACTGGCGGGAGATCGTCGCCTATGTCACCGAGGCGGAGAAGCTCGGTCTCGACATCTGCTGGGTGGCGGAGGCGTGGGCTCCGAGGCCCCCTCGCCGTTGGGCTACCTCGCGGCGAAGACCGAGCGCATGCTCCTCGGATCCGGAATCATCCAACTCGGCACCCGCACGCCGATGGCCATCGCCCGCGCCGCGATCACACTGTCGCAGATCTTCCAGGGGCGCTTCCTTCTCGGACTGGGCCCCTCCGGGCCGCAGGTGATCGAGGGACTGCACGGCGTGCCCTTCGCCCGGCCGCTGGTGCGGATGCGGGAGACCGTCGAGATCGTGCGGGAGGCCGCCGCGGGCGGCAAAGTCTCCTGCTCAGGACAGGAGTTCCGGATTCCACTGCCGGGCGCGGAGGCGAAGCCCATGCGTCTGTCGATGTGTGCCGAGCATGACATTCCGGTCTACCTCGCCACTCTCTCGCCGAAGATGCTGCACCTGACCGGTGAGATCGCCGATGGGTGGCTGGGCACCAGTTTCGTGCCCGAGGGCGCCAAGGAGGCGTACTTCGACCACCTGGACCAGGGCCTGGCCACCGCCGGTCGCGCCCGTGCCGACCTCGACATCTGCCAAGGTGCCGAGGTCGCCTTCGCGGACGACGAGGACGCGCTGCGCGCGATGGTGGCCGGACGCAAGAAGGAACTGGCCTTCAGCCTCGGCGGCATGGGTTCCGCGACCACGAACTACTACAACAACGCCTACAGCCGCCAGGGTTGGGCCGAGGTGGCGGCCGAAGTCCGGACACGTTGGCAGGCTGGGGACCGGTACGGCGCGGCCGGCTTGGTCACCGACGAAATGGTCCTGGCGACCACTCTGATCGGAACCGAGTCCATGGTGCGCCAGCGGCTGCGTGTGTGGCGCGACGCCGGTGTGGACACCGTACGTTTTTGTCCGGCCGGAGAGACCCTCGACGCTCGGCTCACCACTCTCGGCCGGGCCATCGACCTGGTCCGTGACATCGAGGACGAGGCGGCACGGTAGCGGCACGGCCGGGTGCGGTCGAGGAGTGCTGTTGCAGGCGTTGGTCGACGTCAACCTTGCGCGCTGACGCCGTCCGCCGCCAGGCCCGACATCAGCAGGGTGATCGTGTGGAACGTCCTGGCCAGGGCGTCCTCCCGGTCCGCCGCGGCGGCGATGATCTGGTTGCCCTCGCACAGGACGGCCAACAGCACCCGGGCGACGGTGGCGACCGGAACGTCCGGTTCCACGTCACCGCGTTCGGCCAGGACGGTCAAGAGCCGTTCGATCGGCGGCTGGGCCACCGTGTCGTTGATGTGCCGGTACTGCTCCACCAGCACTGAGGGCGCCTGGGCCATCAGCTCTCGATGAAGGGGATCGTCGATGGTCCGCCGCAAGAAGGCGTGCGTGAGGTTCGACACGGCGGTCAAGGCAGGCTCGCCCGGTGTCGCACGGATCGCCTCGGACGCCGCGTCGGCGAGCGCTCCGACCCGCTGGAGCAGCTCCGTGTAGAGCTCGGCGAACATCGCCTTCTTGTCCGAGAAGTGGTGGTAGAAGGTGCCCTTGCTCACTTGCGCCGCCGCGGTGATGGCCTCGACCGACGTGTCCGCGAACCCGTTGTCGACGAAGAGTGTGCGCGCGGCCGCCACCAGGTCCGCCCGGGTCTGCTCCGCATATAGCTGTCGTCGGTTTGGCCCTCTCATGTTGACCATCGTATATTCAATGACCTGAAGTCAGTGAATGACTCGTGGTCGGTCAGTGGTCGTCGTGACAGTGCCCTCTGGAAGGCAGACGTAGCCGTGGGAAAGCGCAGAATCTTGTTGCTGGGTGCGACGGGGTACACGGGGCGGCGAGTTCTCAGGGAACTGCTCGCACGAGGTGAGAAGCCGACCTTGGTCGGGCGAAGCCGAACGAAGATGCTGACCCTGGCCGAACGCTTCGAGGCGGCACTGCCGGTGGCAGAAGTGGACCTCACCTCTTCCACCCATCTCACGCGCCTTCTGGGCCCCAGCGATGTGGTCGTCTCCACGGTCGGGCCGTTCATGCAGCTGGGCATGGCCACGGTCACGGCTGCCGCGCGGGCGGGAGCGCGCTACTTCGACTCCACGGGGGAGGGCCCCTTCGCCCGCCGGGTCCTCCTTGAGCTGGACTCCGTCGCGGTCGCCCGGGGAGCGACTCTCGTGCCCGCGTTCGGCTACGACTACGTGCCCGGCAATCTCGCCGGCGCCCTGGCCCTGGAACGGGCGGGCGAGCGCGCATGCCATGTCGAGATCGGCTACTTCATCACCCGTTCGGGACGCGGGAGTGAGCTGCATTACCGGAGCACCCTGCGCGACTCCTGGGACCTGACCACGGGTGGCACGCGCCAGACGCTGGTCGCCGCGGCGGCCGAGGACGGGTTCGCCTACCGCTCCCCACGCCCTGGAGCCCCTTCCCGACTGGTCGACGAGCGGGCCGCCAAGCGTTTCCTCACCTTCCGCTACGCCGGTGTGCGACGCCCGGCCACGACCGTCCCGGGCACGGAGCATCTCGGCCTGCCCGAGGTCTTCCCTCAGTTGGAGAGCGTCGAGGTGGGGATGGGCTGGCTCGGGCGGTGGACGCGTCCGGTACAGATCGCCGCCATGCTCCAGGCGCCCTTGCTGAGGTCGGCGAAGGTGCGGGCTGCTTTGACGCGGTGGTCCGGGAGTCTCCCGGGAGCACATCGTGAGCCGGACACCGACGGCCGTTCCCTGGTGATCGCGGTCGCCCGCGACGGCCAGGGGCGTCCCCTGGCCACGACGGCCCTCACCGGACCTGATCCCTACGAGATGACGGGCTCCCTCCTGGCGTGGGGCGCAGTCCATGCGGCGGCGCCGGATGCCGTCCTCAAGCCCGGTGTGCACGGTCCGGTCGCGGCCTTCGGGCTCGACACCCTCAGGCTCGGTGCCGCCGAGGCGGGAGTACACGAAGTCGACGGGGCGTTGTCCCGTCGGTGATCGCTGCGTGGGCATGGATCACGGCACCGGGGCGTTGAACCACAGCGACTGAGTTGATGAACAGGTTGTGCGATCGGGAGCGAGTCGGCCACTGACGTGGAGTCGACCGTCCCAGTGGAAAGGAAAGGTCCATGGACGAGCAGGGTGAGCACTTCGACGTCGTCGTACTCGGCGCGGGCCCAGGTGGGTACGTGGCCGCCATCAGGGCCGCCCAACTGGGCAAGCGCGTAGCGGTCGTCGAGGAGAGGTACTGGGGCGGCGTCTGCCTGAACGTGGGCTGCATCCCCACCAAGGCCCTGCTGCGCAACGCCGAACTGGCGCACGTCTTCACGCGCGAGGCGAAGACCTTCGGCATCAAGGTCGACGGTGAGGTCTCCTTCGACTACGGGGAGGCATTCCGCCGTAGTCGGAAGGTCGCGGACGGCCGGGTCAAGGGCGTCCATTACCTGATGAAGAAGAACAAGATCACGGAAGTCGCCGGCCGCGGTACGTTCCTCGACCCGCACACGCTTGTGGTCGCCGACCACGACGGCAATTCCCGCACCATAGGCTTCGACCACTGCATCATCGCCACGGGCGCCACCCCGAAGCTGCTACCCGGCACCAAGCGCAGCGCGCGCGTGGTGACGTACGAGGAGCAGATCCTCGCGGAGGACCTCCCGCAGTCGATCGTCATCGCGGGTGCCGGCGCCATCGGCATCGAGTTCGCGTACGTCCTGCACAACTACGGTGTGCAGGTCACGATCGTGGAGTTCCTGGACCGAGTCGCTCCCCTCGAGGACGCCGAGGTTTCCGCCGTACTCGCCAAGCAGTACCGAAAGTTGGGCATCGACGTACTCACCTCGACCCGTGTCGAGTCGATCGATGATACCGGGCAGCAGGTCCGCGTCACGGTCACCGGAAAGGACGGTGCCCGCCAGGTCCTGGAGGCGGACAAGGTCCTCCAAGCGATCGGCTTCGCCCCGAACGTGACCGGGTACGGCCTGGAGAACACCGGCGTCAAGGTCACGGAGCGCGGCGCCATCGATGTGGACGAGCGCTGCCGTACGTCCGTTCCGCACATCTACGCCATCGGTGACGTCACCGCGAAGCTCATGCTCGCGCACGCCGCTGAGGCGATGGGAGTGGTCGCCGCTGAGACGCTCTCAGGCGCGGAGACCATGGAGCTGGACTACGTCATGATCCCGCGCACCACCTTCTGCCAGCCGCAGATCGCCAGCTTCGGCTACACCGAGGAACAGGCGAGGGAGCAGGGTTTCGACGTCCAGGTGGCCCGGTTCCCGTTCACCGCGAACGCCAAGGCTCATGGCCTGGGTGATGCGACCGGCTTCGTGAAGCTCATCAGTGACGCCAAGTACGGCGAGCTCATAGGCGCTCACCTCATCGGCCCGGACGTCACCGAGCTGCTCCCCGAACTGACGCTGGCCCAGCAGTGGGACCTCACCGTCCATGAGGTCGCCCGCAACGTCCACGCCCACCCCACCCTCGGCGAGGCGGTCAAGGAAGCCGTCCACGGCCTCGCGGGCCACATGATCAACATGTAGCAGGGCGCTGCCCCCTCGAAAGGAACAGGTCGATGCCGGCGAGCGCGTTGTCATACACGTTGCGGTGACGCAGCTCCGCGCCCTTGGGGCGGCCGGTGGTGCCGGACATGTAGAGGACCACCGCTGTGTGGTCTTCGTCGCGTTCGACCGTCCGGAACGTCACGGGCTGCTCGGCTACGACCGAGGTGGAGAACTCCGGCGTCTCGTCCCCGGACCACGGCGCGCCGCCGCTCTCGATCAGGAAGGACTCGGTGCAGTCCGCTCTCTCCCGGAATCTTCCAGTCGGTCTTCCCGATCGGCAGCTCCGGGGTGCCCTCGAAGGCGAAGTACGCCCTTCGCGTCGGAGTCGGTGAGGTGGTAGGCGACCTCGCGGCCCTGCAACAGCACGTTCAGCGGCACGACCGCGGCGCCGGCCTTGAGGATGCCGAAGTAGATGCTGGAGAATCGGGGCAGGACAGCGCGACCTTGTCCCCGGGCTGGATCCCGCGCGAGACGAGCAGGTTCGCCTCCCGGTTGGCCGCGGCGTCGAGGGCCTCGTACGTGATGCGGTCGTCGCCGAAGACGATCGCGGTGCGTTCCGGGTAGCGGGACGCGGAATCCGTCAGCAGTCGTGACGCGTTGCGGCTCAAGCTGTGCATCGTCGTTCTTCGGGGTCTTCGGGCGGGTGGTCAGGGTCCAGTGGTGAGGGTCTGGACGAAGGCCGGAGGCGGCACGAAGCCGTCCACTTCCCGGCCCAGCAGGGCGGCGAACTCGATGGTGGTGAGATCGCCCCCGCTCGGGCCCATGGCCTGCAGACCGATGGGCAGTCCGCTCCTGCCTCGGCGCACCGGGATGGTTGTCGCCGGCCCCCCGGAGACGTTGGCGACGGCGCTCCACTTGACCTGGTCCCAGTAAGGGCGTCGCACACCTTCGACTTCGAATGGCCGCCCGAACCAGTCGATCAGCTTGTTGTGGTGGGCGGGGGCGGCCGTCGGGGTGACCGGCATGAGCACGATGTCGAAGTCCTGGAAGAACTCGAACCATCGCTGCCGGATCTCATTGCGCACCATGTGGGCCTGCAGCCAGTGATAGTGGGACTGGAAGGTTCCGAGCAGGGCGGGACCGGCGTCACCCCGCGGGTGCTGGACGAACCGGGCCAGCACTGCGGCGCTGGAGGCAGGAGCGAGGCCGGTGCGGTCGCCCGCGCCGAAGAGCAGGGGCTGGAAGGCCTTCCTGTGATTCGTCGCGATGTCGACAGGGAGGCTGGCGGGCTGGACCGTGATCTTCGCGCCGGCCGCCCGCAGCACAGTGACTGCATCGTCCACGGCTGCCGCGACGTCGCTGTCGACCGGACACGCGGGATCCTCACCCCAGACGGCGACCCGGAAGTCGGCGAGCTTGGTTGCGCGCGGTGGTGCGAGTGTGTAGCTGAAACCGGCGTCGTAGTCGGCGGACCCGACCGTTGCCCGCAGGATCGGGACGAGGTCACGGGCGTCGCGGACCTGCGCGCCGCCGCAGCCCATGTCGGCCTCGGTCCATCGTCCCGGGCCCGGGCCATAGGGCACATGCCCGATGAGGGGTATCGACCGCCAGGTCGACTTGTGCCCGTACAGGCCGTTGAAGTGGGACGGGATCCTGGTCGATCCGCCGATTTCCGAGCCGAAGTCGAACGCCGTGAGGCCCGCGGCGGTGGCGACGGCGCCGCCCCCGGCGGATCCGCCCGAGGTGCGGGTCGTGTCCCACGGGTTCGATGAAGGACCGAACACCGGGTTGTCGGCCTGGACGTCCTGGTTGCCCGGAGGCATGTTGCTCTTCCCCATGATCACGGCACCGGCCGAACGCAGCCGCTTGACCGCCTCGGCGTCCTGGTCGGGCACGTAGTCCTTGAGGTCTGTTCGCCCGCAGACGGTGCGCATCCCGGCTGTCTCGAAGCTGTCCTTGACCGTGATCGGCACACCGTGCAGAGGACCGAGGTCTCGCCCGGCAGCCCGCGCGGCGTCCGCTTCCCCGGCCTCGCGACGGGCCCGCTCGGGGTCAAGGGTCACCACCGCGTTCAACGCGGTGTTATGGGTGGCGATCCGCTCAAGATAGAGCTCGACGAGTTCCCGGCTCGAGATCTCACCCGCGGCCAGCGCACGTGACTGCTCCACTGCGGGCTGGAAGGGGACGTCACTCACGGCATGCCTCATCTCTGACTCTGACGGCGCCATCAAATGTGAGTCATAATATTACATTTGACATACTATAGGCTCGGGATGACGTGCAAGGCAATGGCCCTGCGGAATGAACGGAGGATTCTGGGGCGTCAGAGGATCCTGTGGGATCAAAGGACGACCTCGTCGTCAACGCCGTCGCGGAGGAGCTACGACGCAGGCGGCGCGGTAGGGCACTCTGCTGCCCGGCTGCCCGGCTGCCCGGCTGCCCGGCTGCCCGGGACTCGAGGATCTCGTTCGCGGCTATCTGTCGCCCGAGCACCGGGACCAGCGCGGCGTCGGATGTCCCTCCGCCGCCCTGCTCGACTAGGTCGGCCGCTGCGAAGGCCTGGGTCGCTGCAGCTGTCCCGCGCCGCCTTCGACTCGAAGCTCGCCGATGAGGTCCTCGAGAAGGGCATCGAGAACGCCCTCGCGTTCATCTACTGAGCAGTGTGGGATCAGGCCGGATCGACGAATATGTCGAGCGCGAGATCACCTTCGAAGTCGGCAGGGCTGTAGACGGACAGGTCGGTGACGCCCTCGTCCGACAGGACCTCGTCGTCGATGAACAGGTTGGCGGTGCACTTCCGCGCGTCACGCGTGAGGATGGCGTACGCGGCGTCAGCCATGATCCGCGGACTACGGGCTTGTCCGGCGCCGCCGACCACGTTGCGCACGGCAGCCGTGTCGATCAGGGTCCGCGGCCACAACGAGTTGGCGGCGATGCCGTCGGCGGCGAGCTCCTCGGCGAGCCCGATGGTGCACAGACTCATGCCGTACTTCGACAGGGTGTAACCGAGATGCTTCCCCACCCAGTGCGGCGCGAGGTTCAACGGCGGGGAGAGCGTGAGGATGTGTGGGTTGCCCGCCTTGCGCAGGTGCGGGATGGCAGCCTTGCTCAGCAGGAACGTGCCGCGCGTGTTGATGTCCTGCATCAGGTCGTACCGCTTCATCTCCAGCTGCTCCGACGACGACAGGTCGATCGCGCTGGCGTTGTTCACCACGATGTCGATGCCACCGAAGGCGCTGACCGCCGCGTCGACAGCGGTGCGCACATTGTCCTCGTCGCGGACGTCACCGACGACGGCCAGCCCCTTGCCGCCCGCGCGCTCAATCTCGTCAACGGCGGTGTGGACCGTGCCTTCGAGCTTCGGATGCGGCACGGCGGTCTTGGCGAGCATCACCACGTTCGCACCGTCGCGGGCCGCGCGCAGAGCGATGGCGAGTCCGATGCCGCGGCTGCCTCCCGACATCAGGATGGTCTTGTCGGCCAGCGTCTGTGTCATGGTCGAACCTTCAAAATAGATTGCCGAGCTAATGATACGTGATGCTAATGGTATCTTCCCCGTATGACTTCCACTCCCACACGCCAGATCGACCGGCTCTACCACGAGCTCCTCGCCCCCAAAGAGACACAGTCCGTTCGCGCTGCCGTGCGCCGGATCGCAGAGCACGAAGTGGCTCCGCACGCCGTGGCGATCGCGGGGGGCGACGAGCGCACGGACGGCTTTCCCCGGCATGTGTTTGACGGGCTTGCGTCGGCGGGCGTCTTCCGGATCCCCTTCCCCAGCGAGGTCGGCGGCGACGGTCTGACCCACCCGGCGAGCGCCACCGCCGCGGCCATCGAGGAACTGGCCTACTACTCCAGCAGCGTCGCGGCCGTCTTCGACGTGCACTGCATCCTGGCGGGCAACGCCCTGCGGCAGGGCACCGAGGAGCAGCAGCAGCGATGGCTGCGAAAGGTCGCGGAGGGCTCAGTGGTCGGCGCGTTCGCCACCACCGAGCCCAACGCCTCAAGTGACCTGTCCCCGCAGGCGGTTCAGACCGAGGCGATACGCACCGAGGCCGGCTGGGTGCTGAACGGCCACAAGCGGTGGATCTCCAACTCGCCCGTCGCCGGGTTCGTGGTGGTTCTCGCCCGCACCGGCACCCGGCTGAGCATGTTCATCGTCGACACGGCACTTCCCGGAGTGGAAGTCGGCCTTCCCGACCGCAAGATGGGCAACCGCGGCCAGCTCACCGCAGACATCCGCTTCACGGATGTGCACCTGACCGACGACGACCTCCTCGGTGGCGCCGAGGGACACGGACTGCGCCACGCGCTGTCCACTCTGACCTACGGCCGGATCGGCATCGCGGCTGCCGGGGTCGGCATGGCGCAGGCCGCCTTCGACCACACCGTGGCCCACCTGTCGACGCGACACGCCTTCGGCAAGCCGGTGGCCGCCAACCAGCACTGGCAGTTCCTCCTCGCCGAACGGGCCACCGAGATCGAGAACGCCCGCACCCTCTACACCAAGGCCGCCCTGCGCCTGGACGCGGGCAACCCGTCCCCGGAGCCCGAGGCCGCGATGGCGAAGTACTACGCCACCAAGCTGTCGGTGGACATGGCGCGCGACGCCGTCCAGGCCTTCGGAGGCCTCGGCTTCGCGCGCGAACTGGGTGCCGACGGCAGCTCCGGCCCCGTCGAGGCGATCTACCGGGACAGCAAGATCGGCGAGATCTATGAGGGCACCAACGAGATCCAGAAGTGGGTCATAGCCCGGCAGATCTTCGGTCGGGCCATCGTCGGCTGACCACCCAGGATGCACCGCCCGTAAGCCGGCGGACGGTGGGGAATCCCGCCGGCCTGCAGCGGTCCTGGCGCCTCGGGCCTTCTCGTACGATGGACAGGACCATACGTACGACTAACCATGGGCGGGATAAACGATGTCCGAGGCTCCGCTGGTACCGGGGACAGTGGCCGAACACACCATCTGCCTGCTGGTCAAACTCGGGCAGGTGGCGTTCAGGATCGCCGAGGACGGCATCGGCGGGACCGGCCTGCGAGTGCGGCATTACAGCGTCCTGCAGGCTTTGGCGGACAACGGTGCCATGCCGCAACTGGCACTTGGCTCGTTCCTGCGCATCGACCCCGCGACGATGGTGACGAGTCTCGACGACCTGGAGCGCGCCGGATACGCGGAGCGGACACGAGATCCGCAGGATCGTCGCCGCTACGCCGTGGACATCACCGCCGAAGGGCGCAAGGTCCTGGCTGGCCTCAACCGCACACTCGTCGATCTCGACGGTGAAATCCTCGCAGACCTGGGCGCCACGGAACGACAGTCGCTTCACGTCCTGCTGGACAGTCTCGCGGGAAGTCCCGCTCTGACCTCCCTGTTCGACACCGTCCGGGAGCAGAACGGTGGGAAACGGGCTTAACAGCTCTAGGGGATCGCCCCGGAGCATAGCGCTATGCCCCGGTTCTGGCGAAGTCGGCTTGCTGGGCCGTATGCCCTCCGGCGGTCTTCGGCGGCTTCATTGTGGTGGGCAGGGTGCGCATAGGCCATGCGTCAATTGGGTCGAGCATGGGGCAGCACCCGAGTCGCTGACCGTGATCGAGGTGCACGTTCCCGGCAGGTTCGTCACCGCGTTCGCCGAGAGGTCTGTGTGGTGGTGCTCGGAGGGTTGGGCGACCGGGCTCCACGAAAAGTGCGCCGGTAGGCAAGTGGGGAGACGCCGATGGCGGCGTGCAGGTGTTCTCGTAGTGACGTGCCGCCGGCGAAGCCGACCTGGCCGGCGATCTCGTCCACCGGGAGGTCAGTGGTTTCCAGGAGGTGCCGTGCGCGCTCGACGCGCTGTTGGATCAGCCACCGTCCCGGGCTCATGCCTACCTCTTCGGTGAAACGGCGGGCGAAGGCGCGCAGGCTCATGTGGGAGCGCTCGGCGAGGTCCGCCAGGGTCATCGGCGCGTGGAGGTTCTCCAGCGCCCAATGACGCACGGTGGCCGTCCCTCTGGCCTTGGTTTCCGGCACCGGGTGCCGTACTGTGCCTGCCCGCCGTCGCGCCACGGGGGGCGACGCACATGCGGGCCACCTGGTTGGCGACTTCGCTGCCGTGGTCCTTGCGGATGATGTCCAGGCAGACTACGGCGAGCACGACGCCGTCCTCGTCGCCCCACCCTTCACCACCGACACCACCCGCGAGTGCTCGCCTGGGTGGAGAAGACCGGAGCCGGGCCTCACGGAGATCTATGTCACGCACGGCCACGGCGACCACTGGCTCGGGGCTCCCGTCCTGCTCGAACGGTGCCCTGGCGCCGCTGTCCGTGCGACATCCGGGACCAAGGCCCACATGGTAGGCCCGGCCACTCGGGGGTCCCGTGCAGAGGTCTGGGACGCGCTGTTCCCTGGCCGGATCCCGACAACCCCCTTCGAGGTGCGGGCTCTCGGGCAGAACTGCTCTCCAGAGGTTCATCGAGTGGTCCGAAGCTCATGTGTGGGCGGAACTGCGTCAACTACTCCGTGACGCGACTGGACGCCAGGGTGACCTGGACTGGTCGCGGCACGCCATCGACGCCGTGAACATGCGAGCAAGCAAGAGAGAGCGCAGACGGCGCTGAATCGTCCCATTTCTGCCAAAATGATCCGGAAATCGGCTCGGTCGGCACCGCTGGGTGGTCGAGAGAACGGTGTCCTGGCTGGCTGCCGGTGCCTCCACCGCCGCTACGAGCGCACGGCCGAACGCTTTCTCGTCTTCGTTGGTATCGCCTCCGCCCTCAAGGGCTACCGTCGACTGGTCGCCCAGTTCAGGGCCTGAGCCGGTTCTGCTGCACCTCGAAACAGACCAGCCCCATCGAGTTCGCCAGGTCTGGCGCCTACGTCGACGCTTCCTCGGCCATGCTCCAGCTCATCCCGAAGTAGATGACCTGGCCACTTGTATTGCCGATCAGAGGACCGCTTGACCAGGGCGAGGTCTTTTCCTCGTCCTCGGTGAGGTCGCGCCACCGGTCATGAGGCGCGGCGACGTAGGCAGCGATGCGTTCGGACGGAGGCGCCTCAACCTCACCGTCGTCCGTGACGCCCAAGGCCCGGGCGCCGCGCTGGAACGTCGGTTGCCCGACCATGTCCAACGGCTGGTGTCCACGAAGCTGCGCATGCTGACGCGAACGGTACGGCTTGCCGTCCAGCACAGCTTCTCGCCTCGCAGGGACACGGCGATGTGGCTGCCGCGTCCACATCAAGGCTGTCGCCGCCGAAGATCCCTGTACCCGCTATGGCGACACACGCCTCATGACCTGCGCTGTACCAAAGTGCCAACCATCTCGCTGTTCTGCGGCTCCGGCCGCTGAAGCTACTTGGCATCAGTGCAGGTCGCGAACGTGGGCTGGTGCCAACTAGCGAGCCCGGTCACACTGCACGTGCGACCACAGATTTCAGTTGTCACAAACCGGGGATAGTCGGCACCAAGATCACCGACTGTTCTCAGGGCCCTCTGCGGCACGGCTTCAGCGACCAAGGAGGGCGTGAAACAGCGATGTGCTCGGGGTGCTCACACGGCCACGACTGATTGCGTCAATGTCCACAGCAAATCGTCAGGCACCTGGTCTTCACCCCAGTTCAGGGCCCTACGTTCGGCGCGATGCTGTTGGCTGTAGGTGTCGAGATGTGCCGCGACGGCCCGGCGTCGACCAGCTCGGCGCCGGAGGTCGACTCCGTCGCCCTGACATAGGCCCTGGAATGGCGGGAAGTGTTGGCGAGCCGCCTGGAGACTCACAGGTCAGCGCCTCGCCGGCTCAGGTCGAGCGCAGTCACACGATCACCATCCCGGTGCCAGAGCAACACGCGTAGGAGTCCCGCCGCGTCATCCACCGCCGTAAGACCTCACAGTTACGAACTGGCTTCCATCAGCACGAGCGCTCGATGGACTGCTCGGACCAGATCGTTTTGCGGTTCAGGCCATGGCGGCAGCCCCAGCGTCCGGCGAGTTGGGCGACGAGGAACAGGCCCCGGCCTCCCTCGTCCGTGGTCTGGGTGCGGCGCATGCGAGGCTGGGTGCTGCTGGAGTCGGTGACCTCGCAGACCAGAACGTTGTGGCGGATCAGCCGCAGCTCCGCCGGTGCACGGCCGTGGCGAATCGCGTTGGTGACCAGTTCGCTCACGATGACTTCGGTGGTGAAGAGCAGGTCGTCCAGCCCCCACGTGGTGAGTTGGCGGGCCGTCCATCCCCTCGCCTTGGACACGGCGGCAGGATCCGCCGGGATCTCCCAGTGAGCGATGTCCTCCACAGGCACGGCGTGCGTGCGTGCCAACAGCAGCGTGGCGTCGTCGCGCGGCTCGGCGTCCACCAGGTCGGCGAGGAGGGTCCGGCCGGTTTCATCGAGGGCGCGGTCCGGGCGGCACATGGCGGCGAGCATGTCCGTCAGGCGTCGGAGTCCTTCGTCGCTGCCGGCTTCACCATGTTCGACCAGGCCGTCGGTGTAGAGCGCGAGGACACTGGCCGGTTCCAGGTCGATGGTCGTGGTTTCGTACGGCATGCCGCTGAGGGCGAGCGGTGGCCCCGGTGAGATCCCGATGGGCTCGGTGGTCCCATCGGGCCGCACCAGTACGGACGGCGGGTGCCCGGCACTGGCCATGGCGCAGCGGCGGGTGACGGGGTCGTAGACCGCGTACAGGCACGTCGCGCCGACGATGTCGTGGTCGCCCGGTGGGGCCTCGGCCGCGAGGCGTTGGACCAGATCCGCGATCCGGGTGAGCAGCTCGTCCGGTTCGAGTTCGATGTCCGCGAGCGTCTGGATGGTGGCGCGCAGGCGGCCCATGGTGGCGCTGGCGGCCATGCCGTGGCCGACCACGTCCCCGGCGACAAGGGCCAGCCGCAGGGAGGGCAGAGCGATGGCGTCGTACCAGTCGCCGCTGATTTCCGCTCCGCCGCCTGCGGGCCGGTAGACGCCGGCGGTCTGGGCTGCCGGGGTTTCGGTCGTGGCCGGAGGAAGAAGCCGCTGCTGCAGTGCTACTGCCGCCCGGTGCTCGCGGGTGTAGCGGCGGGCGTTGTCGATGGCGAGTGCTCCCCGCGAGGCGATCTGCGTCATGAGATCCGCCTCGTCCTCGGTGAACTGGCCGGATCGGCCGCAGCGCCATACCGATATGGCGCCGAGAGTGAGACCGCGGGCGTGCAACGGGTCGATGTATAGGGCCGCGACCCCGGTGGGGCGTCCTCGGGCATCCTCCAGACGGAAGGCGGACAGCGACAGGGCGCGCCGCCGCGCCGGATCGTGCCGCCAGGTTACGTGCTGTTCCCTGCGTACCACCGGTGCCCCCGTCTCGAGCACATGCAGGAGCACTGCCTCGAGCTCCTCGGCGTCCTCGGCGCACAGCACGTCGTACAGCCGAGTGCCGGGCTGTACGTGACCGCCGTCGGGAGTGTCCGGTATCGCGTTCGTCTGCAACGTGGCCAGTTCCGTGTCATGCAGAGCGATCGTGATCCGGTGTTGCAAGGACAGCGCGCGCAGTAGCGCCGCGCCGTGCTCGTGGGCGGCCACGTCGTCTGCAGGGGCCGCCAGGACGAGGAACTCCGTGGCGGCTTCCACTGCCGAGATCCGGAAGGTGACGTCGACGGTGTCGCCGGACCGGCGCCGCAGCCGTACCTGGCCGGAGGTCGGCCAATCCGCGACGCTGCGCAGCTCGCCTGGGAGTCCGGCCACCAGCTCCTGCACCGGGCGGCCGCAGACCTCTTCGGCGGCGAACCCGGTCAGGTCGCTGGCCGTTCCGGTCCACCGCAGCACCGCGCCCCGGTCGTCGAGCACGGCGGCTGCCACGCCGTCGAAGACGTGCGGTCTGCCGACTGGGCCCTTGGGGCAAAGGCGTCCTGTCTTTCGGAGATCGCCTTCGGAGGCGCCGAAAGCTTCGTGGCTCATCTCTCATTCACACTCTCATTGTGGGGCTGCGGTGACGGAGGGGCGCCATGCCCATGTAGCTCTGTTCTGCGGCTCAGTGATCACGGCTTGGTGGTCCCGGAAGGCCGAGCCCCGCTCCTCACCGGGCAAGGGCCTTGGGGAGCAGATCCTGTTCGGCCCAGACGACCTTGCCGTCCGTCGCGGAACGGGAGCCCCACCTCCGGGACAGCTGCGCGACCAGATAGAGGCCGCGGCCGTTCTCGTCGAGGGTGCGGGGATGACGGGGACGTGGGTGGCCGGTGTTGGTGTCGAAGACTTCACAGGTCAGGACCTGGTGCTGGATGAGTCGCAGGCGGCTCGGGCCGTCGCCGTGGTGGATGGCGTTGGTGACCAGTTCACTGATGATCTGTTCCACCGGGCTCACGAGATGCTCCAGTCCCCATTCCCTGAGCTGACGGGTGGCCAGGTGCCGGGCAGTGCAGACGGCGGCCGGTTCGTTCGGCAGTTCCCAGGAGGCGATCTGGGTCGGATCGAGTGCACGAGTGCGCGCCAGGAGCAAGGTGACATCGTCGGGCTGTGCCTGGGTCGGCAGGGTCTCGATCACCTGTGAGCAGAGCTCGTGGAGCGATGAACCGGGGTGTGCCAGGGCAGCGCCCAGGCGGTTCATGCCGACGTCGAGGTCGTGGTCACGGGACTCGACCAGGCCGTCGGAGTAGAGCGCGAGCATACTTCCCTCGGGCAGTTGGACTTCCACGGCTTCGAAGGGCACGAGGCCGAGGCCGAGGCCGAGGGGGGTTCCGGCGGGCAGGTCGGGTATGGTGACCCGGCCCCTCGGGTCGACGATCAAGGGCGGTGGGTGTCCTGCCCGGGCTATGGTGCACCGCCGGGTGACGGGGTCGTAGACGGCGTAGAGACAGGTGGCGCCCACCACCTCGGGGACTTCGTCGGAGACGTCAGCGTCTTCGTCGTTCAGCCGCCGGACCGTGTCGTCGAGGTGCGCCAGCAGTTCGTCGGGGGGCAGGTCCAGGTCCGCGAGTGTGCGCACGGCGGTGCGGAGCCGGCCCATGGTCGCCGCGGCTTTGATGCCGTGTCCGACCACGTCACCGACGACGAGGGCGACCCGCGCACCGGACAGCTCGATCACGTCGAACCAGTCTCCTCCCACGCCGTGATCCATGTCGGCCGGCACGTAGCGCGAGGCGACCTCGACTGCGCCCCCGCCTCGCACCCGGTGGGGGAGGAGGTCGCGTTGCAGCGTGAGGGCGGCGGAGCGTTCGCGCGCGTACCGGAGTGCGTTGTCCAGACTGAGCGCGGCTCGGGTGACGAGTTCCTCGGCCAGGAGAAGGTCGTCCTCCTGGAAGGGTGCCTGTTCACTGGAGCGGCCGAACAGCGCCAGTCCCAGCACGCAGCGTCGCGCGCGGATGGGTACGACCATCAAGGAATGGACGCCGCTGTCACGCACGTTCTGCGCCCGCGCCGGGTCGTGGTGGACCCACGGGCCGAGATGGGCCTCCATGTCCAGCACCGGTACCAGGTGGGACCTTCCCGTGCGCAGCACGTCGGCGAAGGGCGAAGCCGGGTGGACGTGGATCAACTCCTCGCGCACCCAGGGAAGTTCCAAGACGCCCAGCTCGACAGAGGCCAGACCGGCACGGCGCAGCGCAGGAGGGCGGCCGTTCCCCGTGCCGGTCCGTGCCGAGGGTTCCAGGGCGAACGGAACCGACTCCACAAGGTCGACGAGGGCATGGTCGGCCAGCAGGGGCACGGTAAGGTCGGCCAGTTCCTGCCCGGTCTGCATGACGTCGAGGGTGCTGCCGATGCGCGTGCTGGCTTCGCTCAGGATGGCAAGGCGCTCGCGTGCCCGTCGGTTGCTGGTGACGTCCACGCTCATGGAGCACACCCCCATTGGCTCGCCCTCCGCGTCCTGGAGGCAGAAGAACGAGGCCGAGAACACGTGCTCCCGCCGCCGAGCGGTCGGCGGCCACGCCCGGTACTCGTGGACCATGGTGGTGCCGCTCTCCAGCACCTGCTGCATCACCACCTCGAGCGCTTCGGCCTCAAAACCCGGGAGCGAATCCTTCAGGCGGGAACCGAATCGTCGGTCACGGGGAACGCCGTCGTAGAGCTCCATGGCGTCGTTCACCCAGGTGCAGCGCAGCTGGGGGTCACGGACGACGATGCCGATCGGCGTGTGGGCAAGGAGCGATTCCCGCAACGGCCCATGGGCTGTCCCCGAGGACAGGGTGCCGATGTCGGTCACGGACACCAGCCACCGAGTGCCGGCGTCCTGTCCTCGCAGCAGCGAGACACGCAGGGTCATCTTGAGCACGTGACCGTCGCGGTGGCGGACGGCCACGGGCCCGGACCAGCCGCCGCGGGCCCGGCACTGCTCGCCGTGCACCGAAGCGCGCACGCCGTCCTCGGCCGACGCCAACACCTGTGCGGCGGACCGGCCCACCACCTCGCGGGCCGAGTACCCCACGAGCTGCTCGGCGGCCTGCGTCCATCCGACCACCGTTCCGATGGCATCGACTATCGCTATGGCAGCGTCGGGTGTCTCCCGGGCCCTCACCTGCCCGGCGAGCGGCATGTGGTCAATGTTCGTCATGCGGTTCCTCCTGTCGCAGACCTCGTTGCCGACGGAGCCGGCGGAGCGGGCCGTCGACGCGACATGTCGGTTTCGGGCTATTTGCCCACTTCTGATGAAATAATCAGACACGAGGGACCGCTCGTCAAGACTTACTCAGTAGTGACGAATCGATCAGTTGCGTTCGGTCGAGACAGTGTAATGATGGATTAATCAGAACTGTCGGAGTTATCGTGGTGCATCCAGATGTCAGCCTCACTCACGAACCGATTCGAACGCCGCCGGGCTGAGACCCGGCAGGCACTCGTCCGCGCCGCGCGGGGGATCCTGGCCGAATCCGGCGACACCGGCGCCAGCATTCGGGCCATCGCCGAGCGCGCGGACGTCGGCTTCGGCTCCTTCTACAACCACTTCACGTGCAAGCCGGACCTGTTCGCCGCGGCCGTGGCCGATGCGCTGGAGGAGTACGGCCAGGCCATCGACGCACGCCTGCACGGCGTCGCCGATCCCGCCGAGCGCCTCGCCGGCGGTTTGCGGCTCAGTGCACGTCTGGCCGACTCGCACTCGGAAATCATGCGGATCCTGTGTCACAGCGAGCTCGGCCGCATAGGCACCGGCCATGGGCTGGCCCCGCGCGCGAGGCGCGACATGGAGCAGGGTATGACGTCGGGCCGCTTCGCCGTGGTCGATCCGGTCATCGCCCTGACGGTGCTCAACGGCAGCCTGTTGGCGCTCCTGGAGCTCTGGTTCAACCGGCCCGAGGCCGATATCCACCAGGCCGCGGACACGATGGCGCAGATGCTCCTGCACATGCTCGGCCTGCCACCGGACGAGGCCTGCGAGGTCGCCCGACGTCCTCTGCCCGCTGCGGCCTGAATCCCGGACTCTGCGCCGACATCGTCGTGCGACAGGCCGGGCGGGATGCCGCTGCCGGCACACCCGCACGCAAAGTTCCCGCACGGGTCGCAGAAAGCCGACCCGGCGCCTCACGCCGCCGCTGTGGACACCCCAGGGCGATCCGCTGGTCGTCGCCCCGGCGCGGTGATCAGGTAGCTACCGTCAGCCTGCTGAACCACGGGACCGGCCTCGCGGAGCTCCGCGTACAGCGGGTAGGGGTTGGGGCGGCTGGCGTAGTCGGTGATCCGTGCCAGCAAGGTCTCGGAGGCCATCGTGGCTCCTCGTGGTTGAGCGGTACGTGGGCTACACCACGGTCAGCCGGCGGTCGGGAAGGTGACCGGTGAGTGCGACGGTCGGGCCGTGGGACAGCCCTGACGGATCCGGTACGTCGGACGGGATCGTGATGTCGGCCGCGATCGCCCGGTCCTGCGCGCCGGGCGGGGGCGGGAACGGGGCAGCCGTCTCGATCAGGTGCCGGTAATAGTCGAGTGACTTGGCCATGTCGACGGTGACGGCGGCGGTGACCCGGCCCTTGTAGCCGTAGACCATCGCGAGCCGGCGCGCTTCGAGGGAGCCCTGGGCGATGACCGCGTGGTCGGAGTAGGTGGGCACGCCCACCGACTTGATGTTGAGTCCGAACTGCGTTGACCAGAAGACCGGGATGGCCAGGTGCGGGCGTTGCAGCGGGCCTGGGTTGACCATGTTGTGGGCCGCCACCTCGGCCTGCTCGACCGCGTTGCCCCAGTGTTCCAGGGACAGCATCTGGTAGCCGAAGAGCGGGTGAGGGAAGCGGGAGACGTCGCCGGCCACGAAGACGTCGTCGGTGACGATCCCGTACATGTTGAAGGCGCGGCACCCGGCGTCGCAGGCGATTCCACGCGGGCCCGCCGCAAGCCCGGACTCGGCCGGCCACTCCACGTTGCGGATGGCGCCCAGCGCCACGACGCACACGTCGGCGTCGACGCGGCTGCCGTCGGACAGCTGCGCGCCGGTGAAGGCGCCGTTGCCGTTCAGGGCGGTGACCGTCACCCCGGTGCGCAGGTCCACGCCGTGGTTGCGCTGCATGACGGCCGCGAGCTTGGACAGGGTTCCGCCGAGCGCGCCCACCAGAGGCGCGGGGCCGCGTTCGGCGACCGTGACCTGCAGCCCCAGTTCCCGGCAGGCGGAGGCGATCTCCGAGCCGGTGAAGCCGGCGCCGATCACCAGTACCCGATCCGGCCGGGCGGCCATCCGCTCGGCCAGGCCTTGCCCGTCCTCGCGCGTGCGCAGGGTGAACACCCCGTCCAGGGCGGCTTCCGCAGAGTTGGGCCAGGGGCGCGCCCGGGTGCCGGTGGCGATCAGCAGCCGGTCGTACGGCAGTGACTCGCCGTCTTCCAGCAGCACCTGTTTGGCCAGCAGGTCCACACCGGTGGCGGGTACGCCGAGCCGCCACTCGGCCTGGGGGTCGCGCCGCACCGGCAGCTCGGTGGTGTCGGCCGTCGCCTGTCCGAGCAGCACCTGCTTGCCGCGGCCGTACCCGGCGACCGGGCCGGCATGGCGGCCTACTTCGAGACGGTGCGGCCGCGACTGGCCGCGGGGACCGACGCCCGCGCGGTGGACGACTTCCTGCTCCGCCCGCCGACGCACCCCCTGCTGGTCCCGGTGCGCGCGCTGCTGTGGCGGAGGGTGGCGCATCTGGCGTACGCCTTCCTGCCGCCGTACGCCCACGAGCTGTACGGCAGACCGGCCCCCGCACCCGACGCCGTCACCCGGCGGCTGCGCGCCACCGGCACCGTGCTGCGCGGGATTCCCGCACGTCTGCGCTGGCGACTGCCGCCCAAACACATCCTGCGCGCCATGGCGAGGCTCGGACCGGGCACGCGTCCGGCACCGTACAAAGTCGGGCGATAGACCGCCATACTGGACGAGCAGGGGGGTGTGTACGGATCGGGCCGGCTGCGCGCGACCGCGTCCTGACGCCCTCCCCTGGGGGAGACGCGGGGCGAACAGCGACGGGGGCGACGGCGCGCGATGGCGGACTCCAGGCTGATCCAGGGCCGGTACCGGCTGCTGGACCTGATCGGGCGGGGCGGGATGGGCGAGGTCTGGCGCGCCCGGGACGAGTCCCTCGGCCGCCAGGTCGCCGTGAAATGCCTGAAACCGCTCGGCCCGCAGCACGACCACGCCTTCACCCGTGTCCTCAGGGAGCGGTTCCGCCGTGAGGCCCGGGTGGCCGCCGCGCTCTCGCACCGCGGGGTGACCGTCGTCCACGACTTCGGCGAGTCCGAAGGCATCCTTTACCTGGTGATGGAACTGCTCCAGGGCCGCAACCTCAGCCAGCTCCTGGAGGACAACAAGCACCATCCGCTGCCCGTCGCCGATGTCGTGGACATCGCCGAGCAGGTCGCCGCCGCCCTCGCCTACACCCACCAGCAGGGCATCGTGCACCGGGACCTGAAACCGGCCAACATGGTGCGGCTGACCGACGGCACGGTGAAGATCTGCGACTTCGGCATCGCCCGCCTGGGCCACGACATCGGCTTCACCTCCCGGCTGACCGGCACCGGCGTCGCCATGGGCACCCCGCACTACATGTCCCCGGAGCAGATCGGCGGCGACGAGGTCGACCAGCGCAGCGACCTGTACTCGCTGGGCTGCGTGCTGTACGAGATCGCCACCGGGGTGCCGCCGTTCGACCTGGAGGACGCCTGGGCCGTCCTGATCGGCCACCGGGACACCCCGCCCCGGCCGCCGCGCGGTCACCGTGCCGAGCTGCCCGTGTACCTGGAGCGGATCATCCTGGACCTGCTGGCCAAGCGCCCCGAGCAACGGCCGGACGACGCCGGGGAGCTGGCCCGCCGGATAGCCGCCGGCCGGCCGGGGCCCGGATACGCGCCCGGGTACGTGCCCACCGTGGTCGCCGCACGCCCACGGACCTCCGAACCCCGACTGCCGTCCTGGACCCGGGGAATGACCACCGGGCACAAGGCGGCCGGGACCGGGCTGTCCGGCCCGGCCCCCGACCCCGGAGCCGGGCTCACCGGCGAGTGGATCGCCCGCCCGGCCCCCGCCCTCCCGCGGATTCCGGGCCTCCCGCAGATCCCGCCCCCACAGGCCGTGACCGCGCTCGACGGACGGCACCACGCGGCCCTCGGCCTGGGCCGGCTCGGCCGCTGGGACGAGGCGGGCGACCTGCACCGGGCCGTCGCCGCCGAACGCGCGCGGCTGCTCGGGCCCGACCACCCCGAGACCCTGGCCAGCCGGTACGAGCTCGGCTTCACCCTCAGCCGCGCCGGCCGTCCCGCCGACGCGCTGCGCGAGTACACGGAGGTCGCCCGGGCGAGAGCGCGCGTGCTGGGCGCCGACCATCCCGACACCCTCGCCGCCCGGCAGGAGACGGCGTACGTACTGGGCCAGTTGGGCCGCCACTTCGACGCCCACCAGGCGTACACCTCGGTGCTGGCCGCCCGGGAGCGCACGATGGGTGCCGACCACCCCGACACCCTGCGCTGCCGCCACAACCTCGCCTTCAACCTCAGCCGTCTCGGCCGCCTCGACGACTCGCACCGCATGGCCTGCGAAGTGGCCGCCGCCCGCGCCCGGGTGCTCGGCCCCCACCACCCCGACACCCTGGTCACCCGGTACGAAGTCGCGTACACGCTCGGTCAGTTGGGCCGCTGGCCGGAGGCCCTGCGGACCTATCGCGAGGTCGCCGAGGCACGGGCGGTGATCCTCGGCCCCGACCACGCCGACACGCTCGCCGCGCGCTACGAGGTCGGCATCAGCCTGGGCCGCCTCGGTCGCAGCGCCGAGGCGCTCCGGCTCTACCGCGACCTGGTCGACGACCGTACCCGCGTCCACGGCGCCGGCCACCCCGAGACCCTGCGGGCCCGCCACGGCCTCGGCGTCAACCTCGGCCGCCTCGACCGCTGGGAGGAGGCCCTCGCCGAGTCCCGCGACGTGTGCGCCCTCCGCGAGCGCGTGCTCGGCCTCGACCACCCCGACACCCTGGTCAGCCGCCGCGAGGTGGCCGTCGGCCTGGGCTGGCTGGGCCGCTGGCCGGACGCGCTGGCCGAGTACCGCCGCGTCGCCGCCGCCCGCGAACGGGTCCTGGGCGCCGACCACCCCGACACGCTCGCCAGCCGCAACGACGAGGCGCACTGCCTGGAACAACTCGGCCGGGGCGCGGAAGCCGTCGAGCTGTACCGCCGGGTGGCGGTACAGCGGCAGCAGCGGGCGTCCGGCGGACGCTGAGCCGCCACCGGCACGCCTCTGGCCCCCGTAGATCATCACGTGTTACGAAGAACCATGCCCCCACGCGAGCCATTCCGGACCTACGACGCCGTCATCGTCGGCGGCGGCCACAACGGCCTCGTCGCCGCCGCCTATCTGGCCAGGGCCGGCCGGTCCGTGCTGGTGCTCGAACGGCTGGACCACACCGGCGGCGCCGCCGTCTCCACCCGCCCGTTCGCCGGGGTCGACGCCCGGCTGTCGCGCTACTCCTACCTGGTCAGCCTGCTGCCCCGGAAGATCGTCCGCGACCTCGGCCTGAACTTCCGCGTCCGAGGGCGCACCATCTCCTCGTACACCCCCGTCGAGCGGGCCGGGCGGCCCACCGGGCTGCTGGTCGGCGGCGGCGAGCGGCGCACCCGGGAGGCCTTCGCCCGGCTGACCGGCGGCCCCCGGGAGTACGAGGCGTGGCAGCGCTTCTACGCCATGACCGGCCGTGTCGCCCAGCGGGTCTTCCCGACGCTCACCGAACCGCTGCCCACGCGGGAGGACCTGCGTCGCCGCGTCGACGACGAGGCCGCGTGGCGGGCCCTGTTCGAGGAACCGATCGGCGTGACGGTCGAGGAGAACTTCGGCGACGACCTCGTGCGGGGCGTGGTGCTCACGGACGCCCTCATCGGCACCTTCGCCGACGCCCACGACGCCTCCCTGGCCCAGAACCGCTGCTTCCTCTACCACGTCATCGGCGGCGGCACCGGCGCCTGGGACGTGCCCGTCGGAGGCATGGGCGCCCTCACCGACGCCCTGGCCACCGCCGCGCGCGAGGCGGGCGCGGTGTTCGCGACCGGGCACGAGGCGGTACGGATCGACACCGACGGACAGTCCGCCGAGGTCACCTACCGCACCGCCGACACCGAGGGCACCGTCACGGCCCGGCACGTCCTCGTGGGCGCCTCCCCGCAGGAGCTGGCGGCCCTGACCGGCGATCCCGCCCCGGCGCCCGCCGAGGGCGCCCAGCTCAAGGTGAACATGCTGCTCAAGCGGCTGCCGAGGCTGCGGGACACCGATGTCGACCCGCGCGAGGCCTTCGCGGGCACCTTCCACATCGCCGAGGGCTACGGGCAACTGGCCACCGCCCACGCCCAGGCCGCGTCCGGCGAGCTGCCCGCCGCCCCGCCCTCGGAGATCTACTGCCACTCCCTCACCGACCCCACCATCCTCGGCCCCGAACTGGCCGAACGCGGCTACCAGACCCTCACCCTGTTCGGCCTGCACACCCCCGCCCGGCTCTTCGCCCGGGACAACGACGCCGTCCGCGACGAGCTGCTGAAGTCGACCCTGGCCCAGCTCGACGCCCACCTCGCCGAGCCCCTCGCCGACTGTCTGGCCGTCGACGCGGACGGCCGCCCCTGCATCGAGGCGAAGACGCCGCTGGACCTGGAACGCGATCTGCGTCTGCCCGGCGGCAACATCTTCCACCGTGCCCTGGCCTGGCCGTACGCCCAGGAGGACACCGGTCGCTGGGGCGTGGAGACGCGGCACGCCAACGTCCTGCTGTGCGGGGCGGGCGCGGTGCGCGGGGGAGGGGTGAGCGGGGTGCCCGGGCACAACGCGGCGATGGCGGTCCTGGAGCGCGACTGACGCAGCCCTCAGGGAAGTTGGGGCCCACGGAAAATCTGACGGACTATCAGAAAGAGGCTTCCGTCCTCCGGGGGACTGCGGCATCCTGCGCCCCATGCAGACGGAGCTGAGCAAGAAACTGGGAGTCGAGCACGCCGTCTTCGGCTTCACGCCGTTCCCCGCCGTCGCCGCGGCCATCAGCCGGGCCGGCGGCTTCGGAGTGCTCGGCGCGGTCCGCTACACCGCCCCCGACGACCTCAAACGCGACCTGGACTGGATCGAGGCGCACGTCGAGGACAGGCCCTACGGGCTGGACGTCGTCATGCCCGCCAAGAAGGTCGAGGGGGTGAGCGAGGCGGACGTCGAGGCGATGATCCCCGAGGGGCACCGGCAGTTCGTCACGGACACCCTCGCCAAGTACGGCGTGCCCGAACTCGCCGAGGGCGAGGCGTCCGGCTGGCGGATCACCGGCTGGATGGAGCAGGTCGCCCGGACCCAGCTCGACGTCGCCTTCGACTACCCGATCAAGCTGCTCGCCAACGCCCTCGGCTCGCCGCCCGCCGACATCGTCGCCCGCGCCCACGAACGGGACGTACTGGTCGCCGCGCTCGCGGGCAGCGCCCGGCACGCCCGCAAGCACAAGGACGCCGGCATCGACATCGTCGTGGCACAGGGCTACGAGGCGGGCGGCCACACCGGCGAGATCGCCTCCATGGTGCTGACCCCCGAGGTGGTCGAGGCCGTCGACCCGCTGCCCGTGCTGGCCGCGGGCGGCATCGGCAGCGGACAGCAGGTGGCCGCCGCGCTGACACTCGGCGCGCAGGGTGTGTGGCTGGGCTCCATCTGGCTGACCACCACGGAGGCCGAACTGCACTCGCCCGCGCTGACCCGCAAGCTCCTCGCCGCGGGCTCCGGCGACACCGTCCGCTCCCGCGCGCTGACCGGGAAGCCCGCACGCCAGCTCCGTACCGAATGGACCGACGCCTGGGACGACCCGGCCGGGCCCGGCACGCTGCCCATGCCGTTGCAGGGCCTGCTGGTCGCCGAGGCGGTCTCCCGCATCCAGAAGTACGAGGTCGACCCGCTGCTCGGCACGCCTGTCGGCCAGATCGTCGGCCGGATGAACAGCGAACGCAGTGTGCGGGCCGTCTTCGACGACCTCACCCGCGGCTTCGAGCGCGCCGTCGACCGCCTGAACCGCATCGCCGGAAGGAGCGGCCAGTCGTGAGCACACCCCCCACGGGCTTCTGGGCCCAGGCCACCGCCGACCCCGACCGTACGGTCCTGATCGCCCCCGACGGCGAGGAGTGGACGGCCGGGAGGCTGCACGCCGCCGCCAACCGGCTCGTCCACGGCCTGCGCGCCGCCGGCCTGGAGCGCGGCGACGCCTTCGCGGTCGTCCTGCCCAACGGCGTCGAGTTCCTCACCGCCTACCTGGCCGCCACCCAGGCCGGCCTCTACCTGGTCCCCGTCAACCACCACCTCGTCGGACCCGAGATCGCCTGGATCGTGTCCGACTCCGGCGCGAAGGTGCTCCTCGCCCACGAGAGGTTCGAGGCCGCCGCCCGCCACGCCGCGGACGAGGCCGCCCTGCCCGCGACGCACCGGTACGCGGTCGGCACGGTCGAAGGCTTCCGGCCGTACGCCGAACTCCTCGAGCCACAGCCCGAGTCGGCGCCCGCGGACCGCGAGCTCGGCTGGGTCATGAACTACACCTCGGGTACGACCGGCCGCCCCCGCGGCATCCGCCGCCCGCTGGTCGGCAAGCTGCCGGAGGAGGCCTACCTCGGCGGGTTCCTCGGCATCTTCGGCATCAAGCCGTTCGACGGCAACGTGCACCTCGTCTGCTCGCCGCTCTACCACACCGCCGTCCTCCAGTTCGCGGGCGCGTCCCTGCACATCGGCCACCGTCTGGTCCTGATGGACAAGTGGACACCCGAGGAGATGCTCCGCCTCATCGACACGTACCGGTGCACCCACACCCACATGGTCCCCACCCAGTTCCACCGCCTGCTCGCCCTGCCCGGGGACGTGCGCGCCCGCTACGACGTCTCCGCCATGCGCCACGCCATCCACGGCGCCGCCCCCTGCCCCGACCACGTCAAACGGGCCATGATCGACTGGTGGGGCCACAGCGTGGAGGAGTACTACGCGGCCAGCGAGGGCGGCGGCGCCTTCGCCACCGCCGAGGACTGGCTGAAGAAGCCCGGCACCGTCGGCAAGGCCTGGCCGATCAGCGAACTGGCCGTCTTCGACGACGACGGCAACCGCCTCCCTCCCGGCGAACTCGGCACGGTGTACATGAAGATGAGCACCGGCGGCTTCGCGTACCACAAGGACGAGGCCAAGACCCGCAAGAACCGCATCGGCGACTTCTTCACCGTCGGCGACCTCGGCTACCTCGACGAGGACGGCTACCTCTTCCTGCGCGACCGCAAGATCGACATGATCATCTCCGGTGGCGTGAACATCTACCCCGCCGAGATCGAGTCCGTGCTGCTCGCCCACCCCGCCGTCGCCGACGCCGCGGCCTTCGGGATCCCGCACGACGACTGGGGCGAGGAGGTCAAGGCCGTCGTCGAACCCGCCCCCGGCCACGAGCCCGGCCCCGCCCTCGCCGCCGCCCTGCTCGACCACTGCGCCGGCCAACTCGCCGGCTACAAAAGGCCCAAGAGCGTCGACTTCATCACCGAGATGCCCCGCGACCCCAACGGCAAGCTGTACAAGCGACGACTGCGCGATCCCTACTGGGAGGGCCGTACACGACCCGTGTGATCCGCCACTGAAGTCCTTGACCTCGCCCACGAGCGGGCCGAAGATCATGTGACATGACGCAGGCACAGGGCAGCACAGTCGACGGGGTGCTGCGGCGCAGTGCCCGGCGCACCCCGGCGAGGGTCGCGGTGGAGTACGGCGAGCGGGCGTGGACGTACGCGGAGCTCGACGACGCCGTCTCCCGCGCGGCGGGCGTACTCCTCGGCGCGGGCCTCGCCCCGGGCGATCGGGTCGGCGCCTACGGCCACAACTCCGACGCCTACCTGATCGCCTTCCTCGCCTGCGCCCGCGCGGGACTCGTCCACGTCCCGGTCAACCAGAACCTGACCGGCGACGACCTCGCCTACATCGTCGGCCAGTCGGGCAGCGGCCTGGTGCTCGCCGATCCCGGCATCGCCGGGCAACTCCCGGACGGCGTAGCGGTGATACCGCTGCGGGACGCCGAGGACTCGCTCCTCGCCCGGCTGGCGGAGGCTCCCCCGTACGACGGTCCCGAACCGCGCACCGAGGACCTGGTGCAGCTGCTGTACACCTCGGGCACCACCGCCCTGCCCAAGGGCGCCATGATGACCCACCGGGCGCTGGTGCACGAGTACCTCAGCGCGATCGCCGCCCTGGACCTGAGCGCCGGCGACCGGCCGGCGCACGCCCTGCCGCTGTACCACTCCGCCCAGATGCACGTGTTCCTGCTGCCCTACCTCGCGGTCGGCGCGACCAACATCATCCTCGACGCGCCGGACGGTGACCGTCTGTTCGACCTCGTCGAAGCCGACCGCGTGGACAGCCTGTTCGCGCCGCCCACCGTGTGGATCGGCCTGGCGAACCGGCCGGACTTCGCCACCCGCGACCTGAGCGGTCTGCGCAAGGCGTACTACGGGGCGTCGGTCATGCCGGTGCCCGTCCTGGAGCGGCTGCGCGAACGGCTGCCGAAACTGGCCCTCTACAACTGCTTCGGCCAGAGCGAGATCGGCCCCCTCGCCACCGTCCTCGCACCCGACGAGCACAAGGGCAGGCTCGACTCCTGCGGCCGCACCGTGCTGTTCGTGGACGCCCGCGTGGTCGACGAGGACGGCGAGGAGGTGCCCGACGGCACGCCTGGCGAAATCGTCTACCGCTCACCGCAGTTGTGCGAGGGCTACTGGGACAAGCCGGAGGAGACGGCCGAGGCCTTCCGCGACGGCTGGTTCCACTCCGGCGACCTCGCGGTGCGGGACGCGCACGGCTACTTCACGATCGTCGACCGGGTCAAGGACGTCATCAACTCCGGTGGCGTACTCGTCGCCTCCCGGCAGGTCGAGGACGCGCTGTACACGCACGAGGCCGTGGCCGAGGCCGCCGTGATCGGCCTGCCCGACGAGCGGTGGATCGAGGCCGTCACGGCGGTCGTCGTGCCGCGCGGCGAGGTCACCGAGGACGAACTCATCGCCCACGCGCGCGAGAAGCTCTCCCCCTTCAAGGCGCCCAAGCGGGTGCTGTTCGTGGAGGCACTCCCGCGCAACGCCAGTGGCAAGATCCTCAAGCGCGAGCTGCGGGACCGGTTCGGCGGCTGACGACCGCGCCGCTCGCCGGTCCCGCCGGTCCGGGACTTCGCCCGATCGGGCGTCACCCGAGGGCCGGAGCACGAGGGCCGGCAGGGCCCCGTCCGGGTGAGGCGATCCTCGATCGGCGGCCCGGCGACGGCCGCTCTCGTCACCCACCCGAACGGGCTAACCACGCAGCGTGAACCCCTTGTGCCCACTGGGCCGTCCCCCATTCGGAGTTGCGTCCGTACGGCGCTCATGAGTCGGTGGGATGCGTGTCCTGCCGGATCTCACCACCAGGAGGAGACATGGGCACCGAGCAGAAGGGCCGTTCGGCCGAGAAGCTGGGCGTCGTCTTCACGGTCCGTGTGATCGAGGGCGGCGAGCAAGGGTTCCTGGATCTGTACGACCGGATCCGGAAGTCCGTGTCCCGCACCCCCGGCCACATCGTCGAGAGGCTGGGCGAACCCGTGGACGACTCGCGGCAGTGGGTGATCACCAGCGAGTGGGAAACGGCCGAGCACTTCTTCGCCTGGCAGCAGAGCGAGGAGCACCGCGCGCTGGTGGCCCCGCTGCGCCAGTGGGTCGACTCGACGCAGTCGCTGCGGTTCCGGGTCGTCAAGGAGACCCTGGGGGTGTCGTCATGACGCGGACGACCAACGACCCCGTCGCCGTGCTCGGACTCGGGACGATGGGCGCCGGACTGGCCGCCCGCCTTCTCGACCAGGGCGTACGGGTCCGGGTGTGGAACCGCACCCCGGACCGGGCCGAACCGCTCGCCGAAGCGGGCGCCCACGTGGCAGCCCACCCCGCCGACGCCGTCGCCGGTACGCGGGCCGCCATCTGCGCCGTCGCCGACGGCGAAGCCCTCAGCGCCGTGCTGCGCGGACCCGACGGCGTACTGGCCCGGGGTGCCTACCCCGGCGTCCTGATCTGCGCGAGCACCGTCGCGCCCGAAGAGGTCGTCCAGATAGCCGGGGACGTATCGGCGGTCCTGGACATGGGCATGCTCGGCAACCGCGACCACGCCCGCGACGGCGAGCTGCGGCTGTTCGTCGGCGGCGAGGAGCAGGCGTTCGAGGCCTGCCGGCCGCTGCTGCGGATGCTGGGCAAGGAGGTCGTCCATCTGGGCGTACTCGGGTCCGGCATGCGGATGAAACTGCTCCTCAACCTGCTCATGGGCATAGAGGTGCAGGCCCTGGCGGAGGCCGGTGAACTCGCCGCCGCCTGTGGACTCGACCGCAAGCTGGTCCTCAAGACGATCGCGGGCAGCGGCTTCGCCTCGCCGGTCATGGCGTTCAAGTCACGGCGCCTGGCCTCCGGTCGCTTCGACGAGCCGGACTTCCGGCTGCGGCTGATGGCCAAAGACCTCATGCTCGCTTCCAAGCAGGCAGCGGCGGCCGGCCTGAGTCTGCCGCTGGCGACCGCCGCGGCCGAGACCCACGCCCGCGCCACCGAGCAAGGACTGGGCGACCAGGACTGCGCCGCGGTCACCCGCGCACTCGAACCGAGAACGGGAAGCGACACGTGATCATCGACATCCACGGGCACCTGTCCCCACCGGAGGCGGCCGAACGCTTCCCCATGCCCCCGAGCCTGACCGACGTCGACGGCATGCTCGCCGCCCGCGCCGAGGCCGGAATCGACCTCACCATCATCGGCAGCCCCGTCGGGGCCGGCGCGATGGCCCGGGTCCCGGGCGTCGACAACTACGCGCAACCACGCGACCGGCTGCGCGGCTTCCACGCCTGGATGTCCGGCCTGATCGGCAGGTTCCCGGACCAGTTGCGCGGCTACGTGTACGCCAACCCGTTCGGCGACGACGATCACCTCGAAGGGGTGCGGGAGACCCTGGCGGACCCCGCCTTCGTCGGTCTGATCACCACGTCCAGCGTCCACGGGGAGCTCCTCGGCTCCCCGCGGGCCGACTCCTTCTTCGCGCTGGCCGCGGAGGCGGGAGTGCCGGTCCTGGTGCACGCACCGGCCGAACCGATCGGCACCGAACGGGTCGACGAGATCGGCTTCGTCGAGCAGATCGGCCGGTTCGGCGACATCACCGTGGGCATGGCCATGATCGCGTTCGCGGGATGGCTGGACAAGTACCCCGGTCTCCGGCTGATCGGCGCGACCGGCGGCGGCGCGATGGCGCTGCTGCCGGAGCGCCTGCGCACGGCGGCGCGCCCCCGGCACTGGGCCGGGGGAGCGCCGCCCCCCGGCCGGCCCCGGGCGGCCGCCGCCCCGCCGGCCGCCCAGGCGCCGGCGGCCGACCCGGCCGCCGCGCTCCAGCGCATGTACGTCGACACGAGCCCGTTCAGCCCGGCGCACCTGAGCCTGAACGCGGAGGTGCTGGGTCCCAAGCGGATGCTGTTCGGAACCGACTCACCGCCGATGGCGGCGCCGCTGGAGGACTCCATCCGCATGATCGAGAAGCTGCCGCTCGACAAGGAGTCCCAGCAGCTCATCCTCGGCGGCAACGCCGAGGCACTCTTCGACCTGAGGAGCCGGCCGTGACCACCACGCAGGAAGCCGTCACCGCGGCCGAGCGGTGCGCCCCGGAGTTCCGGCGGGACCCCCACCCGGTCTACGCCCATCTCCGGGAAGCGGCGCCGGTCTGCCCGATGAGACCACCGCACGGCAACGAGACGTACCTGATCACGCGGTACGAGGACGCGCGGGCCGCCCTGGCGGATCCGCGGCTGAGCAAGGACATGTACGGGGCGATGGACGCCTACCGGAGGATCTTCGGCGACTCGTCCGTCGCGCTGGACGACAAC
Source organism: Streptomyces sp. NPDC001480 (assembly GCF_042894725.1). Classification (NCBI taxonomy): domain Bacteria; kingdom Bacillati; phylum Actinomycetota; class Actinomycetes; order Kitasatosporales; family Streptomycetaceae; genus Streptomyces; species Streptomyces sp. NPDC001480. The sequence goes on along the minus strand of NZ_JBIAVX010000002.1, from coordinate 135,347 downwards.
ATGCTCAACTCCGACGCGCCCAAACACACCCGGCTGCGCAGGCTGGTCAACTCCGCGTTCACCCCGCGCCGCGTGCGGGAGCTGCGGCCCCGGATCGAGGACGTCGTCGACAGCCTGCTCGACGAGTGCCCGACCAGGGAACCCTTCGACCTGCTGCCCGCGTTCGCGTTCCCGCTGCCCATCATCGTGATCTGCGACCTGCTCGGCGTGCCGCCCGAGGAGCGGTCGCGGATGCAGCACCTGTCCACCACGGTGGCGCAGACCGGCTTCGGCGAGGAGGCCAAGCGGGCCCAGCAGCGGGCGGAGGAGGACCTGCACGCGTACTTCACGGACCTCATCGCGGCCAAGCGCCGCCGGCCGGGCGACGACCTGCTGAGCGCGCTCACCGCGGTCCGGGACAACGACGGCGGCCTCTCCGAGAACGAACTGGTCTCCACGGCTTTCCTGCTGATGTTCGCGGGCCACAAGACGACCGCGTACCTCATCGGCAACGCCGTCCACCACTTCCTGTCCCATCCCGCGCAGCTCCGCGCCCTGCGCGAGAACCCGGAGCTGATCCGGGCGGCGGTCGAGGAACTGGTGCGCTACGAGGGCTCCGTGGAGAGCGCGACGTTCCGCTACGCGACCGAGGACGTGGAGTACGCCGGGACGCGCATCCCCAAGGGCGCCCTCGTCCAGATCGCGCTGACCTCCGCCAACCGGGACCCGCGCAAGTTCGACGCCCCGGACGAGTTCGACGTGACGCGGCCGGGCAACGCGCAGGACGCCCACCTGGGGTTCGGGCACGGCAGCCACTACTGCCTGGGAGCACCGCTGGCGAGGCTGGAGACACAGCTCGCCCTGACCGGCCTGTTCGACCGGTTCCCGGGGATGGCCCCGGCCGATCCCGCAGGGCAGGCGCGGTGGCTGGAGGTCCCCTTCCCGGCCTTCCGCGGCCTCGCGGAGCTGCCGGTCGTGCTCGACCCCGCCGGCTAGGGCGGGGGCGCGAGGCTCTGTCGTCTGGATCAGGCCGGCCGTAGGTCACGGCGCCTTCCAGCCGACCGCGACGCCGGAATGATCCAAACGACAGGGCCTAGCGGGGCCGGAGGTCCACGATGCGGCGGATCTTGCCCACCGAGCGCTCCAGCGACTCCGGTTCGACGATCTCGACGGTGACGGACACGCCGATGCCGTCCTTCACGGCCGCCGCGATGTCCCGGGCCGCCGCGTCCCGGGCCTCCGGGCCGGCGCCCGGGCGGGCCTCGGCCCGCACGGTGAGGGCGTCCAGGCGGCCCTCGCGGGTGAGGCGCAGCTGGAAGTGCGGGGCGACGGCCGGGGTGCGCAGGACGATCTCCTCGATCTGTGTCGGGAAGAGGTTCACCCCGCGCAGGATCACCATGTCGTCGCTGCGGCCGGTGACCTTCCGCATCCGCCGGAACACCCGGGCCGTGCCGGGCAGGAGCCGGGTCAGGTCACGGGTGCGGTACCGGATCACCGGCATCGCCTCCTTGGTCAGCGAGGTGAAGACCAGCTCGCCCTCCTCGCCCTCCGGCAGCACCTCGCCCGTGATCGGGTCCACGACCTCCGGGAAGAAGTGGTCCTCCCAGATGTGCAGGCCGTCCTTGGTCTCCACGCACTCCTGGGCCACACCCGGGCCGATCACCTCGGAGAGCCCGTATATGTCGACCGCGTCGATCGCGAACCGCTCCTCGATCTCGCGCCGCATCTCCTCGGTCCACGGCTCGGCGCCGAACACGCCGACCCGCAGGGAGGTGGAGCGCGGGTCCACGCCCTGCCGTTCGAACTCGTCGAGCAGCGTGAGCATGTACGAGGGCGTGACCATGATGATCCCGGGCCGCAGGTCCTGGATCAGCTGGACCTGCCGTGCGGTCATGCCGCCGGAGGCCGGGACGACCGTACAGTCCAGGCGTTCGGCGCCGTAGTGGGCGCCGAGGCCGCCGGTGAACAGCCCGTATCCGTAGGCCACATGAACGATGTCGCCGGGCCGCCCGCCCGCCGCGCGCAGGGAACGGGCCACCATGTCGGCCCACATGGACAGGTCGTTCTCCGTGTAGCCGACCACGGTCGGCCGTCCGGTGGTGCCGCTGGAGGCGTGGATGCGGCGGATCCGTTCGCGGGGTACGGCGAACATCCCGTACGGGTAGTTCTCCCGCAGGTCGGCCTTGGTGGTGAACGGGAAACGGGCCAGGTCCTCCAGCGAGCGGCAGTCCTCCGGGCGGACCCCTGCCTTGTCGAAGGACTCCCGGTAGAAGGGCACGTGGGCATAGGCGTGCCGGAGGGACGACCGGAGCCGCTCCAGTTGCAGCGCCCGCAGCGCCTCGGCGCCGAGCCGCTCTCCCGCGTCCAGCAGGCTGCCCGTCTCCGCCGCCATGGCACTTCTCCCTCGCCGACCGCACCGAACCTCTCGACCGATCGTTCGGTCGATCCGCACGGGATCAGTTAACGCAGTCGTGCCCACCTCGGGCAAGAGGTCCGGCCGTGATTTCCCGGGCCGTCGCGATGCGGGGAACTCCGTTGCTGCCGTCCGCGGCGCACCCCATGATCGGCGTCATGCCGACCTTCACCGCGCCCGACGGGACGGAGCTCGCCTGTCACCCGACGAGCCCCGGGACCTCGCCCCTGGAGACACACTCACACGTCGCGGCGCCCCACGACGAGCACTGCGAGTGCGACCGTGATCAGCGGCCAGAGCGTGTACACGAGCCAGGAGCCGGGGACCGTGGCTGTGTAGCCCAGGGATCCGGGATCCGGCTCCCAGGGTTGGATCAGGCGGTTCCAGGCGGCCGCCACCAGTGTGTGCTTGATGTCCGCCGACCAGCGGTTGCCCTCCGAGAACATGGGGGGCAGCATCAGCAGGGTGAAGACGGCGGTGACCATGGTCCCGGCGGCATGCCGGAGCAGAACGCCGAGGCCCAGACCGACCAGGGCGCAGACCGGGGCCAGCAACGCGGAGGCCACCAGCGCCCGCAGCACCCCGGGGTGGGTGATCGGAACGCCGGCGTGGTGCCCGTCCAGGATGGCCTGGGAGACCAGGAAAGAACCGGTGGAGGCGGCCGTGCCGACCGCCGTCCACAGCGCGGCGGTGACGGCCGCCTTGGCCAGCACAACCGAGCCGCGGGCCGGGACGGCCACGGTGGTGGTGCGGATCAGGCCGCTGCTGTACTCGCTCACGACGGTGAGGGCGCCCATGCTGCTGGCGACGAGGATCAGCGTCCAGTAGCCGGCCGCCGGGTAGGCGTCGAAGGGCAGGAACTCAGCGGGGCCGGAGCCCGCGCCCTTGTCCGCCAGCGAGGCCACGGCGGCGGAGCCGATGACGAACAGGACGGTGAGCGCGAGCGTCCACGGGGTGGAGCGCAGGGACCGCGTCTTGATCCACTCGGAGGCGAGGAGGTCGCGGAAGCGGGCGGGCACCCAGGCGGCGGGGGTGGCCTGGGGGGCGGAGGAGAGTGTGCTCATCGGGGCTGTCCTGCCAGGTATTCGGTGCTGTCGGCGGTGAGTTCCATGAAGGCCGCCTCCAGTGAGGCGGTACGGGTGGTCAGTTCGTCCAGCCGGATGCGGTTCTCGAAGGCGAGCGCGCCGATCCGGTCCGCCGGGAGCCCGGTCACGGCGAGCTTCTCGGCGCCCGCCGAGCCCTCCGGCTCGACCGAGGCGCCCGCCGCGGTGAGCACCGCTGCCAGCTCGGCGGCCTGCGGTGTTGCGACCACGACGCTGCTACGGGTGCTACGGGCGGCGAAGTCCCGTAGCGGCTCGGCGGCGATGAGGCGGCCCCGGCCGATGACGACCAGCTGGTCGGCGGTGTTCTCCATCTCCGACATCAGGTGGCTGGAGAGGAAGACCGTGCGCCCCTCGGCGGCCAGGCGCCGGAAGAGCCGGCGTACCCAGAGCACGCCCTCCGGGTCCATGCCGTTGATCGGCTCGTCGAACATGAGTACGGGCGGGTCGCCGAGCAGGGCGGTGGCGATGCCGAGGCGCTGCTTCATGCCGAGGGAGAATCCGCCGATGCGGCGGTTGGCCACCTCGGCCAGCCCCACCTCCTGAAGCACCTCTTCCACCCTGCGCCGCGGTATGCCGTTGCTGCGGGCCAGGGCGGCCAGGTGGGCGGCGGCGCTGCGTCCGCCGTGGATCTGTCCGGCGTCGAGGAGGGCGCCGACGTGTCGCAGTCCGCGCGGGTGGCGGTGGAAGGGGACGCCGCTGACGGTGGCGGCGCCGGTGGTGGGCGTGTCCAGGCCGAGGATCATTCGCAGGGTGGTGGACTTGCCGGCGCCGTTGGGGCCGAGGAATCCGGTGACCTGCCCCGGCCGCACGGTGAAGGACAGATGGTCGACGGCCGTCTTGCCGCCGTAGTGCTTGGTGAGTTCGCTGACTTCGATCACGGCACCCACACTGCCGAGAGGACCCCCGCCCGCACATGGGGCCGCGGGCGGCAATCGTGCGGCCGCATCGGCCCGTGGGCGTACGTCCCCGGGCTGATGCCGCGCCGGCGGTGGCCGGTTAGTCTCGCGGCGTGAGCCCCATGACGATCACTTTGTTGCCTACGCGCGTCGCGCACCGCGGGGTTGTTCCCGGCAGGGAATGCCGCCGATGACGAGAACCAAGGCTGTGGCCTGGGCGGGGGGCGCCTCTTACCTCCTCGTGGTGGGTCTGTTGGTGGGGGGCGCGCCGCGGGCGTCGGGCACCGTTCACGGTGTCGGGGCACTGCTGGCTGTGAGCCTGCTCGCCGGCATGGTGCGTCGGATGCCGCTGCTGGCTCTGGCCATGGCACTCTTCGGATCCACCGCTGTGGTGGCGGGCACTGCGAGCTCCGTCCATAAGAGCCTGGCGGTCGCGTATCAGGGCCAGTTCCTGTCGTATCTGGCGGTGGACCTCGTCCTGGGCTTCATCGTCACCACCTGTGCACGGCGCGCTTCGGTTGTGGCCGTGGCCGTGTCTGCCGCCGTGCAGCTCCTGGTGATCGGCGTCTTCGCGCACGGGGACAACCTGACCGTCAACGGGGTGATGGCCCTCCTGGCGCTGGCCGCATCCTGCATGGCCGGTCTGCTGAGTCGCGAGCGCCGCGAGCACGCGGTGGCGCTGCGTGCACAGGAGGTGGCCGAGGCCGTGACCGCCGAACGGCTGCGGATCGCACGGGAGCTGCACGACATGGTCGCGCACAGCATCGGCATCATCGCCATCCAGGCCGGTGTGGGCAGCCGGGTCATCCAGACCCAGCCGGCACAGGCGCACGAGGCCCTGCGCGCCATCGAGGCCACCAGCAGAGAGACCCTCTCGGGACTCCGGCGCACGCTGGTCTCGCTCCGCCAGGCCGACCGGGGTGCGCCCCCCTCGGAGCAGTCACCGCTCGCACCCTCGCCGGGGCTGGCGGACATCGAACGGCTCGCGGCAGCGACCGCGGGCGCAGGGGTACACGTCGACGTGCGCCGCAGCGGGGAGCAGCGTCCTGTGCCGACCGACATCGATCTGTCCGCCTACCGCATCGTGCAGGAGGCGCTGACCAACGTGGTCCGACACGCGGGCACCGGGCGTTGCCGGGTGGCCATCGACTACGGAGACGGGGAACTGTCCGTGGAGGTCGTCGACGACGGGCGCGGCGCCACCGGGAACGGCTCGGCCCACGGCTTCGGCATCATCGGGATGCGGGAGCGGGTCGGTCTGCTGGGCGGCCACCTCAGCGCCGGGCCCCGCCCCGAGGGCGGCTTCCGGGTGGCGGCCAGGCTGCCGCTGCCCGCACCCGTCGGAGTCCCGGTGGAGACCCGATGACCACCGCGGGCCGTCACCCCGGCTCTCACCGGCATCTAACCGTGGGCACCTTCTCAGAGCCCGCAGAGAGGAGGGTCCACCAGTGACCGTCCGCGTTGTGCTCGCCGACGACCAGCCCCTGGTGCGGTCCGGCCTACGCGTGCTCATGGCCGATCACAGCGACCTGGAGGTCGTCGGTGAAGCCGCCACCGGCGCCGAGGCCGTCCAGCTGGTCAGGGACGCCAGCCCCGATGTCGTGGTCATGGACATCCGGATGCCCGGCATGGACGGGATCGAGGCCACCCGCCAGATCACGGCCGGTCCGGCAGCCACACGCGTCCTCGTCCTGACCACCTTCGACGAGGACGACCACGTCTACGGCGCGCTCCGGGCCGGCGCGAGCGGTTTCGTGGTCAAGGACATGGCGCTGGACGACATCCTCGCGGCGATCCGCGTGGTCGCCGCGGGCGACGCACTGATCGCGCCGGGTGTGACACGCCGTCTGATCGCGGACTTCATCGGCCGCCCCGCAGCTGTCCCGGAGCGCTCCCCACGGCCGGTCGAGGGCATCACCGAGCGGGAACGGGAAGTGCTGACCCTGGTCGGACGCGGCCGGTCGAACACCGAAATCGCCGAGGACCTCTTCATCACGGTGGCCACCGCCAAGTCGCACGTGTCACGGCTGCTCACCAAACTGGGCGCCCGGGACCGGGTCCAGCTCGTCATCACCGCCTATGAGATGGGGCTCGTCACCCTGCCTCGATGAAGCATGCGGGTCATGCCGCTGGGGCCTGCTCGTCCCCCAACACGCTGAAGTCGACGTCGAGGTGGGTGTCGTAGTCCTCCGGGGTGACCCCTGTCTCATGGGTGGAGCAGACGCCGAAACGGTTGACGTGCTCCGTCAGGTAAGGCGAGATCTGGGCCAGGTCCAGCGGGTCTATGACCCAACCCTTGGCCTGCAACTGCCTCACCACGTCGGCGATGTCGAGGGTGTTGTGGAAGGTCAGCAGGTTGGCGGGCAAAGAGGTGAACTTCACGTCCTTCTCCTGCTCGACCGGGCCGAACCGCACCCAGTCGCTGAAACCGTTGAACGCCTCGACCTCGTTGGTCGCGGCCGTCACCCGGCCGCGCAGCGGCGCGTCCGAGAGGTACCGAAGCAGCCGGACGGTACGAATCACCCGCCCGGCCTCGCGGAAGGCGGTACAGGTGGCGTTCTTGTGGGAGCCGGAGCGCAGTCGCTCGAGCAGCAGGGTGGAGGAGATGGTGCCCTCGCGGACCGAGACGGTCACCCTCATCAAGTCCCTGAAGTGGGTCTCGATCAGCTCCCAGTCGATCACGTTACGTCCCGGCTCGCCGAACAGAGCGTCGATGTGCTCGTAGACGGTGCTGCGGGACGGGCGGAAGAACAGGCAGTCCTTCCAGTTGCGGATCCTGGGCATCAGAGTGGGCCTCGAACCCGCCAAGCCGGTCTGCCGCGGACAGCAGCGAGCCGAGGCCGTTCGACTGGACCATCAGCCCCTCGGCCAGCTGCAAGAATGCGGGCGAGACCTTACCCCCCAGCAGCTCGGCGACCTCGGCCGCACTTGCCTCCTCCTCCAGGCCCTCCAGCGCGTCCAGGGTTTGTTTCGTCAGCGCGGCGGCCGTCGCCCGGGCGGTCCGCGCCGGTCCGCCGGTGTCGACCTGCTGGAGAGTGGTTCGTGCGCCGGGTCGCCGGCTTCCTCGGCGCCGGCGAGACCCCGCTCAGCCCCCGTTCGGGCCGTACGCCGTCATGAAGCGGTCCCGGAACTTGTTCATCGCCCATTCCGGCGCGTCGGCGGCCGGCTTGAGGCCGTCCGTCCAGCCCCAGTCGGAGATGCGGTCCAGCACCTTCGGGTCGCGGGCGACGATGGTGACGGGTACGTCCCTGTCGGCGCTGCCCCCGGTGACCGTGGGGACGGGCTGGTGGTCGCCGAGGAAGACGAGGACGGTGTTGTCGTCGCCGTAGCGCTGGACCCACTGGGTCAGGCTGTCCAGGGAGTACTGGATGGCCTTGCGGTACTCGGTCCGCACCCGCTTCGCGCTCTTCCAGACCTCCGTGGGGTCCGTGCCCTCCTTCTTGATCTTGTAGAAGACCGAACCGTCCCCGAGGTCCTTCCAGTCGATCATGTGGGCGATGGGGGACCAGGGGTTGTGGCTGGAGGCGAGGATGATCTCCGCCATGATCGGGTCACGGTTCTTCTTGCCGTGCTCCAGCTTCTGGAAGGCCTCCAGGCTGAACTGGTCCGGCACCGGCGTCCAGCTGAAGTACGGGCCCTGGTAGCCGAGGTGCGTCGAGTCGTATATGTGGTCGAGGCCGAAGTACTTGCCCTCGGGCCAGGGCTTCCGGACGCCCGGGACGACGCCGACGGTGCGCCAGGCGCCCGTCTTCTGGAAGTAGCTGGTCAGGGTCGCGCGGTCGCTGGTGGTCAGGGACCGGTACCGCTGCTGGTTCTTGACCCACGTGCCGGACAGGAACGTCGAATGGGCGAGCCAGCTGCCGGCGCCCGTCACGGGCGACCTGAGCCAGCCGCTGCGCGCCGAGAATCCGGCCGCCTCGAGCCGGGCGCCGCCCGCCTTGAGCGTCGCGTCGACCTCCGGTCCCATCGTCGGATCGTCGATGGCCACTCGGCCGTAGCTCTCTATGAAGGTGAGCATGACGTCCTTGCCGCGCAGCCCGGTCAGCAACTGGTCGGACGGGGTGTGGGCGAAGGCGTCGACGGCCATCTGCTTCTTGTAGACATCGGCGTCGCCGAGGCCGTCGCGAACGTACTGCACCCGGTTGGAGAGGTACTGGGCGTAGCCCTTGGTGGCGAAGGTGACACCACCGAACTGCACGCCCATGGTGAAGCAGATGACCCACACGACACCCAGGACCAGCGTCGCGCGTACGGCCACGGTGCGGTGCCGGGCCAGCGCACTCGCCAGCCGCATCGTCGCGAGCACGCTCAGCGCGAGCACGGCGATGACCAGCACGATCACCCCGACCACCGCGAGTATCTCGCCCGAGCGCCCGAACGAGTCCTTCACCCAGTCCGCCCCGTCGCTCAGCAGCACCCAGTCGAAGACCAGGTCGAACGGCCGGGCCAGGGTCTGGCGGAAGCCCATGTCGAGGCACTTCAGGACGGCGGACAGTCCGAGGAGGACCCCGAGGGCCCCGGCCGTGATCCGCCGCGCCTTGGCCGGCAGTGCGAGCAGGACGGCCGCGAGGAAGACCCCCTCGACCGGGAGGCGGAGGAACGCCTGGACGGACATCCAGTCGAGGCGGTTGGGCACGAGGAGCACGGTGAGCACCAGCGCACCGGCCAGGACGGTCGTGCCCACCCGTACGACACGTGCGGCCAGGGGGTGACGACGGCGCCAGCCGAACCAGCCGAACCAGCCGGGGCGGGCGGCGGAGGCGGTGTCAGCAGCGGGCTCGACGGCAGGCTCCACGGCAGGCTCGCCGGGCTCCTCGTCGCCGGCCGACTCCTCCGCCCGCTCCCCGGTGCCGGGGCTCGCGTCCGCCCCGGTCTGCTCGGCTGTCCCGGAGTCCTCCCGGGGCCCGTCCGTCGCCGTCGCGTCGGGATCCGGACCCGCGTCGTCGTCCGGCAGTTGGCGAGGGGGCGTGAGGTGCGACACCCGAAGGTCCTTCCGTGCGTAACCCGTGCTGGTTCGACGGAGGCTGTTCCGTCATCCCCCGTACGACCGGCCGTCACCATTGGTTCAAAGCGGAGGCCGGCCGCGCACAGGGTACGCCGCCACGATCACCCGGATGGCACCGCCCGCGGTTACCGGTCCGCCGCCACCGCCACCTCCCGCGCCCACCGGTAGTCCGCCTTGCCGCTGGGCGACCGCTGGATGGACTCCGCGATCACCAGCTGGCGCGGGACCTTGTACCCGGCCAGATGGGTACGGCAGTGCACCTGGATGTCGGCCAGGGACGGCCGGGCAGCGCCCTCGCGCAACTGCACCACCGCCGCGACATGGTTGCCCCAGGTGGCGTCCGGCACCCCGGCCACCAGGGCGTCGTACACGTCCGGGTGCGACTTGAGTGCCTGCTCGACCTCCTCCGGATAGACCTTCTCGCCGCCGGTGTTGATGCACTGGGAGCCGCGCCCGAGGACGGTGACGACGCCCTCCTCGTCGACGGTCGCCATGTCGCCGAGCAGCACCCAGCGCCGGCCGTCCTTCTCGAAGAAGGTCTCCGCGGTTTTCTTCGGGTCGTTGTAGTAGCCGAGCGGTACGTGCCCGCACTGCGCGACGCGGCCGGTCTCGCCGGGCGCGACCGGTTCGTGGGTGGCCGGATCCACCACCCGGGTCCGGGAGTTGACGCGGATGCGGAAGCCGCGCTCGGGACCGGAGTCCTCCGTCGCCGTTCCGTTGAACCCGGATTCGGAGGAGCCGAAGTTGTTCAGCAGCATGGCGTTCGGGACCAGCTCCCGGAACTGCCGGCGCACCGTCTCCGACATGATCGCGCCCGAGGACGAGACGCTGAACACGGAGGAGCAGTCGGTGCCCTTCATGGGCCCGTTCAGCGCGTCGATCAGCGGGCGCAGCATCGCGTCGCCGACCAGGGACATGCTGGTGACCCGCTCCTTCTCGACCGTCCGCAGCACCTCCTCGGGGACGAACTTGCGGTGGATGACGACCCGTTGCCCGAAGTTGAAGCCGATGAACGCGGTGAGGGTGGAGGTGCCGTGCATCAGCGGGGGAGTGGGGAAGAAGGTGATCCCCGAGCCGCCCGCGGCGACCCGCTCGGCCAGCTCCTTCGGCCTTCGCACCGGAACACCGGTGGGCGCCCCGCCGCCCAGCCCGGAGAAGAACAGATCCTCCTGACGCCACATCACACCCTTGGGCATGCCGGTCGTCCCACCGGTGTAGATGATGAACTGGTCGTCGCCCGACCGGGCCGGGAAACCCCGCTCGGGTGAACCGGCGGCCTCGGCCGCGGCGAACGGGACGGCGCCGGGCACCTCGGCCGGTCCTCCCACGCTCAGCAGATGCCGCAGCTTCGGCGCACGTGGCCGCGCCGCCGCCACCCGGTCGCCGAACTCCGCGTCGAAGACCAGCGCGACCAGATCGGCGTCCCGGTAGAGGTACACCAACTCCTCTTCCACATATCGGTAGTTGACGTTGACCGGGACGACACGTGCCTTCAGGCAGCCCAGCACCGTCTGGAGGTACTCGACGCCGTTGTATAGGTGCAGTCCCAGGTGCTCACCGGGGCGTATCCCGCTGTCGATCAGATGGTGGGCGACGCGGTTCGCGGCCGCATCAAGCTCCGCGTACGTCAGACGGCGTTCGGCACCGGTGCCGGGATGGTCGAGGTACACGAGCGCCTCGCGGTCCGGGACCACGTCGACGACCGACTCGAACAGGTCGGCAAGGTTGTACTCCACCGCTCCTCCTGACCCCGGGCAGTCGTACCTGGCATCTGTCGGCTCGCCGGTCATCAGAGCAAAGGGCGCCGCAACTGTGAAGGGTTCGGGCCCAGAAATCTGACTGTCTGTCAGAAAACCCTTGAAGTGACCCCTCCACTACTGCAACCTGTTCTCGTTCTGTCAGAGGGGAGATGGGCGATGGGTGGAACCGAACACCTCACCGTGCGGCGCGAAGGCGGCACACTGGTGCTCACGCTCAACCGGCCCGAGGCCAAGAACGCGCTCTCGCTGCCGATGCTCGTCGGCCTGTACGACGGCTGGCTCGAGGCCGACGAGGACGACGCGGTCCGCTCCATCGTGCTCACCGGAGCCGGCGGCGCCTTCTGCGCCGGGATGGACCTCAAGGCGCTGGCCGGCAAGGGCATGGTCGGGCAGCACCACCGGGACCGGCTCAAGGCCGACCCCGACCTGCACTGGAAGGCGATGCTGCGGCACCACCGCCCGCGCAAGCCGGTGATCGCCGCCGTTGAGGGCCCCTGCGTCGCGGGCGGCACGGAGATCCTGCAAGGCACCGACATCAGGGTCTCGGGCGAGTCCGCGACCTTCGGCCTGTTCGAGGTCAGGCGCGGGCTGTTCCCGATCGGCGGCTCCACGGTCCGGCTGCAACGCCAGATCCCGCGCACCCACGCCCTGGAGATGCTGCTCACCGGACGGCCGTACGCCGCCCGTGAGGCCGCGGACATCGGACTCGTCGGCCATGTCGTCCCCGACGGCACCGCGCTCGCCAAGGCCCTGGAGATCGCCGAACAGATCAACGCCTGCGGCCCGCTCGCCGTCGAGGCCGTCAAGGCGTCGGTGTACGAGACCGCCGAGATGACCGAGACCGACGGTCTGGCCGCCGAACTGAAGCGCGGCTGGCCGGTCTTCGACACCGCCGACGCCAAGGAGGGCGCCCGCGCCTTCGCGGAGAAGCGGCCCCCCGTCTACAAGCGCGTCTGACCCCCGAGGAGAGCCCCCATGCCAGCAGTCCTCAAAGCCCCCCTCGTCGTCGAGTTCCCCTTCACCCGCTCCCTCGGACCCGTCCAGAGCGCCTTCCTGACCGGCCTGCGCGAACGCCTGGTCCTCGGGGTGAGGACCGGTGACGGACGCACACTCGTGCCGCCCGTCGAGTACGACCCCGTGACCGCCGAGGAGATCCGCGACCTCGTCCACGTGGCCACCACCGGCACGGTCACCACCTGGGCCTGGAACCACGCACCCCGCCGGGGCCAGCCCCTCACCACCCCCTTCGCCTGGGTCCTGGTCCGGCTCGACGGCGCCGACACCGCCCTGCTGCACGCCCTCGACGCCCCCGGCCCCGACGCCGTGCACACGGGCATGCGGGTCCGGATCCGCTGGGCCGAGGAACGCTCCGGCGCCATCACCGACATCGCCTGCTTCGAGCCGTACGACGGTGACGACACCGAGATCACCGTGCACGCGGGGGAGTTCGAGGAACCGGTCACCGGCATCATCGCCCCCGCCCGCCTCGACTACACCTACTCGCCCGGCCGCGCCCAGTCCGCCTACATCCACGCGCTGTCCGGGCAGCGGACCTTCGGGGAACGCTGCCCCTCCTGCCGCAAGGTGTACGTCCCGCCCAGAGGCGCCTGCCCCACCTGCGGGGTCGCCACGGCCGAACAGGTCGAGGTCGGTCCGCGCGGCACGGTCACCACCTTCTGCATCGTCAACATCAAGGCCAAGAACCTGGACATCGAAGTGCCCTACGTCTACGCGCACATCGCCCTCGACGGCGCGGACCTCGCCCTGCACGCCCGTATCGGCGGCATCCCGTACGACCAGGTGCGGATGGGCCTGCGCGTGGAGCCGGTGTGGACCGAGGGCGCCCGTTACCCCGACCACTACCGGCCCACCGGCGAACCCGACGCGGACTACGAGACCTACAAGGAGCTGGTATGACGCGGGACATCGCGGTCGTCGCCTTCGCGCAGACCGACCACCGGCGCACCAGCGACGAGCTCTCCGAGGTGGAGATGCTCATGCCGGTGCTGCACGACGTGCTCGACCGGACCGGCCTGAAGACCGCCGACATCGGCTTCACCTGCTCCGGCTCCAGCGACTACCTCGCCGGCCGCGCCTTCTCCTTCACCCTCGCCCTCGACGGGGTGGGCGCCTGGCCGCCGATCTCCGAGTCGCACGTCGAGATGGACGGCGCGTGGGCGCTGTACGAGGCCTGGACCAAGCTGCTCACCGGGGACGCCGACACCGCGCTCGTCTACTCGTACGGCAAGTCCTCGCCCGGCTCGGTGCGCGACGTACTCACCCGGCAGCTCGACCCGTACTACGTCGCCCCGCTGTGGCCCGACTCCGTCGCCCTGGCCGCCCTCCAGGCGCAGGCGCTCATCGACGCGGGGGAGACCGACGAGCCCGCGCTGGCCGCGATCGGGGCCCGCAACCGGGCCGACGCCACCGGCAACGCCCACGCCCAACTGCGGGGTCCGGTACCGCAGGGCGAGTACCTCGTACGGCCCCTGCGCACCGGCGACTGCCCGCCCATCGGCGACGGCGCGGCCGCCGTGATCCTGGCGGCCGGGGACCGGGCCCGCGAGCTGTGCGCGCGGCCCGCCTGGATCCGGGGCATCGACCACCGCATCGAGGCGCACGGCCTCGGCGTCCGCGACCTGACCGACTCGCCGTCCGCCCGGCTGGCCGCCGAAAAGGCCGGCGCCTTCGAACGGCCCGTCGACACCGCCGAGTTGCACGCGCCGTTCAGCTCGCAGGAGGTCGTGCTGCGCAAGGCGCTGCGGCTGGACGACAGCGTGTGCGTCAACCCCTCCGGAGGAGCCCTCGCCGCCCACCCGATCATGGCCGCCGGGCTCATCCGCATCGGCGAGGCCGCCGCCCGCATCCACCGCGGCGACAGCGACCGGGCGCTCGCGCACGCCACGTCCGGCCCGTGCCTGCAACAGAACCTGGTCGCCGTACTGGAGGGGGATGCCCGATGAGCAAGGAGCCCGTGGCCGTGACCGGGATCGGCCAGACCAAACACGTGGCGGCCCGCCGGGACGTGTCGATCGCCGGACTCGTCCGGGAGGCGGCGCGCAGGGCACTGGACGACGCCGAGCTGACCTGGGCCGACATCGACGCCGTCGTCATCGGCAAGGCACCCGACTTCTTCGAGGGCGTCATGATGCCCGAGCTGTACCTCGCCGACGCGCTCGGCGCGGTCGGCAAGCCGATGCTGCGGGTGCACACGGCTGGTTCCGTCGGCGGATCGACCGCCCTCGTCGCCGCGAACCTCGTCGCCGCCCGGGTGCACGGCACCGTGCTGACGCTCGCCTTCGAGAAGCAGTCCGAGTCGAACGCCATGTGGGGACTGTCCCTGCCCATCCCCTTCCAGCAGCCGCTGCTGGCCGGCGCGGGCGGCTTCTTCGCCCCGCACGTCCGCGCCTACATGCGGCGCAGCGGAGCCCCCGACACCGTCGGCTCCCTGGTCGCCTACAAGGACCGGCGCAACGCGCTGAAGAACCCCTGTGCCCACCTCCACGAACACGACATCACCCTGGCGAAGGTCCAGGCCTCCCCGATGCTGTGGGACCCGATCCGCTACTCCGAGACCTGCCCGTCCTCCGACGGCGCCTGCGCGATGGTCCTCACCGACCGGGCCGGCGCGGCCCGCGCGCCCCGGCCCCCCGCCTGGATGCTCGGCGGCGCCATGCGCAGCGAGCCCACCCTGTTCGCCGGGAAGGACTTCGTCTCCCCGCAGGCCGGCAAGGACTGCGCGGCCGACGTCTACCGGCAGGCGGGCGTCGCCGACCCGCGCCGGGACATCGATGCCGTCGAGATGTACGTGCCGTTCTCCTGGTACGAGCCCATGTGGCTGGAGAACCTGGGCTTCGCCGACGAGGGCGAGGGCTGGAAGCTCACCGAGTCCGGCGTGACGGAACTCGACGGGGACCTGCCCGTCAACATGTCCGGCGGTGTGCTGTCCACCAATCCCATCGGCGCCTCCGGCATGATCCGTTTCGCGGAGGCCGCCCTCCAGGTACGCGGACAGGCCGGAGAACACCAGGTGGAGCGGGCCCGGAAGGTGCTCGGGCACGCCTACGGCGGCGGATCGCAGTTCTTCTCCATGTGGCTCGTCGGCTCCGAACCGCCCGACTCCTGAAAGTCCCGCTCACGTGGCCTGTCGGCGGTCGGAACCGATCGCTAGGCTGGCCGCGGACGACGAACCGGGAGGAGCACGGACGTGGCCGAGAGCACCACCCAGCAGAAGCCGCTCATGGGCTGGGACAAGCCGGAGCTGGACCTCAGCAACGCCGAATGGCAGTCCAGCAGCCGAGGCGCGGGAGATGTCCAGATCGCCTTTGTCGAGGGATTCATCGCGATGCGGAACAGCGGCCGCCCACAGAGCCCTTCCCTGATCTTCACCCCCGCCGAGTGGGGCGCCTTCGTGTCCGGGGCGAGGGAGGGAGAGTTCGACCTCACCTAGGCCACGACCCGGGGCACGACCGAGGGACGAGGGCCGCCGGTGGCCGGCGCGGTCGACGGCGGCCTTCCGGGGGAGGACGAGACGTCGCCCACGCGGCGCCGAACGCGTCCGGGCACGTACCATGGCCGCATGTCGTTCCTCCGCCGCCGCAGTGCCACTCCCGCCGGGCCCGACTTCGACGTACTGGCCATGGACCCGGGCGACTGGCCCGGCAATCTGGGCGCCGGACTGCTGCCTGCCCCCGACGGCAGCTGCCAGGGCGTCTTCCTGCGCTACGACCTGTTCGGCGGCCGAGGCCCCGCCATGATCATCGGCAACCTGCCGCAGGGCTCTCCGGCCCGCGAGGTCGCCGAGACCGAGATCCCCTTCGAGGTCGCCCAGCTGCTGCTGGCGCTGGAGAACGACGAGGAGGTGACGGTCACCGACACCGAGGACATGCCGGTCCTCCAGGGCGACAACCTCCTGATCGTGCGTCGGCTGAAGCTCTCCGAGAGCCGGATCTCCTGCGTGCAGTTCGACCGCAGCGACGGCGTCCTGGTCACCATCGCCGCCTGGGACCGACCCATCACGGACGACCTGTACGCCCTGCTGAAGCCGCTCCCGGCGGAGCTTTTCCAGCAGGGCTGACAGCCCGGGAACCGGCTCGGGAACCGGCTATCGGGTGGACGGCTCCACCTCGACGTCGGCGGCGCGCACGAACGCCACCCGGTGGCCGAACTGGATCTCGTAGTACAGGTCCTCGCCGGTCACGACCCGGTGCGAGTCGGTGGTGAAGGTGACCGCGTAGTAGTACTCTCCCGGCACCACGTCACCGACCACGTACCGCTGGCCGGCGGGCAGCGTGTACGGCAACGGCGACACCGACTGCACCGGCACCCCCGCCGGATACGCCTCCTTCTCCGGGTAGGCGCGGCCGTACACCGGCACGCCGGTCACACCGTCCTTCGGCGTGACGACCAGGCCGGCGGCGTTGACCGCCGTCGGCTCGTGCCTCGGGTTGCGGAACCAGGCTTTCTGGCCCAGGTACCAGATCGCCGTCCAGTCGCCCCAGCGGTCGGCCACCGCGAACTGCTGCCCGGTGGACACCCGCGAGGACAGGTCGTTGACCCCGGTGGTCGGGTCCGTACCCAGACCGACGTCCTTGATCAGGGCCGAACTCTCGTCGTGGTCGGAGTGCAGCCGCACCTCGCTGGAGCCGTGCGCCGCGCACGGCTCGCCCTTGGTCACGCAGCCCGTGTACACCGGCTGGTTCGCCGCGTAGTCCGGCCGGATCGTCACCAGCCCGCCCTCCTTGCCCGCGGTGCGGTGGATCGGGCGGCCCAGCAGCTCGAAGTAGTGCCGCCAGTCCCAGTACGGGCCAGGATCGGTGTGCATGCCGGGGATGCTGGACGTGGTCGGGCCCGGAACGGTGTCGTGGCCGAGGATGTGCTGCCGGTCCAGGGGGATGCCGTACCGTTTCGCCAGGTACTTCACCAGCCGGGCCGAGGACCGGTACATCGCCTCCGTGTACCAGGCGTCCGGCGCGGCGAGGAAGCCCTCGTGCTCGATGCCCACCGACTTGGCGTTGACGTACCAGTTCCCCGCGTGCCAGGCCACGTCCTTCGCCTTAACATGCTGGGCGATCAGACCGTCGGTGGAGCGGATCGTGTAGTTCCAGGACACATAGGTGGGGTCCTGGACCAGGTTGAGGACTCCGTTCCAGGTGCCCTCGGTGTCATGGACGACGATGTACTTGATGCTCTGCGACGCCGGGCGGTCGCCCAGGTCGTGGTTGCCGTAGTCGTTGTCCCCGAACTCGGCGTACGGTGCCGGGATCCACTCGCAGGACACCTTCCTCGGGCACTCCGTGCCGTCGTCGGAGACCGTACGCAGCCCGGTCCGCCGCAGCTGGGCGGTGTCCGCTCCGATCCGCGGCTGGGCGGCCAGGGCGAGACGCTGCCCGGCGTCCGTGGTGCGCTCCTCGCCGGTGCGCAGCACGTCGTACACGTCGTTGGCGTACGCCGCCGCCGTCGCCGTGTCGTCCGCGCCGGAGAAGCGGGCCACCGCGCCGTACCACTCGGCCGGGTCCGCGCTCGGCGGCTCGCCCAGGTCCTTCTGGGCGGCGGCCAGCAGGGCGGCGCCGCCCGCCACATTGGCCTCCGGGTCCGTGCGCAGCTCCGCGGCGGGGATCCCGGTCAGTTCCGCCGCCTTCGGCAGCGTCCTCAGACGGGCGGGCAGCGCGGAGTCCGCCGGGATCCGCGCGGTCGGGTGCAGGGCCGCGCGGGCGGTGTCACCACGGGCGTCCTCGGTGCCCTCGCTGTGGTGCGGCACCGTGGCGAGCGCGGCGCGCGCGTCGGTCAGGTGCATGGGGCCGTAGCCGCCGGTGACGCTCGGCGCCCCGGCGTGCGTGTCCCAGCGGGACTGGAGATAGGAGACGGCCAGCAGGACGCTCTGCGGCACGTGGTACTCGGCGGCGGCGGAGGCGAAGGCGTGTTGCAGCCGGCCGGTGGCGGACTCGGTGGCGCTCTGGGAGGGG
This sequence comes from Streptomyces sp. NPDC001480, assembly GCF_042894725.1. Taxonomy (NCBI): domain Bacteria; kingdom Bacillati; phylum Actinomycetota; class Actinomycetes; order Kitasatosporales; family Streptomycetaceae; genus Streptomyces; species Streptomyces sp. NPDC001480. The sequence continues at coordinate 117,226 of NZ_JBIAVX010000002.1, read as the reverse complement.
GTCGCGCCCAGCAGCGGGAGCAGGAGGGCGGCGGAGGCGACGGCGACCCCCGTCGCGCGCCTGCGTCTGCTTCCGCGTCCGTGTTCGGGCGCGGGTGCGGGCGTCGGGTCGTTGGCGGATCCTCGCAATGCGGCCTCCAGGAACGGGCGAGCGTGACGGGGCGTGCGGGGCCGAACGGTGGGTCAGTGGTACCGGCTGGCCGACGATCCGTCAATCATGCCTGGAGGGAGGAGATTTCCCATGTCACACGGGGGATGCGGGAGTTTCGCGGCGCACGCGCGCGGGCCTGCGGGGCGTCAGTGGAATACACCACTGCGGGCCCCAGGGAGCCGGAGGCACACGAAGGTCCGCGGTGCGCCGCCGCTCTTGGCGCACCGCGGACCTTCGTGTCCCCGTCAGCGAGTGCCGACCGCCGCCCGCACCGCCCTGCGGGCGAGCTGGCAGTCGTCGTGCAGCCGCCTGAGCAGCAGCCGCTGTTCCTCGCCGGACGGCGCAGCACCCGGGTGGGCCACTGCTCCCGGTGCCGCCGGGGCCGTGTCGTGCATCGAGCGCTGCACGGCCGTCTCGTACGTACGGATCTCACGCGTCAGTACGAGCATCAGGTTCACCAGGAAGGCGTCCCGCGAGGCCGGACCCGCCGCCTGGGCGATCTGGCTGATCTGCCGCCGGGCCACCGGGGCGTCCCCGAGGACCGACCACAGCACCGCCAGGTCGTACCCCGGCAGGTACCAGCCCGCGTGCTCCCAGTCCACCAGCACTGGACCGGCCGGTGACAGGAGGATGTTCGACAGCAGCGCGTCGCCGTGGCAGAACTGCCACATGCCCTGGCGACCCACCGCGTGTGCGATGTCGTGCAGCAGCTTCTGGAGGTCGCCCAGGTCCCGGTCGGTGAGCAACCCCAGCTCGTGGTACCGGGAGATGCGGGCCGCGTATTCCAAGGGCTTGTCGAACGTGTCCGCCGGGGGACGCCAGGTGTTCAGCCGGCAGATCGCGGCCAGGGCCGCCCGGATGTCCGCCCGGGGCGGGGCCTCCGCCGGGTGCCGCTGCAGCGCCGCCACCCGGCCCGGCATCCGCTCGATGACCAGGGTGCAGTTGTCCGGATCCGCCGCGATCAGTCTCGGCACCCGGATCGGCGGCCGGTGCCGGACGAACGAGCGGTATGCGGCTATTTCGTGCCTGGTCCGCTCCGCCCAGGCGGGGGAGTGGTCCAGAAGACACTTCGCCACTGCCGTGCTGCGCCCCGTCGTCCCGACGAGGAGCACGGACCGTCCGCTGCGGCGCAGCACCTGCACCGGAGCGAACTCCGGGCAGATCCGGTGCACCGAGGCGATCGCGGTGCGCAACTGCGCGCCCTGTGGGCCGGACAAGTCGAGTCTCCCGCTGAGCGGTTGGGTGCCCGGGCTCCCGGCGCGCCGCGGCCGGCCCGCGCCGAGCACGGGTGGTCCCGGACGCGCCCCGGGGTCGAGATAGGGGCCGCTGCCCGCCGGGCGGGGACGCAGCGGCCGGGGCGGGGCGGACACGGAGGACGATGCTGCGTACATGGGCGGAACAGATCCCTTCGTGTGCCTGCGGTGCCTGCCTTGGTGAGTCCTTGCGCGCATCCCGGCCCGGACGCTGCCCGGTCGCCCGGGCGCATCCTGGGGAATGCGTCCGTCATATGAAGCGGCGAACCGGGTCGGGGTGGCGCGTTCCTACTCGACACCCGTTGCCCAGTGGCACACCATCTGGCGCACCCTGGCGAACCGTGGCGAATAGTCGCCCGGCAACCTCCGCGGGGCTACTGTCAACTCAGCCGAGAACCTGGGGGCTTGACGTGAGCGGACAACCCAACACCCGCCTCGCGGACCTGTTCGGCCTGGCCGGCTGGTCCAAGGGCGAACTCGCGAGGCTGGTCAACAAGCAGGCGGCGGCCATGGGCCACCCCCAGCTGTCGACCGACACCTCCCGGGTGCGGCGGTGGATCGACACGGGAGAGATCCCGCGCGATCCGGTGCCGCGGGTGCTGGCGGCCCTGTTCACCGAGCGTCTCGGCCGTGTCGTGACCATCGAGGACCTCGGTCTGGTACGGCACGGGCGTACGGGGAAACGGCCTGGCGGCGGGAGTGCGGAACATCCCGACGGCGTGCCGTGGGCGCCCGAACGGACCGCCGCGGTCCTCACCGAATTCACGGGAATGGACCTCATGCTCAACCGACGCGGCTTGGTGGGCGCGGGCGCCGCGCTCGCCGCGGGATCCGCACTCAGCAGCGCCATGCACGACTGGCTGCACTCCGATCCGACCCTGAGGGCCGACGCCCCTGTCCTCGACGACCCCCTGCACGCCGACCCCGCTGGGTACGACCGCTACGAGGCCGCTCCCATCGGGTCGCAGGAGATCGAGGAACTGGAGCGCTCGGTGGAGGTGTTCCGGGCCTGGGACGCGGCCCGCGGTGGCGGGCTCCAGCGCAAGGCGGTGGTCGGCCAGCTCAACGAGGTGGGCGGCATGCTCGCCTACCGCCACCCGGACCATCTCCAGCGGCGCTTGTGGGGCGTCGCCGCCAACCTCGCCGTCCTCGCGGGATGGATGTCCCACGACGTCGGCCTGGAACCGACGGCCCAGAAGTACTTCGTCATCGCCGCCCATGCCGCACGTGAGGGTGGTGACCGGCCGCGCGCCGGGGAGGCGCTCTCCCGGGCGGCTCGCCAGATGGTGCACCTCGGCCGGCCCGACGACGCACTCGACCTGATGAAGCTCGCCCGGTCCGGCTCGGGCGACGAGGTGCTGCCCCGCACCAAGGCGATGCTCTACACCATCGAGGCCTGGGCGCAGGCATCCATGGGCAAGGGCCAGGCGATGCGCCGCACCCTCGGCCAGGCGGAGGACCTCTTCGTCTCCGACAAGGGCGACGTGCCGCCACCGAGCTGGATGCAGATGTTCAAGGAGGAGGACCTGTACGGCATGCAGGCCCTCGCCTACCGCACGCTGGCGGAGCACGACCCGAGCGCGGCCGCGCACGCCCAGCACTACGCGGAGAAGGCCCTGGCCCTCAGGGTCGACGGACGCCAGCGGTCGAAGATCTTCGACTTCCTGTCCATGGCCTCGGCGTGCTTCATCGCCGACGACCCCGAACAGGCGGACCGGTACGCGCGCCTGGCCCTGGTGTCGATGGGCTCGAACTCCTCCCACCGCACCTGGGACCGGTTGCGCGAGATGTACCGGCTCACCGGCGAGTACGCGAGCTATCCGAAGATCCACGAGCTGCGGGAGGAGATCAGGCTCGCGCTGCCCAGGACGACCAAGGGCAGCGGCATCGACAGCGCACAGGCCTAGCCTGTTTTTATCTCAGTCACTCACCTTGGCGATGAGCACGCAGGCGTTGTCCTGACGCTCGGTCTCGCCGCATTCCTCCACGACCACGCGCAGGCAGTCCTGCGCGGTGCGCACCGTGCCCAGGCGCGGAGCCAGGTCGAGGAGGCGGTCCACGGCTGCCGTTCCCACGTGCCCCGGCACCAGTCCGTCGGTGTGCAGCAGGAGCAGGTCTCCGGGTTCGAGGGTCACTTCGGCCTGCCCGTAGGTGGCCCCGGTGGTGGCGCCGAGCAGGACGCCGTCCGGTGCGTGCAGCGTGCGCCCCGTCCCGTCGCGGTACAGCAGCGGGGCGGGGTGACCTGCCTGCGCCCATACCAGCGTGCGGGTGGCGGGCCGGTAGCGGCAGCAGACGGCGCTGCCGAGGGCCGGCTGCACGGTGGCGTCCAGTAACTGGTTGAGCCATGCCATCAGTTGGCCGGGCTGGGTGCCCGCCATCGCCATGCCCCGCAGGGCGCCCAGCAGCATCGCCATGCCCGAGGTGACGGCGACGCCGTGCCCCGTGAGGTCGCCGACGCTGAGCAGCGTTTCGCCGTCCGGCAGTTCGAGCGCGTCGTACCAGTCGCCGCCGATCGGTGAGCTCGTCGCGGACGGCAGGTGGTGGGCCGCCAGGTCCAGCGTCCGTGGTCCCCGGCGCGGGAGCCGCAGGGGGCCGCGCCAGGGCGGCAGCACGGCTTCCTGGAGCTCGGCCGCGAGCCGGTGCTCGGTCTGTGCCCGCTGCTGGTGGCGGTGCAACGAGTCACGGGTCTCGCGCACCGTCCGCCGGTGGCGGCGCAGTTCGCTGACGTCCCGCAGCACGGCCCACATCGAGGCGGTGCTGCCGTCGGAGTCGAGCACGGGCTCACCCATCATGTGCACGGTGCGGACGGACGCGTCCGGCCGTACGACACGGAACTCCCCGTCGATCGGTCGGGCGTCGACGAGGCAGTCCGTCACCATCGCCGTCAGCTTCGGGCGGTCCTCGTCGAGGACCAGCGACGGCAGTTCGTCCAGGGTGAGCGCGGCTGCGGCCGGGTCGAGGCCGAGGATCTGGTACAGCTCGCCGGACCAACTCGCCTCGTCCGTCAGCAGGTCCCACTCCGCGCTGCCGACCCGGCTCAGCAGCGAGCCGCTCGGCGCGCCGTCGGCGGTGCCGGCGGCGCTGGCGTGCCCGGCGGGCTCGACCGCGTCCGGGGCGGGGGGCGCGGGTGCCGGGCCGTCCCGAAGCTGCGCCAAGTGCTCGTCCAGGTCGCTCAGTTGGTGCAGCGCGAGGTCGTACAGGGCGCGCTGCCACCGTTCCTGCGGGTCGGAACCCTCCTCCTGTGCGTCCCCCCGTGCCGCGTTCACATCGCCCTTGAGCCGCCGGGTCTGCGAGATCAACGCATCGACCGAGCCTCGGCCTGGTGGCTGGGCGGCGGGGTGGTCCGCGGAGAGATGGGACGGCATGACGCACTCCGATGCGGGGACGGTACGGCCAGGGCTGGCGGAAGGACCGTTACGACTGTTGCACAGCGAGCGACGCCCTGTAAGGGATTTGGCAACACACGATCCGGTGGTGCTTCTGGCATATGCCAGAGTCTCCAATGCGTGGTCGGCAGGCCTTTATGGCGTAGGCGGCCGACGGGACAAGTCGTAGAACAAGTACGTGACTTGATCGACCGGGGAAGCTCGCCGTGTAGCGCCCAGGCGAGTGTTCGACGCTCCTGTGTTCCATGGTGCCGCGTCGCTGTGGACCGGACCCGGCCAACCGCGACGGGCGCCGGCGGGGTGCGTCGGAGCGGGGGTGACCCGGAAGGACGGTGATGGGCGGCGGAGTCGCCGGTCGCGAGGGCCCGCCGGGCCTCGTCGGGGCATGGCGGAAATCGTCCCGCCCCCCACGGGACAGTGATGCAGGTCACACGGAATCGGTCGCTGATTCGCGTAATGCGAACCGCCTCCGCGAGGTCCTAAAGGCATGGACTTCACCTTCACGCAGCCCGCCCTCGTCCGCCTGATCACCGCCGGGGACCACGAGGTCCCCGTGACCGCCACCCTCCGGTACACCACCGAGGATCCGCTCGCCGTGTTCATCGACTTCCCGCCCGAGGCGACGCTCGACGGGGAAGGCGCCACCTGGACCTTCGCCCGCTCCCTGCTGGACGAGGGGCTGGGGGCGCCGGCCGGACGCGGGGACGTACAGATATGGCCTTGCGGGCCGACGCGTACGGTCCTGGAGTTCCACTCGCCCTACGGCGTCGCCCTGTTGCAGTTCGGCACGCCCGCGCTGCGCCGGTTCCTGCTGCGCAGCTACGCCGTGGTCGCGGCCGGACAGGAGGACGTCGAAGCGGTGGTCGAGCGCGGGCTCAGCGCCCTCTTCGGCGGCGTGTGACCGCCCGTGGCCCGGCCTGCCGCCTACGGTGCCGGGCGCGGGGCGAGGTCCACGGCGACCCTGCCCCCGCTCTCCAGCGCCCGCACCCCGGCCTCGGCGACGACGGACGCGGCATAGCCGTCCCAGACGCCGGGACCGGTGACCTCGCCGCGCCGGGTGGCGTCCACCCAGGCCTGCACCTCGCGGTCGTAGGCGTCGGCGAACCGCACGAGGTAGTCCTGTGCGACGTCCTCGCGGGCGTTGCCCCCGCTGGTGACGACCATCGTGTGCTCGTCGCCGATCCGCGCGCTGCCCGACTCGCATACGGCCTCGCAGCGGACCTGGTAGCCGAAGCCGCAGTTGACGAAGACCTCCACGTCCACCAGAGCGCCCCGCTCGGTCTCGAACAGCACGAACTGCGGGTCGAGCAGGCCCCCGGGGGCACCCGCCGAGGAAGCCGGGCGCAGCACGGTCACGGCCGTGAGCTCCTGCCCGAGCAGCCAGCGGGCCGCGTCGATCTCGTGCGAGACCGAACTGTTGATCAGCATGGCGCTGGTGAAGTCCGGCGGGGAGGAGACGTTGCGGTGCGTGCAGTGCAGCATCAGCGGCCGTCCCAGGCGCCCGCTGTCCAACAAGACCCTCAGGCGCCGGTACTCGCCGTCGTAGCGCCGCATGAACCCGATCTGTGCCAGCCGCGTGCCGAGCCGCGCCTCCGCCTCCACCACGCGCAGCGCCCCGGCGGAGTCCGGCACCATGGGCTTCTCGCACAGCACCGGCAGCCCGCGCGCGAAGGCCGCGAGCAGCGCCTCCTCGTGCGCCGGGCCGGGCGAGGCGATCAGCACGGCGTCCACGCCGGGCGCGCCGAGGGCGGCCTCCGCCTCGGCGTGCACCGAGAGCCCGGCGATCCCGGCCGCGGCCTCCTGCGCCCGGGCGGTGTCGGGATCGGCCACCGCGACGACCCTGGCCCCGCTCACCACCCGGTCCAGGCGCCGTATGTGGTCGGCCCCCATGTGCCCCGCACCCAGCACAGCCACGCCCAGCAGGTCACCCACGTGTGCACTCCCTCGCCGTCAAAGGTCCCGGGGTAGCGTAGGCACACGTCCGGCCGGATGGATCAGTGGCTCGGTGACTCAGTGGCTCAGTAGCGCAGTACGCCCGCGATGCCGGCTTCGTCGCCCAGGGTGCCGTCGGGGACGAAGCGGACGTCGGCGCCGGTCTCCAGGCACTGCTCGACGATCTCGTCCACGATGTCCTCGCGGGCGTCGAGGTCGCCGCTCACAGCCGGTACGAGGTGGTCGACGCCCTCGTCGCGGACCGTCACGCGGTAGTTCTCCTCCACCGCCAGCAGCCGGACGCGGCCCTCCCGCGCGCTGTGCCAGACCTCGTCGACGCCGGCCGCGAAGGTGCGGTGGCCGCGCGCCGAGTCCAGTTCCCGGGCCACGGCGGCGGTGTCCCTCCTGGCCTGTGCGTCGAGCACCGGTTTCACCGCCTGCCACACCGCTTCGGGACCGGACTGCGCGAGGCCGCCGTGTCGCACCTGAACGGCGCCCCCGGCCACGCCGCCGACCTCGTCCAGCAGGGACAGCGCCGCGTCCTCGCCGGTGATGTACAGCGGGTGGGGCTGCTCGCGCAGGACCTTGGTCATCGCGGTGTCCGCCTCGCGCAGGAAGTGGCGGGTGTCCTCGTCGCGGAAGGTGCTCGGCAGGTCGCCGATGCGTTCCTGGCGCTCGGCGTCGAAGTTCTCCCGGCCACGGGCCAGCGGGAATCCGCCGGAGCGGTCCTCCACGATCCGGTCACCGGCGCCTCGCCACAGTGTGACGCGGTCCGCGGAGACCGACAGCACCCAGAACGGCCGCTCCGCGGCCTGCGCGGAGACGAGGTTGCGGGTCAGGAAGGTGTCCGAGAGCACCACCCGCTCGGGCACCTCCCGGGCGAGCGACCACACCTGGTGCTCACCCGGCGCGGCGAAGATCACCAGGCCGTCCTCGGCGTGCGCCAGGTCGACCTCGGCGAGTGCCCGGTCGAGCTCCTGCACGACCGCGACCCGCCGTTCCCGGGTGACCGCGGGGTCGGCCTCCAGCTTCTTCTTGGCCTCGGCCACCACATTGCGCAGCCGGACCGGATCCTGGGTGTTGTAGGGCTCGCGCCGGTGCGTCGGCGTCAGTACGGAGACCGCCGGGTAGGGGCGCGGACGGCGCAGCTCGGCAAGGGTCGCGGGACTGAGTGCGTGCTCCATGACAGCACCATAGGACTGATTCGCTTATCGGGCATTCGGGGTGATCGGACCTGTCGGCTGCGATGGCACGAGACGGTGGCCGCGACCGGCCGGACGGTCGTCGGCGGCGGCGATGCGGCCGTCCGCCTGAACGCGGGGGAGCGGCTCCTGGCCGGCGCCGCGGGGCCCGGGCTCCGGCGGCGGCAGTGCCGGGGGTGGTCGAGCCGGACTGACGACCGGGCCCACCGGATCCGCCGCGGGCCGGCGCCCGGCGCTGCGCCGCGGCTCTGCCGGCCGTGCCCCTCGACCGAGACCGGCCGCCGAGCGGCTCTGCCCGCGCCCGGTCGGCCACGGTGCACTCCGCCGCGGCCGACAGCCGTGCCGCGCGGACGAGCCTCGGGCGGGCGCGTTCCCGAGAGTTCCGTCGAGGGGCGGGCCGGTCGGTGGATGGCCGAGCGCTTCCGGCCGGACCGGGCCGGGTCGGGGTGCACCCCGGCGGGATCGGCAGGCACACGGCTGCGGGGGTGAGCCGCGGTCGGTGCGTCCCCGCGGCTTGCGGGCGTTGCGGCGTGAGCCGGGCGGCGGGCGCGGGCTGCCCGGGCGGTTCTGCCCCGGTGAGTGGTGGCGTGTCGGGGCCGGGGCTTCGTCGGCGTGCGCGAGCGCGGTCCGGTTGGACGCGCCTGCCGCCCGCTGCCCGCCGCCACGCCCGACTTGCCGTCTGACGTGCCCCGGCCCCTGACGTCGCCGTGCGGGGCTGTGAGCACATCCTGGATCTCGTCGCCGAAGAGCGGTGACGTGGGGCCCGGTGGCCCGTTACCGTACCGGTCAGTAACCCGCTCGCACTCCAGGAGACGCCCCATGCCGCAGCTCGAGGTCGACGGCGCAGCGCTGACGTACGACGACGAAGGACCCCGCGACGGCGACGGCGTGCCCCTGGTGTTCGTCCACGGCTGGACCGCCAACCGCCGCCGCTGGGACCACCAGATCGCGCACTTCGCCGAGAAGCGGCGGGTGATCCGGCTCGACCTGCGCGGGCACGGGGAGAGCGGCGGGGCCGGGGTGCCCACGATCGAGGAGCTGGCCGGGGATGTCCTCGCCCTCCTCGACCACCTCGAGGTCGAGCGCTGTGTACTGATCGGTCACTCCATGGGCGGGATGATCTCCCAGACCATCGCCCTCTCCCACCCGGAGCGGGTGGAACGCCTGGTCCTGGTCGGCTCCATCAGCCGGATGGCCTTCAGCCGGGGCCGCGGTCTGCTCATGGCCGCCTCCACCCTGGTGCCCTTCAAGCTGTTCGTCGCCGCCAACATCCAGCGGGCCTTCGCCCCCGGCTATCCGCGCGAGCGGATCCAGGAGCACATCAGGGCCTCGGCGGCGACCCCGCGCGAGGTGGTCATGACGCTGTACGACGCCATGCGGGCCTTCGACGTCCTCGACCGGGTCGGTGAGATCCGCACGCCCACCCTGCTGGTGCACGGCTACCACGACATCCAGCTGCCGGTGAAGCAGATGCTGCGGATGGCGACGGCGTACCCGGACGCGGTGATCCGCATCATCGACGCGGGCCACGAACTGCCGCTGGAGAAGCCGGCCGAACTGACCGCCGCCCTTGACCGGTTCGTGAGTCCCGTGCCGGTGGCCTGAGCCGGCCTGGCACGCCGCCGCCCCTGGGCATGGGGAAACCTTTGCCCATGGCCGGTACCCGACGGGCGGCCCCCGGACGCACACCGGTCCCGGGGCTCCCTCATGGGCAAAACGCGGCCGGAACCGTGCGGCGGATTCGCCCGATCGGCCAAGGCCGCGTTGACCGGCCCGCGGTGCCCGGCACACGCTCGTCATATAGGTGCTGGGTACAACCGGTAAGGTGGGAGGGCACGCCATGTGCGGCATCACCGGATGGGTCTCCTACGACCGCGACCTGCGTTCCGAGGCCGCGGCTCTGCACGCCATGACCGAGACCATGGCATGCCGCGGCCCGGACGACAGCGGTACCTGGACCGAGGGCCCCGCCGCGCTCGGCCACCGCAGGCTCGCCATCATCGACCTGCCCGGCGGACGCCAGCCCATGACCGCCGGCACACCGGACGGAACCGTCGCCCTCGTCTACTCGGGCGAGACCTACAACTTCACCGAACTGCGCGCAGAACTCACCGGCCGAGGTCACGGTTTCGCCACCGACTCCGACACCGAGGTCGTGCTGCGCGGCTACCTGGAATGGGGCGACGCCGTCGCCGAGCGTCTGGGCGGCATGTACGCCTTCGCCGTCTGGGACGGCCGCCACGACACCCTCGTGATGATCCGCGACCGGATGGGCATCAAACCGTTCTACTACCACCCCACCCCGGACGGCGTCCTGTTCGGCTCCGAACCCAAGGCGATCCTCGCCAACCCGCTGGCCCGGCCCCGGATCGGCCTCGACGGCCTGCGCGAGCTGTTCACCATGATCAAGACGCCCGGCCACGCCGTGTGGGACGGCATGCGCGAGGTGGAGCCCGGCACCGTCGTCACCGTGGACCGTACGGGACTGACGACCCGTACCTACTGGCGGCTTCGGACCCGCCCGCACACCGACGACCGCGACACCACCGTGGCCGCCGTCCGCACCCTCCTGGAGGACATCGTGCGCCGCCAGTTGGTGGCCGACGTCCCGCGCTGCACCCTCCTCTCCGGTGGCCTCGACTCCTCCGCCATGACCGCGCTCGCCGCCCGTCAACTGGGCGAGCAGGGCGAGACGGTGCGCAGCTTCGCCGTCGACTTCGCCGGCCAGAGCGACCACTTCGTCGCCGACGAACTGCGTGGCACCCCCGACACGCCCTTCGTGCACGACGTGGCCCGCCTCGCCCGCACCGACCACCAGGACATCGTCCTCGACGCGCGGACCCTCGCCGACCCCGCCGTACGCCGGAAGGTGATCGGCGCCCGCGATCTGCCCGCCGCCTTCGGCGACATGGACTCCTCGCTCTATCTGCTGTTCCGGGCCGTCCGCGACCAGTCCACCGTCGCCCTCTCCGGTGAGTCCGCCGACGAGGTCTTCGGCGGCTACCGGCAGTTCTTCGACGAGGAGGCCCGGCACGCCGACACCTTCCCCTGGCTGTCGATGGCCGGCCGGAACTTCGGGGACGACGGCGACATCGTGCGCCCCGACCTGGCCAAGGCGCTGGACGTGGAGGCGTACGTCGCCGACGGCTACCGCACCGCCGTCGCCGGGATCGACCGCCTCGACGGCGAGAGCGACTTCGAGTACCGGATGCGGCGGATCTGCCACCTCCACCTGACCCGCTTCGTGCGCGTCCTGCTCGACCGCAAGGACCGCATGAGCATGGCCGTCGGCCTGGAGGTCCGCGTGCCGTACTGCGACCACCGGCTCGTCGAGTACGTCTACAACGCGCCCTGGTCCCTGAAGTCCTTCGACGGACGGGAGAAGAGCCTCCTCAGGGAGGCGGCGGCGGACGTCATCCCCCGGTCCGTGTACGACCGGGTCAAGAGCCCCTACCCCTCCACTCAGGACCCGCAGTACGCCCGGGCCCTCCAGGACCAGGCCAAGGACCTCCTCACCCGCCCCTCCCACCCGGTCTTCGACCTCGTCGACCGCGAGAAGGTCCGGCTCGCCGCCCACCGCGAGACGGCGCCCGTGAGCACACAGGCGGCCCGCCACGGCCTGGAACGCGCCCTCGATCTGGCCCTCTGGCTCGACCTCTACCGGCCGGAGCTGTCGCTCAGTTGACCACCGGCACCCGGTCCGCCCCGCACGAACTGCCGTTGGCCGGCAGGGAGCCGTACAGCAGGAAGTCGTCGACCTTGCGGTGCACGCACGTGGAGGAGGAGTAGCCGGTGTGCCCCTCGTTCTTGTTGTCGAGCACCACGGCCGACGGGCCGAGCCGTGCCGCCGTCTCCACGGTCCAGCGGTACGGCGTCGCGGGGTCGCCCCGGGTCCCGATCAGCAGCAGCTTCGGCGTGTGCAGGTTCTTGACCCGGTCACGGATGAAGTCGGTGCCCCGGGGGCGGCCGTAACACATCACCAGCTGGGTGAGCCGGTACCGGCCGAAGACCGCCGACGCCTGCTCGTACGGCCCGCGCAGCCGCCGGAGTTCCTCGACGATCTGTGCGGCGCCCGGACGGTCGGGGTCGTCCGCGCAGTTGACGGCCATCAGCGCGGCCGGGAGGTTGTCCGGGGGGACTTCGTCCGCACCCACGAGTCCGCCGTCACCGGACCGTCCGGCGGGCAGCGCAATTCCGCCGGAGGTGAGGTTCTCGACCCCGCGCGTGTCCCCGTCCTCCACCAGCGCGGCCAGGGCCCGCTCCAGCAGGGGCCACAGGTCCCTGCTGTACAGCCCCTGCCCGATCGCGCCCACCAGGTCCTGACCGGAGTACCGGTCACCGTAGGGCGTGGGTACCGGATCCGCGTCCAGCGAGTGGACCAGCTGGACTATCCGCTCGCCGGCCGCGCGCCGGTCCTGTCCGAAGGGGCAGGAGATGTCGGCCACGCACCAGTCCAGGAAGTCGTCCAGCGCCGTCTGCTGCCCCGTGGCGCCCGCGATGCCCTGCTCGGCCGGCGATTCGGTCAGCGTGTCCACACCGTCCAGCACCAGCCGGCCCACCTTGCCGGGGAACTGGGCCGCGTACACCGCGCCGAGCCGGGTTCCGTAGGAGAAGCCCAGATAGTTCAGCTTCTTGTCGCCGAGGGCCTGTCGCATGACGTCCAGGTCCCGGGAGACGTTCACGGTGCCGATGTACGGCAGGACCGGGCCGGAGTGCGCGGCGCACTCGGCCGCGGCCTTCCGCACCTTCTCCAGGACGGCCCGCGGATCGCCGACGGCCGCGCCGTCCTCCGTGGCGGCGTAGGCCTCGTCGGCCCCGTTGCCGCAGCTGACGGGGGAGGACCGGCCGACACCGCGCGGATCGAAGGTGACCACGTCATAGCCGTTGGTCAGGCCCATGAAGTCCTTGCCGCCGAAGGCCAGTTCGTTGATACCCGCGCCACCCGGGCCGCCGAAGTTGAGGAGCACCGAGCCCCGTGACTTGCCCGTGGCCCGGTAGCGGGCCAGCGCCACGTCCAGCGTCCCCACGCCAGGCCGGGCGTAGTCGAGCGGCACGGTGACCTTGCCGCACTGAAGGTCCGCGGGCATGTCAGGGCCGTCGCACGCTGACCAGACGATCTTCTGCCGGTAGAACCGGGACAGGTCGGGCTGGGGCGGACCGGTCCCCGCGGCGGGCAGTCCCGCTCCCAGCAGGGTCAGCGCCACGGCGCCGACGCCCGTACAGCGCCGGGTGGCGGGCCGGGTGGACAGCTTCGCCAGCATCGATGCCTCCAGGGACCCCCACTGTGGACCGGGACGGCGTCTCCCGCTCACCTTAAGCGGGCCCCGGAGGGCACGCCTCCGGGCGGGCGCAAAGGCCTGCGGCGTCGTATCATACGCACAGTCCGTGATTGTTCGATTACTTTGCGTGTGGTTCGAGGGTCGGGCCCACTCGTTGGGGTGAAAGGCCGATAAGCCATAACTCGGATTGGTTCGCCTGCGTTTAGTGCGGTGCGGGTGATCGCCCGCGAACCATGTCTGGAAGGCAGGGAACCGATGAGACGGGTTACCCGAAACGGTGTGATCGGCGTCGTCGCCGCCTCCGGCGCGATCGCCGTGACGATGCCGGTGTGCGCCGCCTTCGCGGCCGACGGCGCCTCCGCCGACGGCTCGGCGGCGGGCTCGCCGGGGCTGATCTCCGGCAACACCGTCCAACTGCCGGTGCACGTGCCGGTGAACGCGTGCGGGAACACCGTGAACGTGGTGGGGCTGCTCAATCCCGCGGCCGGCAACGCCTGCGCCAACGCCGGCGGCTCCGGTGGGTCCGCGAGTACGGCGTCCGGCGGCGGCACGACGGCGAGCGGCGGCGCCTCCACGAGCGGTGGCGCTTCCGCGCGCGGTGGGACGCACGACTCCCCGGGCGTGCTGTCCGGCAACGGCGTCCAGCTTCCCGTGGACCTCCCGGTGAACGTCAGCGGGAACACCGTGAGCGTGGTCGGCGCCGGCAACCCGGCGCAGGGCAACACGTCGGTGAACGGCCCCGGCGACAACGCGCCGCAGCCGTCGAACCCCACGCCCCCGGTGAAAGCGGCTCCCCGGCCCACCCCCGTGACCAAGACCCACCCCCGCCCCGCGACGCCCGACTCCGCGCCGCCGCGGACGGGCTCCGCCCTCGCCCACACGGGAGCGGACGAGATGGCGCCGGCTGCCGCCGCGAGCGCCGCGCTCCTGCTGGCCGGAACGGTCCTGTACCGCCGCTTCCGCTCCCACGCGGAGCGCTGACCCCGGCCACCTCCACCCCCCGCCCGAGGCCCCACCGGATCCCCGCCCGGTGGGGCCCGGCCGTGCCCCGGCGGTCCTTCGTGCCGCCGCAACCGCCGTGCCGCGAGGAGCGGTTGAGCCCGGCCAACGGCTCGATCCCGGCGTAGCGGATCCTCGGATGATCGGGAAGGATGCTGCGGGCGCGATCGACCCACGCCGACGGAATGGAGCGCACCGATGACCTCTCCCGCCCCCAAGGACCTCGTCATCACGCAGGCCACCCTCGCGGACTGGCCGGTGATCAGCGGGTGGGCGGCGGACGAGGGCTGGAACCCCGGGCTGTCCGACGGACCCGCCTTCTTCGCCCAGGACCCCGAGGGCTTCTTCCTCGGCCGGATCGACGGCGAACCGGTGTCGGCCGTCTCGGTCGTCAACTACGGCACGGACTACGCCTTCCTGGGCTGCTACCTGGTCCGCCCGGACCTGCGCGGCCACGGCCACGGCATCACCACCTGGAAGACGGCCCTGGCGCACGCCGGGAACCGTACCGTCGGCCTGGACGGAGTGGTCGCCCAGCAGGGCAACTACCGCCAGTCCGGCTTCGAACTCGCCTACCGCACCGTCCGGTTCGCCGGCCCCGCCCCCGCGGCCGAACCACCCGCGGGCGTCCGCCCGGCCGGTCCCGCGGACCTGGCGGCGGTCACCGCCTACGACAGCGCCTGTCACCCGGCCGACCGCCCGCGCTTCCTGGCCGAGTGGCTGACCGCCCCCGGACACCGGACCGTCGTCCGCCACGACGGTGACCGCGTCACCGGCTACGGCGTGATCCGGCCCGCCCGCGACGGCCTGCGCATCGGCCCCCTCTTCGCGGACCGCGCGGACGACGCCCGTGCCCTGTTCGCCGCCCTCACCGCGCAGGCGGCCGGCACCGAGGTCGCCCTCGACGTGCCCGAACCGAACGCGGCGGCCGTCGCCCTGGCCGAGGCGGCCGGCCTCACCCCCTCCTTCGAGACGGCACGCATGTACACCGGCCCGGTCCGCCCGTACGCCACGGAGCGGGTGTTCGGTGTGACAACCCTCGAACTGGGCTAGCGGATATTCCGTTGCCCCGTCCGGCCGCGGGTGCTGGAGTGGGCGTATGGATCATGCCGCGTTGCTCGCCCTCTACGACCGGGAGATGCGCGCGGGCGCTCGGCCCGACGGTCCCGACGCCCGCGTGGAGCGCACCGGTGCGTTGGTGCGTCACGTCGCGGACGCGCACGGCTGGAACGCCGTCCTGTGGTCCGCCCTGGACGACACGACCGCCGACGCGGTGATCGCCGAGCAGATCGCGTACTTCGCGGGCCTGGGCCGCGAAGTCGAGTGGAAGCTGTACGGCCACGACCTCCCCGTGGACCTCGGATCACGGCTCACCGCGGCCGGGTTCGCGCGCGAACCGGAGGAGACGCTGATGATCGCCGAAGTGGCGGATCTGACCGTCGACCCGGAACCGCCGAAAGGCATCCGCATCGTGCCCGCCGTCGACCGGGCCGGCGTCGACCTCGTGGTGGACGTGCACGAGCGGGCTTTCGGCACCGACGGAACCCGGCTGCGCCACCAGTTGCTCGCCCAGGTCGCCGCCGCCCCGGACACCGTCGTGGCCGTCGTCGCGCTGGCCGGCGAGGAGCCGGTCTCCGCGGCCCGCATGGAGATGGTTCCGGGCACGCGGTTCGCCGGACTCTGGGGCGGCGGCACGGTCGAGGCCTGGCGAGGCCGCGGCATCTACCGCGCCCTGGTCGCCCACCGCGCCCGCGTCGCCGAGGCCCACGGGTACCGCTACCTCCAGGTCGACGCCTCGGCCCTCAGCCGTCCCATCCTGGAGCGCCTGGGCTTCCATCCCCTCACGACGACGACGCCGTACGTGTTCGCTGCCGCTCAGCTGGGCCGGTGAACCCTGGGCGGGCTCGGCCCTGGGGCTCCGCCCCAGACCCCGGATGTTTCCCACCCACCCACCCATGACGCCCAACTGGAAGGTTGCCGCCCCTGGGGCTCCGCCCCAGACCCCGGCGGGGCTCCGCCCCTGCGCCCCTCGCGGGGCTCCGCCCCTGCGCCCCGCACGGTTACGGCGTCGTGACTTCGCCGCAGGCGCCCCCGTGTACGCGCCCCAAAGGGGCGCGGGGAACTGCGCGACCAGCCACAAACAACGCGGCACTCGCCCACGGCGAAACCCGGCACCCCACTGGGCGAACCCCCGACTCGCCCCCGGCGGCCGACCGCGCGTCAGTGGCGCGCCCTCGACCGGTCGAGCGCGGCCACGCCCACCGCGGCCAGGCCGATCTGGATGAGCCACTCGATCCAGTCGACGCCCTTGGTGTCGGCCACGCCGAACCCGGCGGCGATCGCCGAGCCCAGCAGGGCGGCCACGATGCCGACCACGATCGTCCACAGGATGCCGATGTGCTGCCGGCCCGGGACGACCAGGCGGCCCAGCACACCGATGATGATGCCGATGACGATGGCGCTGATGATGCCCGAGATCTCCATCTCCGCCCCTCTTCTTCGAGATCCCCGCTGTGTCCACTCTGCCCGCTTACTGTGGAAACAGTCCGCTCCGCTTGTTCCCTGTGAATGCCGGGACTTTCTGTTCACAGAGCCGTCATGCCATGTACCTTTCAATCGATTGACGCGTGTAGAACCCTCAACCCGGTTCTACGCGCGCAGACTTGGCGCCCGCACCGCCTCTACCCCACCCACACGGAGGTTCGCCGGATGCTTGGATCGAGGAGATCCCGCCGCAGAGTCACCACCGCCCTGGCCGGATTCGGACTGCTCGTCACCGGAGCCGCCCTCCAGGTCACCACCAGCGCCGCGCCCGCTCACGCGGCCACCACGCACCGCATCCTGTTCGACAACGCCCACGCCGAGACGGCCGGCAACGCCGACTGGATCATCTCCACCAGCCAGCCCGACCCGCTCTCCCAGGACTCCACCCCGTCCTCCGAGACGGACTGGACCGGCGCCCTGTCCTCCTGGGGCGTCGGCCTCCAGAAGACCGGCGGCTACAGCCTGAAGACACTGCCCTCGGGTTCCAGCCTCAGCTACGGCGGCTCGTCGACGACCGACCTGTCGAACTTCGACACCCTGGTGCTGCCGGAGCCCAACACCCTCTTCACCACCGCCGAGAAGACAGCGATCATGAACTTCGTCAAGAACGGCGGCGGACTGTTCATGATCTCCGACCACACCGGCGCCGACCGCAACAACGACGGCGAGGACGCGGTCGAGATCCTCAACGATCTGATGACCAACAACAGCGTCGACTCCACCGACCCGTTCGGCTTCTCCATCGACTCGCTCAGCATCAGCTCCGACTACCCGTCGGCCATCAGCGACAGCAGCGACCCCGTCCTGCACGGCTCCTTCGGCACCGTCACCAAGAGCCTCATCGCCAGCGGTACGACCGCCACCCTCAAGCCCTCCGACAACTCCGCCGTCAAGGGCCTGCTGTACCGCACCGGCTACTCCGGCAACACCGGCGCCTTCTTCGTCACCAGTACGTTCGGCAGCGGTCGCGTCGCCTTCTGGGGTGACAGCTCGCCGATCGACGACGGCACGGGGCAGTCGGGCAACACCCTGTACGACGGCTGGAACGACACCGGCGCCACCAACGCGGCCCTCGCCCTCAACGCCACGGCATGGCTGGCCGGCGCGGGCAGCAGCAGCGGTGGCGGCGGAGGCTCCGGCTCCTGCACCGCCGCCCAGCTCCTGGGCAACAACGGCTTCGAGTCCGGCAGCACCACCTGGAGCGCCACCAGCGGCGTGATCACCAACTCCAGCGGCGAGTCGGCCCGTACCGGCTCGTACTACGCCTGGCTCGACGGCAACGGCACCGCCACCACCGACACCCTCTCCCAGTCGGTGACCATCCCGTCCGGCTGCTCCGCGACCCTCAGCTTCTACCTGCACATCGACACGGCGGAGACCACCACCAGCACCGCCTACGACACCCTCAGCGTCCAGGTGCTGGGCAGCTCCGGGTCGGTCCTGGGCACCCTGGCGACGTACTCGAACCTCAACGCCGCCTCCGGCTACACCCAGCGCAGCTTCAGCCTCAGCGGCTACGCCGGGCAGACCGTCACCCTCAAGTTCACCGGCACGGAGGGCTCCAAGCTCCAGACGTCGTTCGTCGTCGACGACACGGCGCTCAACGCGAGCTGATACGGATGTGAGCTGATGCCCTGGGGGCCGGGCCCGCCCGGGCCCGGCCCCCTGTCGGTCACTCCGCCGGAACCGTCTGCTCCGCCGTGTTCCAGCCGGACACCCGCACCCGAGGGGCCGAGCCTCGCAGAGCGGTTGTCTTGTACGTGGCGGTCAGCGTCACCGACTCGCCCGGCCACAGGCCGACCTCGTTGTCCGACCAGCGCACCGGCAGCACCGGCCGGCCCGCCGCGTCGACGAGATGGACGTCCGTCAGCAGCGACGGGGTCTTCCCGCTCCCCGTGGCGCGCAGGGTCACCGTCGTGGTCGAGGTGCCGTCCGCCGACCGGGTGGACGCCGTCACCGACAGCGGAGCCCGCGCCATCGCGGCCAGCCCCTTCAGATCGGCGTAGTGCGTCGTCGGCGTGTAGTACCAGTCGGTCCTGTCCCAGTCGAGCGTGTCCGGCTCGGTGGAGAGCCAGTACACGTTCCGGCTCACCTCCTTGCCGGACGCGTCGGTCAGGGTCAGCCGGGCCAGATACGTCGCCGGCAGCCCGCTCACCGAGGAGGGCAGCGTGAGCGCGGTGGTGTGGGCGCCGTCCCCGTTCACCGCGACCCCGGTGACGGTCTTGTCGTACCTCTGTGTCCCGTCGGGGTCGAACAGCGTGGCCCGCACGGTGAGTCCGGAGGCGGCGGCGTGTTCGTTGTCGACCACGACGACCGTGCGATTGTCGTACGAGTACTGCACGTGCAGCGGCTCGTTCGCCTTCTTCGCCCCGAAGTAGGCACCGCCCTGGTCCAGGTAACGGTCCATCAGCTGCCAGTGCAGGGACGTCCAGCCGCTGTTGAACATCCAGTGGATCACCCCGGTGGACGGCTTCGAGGAGTCGGTCTGGTTGCGCTGGTACGCCTCGAACTGGGCGCGGACGGCCTCGTACTGCGCGAGCTGGGCCTTGCGCACGTAGTCGGTGAGGCTCGTCGGGGCACCGTAGCGGCCGGTGAGGGCGTCGTCGTAGAGCTTGAGGGTGCCGAAGACGGGTGACGGGGAGCGGTGGTACTGCTTGACGCCCGGGTTCTTCCACAGCGTGTCCAGCTCGGCCGGCGTCATCATCCGGCGCAGGGTGTCCAGGGTGGGGATGTCGGGGCCCGCGCTGGTCTCGGAGTTGAAGCCGGTGGCTCCGCCCTCACGCTTGGCGTACCAGTAGCCGGGCGGGATCCAGTCGTACGGGCCGGTCATCTTCATGCCCGAACTGCCCAGCTGCGGCGAGGACTTGTCGGAGGCGGCCGCCACCACGGGGGCCGTCCAGTCCGCGGCCTTCAGCGCGTCCAGGTAGTTCTTCTCGATGGTGGCGTCGGGCGCGAAGTCGCTGCCGATCAGGAAGGAGATCACGCTCGGGTGGTCGCGCAGCCGGGCGGCCTCGGCGGCCATCGAGGCCTTCGCCACGGGATAGTCGGCGTCGGTCCATGTGTCGCCGGACTCACCGCTGCCGTTGACCTGCCCCTCCCACTTGTCGCAGCACTCCCAGCCCGGCAGCGTGAGGATGCCGTACCGGTCGGCGAGGTCGAAGAACTCGTCCGGCTCGATGTGGCCTTCCAGCCGGATGGTGTTGAGGCCGAGGTCGAGGGCGTACTTCAGCCGGTCCTCGACGTAGGCGGGGTCCCAGCGCAGGAACTCGTCCGGGGACCAGCCGCCGCCCTTGATCAGCAGCTTGCGGCCGTTGATCCGGAACTGGCGGGCGCCGTCGGAGTTCAGCGGCGCCCGCACGTCGCGGATGCCGAAGCTCTCGTGCGCGGTGTCCGACACCGTGCCGGAGACCGACGCGGTGAGGTCCAGGCCGTACAGGGGCTGCCCGCCCATGCCCGCCGGCCACCACACCTTCGGGGAGTCGAGGTGCAGGCCGGGGACGTCGGCGGGCGTGAAGGTCACGGTCTTCGTCTCGTGCGCGGCGAGCGGGACGGTCCTGGTGAAGGTGGTCCCGCCGATGCTCCCGGTGACCTCGGCGGTGACGGGCGCGTCGGAGTCGTTGCGGACCCGCGCCTTCACCGTCAGGTCCGCCGAGGCCAGTGACGGCACGTCGAGCTTCGTCAGCACGTGTGCGTCGCGCAGCGCCACCGGTCCGCCGCGGCGGACCAGGACGTCGCGGACGATGCCCATGTTCTGGTCCGGTGGCGGCTGGAGCCAGTCGATCCAGCCCATCGTCAGGTTCTTGTTCGGCTCGTTGGGCTGGATGCGGAAGGCGACCGTGTTCGTGCCCGCCCGCACGAGTGAGGTGACGTCCAGTTCGTGGTGGGTGTAGGCGCCCGTGACGTCCGCGGCCCGGGCGACCCGCGTGCCGTTGACGTACACGTCCGCCGCCGAGATCACCCCGCTGAAGTCGAGGTAGGTGCGCTGCCCGGTGTCCGCGACCGTGAAGTCGGAGCGGTACCACCACGGGACCTGGAAGTCGGCCTTCGGGATCTTCTGCTGGTTGGTGGACCAGAAGGGATCGGCGTACACCCCGTCGGCGAGCAGGGCCGCCAGGACGGTGGAGCGGGATCCCGCCGGGTACCAGCCGGTCGCCGGATAGCCGGGGGAGGAGACGGCGGACGCGGAGTCACTGACCTTCGCCGTGGACTGGATCGCGTAGCCGGTCAGCGCGGTGCCGGTGCCGGCGGCGGTGGGGACGTGGGTGGTGGGGGGCCGGCCGTGCGACGGAGCGCGGTGCGGGGACCCGGCCCAGGCGCCGGTGTTGAGCGAGCAGAGCAGGCCCAGGGTGACGGCGGCCGTGGCGAAGCGGCGGTGGGCGGCGGGGCGAGGGAACACGGCGGTCTCCAGCCTCGGTAAAGTTAGGAAACTTTACTAACTCGGCTCAAGCTAGGGCGCCGAGTGGGCCGTGTCAATCAGCGTGGCCAGACCGCGCATCGCTCATGACCCGGACGACCTCCGCTCGAACACCATCTCCCGGGCCGTACCCAGGGCCGTCGCCACCGCGCCGAGGAGCACCGCGTCCTCACCCAGCCGGCTCGGGGCGATCTTCGGCCGCAGCGGGGTGAGCGCGCGCAGATGCTCCCGTACCGGCCCCAGCAGCAGGTCCACGCTGTGGCCGACGCCCCCGCCCAGCACCACCAGATCGGGGTCCAGTACCGCGGCGGCCGCGGCCACGGTGTGCGCTATCCGCTCGCCCTCCAGCCGCACCGCCTGACGTGCCGCCGTGTTGCCCTGCCGGGCCGCGTCGAACACGGCCTTCGCGGTGAGCTGCCCGCTCATCCCGAACCTGCGCGCGGCCTCCACGACGGCCACCCCCGACACGGCGTCCTCCAGCCGCTCCGGCTTCTGCTGCCCCGGCCACGGCAGGAACCCGATCTCCCCGGCCAGTCCGTGCGCCCCGGTGAACAGCCGTCCCTCGCTGACGACTCCCATGCCGAGCCCGGTGCCGATCAGGATGTACGCGAACAGCCTGCTGCCCGCGCCGACCCCGTAGGTGTACTCGCCCAGCGCGGCCAGGTTGGCGTCGTTGTGCACCTCCAGCGGCACGCCCAGTTCCTCGCGCAGCCGGTCCAGCAGCCCGGCGCGGCCCCAGCCCGGCAGGTGCATCGCGTACCGCACCCGCCGCTGCCTCTCGTCGTACACACCGGGCGTGCCCACCACTGCGTGCACCACCTCGGCAGGGTCCACGCCGGAGCTCGCGACCACCTGCCGGGCGGAGGAGACCACCAGGTCGGCGAGGGCGTCGGCACCACGGGCCCGGTTGCGCACGTCGGCGCGGGCGACCAGCGTGCCGTCCAGGTCGGCGACGGCCACCCGCAGCCAGCCACGGCCCACGTCCACGCCGAGCGCGTACCCGGCGGCCGGGTCGGGGGAGTACAGGACCGCCGTCCGGCCGCGCTCGGGGGCGTGGGTGCCGACCTCGCGGACCAGCCCGGCGGCCTCCAGGGCGGCCAGCGCGCTGGAGACGGTCGGCTTGGACAGTCCTGTCTCACGGGCGAGTTGGGCACGTGAGGCCGCGCCGAGGGTCCGCAGCCGGTCCAGCAGCAGCCGTTCGTTGGTGCTGCGCAGGCGCTGCCGGTTCCAGGGCTGATCCGGCTGCTCTACGGCGTCGCTGGCGGGCATCCGACCATTCTCATGCATTCCCGGCGCATACTTGACGCATCTAGTAAATCTCCTTAACTATATCGGCCACTCGGCTACTCGGCCCCGCCGGGCGAGCCTCTGCCCTGCCGCGCGTCAGGAGTCCTTATGTCCGGTAGTCCCGGTCGTCCAGGTAGTCCCGGTAGTCCCGGTGGTTTCGACAGTCCGCCGCCCACTGGTGGCTTCGTCCGCCGCGTAGGCCTGTTCCAGGCCACCGCCATCAACATGAGCCAGATGTGCGGGATCGGCCCGTTCGTGACGATTCCGCTGATGGTCGCCGCGTTCGGCGGCCCCCAGGCGGTCATCGGGTTCGTCGCCGGCGCGGTGCTTGCCCTGTGCGACGGTCTCGTCTGGGCCGAGCTCGGGGCCTCGATGCCCGGCTCCGGCGGCAGTTACGTCTACCTCCGCCAGGCCTTCCAGTACCGCACCGGCCGGCTGATGCCGTTCCTGTTCGTCTGGACGGCGATGCTCTTCATCCCGCTGATCATGTCCACGGGCGTGGTCGGCTTCGTCCAGTACCTGGGCTATCTGGCCCCGGACCTGACCCGGACGCAGGGCGACCTGGTCGGCCTGGGCATCGTCGCCCTGGTGGTGATGCTGCTGTGGCGGGGCATCGAGCACATCGCCCGGATCACCGCCGTGATGTGGGCCGTGATGATCGCCTCGGTGGTCCTGGTGATCGCCGCGGCGGCCACCGACTTCAGCCCGCACCTGGCCTTCACGTACCCCGCCCGCGCCTTCGACCTGACGAGCAACCACTTCTGGCTCGGTTTCGCCGCCGGTCTGACCATCGGCATCTACGACTACCTCGGCTACAACACCACCGCCTACATGGGTGCCGAGATCAAGGACCCCGGCCGCACCCTGCCGCGGTCCATCCTCTTCTCGATCCTCGGCATCATGGCGATCTACCTGCTGCTCCAGATCGGCACGCTCGGGGTGATCGACTGGCGCCGGATGGCCGACCCGCACGACATCGCCTCCACCTCGGTGGCGTCGGCGGTGCTGGAGGAGACCTGGGGCAAGGGGGCCGCCGACACGGTGACCGTCCTGATCCTGATCACGGCCTTCGCCTCGGTGTTCACCGGCCTCCTCGGCGGCTCGCGGGTGCCCTACGACGCCGCCCGCGACCGGGTGTTCTTCCGTCCGTACGAGAAGCTGCACCCCCGGCACCGCTTCCCGACGCTGGGTCTGGCCACCATGGGCGTGATCACCGCGATCGGCTTCCTGATCGGCCGCCACACCGACCTGGCGACCCTGATCCAGCTCCTCACCACGGTGATGGTGATCGTGCAGGCGCTGGCCCAGATCCTGGCGCTGAGCGTGCTGCGCAGGCGCCAGCCGGCCCTGCGGCGCCCGTACCGGATGTGGCTCTACCCGCTGCCGGGCATCCTGGCCTTCGCCGGCTGGTGCGTGATCTACGGCTACGCCGACAAGAACTCCCCGGGCCGCCACCCCGTCGAGTGGTCCCTGGCCTGGCTCGCCCTCGGCTGCGTGGCCTTCCTGATCTGGGCCCGGCTGGAGAAGGTGTGGCCCTTCGGTGAGAAGGAGGTCACCGAGGAATACCTCACCGTGCCGGCGCCGGAGGCGGAGCCGGCCGGTACCTGACCGCGCCCCCTGCGCACGTGCGCCGGAGTGTCCCACGGTGGCACCCCGGCGCTTGGTGCTTCCTCGGACCCTCCTGCCCCGACCCGATATGCAGGTAATCACCTGCACTTGACATGCAGGCAATCGCCTGCATAACGTCGGGTGTGCGATCAGACGACGACCCCGTGATGGACAAGGTCTTCAAGGCGCTGGCCGACGGCACGCGAAGACGCCTCCTCGACCGGCTGCACGAGGAGAACGGGCAGACGCTGGGTGAGCTGTGCGCGCGCATCGACATGGCGCGTCAGTCCGTGACCCAGCACCTGGCCGTCCTGGAGGCCGCCAACCTGGTCGCCACCGTGCGGCGGGGGCGGGAGAAGCTGCACTACCTCAACCCCGTGCCGCTCCACGAGATCCAGGAGCGGTGGATCGACAAGTTCGAGCGCCCGCGCCTGCGCGCGCTCGGCGACCTGAAGCGACGAGCCGAGGAAGCCATGACCGACAGGCCGAGTTTTGTGTACGTCACCTACATCGCGAGCACCCCGGAGAAGGTCTGGGAAGCGCTCACCGACGCCGACCTGACCGCCGCGTACTGGGGGCACCGCAACGTGTCGGACTGGCAGCGGGGTTCCCGCTGGGAACACGTCCGTACCGACGGCTCGGGCGTCGCCGACGTGGTGGGCGCCGTCGTCGAGAGCGAGCCGCCCACCCGTCTGGTCACCACCTGGACCTCGCCGGAGAACGAGGGACAGGAGGACAGGTACTCCCGGGTGACCTACGACATCCGGCGGCACGAGGACATCGTCCGGTTGACCGTCACCCACGAGGACCTCAACGACGAAGGGGAGCGCTCCGACGTGTCCTACGGCTGGCCGGCCGTCCTGTCCAACCTCAAGTCCCTCCTCGAGACCGGCACCACGATGCCGCAGGCGCCGTGGGAGGTGCCCGGCCGCTGAACGTGCGGCGGGACCGGTCCGTCGTCCGCGGACCGGTCCCGCGTCCTCCCTTCCAGGGGCTCCTCGATCACGGCATGGGAGCGCTCTTCGCCGCCGTACCGGCGCACATCATCCCGAGGATCACGGCCAGTGCGCCGATGACGACGTTGTTGACGATCACGCCGGTGTCCGGGGCGCTGCCCACGATCCAGGGGGCGATGATCATCCAGACGCCCATGGCGCACATGGCCCAGCTGAGGCCGTACATCCGTGCCGGGGCCGTGGTGAATCCGAGGGCCAGCAGGCCTATGGCGATGCCCATGATCATGTTGTGGGTCGCGAGCGCGGGCTGACTCGTCGTGTAGTGGAGGATCCAGGGCGAAGCGGCGCAGTACAGACCGAGCAGGAACACCGGTCCGTCCACGAGCGCCACATCACGACCGCCGAGCATGCGGGCGTAGCGCTCCCGCATTTCGGACGCATCGGGGTGAGTCGTTATGTCCCCTCTGTGTGAGACGTTGGCCATGATTCGTCTCCTTTGTGACTGTGCAGGCCTGACCGCGTCAGTGCGGTATGCGGTAAGCGCCGCTTACGGTCATTCTGCGCTTATTTCTTCTTTATGTGTAGGCTCGTCGAGGAGGTTCCGGAGCCGGTGCAGCCCGCGCCGCGCATGGCTCTTGACCGTGCCCAGCGGCAGCCCCGTGCGCGCCGCGATCTGGGGCTGCGTCAGGTCCTCGTAGAAGGCCAGGTCCAGCACCCGCCGTTGGGGTGCCGGAAGCCGGGCAAGCTCCCGCCGGACGAGGACACGGTCGAGCACGGCCTCCGGAAGTCCGTCCCCGGTGTCCGCGACCGTGCGGACCGTCGCCGCGGCCGTCACCAGTTCCCCGCGCCGGGTCCGCGCCGCCAGCGCGTCGGCGATCCTGCGCCGGGTGATGCCGACGATCCAGCCGCCGAGCGGGCCCCGTTCGGGCCGGTAGCCGCGGCGCCCGCACCACACGCCGAGGAACACCTGCTGGGTGACGTCCTCCGCCTCCGCGGCATCGCCCAGCGAGCGCCGGGCCAGCGTGTAGACCAGTGCCGACCAGCGGCGGTAGACCGCCGCCAGGCCGGCGTCGTCGTCCGTCATCAGGCTTCGTGCCAGTTCCTCGTCGGTACGCGGCACGGTATGCGGCTCGGTGCGCGGCTCGGCACTGCACGGGCTCATGACCACGGCTCCTGACCTGAGAGAACTGTCATCCGTGCGCCATGGTGCGAGCCCGCGAGCGGGGCCACAACTCGCATCGATTCTGCGTCGTATAGTCACCGTGTGGGCGATTTCGACATGGATCGCGAACCGGAGCAGGAGCCGGCCGCCGGTGCCGCCGTGACCACCGGCGCGCTGGCCCGCAGGCTCGGCGTGTCACCGACCACCCTGCGCACCTGGGACCGCCGCTACGGCCTCGGCCCCGCGGTGCGCGCCGACGGCCGGCACCGTCGCTGGACCCCCGAGGATGTGGCGGTCCTGACGGCGATGTGCCGGCTGACCTCGGCCGGCGTACCGCCCGCCGAGGCCGCCCGTGCGGCGAAAGAGACGCCGAGTGCCGCGGGCCGTACGGCCGGTGCGCCGCCCCCCGACCGGGGGCCGGCTCCCGCCGCGGGGCGCTCACGGGCGGCCGGGGCCCTGCCGCTGGGCGAGGTGCGCCAGGAGTGCCGGGGGCTGGCCCGCGCCGCGGTACGCCTCGACGCCGCGGCCGTCGAGGCGCGGCTGGCCTCGGCCGTGGCGGAGCACGGGCTCACCGTCGCCTGGCAGGAGGTGATGGTGCCGACCCTGCACGCCGTGGGACGCAAGTGGGCGTCCTCGGGCGACCGTTACGTCGAGGTGGAGCACCTGCTGTCCTGGCACGTCTCGACCACCTTGCGCCGCCACACCCCGCCACCCGTCCCGGCGGGCGACACCCCGGCCGCCGGTCCCGTGCTGCTGGCCTGCGTCCCCGGTGAGGAGCACACCCTTCCGCTGGAGGCGCTCAACGCCGCCCTGGGGGAACTACGGCTCCCGACCCGGATGTTCGGGGCCGCCGTGCCCGCCCCGGCGCTGGCGGCGGCGGTACGGCGGCTGGGCCCGGCCGCCGTGGTCCTGTGGGCGCAGGCACGCGCCACCGCGAGCCCGCCGCTGGCCCGCGACGTCGCCGCCACGGAATGGGGCGTCAGGGGCGCGCGCCGCCGGCCGCTGGTGGTGCCGGCCGGTCCGGGCTGGGCCGGCCGCCGCACACGGGGCATGCCGCGTCCGGCGGGGCTCAGGGAGGCCCTCGACCTGCTGGCCGACACGTACGGGTCGGCTCCGCCCGGCGAGTAGCCGTGACGGCGCCCCGGGCAGGGGGAACCGTCGGCCGGGCCCCAGGGTCCCGCGGCCTCACTCACGCGCCCGTGCCCGCCGGAAGCGGGCCAGCCCGTCGGACAGGTCGACGATCGGCTCCGGGTAGTCGAGGGCCGCCCGCTCCGGGCCCCGCAGTCTCCACGGCTCGTGCACCGACGGCGGCTCCAGCGAGGCCAGTTCCGGCACCCACCGCCGTACGTACGCGCCCTCGGGGTCGTACCGCTTGGCCTGGGTGACGGGGTTGAGCACGCGGTTGGGGCGGGTGTCCGTGCCGGTCCCCGCCATCCACTGCCAGTTCAGCTGGTTGTTGGCGAGGTCGCCGTCGACGAGGAGCCGCAGGAAGTGCCGGGCGCCCACCCGCCAGTCGACGTACAGCGTCTTGGTCAGGAAACTCGCGGTCAGTAGGCGCCCGCGGTTGTGCATCCAGCCCTCGTGGCGCAGCTGGCGCATGGCCGCGTCCACGACCGGATAGCCGGTACGGCCCTCCCGCCAGGCCTCGATGTCGTCCCCGGCGGTGCGTTCGGTGCGCCAACGGTCGTGCTTCGTCCGGTAGTCGGCGCCGGCGGCGGCCGGCCGGGCGGCCAGGAGCTGGCGGTGGAAGTCGCGCCAGGCGAGCTGCCGTACGAAGGCCTCGGCACCGGGGCCGCCCGCCTTGCGCGCCCGGTGGACCAGTTCGACGGGGGAGAGAGTGCCGAAGTGGAGATGGGGCGAGAGACGGGAGGTCGCGTCACCGGCCAGATCGTCGTGACGGTCCTCGTACGCGGCGAGGCCCGAGCGCAGCCAGGCCGCGAGCCGCCCGCGGCCCTCCGTCTCGCCGCCCCCGGCCAGCCCCTGGGACACCCCCGGCACCTCGGCACGCGAGGGGATCCCCTCCGAACCGACGCCGTCCGGCACGCGCACCGTCCGGGGAGCGCCGAGCGCGTCCCGCAACCCCTGCCGCGACCACTGCCGGAAGTACGGTGTGAACACCGCGAAGTGGTCCGAGGAGGCCGGGGTCAGCGCGCCGGGAACCACCGCCGTGGTCACCGTGTCGTGCACGTGCAGCCGGCGCCCGTCCGCCTCCAGGGCACGCCGCAGCCGCTCCTCCCGGCGGTGCGCGTACGCGCTGACGTCGGCCGCCATGTGCACCTCGTCGGCGTCCGTCTCGGCCACCACCTTGCACACCTCGTCGACCACGTCACCCGTCCGGACGACGAGCCGCCCGCCGCGCCGGCGCAGCCCCGCGTCCAGATCCCGCAGGCAGTCGGCGAGGAACGCCAGCCGGTTGGGCGCGGCGAAGCCGGCCGCGTCCACGCCCCGGTCGCGCACGAAGAGGGGGACCACCTCGCGGGAGCCGTCCAGGGCGGCCCGCAGCGGCGGATGGTCGTGCAGACGCAGGTCGGAGGTGAACAGGACGACCGAGACGTTCATGGGGCGCTCCGCATGAGACGGTGTGGAGGTATGGGCGATGAGGTGATTCGGGCCCGGGCGGCCCGCCGGATGCGGGCGTCAGCGGACCGGTAGGCGTTCCTCCGTCCGGGTGAGCGCACTGCCGGCCGCGGCCCGCGCGATGTTGCGGGCCATGCCGCCGAACACCAGGGCGTGGAAGGGCGACACGCTCCACCAGTACGCGTGACCGAGCAGCCCGCGCGGATGGAACAGGGCGCGCTGCCGGTACCGGCTGCGGCCGGCGCCGTCCGGCTCGGCGGACATCTCCAGCCAGGCCAGGCCCGGCAGCCGCATCTCGGCCCGCAACCGCAGCAGCCGGCCCCGCTCGATCTCCTCCACCCGCCAGAAGTCCAGCGAGTCGCCCGCGCGCAGCCGCTGCGCGTCCCGTCGGCCACGGCGCAGCCCCACCCCGCCGACCAGCCGGTCCAGCCAGCCGCGCAGGGCCCAGGCGAGCGGGAAGGAGTACCAGCCGTTCTCACCGCCGACGCCCTCGATCACCCGCCACAACGCGTCGACGGGCGCGTCCACCCGAGCCTGACGGTGATCGGTGTACAGGCTGCCGCCCGCCCAGTCGGGGTCGGTGGGCAGCGGATCGCTCGGCGCGCCGGGCACCGAGGCGGAGGACCAGCGCGTGCTGACGCCGGCCTCGCGCACCCGCCGCAGGGCCAGCCGCACCGCCTCGTCGAAGCCGACCGGATGACCCGGAGGGGAGGGCACGTACCGGGTGATGTCCCGCTCGCGGCAGACCACCTCGTGCCGCAGCGACTCGGTGAGCGGTCGCGCGAGGGACGCGGGCACGGGAGTCACCAGCCCCACCCAGTGACTGGACAGCCGGGGCGTGAGCACCGGCACGGGGAGGATGACCCGGCGCGGCAGACCCGCCACCGCCGCGTACCGCATCATCATGTCCCGGTACGTCAGCACGTCCGGCCCGCCGAGGTCGAAGGCCCGGCTGACGTCGGCCGGCATGCCCGCGCTGCCGACGAGGGCACGCAGGACGTCCCGTACGGCGACCGGCTGGATGCGGGTGCGCACCCACCTCGGGGTGACCATCACCGGAAGGCGTTCGGTGAGGTAGCGGAGCATCTCGAAGGAGGCGGAACCCGACCCGATGATCACCGCGGCGCGCAGCACGGTGGTCGGCACCCCCGAGCGCAGCAGGATGTGGCCCACCTCAGCCCGCGACCGCAGGTGCGGCGACAGCGCGTGCTCGGGCACGCCTGCCGGGGTGAGTCCGCCGAGGTAGACGACGCGCCGGACACCCGCCGCCCGGGCCGCCCCGCCGAAGACGCGGGCCGCGCGGCTGTCGGTCTCCTCGAAGTCCCTGCCCGTGCCCAGCGCGTGCACCAGGTAGTAGGCGACGTCGACGTCCCGCATCGCCGCGGCGACCGAGGCGGCGTCCCTGACGTCTCCCCGGACCACCTCCACGTCACCCGCCCACGGATGGTCCCGCAGCTTGCCGGGGGAGCGGGCCAGGCAGCGCACCCGGTGTCCGGCGGCCAGCAGCTCGGGCACCAGCCGGCCGCCGATGTACCCCGTGGCACCCGTCACCAGACAGCGCGGCCCCGCTGCGGCCTCGTCACCGTTCATCGGTCGTCCGTCCTTCCCGTCGGCCCGTTCCCTCCTGAGATCCCTTCCACGCGGGCGGGGCCTTCGGATGCGCGCGCACGGACATCGGCCCCGAACCGGGTCATGTCCACGCCGATCCAGGGCAGCCGGAGTAGTACGCACGGTGAAAAACCCGTAACCCTGTCGATACTGGAGGTGACCTGCCGCTATGGGCGCGAAGGTGTTGGAGCGGTTTCCCGCGGGGGCCCCGCGCGGATCGTGGCCGGCCGAGGAGTTCGCGGCGGCGCGCCGGGCCGCGGGCGAACCCGCCACCGTGGTGATGGACCTGAACTCGGACGCCTTCCTCGTGGTGGTCGAGCGGCAGGACGACGACGGACGGTCCTGACCCGGGACCGGCAGCGGTCTACCGGCGGTCCGACAGTTCCCGCGCCCGGCGCACGAACGCCTCGTGCAGGTCCCGCGCCGCCTGCGGTACGGACTCCGCCCGGCGGCGCTGGAGCATCAGCAGCACCCGCGTGCTGTCGTCGGCGAGCGGCCGGTGGACCAGCGCGCCGCACCGCTCCAGCGGATCCCCGACGACACTGAAGTCGGGCAGCACCGTCGCCCCCAGCCCCTCGGCGACCATCAGCTTGCCCATCTCGGCGCCGTCGGTGGAGTACGAGAAGGACGGCGCGCGCCCGGCCAGCAGCCGGTGGACGTAACGGTGCATCACATACCCGGCGCGCATGGCGATCAGGGGCACCCCGAGCAGGTCCTCGACCGAGACCACCGACAGGGACGCCAGCGGGCTGTCGGGACGCACGCACACCACCGGACGACCGCGCAGCAGCTCGGTCGACTCGAAGCCCGCCGGCACGTCGTCCCCGTCCAGGTGGTTCACCAGACCGAGGTCGAAGCCGCCCTCGGTCAGTGCCCGGTGGATCTCCGCCTGCTGGGCGCCCACCACCTCCACCTGGGTGACGGGATGCGCGGCCCGGAAGTCCCGGACGACCGGGATGAGCAGCGGCACGGTCGCCGCGTTGACCGTGCCCACCCGCACCATCCGGCTGACCCGGTGCTGCTCGCCCGCGGCCGACCGCAGCCGGTCCACCGCCTCCAGCACGCCGACGATGTGCGGCAGCAGCTCCCGGCCCTCGGCGCTCATCGTGGCGCCGGACCGCTTGCGCTCCAGCAGATCGACTCCGAGCTCCCGTTCGAGATTGCGCACGGTCTCGCTCAACGCGGGCTGCGACAAACGCAGTTCGTCGGCGGCCCGGCGCAGCGAGCCGAGCCGGGTGACGGCCGCGATGTATTCCAGCTGTTCTATCCGCACGACAGCACAATGCGTCCGTTTCCGGAGGGCGTTCAAGGGTTTCCCTGTCACACCTTCGTGAAATTCAATGGTCCGCGATACGAGAACGGTCGGGTTTTCCTTGACTGCCGTCACCGGCGACTGCCACGATCGACGGCATGAAGATGCGACTGGACCTCACGCGGCGACGCCACGTCGACCTCGCGCGCGTCTCCAGCGCCTCCTGTTGCCCCGCGGCCTGATCCTCGTCCCGGTCCGCCGCCCCGCACTCCCCTTCACCGCCTGAATTCCCCGGCCTTCGCGTGCCCTTTCGCGTGCCCGGAATTCGGCGTGCCCGAAAACCGAGTACATTCCGCAACAGGAGTTCCGCATGTCCGCAGCGCCCGTGAAATTCGCGTACTGGGTCCCCAACGTCAGCGGAGGACTGGTCACCAGCAAGATCGAGCAGCGCACCGACTGGGGGTACGACTACAACCGCGAACTCGCCGTCCTCGCCGAGAACAACGGCTTTGAATACGCCCTCAGCCAGGTCCGCTACATGGCGAGCTACGGCGCCGAGTTCCAGCACGAGTCGACCAGCTTCAGCCTCGCCCTGCTGCTCGCCACCCAGCGCCTGAAGGTCATCGCGGCCGTGCACCCCGGACTGTGGCACCCCGGCGTCCTCGCCAAGCTCGGCGCCACCGCCGACCACCTGTCGAACGGCCGCTTCGCGGTCAACGTCGTCTCCGGCTGGTTCAAGGGCGAGTTCACCGCGCTCGGCGAGCCCTGGCTGGAGCACGACGAGCGTTACCGCCGCGCCGAGGAGTTCATCACCGCCCTGCGCCGGATCTGGACCGAGGACCACGCCGAACTCGCCGGGGACTTCTACCGGTTGCGTGACTTCTCCCTCAAGCCCAAGCCCCTCAACACCCCCGAGCGTCCGCATCCGGAGATCTTCCAGGGCGGCAACTCCACCGCCGCCCGGCAGATGGCCGGCCGGGTCTCCGACTGGTACTTCTCCAACGGCAAGGACTTCGACGGGGTGACCGAACAGATCGCGGACGTCCGCAAGTCGGCGGCGGAAGCGGGACGCACGGCCCCGAGGTTCGGCCTCAACGGCTTCCTCATCGCCCGCGACACCGAGGCCGAGGCCCGCGAGACCCTGCGGGAGATCGTGGCGCGGGCGGACACCGAGGCCGTCGAGGGCTTCGGGGCGGCCGTGAAGCAGGCCGGGCAGTCCACCGCCGACAACAAGGGCATGTGGCAGGACTCCACCTTCCAGGACCTCGTCCAGTACAACGACGGATTCCGGACCGGGCTCATCGGAACCCCGGAACAGATCGCGGAGCGCATCGTCGCCTACAAGAAGCTCGGCGTCGACCTCCTCCTGCTCGGCTTCCTGCACTACCACGAGGAGGTCGAGTACTTCGGCAAGCGGGTGCTGCCCCTCGTGCGCGAGCTCGAGTCCCAACTCCCCGAGACCGGGGCCGCGTCCGTCCCCGCGCACGCCTGACCGTCCGCTCCTGTTCGAAAGAGGAACCCATGGCCACCGTCCTGTCCGTCTCCGGCAGTCCGTCCGCCTCCTCCCGCACCAACCGCCTGCTGCGCCACCTGGACCAGCGGCTGACCGCCCAGGGCCACCAGGTGATCCCCCTCGACGTCCGCACGATCCCCGCCGAGGCCCTGCTGGGCGCGGACTTCCGGCACCCGGCGATCGTCGAGGCGACCGAGCTGTTCGCCCGCGCCGACGGCGTCGTGGTCGGCACCCCGGTC
Organism: Streptomyces sp. NPDC001480; assembly: GCF_042894725.1. Classification (NCBI taxonomy): domain Bacteria; kingdom Bacillati; phylum Actinomycetota; class Actinomycetes; order Kitasatosporales; family Streptomycetaceae; genus Streptomyces; species Streptomyces sp. NPDC001480. The sequence continues at coordinate 83,865 of NZ_JBIAVX010000002.1, read as the reverse complement.
TACAAGGCCTCGTACAGCGGAGTCCTCAAGGCGCTGCTCGACCTGCTGCCGCAGTACGCGCTCACCGGCAAGACCGTGCTGCCGCTGGCCACCGGGGGCAGCACCGCCCATGTCCTCGCCATCGACTACGCGCTGCGCCCGGTGCTGAACTCCATGGGCGCCGCGCACATCGTCCAGGGCTGGTTCACCCTCGACAAGGACATCACGGTGCACGAGGACGGCGCCCTGACCGTCAGCCCGGCCACCGCCGAAGCCCTCGGTCAGGTGCTCGACCAGTTCTCGGCGGCGCTCGGCCGCACCCCGCTGCTGGCCGCGGCGAGCTGACCGCCATGACCGCACACGTCATCGCCGACGACGCCGAGGCCCTCGCCGTCGCGGCGGCGCTGGCCGAGGAGTTCCGGGCGGGCGCGGCCGAGCGGGACGCGGAACGCCGGCTGCCCCGGGCCGAGCTGGACCGGTTGTCCGCCTCGGGTCTGCTCGCGGTCACGGTGCCCGCCGAGCACGGCGGCGCGGATGTGAGCGCCCGGACCCTGGCGGAGATCTTCCGGCTGCTCGGCTCCGCCGACGGCAGCCTCGCCCAGATCCCGCAGAGCCACTTCGCGTACGTCAACGTCATCCGCCGCCAGGGCGGCGAACAGCAGCGGAAGTTCTTCTTCGGCGAGCTGCTCGCGGGCCGCCGCTTCGGCAACGCCCAGTCGGAGGCGGGCACCAGGCACGTCCAGGACATCCGCACCCGCCTGGAGCGCCGGCCCGACGGCTCCTACCTACTGACCGGCGTCAAGCACTACTGCACCGGCGCCCTCTTCGCCGACTGGATCCCGGTGCTGGCCCGCGCCGAGGACGACGAGCTGCACGTGGCGTACGTCCCCCGGGACGCGCCCGGTGTCACGGTCGTCGACGACTGGGACGGCATGGGCCAGCGCACCACGGCCAGCGGCACCGTCCGCCTGGACGCCGTCCCGGTGCCCGCCGACCGGGTCCTCGCCCACCACCTCACCTTCCGGGGACCGCAACTCCACGGCGCGGTCGCGCAGTTGCTGCACGCGGCCATCGACACCGGGATCGCCCGGGGAGCACTGGAGGAGGCCGCCGCGTTCGTCCGGACGAAGAGCAGGCCCTGGTTCGAGAGCGGCTTCGACACCGCCGCCGAGGATCCGCTGCTGATCCAGCGCTTCGGTGAACTCGCCCTGCACGTAAGGACCGCGGAGGCCCTCCTGCGCGAGGCCGCCCGGACCGTGGACGAGGCACGCGCCGACCTCACCGACGACTCGGCGGCCGAGGCCTCCATCGCCGTCGCCGCGGCCAAGGTGCGGGCGGCCGAGGCCGCGGTGGAGGTGGCGAGCGCCCTGTTCGAGGTGTCCGGCACCCGGTCGGCGCTCGACTCGCTCAATCTGCACCGGCACTGGCGCGACGCCCGCACCCACACGCTGCACGACCCGACCCGCTGGAAGATCCAGCACATCGGCCGGTACGTGCTCAGCGGCACCCGCCCGCCCCGCCACGGCCTCCTCTGACGGCGTTGGACAGCCCGACAGCCCGACCACGGACACTCGCGATCGGAGACCCCACGTGTCCCTCACCTTCCACTGGTTCCTGCCCACCAACGGCGACAGCCGCCACGTCGTCGGCGGTGGCCACGGCACCCCGGCCACCGCCTCGGGACGGGACCGGCCGCCGACGGTCGCCTACCTGAGCCAGATCGCCCGCGCCGCCGAGGACCTCGGCTTCGTCGGCGCGCTCACCCCGACCGGGGCCTGGTGCGAGGACGCCTGGCTGACCACCGCGATGGTCAGCCAGAACACCGAGCGGCTGAAGTTCCTCGTCGCCTTCCGGCCCGGCTTCGTGTCACCCACGCTCGCCGCCCAGATGGCCGCCACCTTCCAGCGGCAGACCGGCGGGCGGCTCCTGCTCAACGTGGTCACCGGCGGCGAGAGCCACGAGCAGCGTGCCTACGGCGACTTCCTGGACAAGGACGACCGCTACCGCCGCACCGGCGAATTCCTGGAGGTCGTACGGGGGTTGTGGGACGGCAAGACCGTCGACCTGCACGGCGAGCACCTCCGGGTGGAGGACGCCAGACTGGCCCGGGTGCCGGACCCGGTCCCCGAGGTGTACTTCGGCGGGTCCTCGCCGATCGCGGGCGAGGTCGCGGCCCGGCACGTCGACGTGTACCTCACCTGGGGCGAGCCGCCCGCGCAGGTCGCCGAGAAGATCGCCTGGGTCAGGGGGCTGGCCGCGAAGGAGGGCCGGACGCTGCGGTTCGGGATCCGGCTGCACGTCATCACCCGGGACACCGCCGAGCAGGCCTGGGCCGAGGCCGACCGGCTCCTCGCCGGCTTCGACCCCGCGACCGTCAGCTCCGTGCAGGCCGGGCTGGCCCGCAGCGAGTCCGAGGGCCAGCAGCGGATGCTCGCCCTGCACGGCGGCGGCCGGGACGGGCTGGAGATCCACCCCAACCTGTGGGCCGGGATCGGACTGGTCCGGGGCGGGGCGGGCACGGCCCTGGTCGGCAGCCACGAGGAGGTCGCCGACCGGATCGAGGAGTACGCGGCCCTCGGCATCGAGGAGTTCGTACTGTCCGGGTACCCGCACCTGGAGGAGGCGTACTGGTTCGGCGAGGGCGTCCTCCCGAGGCTCGCCGCGCGCGGGGTGTGGCGGCATCCGCTCGGGCAGGACACCGCCCCCGCCGCTCAGGTGCCGTTCGCGAGCTGAGGTCCACGCCCCGTCAGGGCGTCGAGATGAGCCTCGCGCGACTGCGCGGTCTGCCCCTGCACCAGCAGGAACAGACCTTCCCTGGCCAGGCGTTGAGCCTTGCTGTCCAAGGTCATCGCCCGGCCGCCGCCGGCCACCACCGCCGCGGTGGTGGCCGTCCGCATGACGTCGTACGACCGCGTCCGCAGCGCCAGCCGCTCCGCCGGGTGCCCGGCCGCCGCCGGATCGTCGGCCAGGGCGTAGGCCCGGCGGCGGACCTCGTCCAGGCGGGCGCGGATCGGGCCGGCCGTCTCCTCGTCGAGCAAGGAGAGGGCCGCCTCCGCGACGCCGAACACCGCCGGGGAGGCGTTCACCGTCCGGTCACGGTCGGTCGCCGCCCAGCGTTCGTACGGCATCCGGAGAGCCACCGCCTCCCCGGGCAGCCACAGGCCGTCCAGCTCCAGCGACACCGTGCGGGCGGCGGTCAGGGCCGCCAGGCGGATGGGCGGCGACGCGCGCAGGCCCGGCTGGTCGCGGGCCTCGGCGAAGGCGAAGACCGCCTCGTCGGAGTCGGTGAACCCGGCCAGCAGCAGCACGTCGTTGAGGCCCCAGCCGGTGTACCAGGGGACGGTGCCGTCGAACCGCCAGCCGGTCCCGTCCCGGGTGACCCGGACCGGGGTGCGCGGATGGGACCGCAGGTGCGCGTAGGCGACCCCTGACATGAGTTCTCCGCGTGCCAGCGGGCCCAGCAGCCGCTCCCGGACGGCCGTCTCGCCCTTGGCCAGGATCTGCACCGGTGTGTGGTGCTGCGTCTGCACGAACCACGTCGAGCAGCAGGCCCCGGCGAGGATCTCGGCGGTCTCCCGCGCCACCGGAGCGGGCGCCGCCGAGCCGCCGTACGCCACCGGCGCGCCCAACCCGAGCAGCCCGGACCGCTTGACCGCCTCGATGTGACTCGCGGGCACCCCTTCCTGGTCGACGCGTTCGGCGTTCGGGGCGAGCAGCTCGTCCGCGAGCCGGCGGGCACGGACGACGAGCGGGTGTGCTGCGATGGTCATACGGAGAATTCTCCCGATCCGGCGGGCCGAGATGTCGATCCGGGACTGTGCCGTTCGTGTAGGAGGTGGGACGCCCCCCACCGGGAGCACCCCCGGCGACACCAAGGAGGACATCATGAAGCACTACCTGCTCAGCGTGGTCCAGCCGGCCGGAGCACAGCCGCCCGAGCCCGACGCGCTCGCCGGGATCATGCGCGATGTGGAGGCCTTCAACGACGAGCTGCGCGAGGCCGGGGCCTGGGTCTTCGCCGGCGGACTGCACGGCCCGGAGACGGCCACCGTGCTGCGGCCCAAGGACGGCGACGTGCTCATCACCGACGGGCCGTACGCCGAGGGCAAGGAGTACCTGGGCGGTCTGTGCCTGATCCAGGCCCCCGACCTGGACGCCGCCCTGGAGTGGGGCCGCAAGGCCGCCCTGGCCACCACCCTCCCCATCGAGGTGCGGCCCTTCGTGGACCAGCACTGATGCCCGACACCCCGGACATCGAGGCCGTCTTCCGTACCGAGTACGGGCGTGCGGTCTCCGTCCTCGTCCGCTTCCTCGGCGACATCGACCTCGCCGAGGAAGCGGTCCAGGACGCCTTCGCCACCGCCGTGCGGAAGTGGCCGGAGACCGGGGTGCCGCCCGGCCCGTCCGGCTGGATCATCACCTCCGCCCTCCCCCAGCTCTCGACTTCGCTCGAGCCGGGAGGTACCCCCATCCGCGCGGTCGACCGGCTGCGCCGCGAGGCCGGCCGGGACGCACGGCAGGCCGAGGCCGCCCGGCTGTACGCGCCCGACGCACCGGCCGAGGAGGGCCCCGTGCGCGACGACCGGCTCCGCCTGATCTTCACCTGCTGCCACCCCGCCCTCGCCCCCCAGGCCCGGGTCGCCCTCACCCTGCGGCTGCTCGGCGGGCTGAGCACCGCGCAGATCGCCCGCGCGTTCCTGGTGCCGGAGCCGACCCTGGCCCAGCGTCTGGTCCGGGCGAAGGCGAAGATCCGGGACGCGGGCATCCCGTACCGCGTGCCCCGGGACGCCGACCTGCCCGACCGGCTCGGCGGCGTCCTGGCCGTCCTCTACCTCATCTGCAACGAGGGGTACACCGGCGCGCCCGAGCTGTGCGCCGAAGCCGTCCGGCTGGGCCGTCCGCTGTCCGAGCTGATGCCGGACGAGCCCGAGGCCACCGGCCTGCTCGCGCTGATGCTGCTCGTCGAGGCGCGGCGGGCCGCCCGGCAGGACGAGGACGGCGCCCTCGTGCCGCTGCCCGAGCAGGACCGCGCCCGCTGGGACCGCGCCCTGATCGCCGAGGGCCAGGACCTGGTCCGCCGCTGCCTGCGCTGCAACCGGCCGGGGCCGTACCAGATCCAGGCCGCGATCAACGCCGTGCACAGCGACGCGGCGACGGCCCCGGCCACCGACTGGGGGCAGATCCTGCGGCTGTACGACCAGCTGACGGCCGTCGCCCCGGGCCCCGTGGTCGCCCTGAACCGTGCGGTAGCCGTGGCGGAGGTCGAGGGCCCGGCGCGGGCGCTCGGCCTGGTCGACGAGCTCGACCTCCCGGGCTACCACGTCCGCCACGTCGTCCGCGCCGAACTGCTGCGCCGCCTCGGCCGGCACACCGAGGCCGTAGGGGAGTACGAGACGGCCGCGGAGCTCGCCACGAGCCCGGCGGAGCGGGCGCATCTCGAACGGCGCCGGCGGGAGCTGGTGCGCGCGAAGTGACCGTACCCGCCCCCGGGATTTATTTTGGTACCTGAAAGGTTGGCATTTACATCTGACCCTTCGAGACCGTACTGTCGGGCCGCAAGGTCCGTGCACCCACCAGCGAGGCACCCCGTGAACCACTCCACCCCCGAGCAGCCCGCCGACGTCGTGGCCCGGCTGCGCGCCACCTTCCGCACCGGCCGCACCAAGCCCGTCGAGTGGCGCACCGGCCAGCTGGGCCGCCTGCGCGCGATGCTCACGGAGAACGGCGACGCGCTCGCCGCCGCGCTCCACGCAGACCTGGGCAAGAGCGCCACCGAGGCCTACCGCACGGAGATCGACTTCACGGTCCGCGAGATCGACCACACCCTCGACCACCTCGCCGAGTGGCTGCGCCCCGAGCCCGCCCCCGTCCCGGCGCACCTCGGCGCCGACGCGACGGCCTGGACGCAGTACGACCCGCTCGGCGTCGTCCTCGTCATCGCCCCCTGGAACTACCCCGCGCAGCTCCTGCTCGCCCCGGTGGTCGGCGCGCTGGCCGCGGGGAACGCGGTGGTCGCCAAGCCCAGCGAGCTGGCCCCGGCCACCTCGGCCGCGCTGGCCCGGCTGATCCCGGCGTACCTCGACACCGACGCGGTCGCCGTCGTCGAGGGCGGTGTCCCGGAGACCACGGCCCTGCTGGCCGAGCGCTTCGACCACGTCTTCTACACCGGCAACGGCACCGTCGGCCGCATCGTCATGCGCGCGGCCGCCGAGCACCTCACCCCGGTCACCCTCGAACTGGGCGGCAAGTCACCGGCGTTCGTCGACCGCGGTACCGACCTGGACACGGTCGCCGACCGGCTGGCGCGCGGCAAGTTCCTCAACGCGGGCCAGACCTGCGTGGCCCCCGACTACGTGCTCACCGACCCGGAGACCGCCGCCGCTCTCGAACCCGCGCTCGTGCGGGCCGTGCAGGCGCTGTACGGCACCGACCCCGCGACCTCGCCCGAGTACGGCCGGATCGTCAACGAGCGCCACTTCGACCGGCTCAGCGGCCTGCTCGACTCCGGCCGGGCGATCGTCGGCGGCACCGGCGACCGCGCGGCGAAGTACCTCGCGCCAACCGTGCTGGCCGACGTCGACCCGAAGTCCCCCGTCATGCAGGAGGAGATCTTCGGTCCCATCCTGCCGATCGTCACGGTGCCCGGCCTCGACGAGGCGATCGACTTCGTCAACGACCGCGACAAGCCCCTCGCGCTGTACGTGTTCACCGAGTCCGAGGGGACCAGGGAGCGGATCGCCGCCGAGACCTCCTCCGGCGGCCTCGGGTACGGCCTTCCCCTCGCCCATCTCACCGTCTCCGACCTGCCGTTCGGCGGGGTGGGGGAGAGCGGTACGGGCAGTTACCACGGGCGGTACTCGATCGAGACGTTCAGTCACCGCAAGGCGGTGCTGTCCAAGCCGCTGCACTGACCCCCCGGGTTCCCGTGGGCCCGGCCGCAGCACCGGCGGCCGGGCCCGGCTCACCGGGTCGTGCGAGCGGAACCGCTGACGTGAAACCGCGTGCCATGGTGTCATGCACCTGACCTTCAACCGTCAGTCAGGAAGGGCACCCGCATGCGCACCCCCCACGCCCTGTTCGCCACGGCCGTCGCGCTCGCCGCCGCGGTCGTCGCACCCCCGTCCCACGCCCACGCCGCCACCGCGGTCCCGGCCGCCGGCGTGTACTACGTCCAGAGCGCCGTGACCGGCCTCGACGCGGCGGACCACGGGGGAGCGGTGGAGCAGCACAGACCCAAGGGCGACGAGGACCACCAGCAGTGGAACCTGAGGGCGAGCGGATCGTCGTACGTCCTCGAGAGCACGGACACGGCGGGCAGCTGCCTGGGCCGCTCCGGCGACCAGGCCGCGACCGTCACCTGTGCGAGCGCCGACGCGGCCTGGGAGATCAGCCCGCTCGGAGACGACCGCTACACGCTCAGGTCCCCGGGCACCGACCGGTATCTGTCCCTGGGGGCCAAGCCCTCCGGCGGCACCTACCCGGACCGGCTGACCGTCGGCGCCGCCGGGGACCTCACCGCCTGGTACCTCACCCCGGTCTCGCCCACCACCGGCCCGATGCCCTCGCCGGACCGGCGCACCCTCGACCAGGTCACCTTCCTCACCGCCCACAACGCCTACGCCAACGGCGTCGACGGCGGCTTCGCCCCGCCCTTCGTCAACCTCTTCCCCAACCAGACCCGGGGCATCGACCAGCAACTCGCCGACGGCGTCCGCGGATTCATGCTGGACATCCATCAGACCCCGGACGGCGCGATCCTCTGCCACGACAGCTGCACCCTCGTCAGCAGGCCCGTCGCCCTGTGGGTGGACGTCCAGCGGATCGTGAACTTCCTCAAGGCACACCCCGACCAGTTCGCCACCATCTTCCTGGAGGACTACGTCGACCCCGGTGTCCTGCGCTCCGAACTCGCCCGCGTGAACGGCCTGTCGGACGTGCTCTACCGGCCCGACCGGACCGGGGTACGGCAGAACGGCTGGCCCAGGCTGGCCGATCTGACCGCGGCCGGTCAGCGGCTGCTGATCTTCACCGACCACAGCCGTGCGGCCGACGAGTCGGCGGGGCTGACCCGGGACAGCTTCGGCGTGATGTACCAGCGGGAGTGGACCGTGGAGAACTACTGGTCGATGGGCCCGGGCATCGGCTCCTCCGACTGGTCCTGCTACAGCCGCTGGTACGACGCGAACACCACCCTCCCGCTCACCCGCTCCGAGTCCGGCTTCCACCCGCTGTTCGTGATGAACCACTTCCGTGACGCCACCGTTACCGCCACCGCGCAGAGCGACAACACCAAACTCGCCGACCGCGCCCGCCGCTTCTGCCAGCCGGCCGCCCGCAAGAAGCCCACCTTCCTCGCCGTGGACCGCTACGACCTGGGCGACCCGGCCTCCGCGGTGGCCGCCCTGAACACGTACACGTATCCGTAGGGCCTCTGCGGTCGTGCCGGGGCGCGTGTGCGAGTCGGTCGTCCGCGAGTTGCCCGCCGTCCTCGGCGTGCGCGGCTACGGCCTGGGGGCGGCCCGTGTGGTGGCCGCCCTGAACACATAGACGTACTCCGTAGAATCTCCTCGGCCGTGCCGGGCGCGTGGGCGAGACTCCGCCGGTGGCCACTCCATCGGTCACCGCGGACGCGTCCGGCAGGCCGAGCGACCGGGCACGCTCCGTCCCAGCGCGGTGTTGATGAGTTCGCCGGCGGAGCGCGGCGCGTCGCCCGGACCCTGCACCAGGGCCCGCACGTGCTCGCCGTTCCCGGCACCGGCAATCCCGACCACCTCGCCGAGAACGCGCCGCGGGAGCCCTGTGCCGCACCGACGAGGAGCTACGGTGGCTGAACGCGCCGCGCACGGGTCCGGCTCTTCCATAATGGAAGACGGCATCGTGCGGATGAGCCGATCATCCGCGGACGGATACGGGGTGAGGAACCTTTCCATGACCGACGCGAAGGACGAACGCCGTCCGGCCGGCGAGCTGGAAGCGAGCGTCATGGCCGCCCTCTGGGCCGCCGGCGCGCCCCAGACGCCCGGCCAGGTGCAGCTCAGCCTCGGTGCCGGCCTGGCGCGCACCACGGTGACCACGATCCTGACCCGGCTGCACGACAAGGGAGTCGTCGACCGGCGGCGGCAGGGCCGCGGGTACGCCTACTTCCCGGTCCAGGACGCCCAGGGCCTCACCGCCCGCCGGATGCACACCGAGCTCGACCGGGACAGTGACCGCGAGACCGTGCTCGCCCGTTTCGTCGCCCAGCTCAGCCCCGACGACGAGCGGATCCTGCGCGACCTCCTCGAACCCCCCGCAGAGCGATGACCGTCCTGCTGCTCCTGCCGCTCGTGCTGACGTTCGCCCTGCCCGCGCTCGCCCGGCGGACCGCCGACCGGCTGGCGCCCGCCGCCGCGCTGTGGCTGATCACCGTCTCGGCGGTCGTGTGCGCGGGCTGTTCGCTCGCCGCGCTCGGTGCCTTCGTGCTCATCGGCCTGCTCAAGGTGTCCCTCTTCGCCACGCTCGGCGAACTCGTCCACCCCCTGCGCACCGCCTCCGACCTCTTCGTGGTCCCGGCGGCCGCGACCTCCGTCGGCGTGCTGGCCGTGTGCGCCTGGACCCTCGCGCGCTCGGTCTGCCGTCAGACCCGCGCCTTCCGCGCGGCCCGCTCCGAGGCCGGGCGCGGGCCCGCCGCGGGCGACCTGTGCGTGGTCGACTCGCCGCACCCGGACGCGTACGCGCTGCCCGGGCGCCCGCACCGGATCGTCGTCACCACCGGGATGCTGCGCAGTCTGGACGCCGCCGAGCGGGAGGCCCTCTTCGCCCATGAACGGGCCCACAACCAGGGCGGCCACCACTACTTCCTCGCTGCCGCCGAGCTCGCCGCCCACTGTCACCCCGCGCTGCGCCCCGTCCGCGAGACCATCCGGCTCGCCGCCGAGCGCGCCGCCGACGAGGCCGCGGCCGACGCCGTCGGCGACCGGCGCCTGACCGCCCGCGCCATCGCCCGCGCCGCCCTGGTGGGCCAGGCCGCCCGCGGGGACCGCCCGGACTTCGCCCCGGCCGTGACGACCGGGCCCGTCCCCCAGCGCGTGCAGGCCCTCCTGACGGCCCCGCGCCGCGCCGCCGCCCCCTCCTGGATCGCCCTCGTGCTCGTCGCCTGCGCCGGCCTCTCCTTCGCCGCGTCCGCGACCGGGGTGATCGACTTCCACCACCGGGTGGAGGTCGCCCAGGGCGAGGAGCGCGGCTGACCGCGGGCCCGCCGCACGCCGGAGCCCCGTGCTCCGTGGACTGGCATCCGTGACGTTTTACGTATAACCTCACCCGTCAACCGCCCTCCGGTACATCCCCTCCGGCGCATCCGCGAAAGGCCCCGATGAAACGCGTCGCCCTGGTCACCCTCGTCGTCGACGACTACGACGAGGCGATCCGCTTCTACACCGAGGCCCTCGGATTCCGGCTCGCCGCGGACGAGCCGCGCCCCGACGGCTCCCGCTGGGTCGTCGTGGAGCCCGCGCCGCAAGCGGCCGGGACCGGTCTGCTGCTGGCCCGCGCCAAGGGCGACGCCCAGCAGGCCCGGGTCGGCGACCAGACCGGCGGGCGGGTCGGATTCTTCCTGCACACGGACGACTTCGCCCGCGACCACGCCCGGATGACCGCCGCCGGCGTGACCTTCCTGGAGGAACCGCGCCACGAGCCCTACGGCTCGGTCGCCGTCTTCCAGGACCTGTACGGCAACCGCTGGGACCTGCTCCAGCCCGCCGACTGACACGTCATACCAGCCGCTTCGAACCAACGCCCAAGGAAAGACCAGCCATGACCGCTACGCGCGTAGACGCCGAAGTGATCCGCCGCCTGCCCAAGGCCGTCCTGCACGACCACCTCGACGGCGGCCTGCGCCCCGCCACCGTCGTCGAGCTCGCGGCCGCGGTCGGCCACACCCTGCCCACCACCGACCCCGACGAGCTGGCCGCCTGGTACTTCGAGGCCGCGAACTCCGGCGACCTGGTCCGCTACATAGCCACCTTCGAACACACCCTCGCCGTCATGCAGCACCGCGAGGGCCTCCTGCGGGTCGCCGAGGAGTACGTCCTGGACCTCGCCGCCGACGGCGTCGTCTACGCCGAGGTGCGCTACGCCCCCGAGCTGAACACCAAGGGCGGGCTGTCGCTGAGCGCGGTCGTGGAGACGGTCCAGGAGGGCCTCGCCGCCGGCATGGCCAAGGCGGCCGCCGCCGGTACCCCCGTGCGGGTCGGCACGCTGCTGTGCGGCATGCGGATGTTCGACCGCGTCCGCGAGGCCGCCGACCTGGCCGTCGCCTACCGGGACGCCGGTGTCGTCGGCTTCGACATCGCCGGCGCCGAGGACGGCTTCCCCGCCGCCGACCACCTGGCCGCCTTCGAGCACCTGCGCCGGGAGAGCGTGCCGTTCACCATCCACGCCGGCGAGGCGTACGGCCTGTCCAGCATCCACCAGGCCCTCCAGGTCTGCGGCGCCCAGCGCATCGGCCACGGTGTGCGCATCACCGAGGACATCCCCGACCTCGCGGCCGGCAAGCTCGGCCGGCTGGCCGGCTGGGTGCGCGACCGACGCATCGCCCTGGAGATGTGCCCCACCTCCAACCTCCAGACGGGCTGCGCCACCTCGATCGCCGAGCACCCCATCACCGCCCTGAAGGACCTCGGCTTCCGGGTCACCCTCAACACCGACAACCGGCTGGTCTCCGGTACGACGATGACCCGCGAGATGTCCCTGCTGGTCGAGGAGGCGGGCTGGACGGTCGAGGACCTGCGCACGGTCACGGTGAACGCCCTCAAGAGCGCGTTCATCCCGTTCGACGAGCGCAAGGCCCTCATCGAGGACGTGGTCCTGCCCGGTTACGCGTCCGTGCTCTGAAGGAGCCCCCGCACGTAGGCGGCCTGTCCGATGTGCTGAAGGTCGTCGGACAGGACGCTGACCAGCCGCACGCCCAGGCTGACCGGGGGATCCCAGCGTTCGTCCACGACGCGCTCGAGGTCCTTGGCGGGCAGGTCCCGCAGTACGCCGAGCGTCTGCTCGTGCACGGCGTCGTAGTACCCGGTCAGCAGGTCCGCCGAGTCCACCCGTACCCTGGCGACCTTGGCGGGGCTGTGCCCGTAGCCCGTGTCGTGGCGCGGCAGATCGAGCCCGAGGCGCTTGTCCCAGCCCTGCGACAGCCACACCTGGTCCAGGTCGAAGGCGTCGGCGACATGGTCGTCCTGGACCCGGGTGAGATGCCAGACCAGCCAGGCGACGGAGTTGGCTGCGGGGGCCGGGCGGGCGTGGAGTTCGTCCGGCCCGAGCCCGTCGAGGGCGGCATGGACTTCTTCTTGGACGCGGCCGAAGCCGTCGATGAGGATGTCCCTTGCGTGCATACGTCCACCATCGCGCATCGCGTGCCCTCATGCGTCCGGAATCCAGCTCCCGTGGAAGCCCAGCGGTACCCGTCCCGGCAGATGGATCCGGGCGACCGGCTCGCCCGTGAAGTCCTGGGCGGCGAGGACGACCAGGTCGGCCGCCCCGCGATCCGGGTCGTGGACGTAGGCGAGCGCGTACCCGTCGTCCTCCGCGGCCCCCGGGTCCGCGGCGTCCCGCGGCACGAACACCGCCTCGCCCGCCGCCGCGTTCCTCGGCAACCGGTGCACCTGCGTGCGGCCCCGCAGCAGGTCGTGCTTGATGAGCGCGTCGGAGAAGGCGCGGTCGGGCGGGTTGCCGTCGGACGTCAGGTACGCGAGCGACATGTCCGCGGCCGCGGCGGAGTAGCCGTAGCGGTGGCGCCGGGAGACCAACGCCTCGTTGACGCGCGGGAATTCCTGCGGCCGGTCGTCCAGGACCCGCTGCCGCACCCGCCCGTGCCGCAGGTCGACCGTCCAGCGTTCGAGCCTGGCGGGGCCCACCGCTGACGGGCCGTCCGTGCCGCGCCCGGCCACCTCGAAGGGTGCCGGACAGGTCGTCAGGTCCACCACCACGGACGAACCCTCGTCGTAGGCGTTGAGGGTGTGCGAGCAGAAGACCGGTTCTATCCCGAACCAGCGCACCGGACCGCCGGTCCGCCGCATGACGCCCACGCGGGTGGGGTGCTCACGGTTCCAGACGTAGGGCACCGGGGTGCCGCGGCCGGCGGCCCCCGGGTCGAAGGTGACCGGGATGTCGAAGACGACGACGTGCCGCTCGGTGAGCGCGAAGTCGTGCATCATCGGCGCGTCCGCCACCGGTATCCGGGTGGTCCGGGCGACCTCGCCGGACGGGCCCACCACCAGGTGCCGGACGTGGTCCCAGGTCGGGTAGTAGGCGATGGCGTGGAGTTCCCCGGCGTGCGCGTCGTACTTGGTGTGGGCGGTGAACGCGCCCTCCAGGGTGCCCCGGAAGTCGTGGGTGCCCACGGTGTTCAGCTCGCCGTCGAGTTCGTAGGGCAGTGGACCGCTCTCCTGGAGCGCGAGGATCCGGCCCCGGTAGGGGATCACGTGCGTGTTGCAGGGGAAGTCGTCCGGCGGCACCGGGCCCGGACACGGCTCACCCAGCTTCTTCGCCACCTGCGAGGACCGCACCCAGCGGTTGCGGTACCACTCGGCCCTGCCGTCGCGCAGCCGGACCCCGTGGACCATGCCCTCGCCGAGCATCCAGTGGTGGGCGCGGGGGTCCTCCAGGCCGAGGACGTTGGGGCCGTTGCGCAGGAAGCGGCCGTTCAGCTCGCGCGGTACGCGGCCCGTCACCGGTAAGTCGTAGGCGGTCAGTTCCTCGGTGACGGGTGTGAACGCACCCTCGAGGAAGGGGTACCGGCCTTCCGTCATGCGCTGGGCGGCCCGGGCCGCCGCCGGGTGCCCGGCCGTCCCGAGGAGCGCGCCGGTGGCCGCGATCCCGGCCGCCGAGCGCAGCACGGTCCGGCGAGTGTGTTCCGCCATCTCTCCCACTCCTGAACGTCGTCGGTGTGACGCTCACGAGTCTGCGGCGGCGGGCGGCCGCGGTCAGGGGGCCTGGGGACCGTCCAGGGGTGGTGCCAGACCCCCTGTTTCGAGCAGCCCGACCAGCGCGCGGGCCGCGGGGCCGGTGGCCTGCTCCGGCGGCAGCAGGGCGACGGTCTCGTACTCCGCCTCGCCCGTGCCCTTCAGGGGCAGAGCGGTGAGCCCCGGCCGCTTGTGGCGGAAGTGCCGGGGCACCACGGCGATCCCGAGGTTCTCGTCGACCAGGTCCAGCAGACCGTGCACGTCGTTGACCTCCAGGGCGACCGTGCGCCGCACGCCCGCGGCGGCGAAGGCCGCGTCCGTGGTGCGGCGCGGACCCCAGTCGGGGTGGAAGTCGACGAAGACCTCCCCGCCGACGTCGTGCGGTGTCAGCACCGGTCCGGCCGTCGCGAGGCGGTGGCTGGGATGGCACAGCACGGTCATCGGCTCGCTCGTCAGCGACACCGACCGCAGCTGGTCGCTGTCCGCCTGTGTGCGGTAGGCGAAGGCGAGGTCCAGCCGCCCGGCGGCCACCTCCTCCGCCAGCGCGCCCGAGCCCGCCTGCCGCAGCCGGATCTCCACATCCGGGTGCCGCCGCCGGAACGCGGCCAGCAGCCCCGCCACGTGCACCCCGGCGATGCACTGCTCGGTGCCCAGCGCCAGCGTCCCGCGCAGCACCCCCTGCACCGCGGCCACCGCCTCGTGCGCGGCCCTGACCTGCGCCAGGATCCGCTCCGCCTCGGCGAGGAGCGCGCGGCCCGCCTCGGTCAGCGTCACCCGGCGGGTGGTCCGCACGAACAGCGGCGCCCGCAGTTCCCGCTCCAGCGCCCGGATCGACGCGGACAGGCCCGACTGGGACACCATCAGCCGCTCCGCCGCGCGGGTGAAGTGCTGGTCCTCGGCCACGGCGACGAAGTGCTGGAGATGGCGCAGTTCCATGATTGAGAAGCCTATCCGCTGAATACCATCGGATTCTTCTGTTGGACCGCTGCACGCCGCTCGCGCCAGAGTGGGCGCCGGTAGATAGTGTGCCAACCCCTCTGGAGTCGCGTTGTACACCGCACACCCCGACCGTTACACGGACATGCCCTACCGGCGCACCGGACGCAGCGGTCTGAAGCTCCCGGCGCTGTCGCTCGGTCTGTGGCACAACTTCGGTCCCGACCGTCCCGTCGAGACCCAGCGCGCCATCCTGCGCCGGGCCTTCGACCTCGGGGTCACCCACTTCGACCTCGCCAACAACTACGGCCCGCCGCCCGGCGCCGCCGAGTCCGCCCTCGGCGAGGCGCTGAAGGCCGACTTCGCGCCGTACCGCGACGAACTGGTCATCTCCACCAAGGCGGGCTACCTCATGTGGCCCGGCCCGTACGGCGAATGGGGTTCGCGCAAGTACGTGCTGTCCTCGCTCGACCAGAGCCTGAAGCGGATGGGTCTGGAGTACGTCGACATCTTCTACTCGCACCGCCCGGACCCGGAGACTCCCCTGGAGGAGACGATGGGTGCCCTGCACTCGGCGGTCCAGCAGGGCAAGGCGCTCTACGTCGGCGTGTCCAACTACTCCCCGGAGCAGACCCGCGAGGCCGCCCGCATCCTCGGCGAGCTGGGCACCCCGCTCCTGATCCACCAGCCGCGCTACTCCATGCTCGACCGCCGCCCCGAGGAAGGCCTCCTCGACGTCCTCGACGAACTCCAGGCGGGCTCCATCGCCTACTCCCCGCTGGAGCAGGGCCTGCTCACCGGCCGCTACCTCGACGGCATCCCCGAGGACTCCCGGGCCGCGAGCGACAGCCCCTTCCTCAACTCCGACGCGGTGACCGAGGAACTGGTCGGCAAGCTGCGCGCCCTCGACGACATCGCCAAGTCCCGCGGCCAGAGCCTGGCCCAGCTCGCCCTGGCCTGGGTGCTGCGCGGCGGCCGGGTCACCTCCGCCCTCGTCGGCGCGAGCAGCCCCCAGCAACTGGCGGACAGCGTCGCCGCGATCGGCAACCTGGACTTCGACGCGGAGGAGCTGGCGCGGATCGACGCGGTGGTCAAGGGCTAGGCCGCTTCTCTTCCTCCCCGCCCGCCGCGGGGCAGGCCGTCGGGCGGGCTAACGGGAGGGCGACGACGGGGCCCAAAGCCTGCCCGGCCCGCATGCCCCAGCACCGCCCCGGCGGCGCCGGGCCCGCCCTCCGGGCGGACGACGGGAAGGCGGCAGCAGGCCTCAGCGGAGCGCCGGCCGCGCCGACCGCTCACCACCCCGGCCGCGACCACGGGCCCGGCGCGCCGGGGCGCGGTGCTCCGCCGCCGCCCGTGGCGGGCGGTAGCCGGGGGCGTGGTGCGGCGGGGGCGGGGAGCTGGCCGCACACTGTCGTCGCCGCATCTGCGATGTGCGTCGCCGTGCCCCGCCGGACGTGCCGATCGTTCACCGCCTCGGCCGCGACCACGGGCCCGGCGCGCCGGGGCGCGGTGCTCCGCCGCCGCTCGTGGCGGGCGGTAGCCAGGGGCGCGGCGCTCCGCCGCCGTCCGCGGCGGGCGGTAGCCGGGGGCGTGGTGCGGCCGGGGCGGGCGGTCGGCCGCGCACTGTCGTCGCCGGCTTCGAGGGGCGTCGCCGTGCCTTCGGGACGAGCTCGTGCCGATCGGTCCCAGCAGTGGAGACCCCGGGCGGGAGCCCAGTCGCCCGAGGTGTCCGCCTTCGTGTGCCGCGCGCGCGGACGGGAAGGCTGCGAAGCTGATCGGAGAGAGCGCTGTTCCCGGCCCGATGGACAGCGGGTGGTGAGTGCAGTGGCTGTGATCGACGAAAACGACTGGGGGACGGCCGCCACGGGTGTGGATCCCCTGGGGGACCCGATCCTGCACACCCGGTTCGCGCTGCCGACCAGGCCCGCCACGTTCCTGCGGCGCGAGCGGCTGGTCCAGCACCTCCAGCAGGCGCTGAAGACCCCTCTGACCATGGTCAACGGAGCCGCCGGCGCCGGCAAGACCCTGCTGGTCGCCGACTGGGCGGCGGGCCTCGCGGAGCCCGTCGCCTGGCTCACCCTCGAGGCGGGCGACCAGCGCCCCGGGATGTTCTGGGCGTACCTCCTGCACGCCCTGCGGGACTGCGGTGCTCCCGTGCCGGACGAGATCGGCTGCCCGGCCGAGGCGACGCGCGTCGACCAGAGGCTGCTGGCCGCGCTCGCCGCCGGCCTCAGCGGCCGTGACCGGTCCGTCACCGTCGTCCTCGACGAGTACGACCGGGTGACCGCCCCGGAGATCGCGGAGCAGCTGGAGTTCGTCCTGCACCACGCCGGCCCCGGCATGCGCCTGATCATCGTCACCCGCACCGAGCCGATGCTGCCGCTGCACCGGTACCGGGCGGCCGGCGAGCTGACCGAGATCCGCGACGCGGAACTGGCCTTCACCCCGGAGGAGGCCGTCACCCTGCTGGAGCTGCACGGCCTGCGTCTGCCCGTCGACTCCGCGCGCGGCCTCGTCGAGCGCACCCGGGGCTGGGCCGCGGGCCTGCGCCTGTGTGCCCTCGCGGCACAGGAGAGCGCCGACCCGGAGAGGTATCTGAAGGAGTTCGAGGCGGACCGGAGCACGGTCGCCGACTATCTGCTGGCCGAGGTGCTCAAGCGGCAGCCGGAGGAGACGCAGAACCTGCTGCTGCGGGTCAGCGTCCTGGAGCGGTTCTCCCCCGATCTGGCGAACGCGATGACCTGCCAGTCCGACGCCGAGGCCATCCTCGCCGGGCTGCACCGGGAGAACGCCTTCGTGGAGGACCTCGGGCACGGCTGGTACCGGCTCCACCCGCTGTTCGGGGAGATACTCAGGGCCCATCTGCGGGTGCGCCTGCCCGGTCTCGAACCCGAACTGCACCGGCGGGCGGCCCAGTGGCTGCGGCGGGCCGGCCTGCTCCCGGAGACCCTCGCACACGGCGCCGCCGCGGGCGACTGGGACTTCACCGCCGGTGCCCTCGTCGACGACCTGGCGATCGGACAGCTCCTGACCGGTCTGCGCTCCGACGACCTCGCCGGACTGTTCTCCCGGATGGAAGCCGAGGCCGCGACTCCCGCGACGGTCCTGGTGCGCGCGGCCCGCGAACTGTCCAGCAGCGATCTCGACCGCGGCCTGGCCCACCTGCACCACGCCGAGGAGCTCCTGGCCGGCGACGCGCCCGGCCAGGCGGCGGCCCTGCTGACCTGCGCGCTGCTGGAGACCCTGGCCGCCCGCCTGACCGGGTCTCCCGGGCAGGCGGAGAAGGCCGCCGAGGCCGCCGCGGACCTGCGGCCGGAGGTTCCGGCCCACCTGCTGGAGAAGCATCCCGAACTCACCGCCCTCCTGCTGACCCATCTGGGCGCCACGCGCCTGTGGGCCGGGCACTTCGAGGACGCCCGCGCCGCCCTGTCCACGGTGGCCGGATCGTCCGGCGGGGCCGCCACCGTGCTGCCCCGGGAGGAGTCGCTGGGGCACCTGGCGCTGCTCGACTACCTCAACGGCTGGCCCGGCAGAGCGGAACGCAAGGCGCTGGCGGCGGTCTCCGAGACGGAGCGGTACAGCCTGCCCCAGCCGTCCGGCTCCGGTGTCGAACGGCTCGTGCTGGCGGCGGTGGCCGTCGACCGCGACGAACTGGACCGGGCCGAGACCCTCCTCGACGAGGTGGCCGGGCTCCGCTCCGCGGTGCGCGACCCGGTGATGGCGGCGGGACAGGCCATCGCCAGGGCGCGGCTGCTGCTGGCCCGGGGCAAGGCCCGGGCCGCGCTGGACGCGGCCGGCCCGGCCGTCCCGGCCGAGGTGGTCTCGCCCTGGGCGGAGAGCCACGGGGCCCTGGTCGCCTCCGCCGCCCACCTCGCCGCGGGACGGCCGGAGAACGCCGCCGAGGCGCTGCGGAACGTGGCCGACGACCAGCCGGCCTGCGCCGTGGAGGCCGCGCGGATCCAGCTCGCCGCGGGTGATCCCCGTACCGCGATCGAGCTGCTCGACAGCGTGCGCGGCGACGCGCGGATCGGTCCCGCGGTGTCCGTGCGGGCCGCACTGGTACGGGCGCAGGCCGCCCAGCGGGCGGGAGACACCGCCACCGCCCGCAGGCTGCTCGCGCAGGCACTCGTCGACGCCCGTCGTGAGCGGCTGCGCCGCCCCTTCCGGGACGCCGGGCCCTGGCTCCGGCCTCTCCTGGTCGTGCCACCGCTGCGGCAGCTGGCCGCGGGCTGGCTCGAACACGGACCGGTGGAACCGGGCGGGCCGGTCCGTCCCGAGGCCACGCCCCCGCCGCTCTTCGTGGAGGACCTCAGCGGGCGCGAGCGCGACGTGCTGGAGCGGGCCGCCCGCATGATGTCCACCGAGGAGATCGCCGCCGACCTGCACGTGTCGGTGAACACGGTGAAGACCCACCTCAAGAGCGCCTACCGGAAGCTGGCGGTGAACCGGCGCAGCGACGCCGTGCGCCGCGCCCGGGACCTCCGGCTGCTGTGACCCGAGGGTGATGGGGAGCCGACGTCCTCCAGACAGGGGTGCCGCCATGTACAGGACCGGCCCCGCGGCGACGCGGACGAGCGGTGACGAGCGCCGGGCGCACGCCGACTACACGGGCGGTGTCTACGGCTCCATGCTCGCGGCCTCCGTGGTGGCCGGCGCCGGCGCCCTCGGCTCGTACCCGCGCGTCGAACTCGTCGTGCTGTTGCTGCTCACCGGCGTGGTGTTCTGGGTGGCGCACGTGCACGCCCAGCTGTTCGGCGCGCACCTGGCGCAGCGGCGCCTGGACCGCCGGACCGTGGTGCACGTGTGCCGGGACGAGTGGCCGATCGTCAAGGCCGCCGTCCCGCCCGCCCTCGCGGTCGCCGTCAGCCCCCTGCTCGGCCTGGGCCTCCAGGGCGCCGTCTGGCTGGCCCTCTCGGTGGCAGTCGCCGGGCAGGTCGGCTGGTCCGTGGCCGCGGCGCGCCGGTCCGGCGCCTCCTGGCCCCTCGCCACGCTCACCGCTTCGGTCAACCTGCTGCTCGGCCTGTTGATCATCGTCTTCAAGCTTCTTCTGAAGCACTGAGACCGGCCGTGACACCGGCCGTCCGGACGGGGCGCCGGATCACCTGTGCCGGGTGAGGCCCCGCCGGGCGGCGAAGCGGAGGATCGCAGGTGAGGGTGCGGTACGCCGGTTAGCGGGTCGCTCGTGGGAGTACTGCCGATGCGCTATGAGATCCGCGTCGACGGCCATATGTCGGAGACGCTGGCCAAGGCCTTCCCGGAGCTGGACCACGTGGTCATGTCCGGGCAGACCGTCCTGTTCGGCCCCGTCCTCGACGAGGCGCAGCTGTACGGGCTGCTCGCACGCTTCCAGTCCCTCGGGCTGCGCGTGGTCGAGATGCGGCAGCTCCCGGAGTGACCGGGAGCGGGGCGGACGGCGGCGGGTGGCTCAGAGATACTCCGCGCGGAGCCGGCCGGAGCGGACGGCGGCTCCCAGCGCCTCGAAGTCCCGCTCGTTCTGGTCGGCGTAGGCCTGCGCGAAATCCGTGAGGGCCTGGTCGAAGCGGTCGCTGCCGCCCAGGTAGGCGCCGATGGCGACGGGATCGCCGGAGCGGGCGTGCGCCCGGGCCAGGGAGGCCCCGCACAGGCTGCCGAAGAGGGTGAGCAGTGTAGGGTCCATGGTCTCGGGTTGCAGGATGCCCTTCCAGTCGCGCAGCTGGCGGACGTAGAAGTCCCGGCCGCGCCCGTCGAGGCCCATCACGTGCGTCCAGCCCAGGAAGATGTCACTGGTCGTCTGGATGAGGCGCTGCCCGGTCACCACCCGGCGGCCCTGGTTGTCGTAGTGCTCGCCGCCGGTGTGGGCGGCCAGCACCGACTCCTGCGCCTCCTTGGCCTGGAGCAGGAGCGGGTCGTCGTCGTCCCTGCCGAGCAGGAGCAGGATCCAGCACCGCGTGCCGACACTGCCCACGCCCACCACCTTCCGCGCGATGTCCACCAGGCGGTAGTGGCGCAGCAGATGGCGGCGTTCGGAGGGCAGGGTCCGCGCGTACGACTCCAGCAGGGACTGGAACTCCCTCTCCTGCCCGTCCCCGGCCTGGTCCGGCCGCAGATCCCCGAGCGGAGTGATCAGCGGCGGGTCGGGTGTGATGCGCCTGCCGTCGGCCGTGTTCCGGGTGAGCTTCTCGAAGGCCTGCATCTGGGTGCGTGTGCGGGCCCGCGCCGTGGCCTCGGCGGTGCGCCGCCTGGCGGCCTTGTCCATCGACGACGCCAGCAGCTTCCGGATGCGGTCGGCGTCGTCCTGGGCGTACCAGATGTCCAGGGTGCGCAGGCCGGCGAACTCCCGCATCCGCTCCCGGTAGGCCAGCACGCACGCCCGTACGGTGCCGTCCTGCTCCCTGCGGGAGAAGCCGTTGGCCCGGCCCGCTATCGCGAAACTGGCCGCCAGCCGCTTGACGTCCCACTCGAACGGGCCGGGCAGGGTCTCGTCGAAGTCGTTGATGTCGAAGACCAGGTGGCGCTCCGGCGAGGCGAGCAGCCGGAAGTTCAGCAGATGGGCGTCGCCGCACAGCTGCGCCCGCAGTCCGGTGTCCGGGGCAGTCCCCAGGTCCGCCGCCATGATCGCCGCCGCGCCGCGGTAGAACCGGAACGGCGACTCGAGCATGCGGCCGTAGCGGATCGGCACCAGTTCCGGTACCCGGGTGGCCGACTGCCGTTCGATCACCTCGACCGGGTCGGGCCGCTTCGGCCCCGGATCGAACCGGCTCTGCTCCGTGCGCGGCACGCGGGTACGGGCCTGCCTGCCGTGGGCCGCTCGCTCGGCGGCCGACAGCCGGGTCGTGAAAGCGCTCGTCGTGGTCATGGCCCCGCCTCCCGGTCCCGCGTCGTGGTGTCGTCGTCGGCGTCCGGTTCGGCCGACTGCTCACGCCGCCGCAGGCCTGCCTCGACGGCGCCGGCGAGCACCCGCGCGGCGCCGCCCACCAGCAGCAGCCCGCAGGTCATCTGCACCATCGTCAGCACGCGTCCCCCCTGGGAGCGGGCGGTGATGTCGCCGAAGCCCACGGTGGTGAACGTGGTGAGCGTGAAGTACAGAGCGTCCGTCCTGGTCAGCTGCTCGCTGAAGGAACCGGGAACGGCCCGGTCCATCAGGTAGTAGGCGCCGGCGAAGAGCACCAGGAACAACGCCACCGTGGCGGCGAGCGCCTCGACGGCCTTCAGCCGTGGGTGGGGCGAACGCATGATGGCCCACACCTGCCACAGGAACACCAGCAGGACCGCCAGCAGGCCGCACGCCAGGAGTATCAGGGCACCGGCCGTGTGGAGGTCGTTCAGGGGCAGCAGGTAGTAAGCGGTGACGAGCGCGGCGACGGTGAGCACGGAGCGCAGGGCGGCCATGCCGGCCGCCCGCCGGCCGGCATGGTGCCCGCGGCCCGGCGGGTACGCGTCCTGCCCGGTCCGGGAGTGCTCCGTCCGGGCGGCCATGGGATCGCTCATCTCGTGTCCCACTGCATCGCGTCGTGGACGGCCGGCGGATCACCCACCGCGGGTGATCCGCCGGCCGCGGACGCGCGGGACGCTGGCCCGGTGAGGTCCCCCCCACACCGCCCCGTCGGCGGTCCACGAGCTCCGCGATCGATCGCGCGAGGAGGAGCCATGACCACATCGCGTGATCCGTCGGCGCCCAGTGGACCGGAAGGCATGCCCGGCGGGGCGGCTCAGCCCGCGGAAGGAGCCGAGGACGTCCTGGGCCGGCTCGGCCGTTCCTGGACCTGGATCCTCGCCTCGGCGGTCGCGACGATCGTGCCGGGCCTGCTGGTACTGGTCTGGCCGGACGAGACCCTGCACGTACTGGCGGTCCTCATCGGCCTGTACCTGCTGGTGCTCGGGACGTTCAGGTTCGTGGCCGTGTTCGGCCGGGAGGGGCACGGAGAACGGCTTCCGGGGCTGGTGGTGGCCGTGCTGTACGTCCTGGCCGGAGTGCTGTGCCTGCGCAACCCGCTGCAGACGATCGCCGCTCTCTCGGTGATCGTCGGGATCGTCTGGCTCGCCTCCGGCATCCTCACCCTCTACACGGCCCTGGCCGCCAAGGACCTGCCGCACCGCGGCGCCGTCCTGGCGGGCGCCGTCCTCGCCATCGTCGCGGGGATCGTGGTGCTCGCCCTGCCGGCCGAGTCGGCCCGTGCGCTGACCCGGCTGCTCGGCCTGTGGCTCGTGCTGCTCGGCCTGGCCGAGGCCGGAGTCGCCTTCGCCTGGCGGTCGGCGCTGCGCAGGCCGGACAAGGTCACCCGCGCCGGGTGAGGCGCCCGGATCTCGACGTGGGCACGCTGAGAACGGCATGGAACGGCTGGGCGGAAGCCCAGGACGGAGGAGTGACATGAGCGCGCAGATGTACCTCGCGTACGACTATCCGCTGCTGAGTGCCTTCATGACGATGCTCTGGTTCTTCCTGTGGGTCTTGTGGTTCGTCCTGCTGTTCCGGGTCATCGTCGACATCTTCCGTGACGACGAGATGGGCGGCTGGGGCAAGGCCGGCTGGCTGCTGTTCGTCGTCTGCCTGCCCTTCCTGGGCGTGTTCGTCTACCTCATCGCACGGGGCAAGGGCATGGGCCGCAGGGAGGTGGCGCAGGCGCGTGCGCAGCAGCAGGCCTTCGACGCCTACGTCCGGGAGACCGCGGCCGGCGGGAGCGGGCGCAGCAGTGCCGACGAGCTCGTCCGGCTGTCCGAGATCCGGGCCCGGGGCGACATCACGGACGACGAGTTCCGCCGCGCCAAGGAACTCGTCCTCAGTGGTCACGGGTCGGCGGAGAAGCCGGGGACCACCGCGTCCCCCCGCTGACGGACACACCCAACGGCAACGAAACGAGGTAGTGGTATGACCGCGTCACACAGCGCGCCCGAGACCACGGCGAAGCAGCAATGGGCCGGCGGCCTGACGATCTTCGGAGCGGTCATGCTCATGATCGCCGGAGTGCTGGACATCTTCCGGGGCATCATGGGGATCGCCCAGGACGACGTCTTCGTCACCACGCGCAACTACGTGTTCCAGTTCGACCTCACCGGCTGGGGCTGGGTCCATCTGATCCTGGGCGCGGTCGCGGTGATCGTCAGCCTGGGGCTGTTCCAGGCCGCGCTGTGGGCGCGCATCGCCGGCGTGACCATCGCGGCGCTGATCATCATCGCCAACTTCCTGTCGCTGCCGTACTACCCGGTGTGGTCGGTCGTCATGATCGCGATGTCCGGGTTCGTCATCTGGGCCCTGTGCGTGGTGCAGCGCGAGGCCTCGCCCGACATGTTCGGCAGCCGGCGCGGCGGGATGTGAGGCGGTCGCAGGGCGCCCTACGGAGGACCCCCGACCGGAGGACACCCGGTCGGGGGTCCTCCGCTGGCCCGTGTTCCGGCGGCCTTGTGTCCTGGTAGGGCCGACGACGGGCAGCCGCCCCGGCCGGGTGCGCTCCGTCGACGAGGACGGGAGTGCTCCATGCCGCCACAGGACGCCGAGGGTGAGCCGGGCAAGCCGGGCGAGAGCGAGCTGGACGAGCTGCGTCGGCGGGTCGCCCAGCTCGAGTCGTCCGGCCGGCCGGCGTCACAGCGCCGGCATCCCCTGCGTACCACCGGATCGGTGCTGCTCGTCATCCTGGCGTCGATCCTGTCCATCCTGGCCGTCACGGCCGTCTGGGCGCGGGACCAGATCACCGACACCGACCGGTTCGTCGCGACCATGGGGCCCCTCGCGAGCGACCCCGACGTGCAGCAGGCTGTCTCCCGCCGGGTCACCGACGTCGTGGTGCAGAAGATCGACGTGCCGGCCCTGGTCGACCAGCTGTCCAAGGCGGCGTCCCAGCCCGGTGTCCCACCCCGTGTGTCCCAGCTGATCGGCCCGCTGACCGGGCCCATCGAGAACGGTGTGAAGAGCCTCATCGGCGCGGCCGCGGACCGGGTCGTGACGAGCCAGGCCTTCGCGAAGGCGTGGACCGACGCGATCACGCTGGCGCACAACGCCATGGTCAAGGCCCTGACCGGGGAGGGCGGCGCGGTCCGGCTCGCCGGCGACCAGGTCAGCATCGACCTGGCACCCGTCGTCGACCAGGTCAAGACACGGCTCGTGGACGCGGGCCTGGGACTGGCCGCGAAGATCCCGACGGTGCACACCCAGTTCACGGTGTACGCCTCGCCGAAACTCCACGAGCTCCAGCTCTACCTGCGACTGCTCCAGATCCTCGGCAACTGGCTCCCGGTGGTCACGGTGCTGGTCGCGGCCGGCGGCGTCTACGCCGCCTGGAACCGCAGACACGCGCTGATCGGCGCCGCGCTCGGGATCGCCGCGGCCATGCTGGTGCTCGGCATCGGGCTCACGGTCTTCCGCACCTACTTCCTCAACCAGTTGCCGTCGGGTGTCTCCCCGGGCGCGGCGGGCTCCGTCTACGACGCCCTGGTGTACTTCCTCAGGAAGGCCGCTCGCGCGGTGGGGGTGCTGGCCGTGCTGGTCGCGCTCGGCGCGTTCTTCGCCGGTCCCTCCCGGATCGCGACGACGACCCGGGCCGCGTGCACCACGGCGGTCGGCGGCGTCCGCCAGGTCGCCGAACACGTCGGCTTCCGGGCCGGGCCGGTGGAGCCGTTCGTCCGGCGGTGGAAGCGGTGGATCGGCATCGTGATCCTCGTCGGCGCCTCGATCGTGTTCGTGTTCTGGGACCATCCGACCGGCATGGTGGTGTTCTGGTTCGCCGTCGTGGTCCTGGCCCTCTTCGGCGTACGGGAGTTCCTCGCGCCGGGCCCCGGCCTCGCCGGACTCGGGCGGCGCGAGCCCGGCCCGCCTCGCCCCGGGCCCGCCTCCCGGCCCGGGGCGACCGGGTGAGCCCTCGCGGGCCGCGCCCGGCCCCGTCACGCCCCGGCCGGCACCCGGTCCAGGAAGCCGAGCACCGACCTGATGCGGCCCTCCGCGTCCAGCGTGATCACGTCGAAGCCCGCCACGGGCGCCGAGCCGTCGGCCTCGTTCACCAGCTCCCAGGCGAAGCGGGCGGTGTCGTGGTGCCCGTCCACGGCGCCCAGCGGACGGAAGACGAAGCCGGGGAACTGCTCGTGCGCCCCGGCGATCACGGCGGCTATCCCCTCGTGCCCGGCGACGTCCGTCAGCGGGTCGGTGTAGGAACCGTCGGCCGTCCAGGCCGCGGCGACCGCCTTCGCCAGGGCCTCCGGCTCGGTGGCGTTCCAGGCCTCGAAGTAGCGGGCGGCGGCGGTCTGGTAACGGTCGGTGTTCACGGACATGGGAAATCAGCCTCCATCGAGGTCGTCAAACGCTGGTCGGGAACCGGATCCTCGGTGCGTCGAACCGGTGTGACCACCATGCCCGCGGGCGCCGTGGAAGGTCGATTACCCCACGGGTAATGGCGGCGGGGAGGACGAGGGAACGGGGCACGCGCCCCGGCGGATTCCGGCCAAGAACGGCGGCGAATATGCCAACAGACTGGCCGGAAAGTCATGGTGACAGAGTGTCAGTAGTGAAGATACTCGAACGTCAGGGGCACTTCACCGCACAGGAGCCGCACGGAAAGCGAGGGCCCGGCCGGCGGAGGAACGACGCGACGGGGGAGTGGATCGTGCACGACGAATTCCTGTGCCATGTCACCGCGTACGGCTGGTGCGACGGACGGCGCATCGGCGTACCGCTCGGCACCTACCGGGCGCCCACCCTGGCGCTGGCCCTGTGGTGGCTGCGCGACCGGGCGCTGTGGATCGCCGAGCGGCTCGACCCGCAGCCGGACAGCCCCCACTACCCGCCGAACGCCCTCGCGCCGGTACCGGACACCGTCACCGACGTGCCCGGCGTGCTGCGCGCCTGGTGCGCCGACGAGGGCCGGCAGGAACTGGTCGCCGACGAACTGGCCGACGGCCGGCTGGTGCGGATCGCGGCGAGTGACGAGACCACGGAGTACGAACTGCTCGCGGAGTCCGTCGACGCCCTGCGGATGCAGCGCACCATCCCGGCGCTCGTCGTTCCCGTCGCCTGACACGTGACACCGTGACTCAGCCGGCGCGGACGACCAGGGCGTAGTCGCCCAGGCCCAGCAGGCGGTCGGCCGGGATCGTGCCGAGTGCCGTGTAGACCGTCTCCACGCGGCCGGTGGCCGGGTCGAACGCGAGGTCCTGGACGGTGCCCCGTTCGTCTCCGGCATCCGTCAGTATCCGGTGGTGCAGGGCCTCGTGGTGCGACGGCGCCGGGGGCGTGGCGGTGTCCGCCGCCGGTTCCGGGCGGACGAGTACGGCGTCGGGGCCGACCGCGTGCAGTGCCGCCCACGGCAGCGCGTCGGTTCCCCGGCCGCGCCGCGCGCCGACGCGGACGTGGGTGACCGCCCGGGCGGCGGCGTCGACCGTCAGGGCCTTCACGACGCCGATCTCGGCCGCCTCGGCGAGGGTCACCACGGGCAGGCCCCGCACCTGCGAGTACAGCATCACGGCAGTGGCTCCTTCGGTGGGTTCGGCGGATGACCGTCCGCGTCGCCGCGGGCGTGGAATGCCTGGACCTGACCGACGAAGCTCGGCAGGTCCTCGGCGACGTACAGCGTCGCGTCCGCGGGGACGACCAGGGCCTGGCCGGAGACCGCGAGGGTCTCACCGCGCGGGACGTACACCTTGTGCCGGCGGCGGCTCGACCCCGACGCCCCGGACGCCAGCGACCTGCTCGCCGCGATCCGGAAGCCGACGACCCGGCCGCTGACGCCGCCCTCCACGACGACGTCGAGCACCCTGCCGACCTCCGTGCCCGCGTCGGTCAGCACCTTCGCGCCCAGCACCCGGCCCTTGACCGCCTCCCGGCGGACGACGACGGCGGCCGCCTCGGTCAGCACGCCCGGGTCACGGATCATGACCGCGTGATGTCCCAGGGAGTGCACGCCCGTCCAGGGCAGGCTCCGCTTGAGCGGGCCGGAGAGCAGGCCCCGTCCGCTCAGGGTGAAGCCCGTGATGTGACCGGCCGGGGCGTCGAACACGGTGTCCTTGATCTGTGCGACCGCGTCACCCGAGAGAGTGACCACCGGCAGGGTCGAAAGACTGCGCGCGGCCATCAGCTCCGAGCCCACCCGCCCGGGCCCCGACAGCAGAGACCCGGCCATCACACGCTCCGTCCGCCGTACTTGTGCCCGCGCCGTACCGCGATCACCGTCCCCGACCGCCGGCCGGCCTGGACACCCAGCGCCAGCAGCGACGCGACCGCCACCGCGGCCACCACCAGGACCAGCCACACCCACCAGGCCACCGTCCACCTCCGGCCCTCCGTCCCGGCCGCCCTCGGCCGGAGCCACCCTCTCCGGGTGCCCCGGACCGGCGCGCCGATGCCCGCTGTGCGCGCAGGGCGAACGTCCGGCTGGACTGCAAGGCGTCTGCCGGGGTACGAGGACTGGTGCAGCAGTGACCGGCCGGGTCCGGATTCCGAGAGAGAAGCGCATGACCGACCACGTGGACGGGGCAGTGATACCAAGCGGTTTCGACGTGCCCGTGGAACCGCTGCGACGGGCGGCGCACTACACCGGTGAACCGGGATGCATCGCCGAGGCGCGGTCCTTCGCCGCACAGTTCCTCGAACAGCTGAGGACCGAGTGGTGCGCCGGTATCGACGCCCGTACCGACGGCGAACTGCTCCTCGTGGTCAGCGAGTTGGTCACCAACGCCGACCGGCACAGCAACGGGCCGTACATCCTGGAACTGGAGGGCACGGACGCCACCGTCTCCGTGTCCGTCTACGACAGCAGCGTCGCCCTGCCGCGGCGCTTTCCGCGCGACCCCCAGCGGGTGGGCCGTCACGGCCTGGAGATCGTGCACGCGCTGGCGGCGGAGGTCACCGCCGAACGCGTGCCCGTCGGCAAGAAGGTGCGTGCCCTGGTGCGGCTGCCCGCTGAACGGTGAGGGCGGGTCAGGCGCAGCCCAGCTCGCCCAGCATGCCCTGCCGCAGGCGGGTGATGATCCGCTTGATCAGCCGTGAGACGTGCATCTGGGAGCAGCCGAGGCGCTCGCCGATCTCCGCCTGGGTGGCCTCCTCCACGAACCTCATGTGGATGATCTGCCGGTCCCGGTCGCTGAGCTCGGCCATCAGCGGGGCGAGCGACTGGAAGTCCTCCACCAGCCGCAGGCCCTCCTCCTCGACACCGATGAAGTCCGCGAGCACCGCCTCGCCGTCCTCGGGGCCGTCACCGGTGAGCGCCGCGTCGAGGGACGAGGAGTTGTATCCGTTGGCGGCCAGCTGCGCCTCGACGACCTGGTCCTCGGTGATGTTCATCAGGGTGGCGAGCTCACCGACCGTCGGATCGCGGTCCAGCCGGCTGGAGAGTTCCTCGCGCGCCTTGGCCAGCTCGACCCGCAGCTCCTGGAGCCGCCGGGGCACGTGCACCGCCCAGGTGGTGTCCCGGAAGAACCGCTTGATCTCGCCCACGATGTACGGCAGCGCGAACGAGGTGAACTCCACCTCGCGTGCCAGTTCGAACCGGTCGATGGCCTTGATCAGGCCGATCATCCCGGTCTGGACGATGTCCTCCATGTCGTCACCGCGGTTGCGGAACCGCCCCGCCGCGAACCGCACCAGCGACATGTTCATCTCGATGAGCGTGTTGCGGGCGTACTGGTACTCGTGCGTACCCTCCTCCAGCTCGGTCAGACGCTGGAAGAACTGGCGGGACAGCTCGCGTGCGTCACGCGGAGCGATCGTGCGCGGGTCCTCGATACCAGGCAGTGATCCCTCGTCCGTCCCGTCCTCGGCGGTCCTCTCGGCGACCACTGCTTGCGACCGGATCCCGGCGGTGTTCATTGCCTCTCCCACGAAAGTCACGGTTCGACGTCTGCCTCTTCGGCCGGGTTCTCCGGATGACCGCCCCAGCACTGTGCTGGTCGCGGGTACCCGGAATACGGCCGTCCATGCGTGTCCCACGGTGCGGGTACCCCGAGTGACGCGACACATGCGGGCGGTGCGCCCAGGTGGCGGAAACCGTTCTCCCCCCGGGCCGGTGACGCTTAGGCTGACGGCGTGACCGATCGAGCGCCGCAGCCGCACCAGAGCCCCGTCGTACCCCTGCACCCCGGCGACCCGTCCCCGGCGCCCAGGGAACCCCTGTGGCGCGATCTGGTCGGCGACGTGCTCCGCCGGGAGCGACTGACCCAGGAGCGCACGCTCAAGGAGGTCGCGGACGCCGCGCGGATCTCGATGCCGTATCTCTCGGAGGTCGAGCGCGGCCGCAAGGAGGCCTCCTCGGAGGTCCTCGCGGCCGCCGCCCACGCCCTCGGCCTGGGCCTCGGCGACCTGCTGTCGCTGGCCCACGGGGAACTCACCCGGCAGCAGGCGAACCGGAGCCGCCAGGTGACCCGCACGCCGTACCGGGGGCTGTGCCTGGCCGCCTGACAGGCGCCACCAGGACGGCCTCAGCCGGCTCCCTTCTCGCGCAGCTGCCGGAAGAACGCCCGCACGTCTTCGACGATCAGGTCCGGCTCCTCCATGGCCGCGAAGTGCCCGCCCCGGTCGAACTCCGTCCAGCGCACGATGTTCTCGGTCCGGTTCGCCTTGTGCCGCAACGGCAGCTGGGGTTCGGCCGGGAACAGCGCGAGCGCGGTCGGCACCGTCGACGGCTCGGCCGGAGCGGCGGACCGGCCGGTGGCGTGCGCCCGCTCGTAGTAGATCCGGGCGGACGAACCCGCGGTCCCCGTCAGCCAGTAGAGCATCGCATTTGTCAGCAGCAGGTCCCGGTCGACGGCCTCCTCGGGCAGCTGCTCGGAGTCCGTCCATTCACGGAACTTCTCGACGATCCAGGCGAGCTGGCCGACGGGCGAGTCCGTCAGCGCGTACGCCAGGGTCTGCGGCCGGGTCGACTGCAAGATCGCGTACCCTGTCCCCTCGCGCGACCACTGGGCCCACCGCCGCCACGAGGCGAGCGTGCGCTCCCGCTCCTCGGGGCCGAGCTCCGCCAGTTCCCCGTCCGTCGGCTCCTCGGCCGCCTGCGCGCCGGGCAGCAGGTTCAGATGGACGCCGATGACCCGGTCGGGGTGCGCGCGGCCCAGTTCGCGGGAGATCGCCGCGCCCCAGTCGCCGCCCTGCGCCCCGAACCGCTCGTAACCGAGCCGCCGCATCAGCTCGGCCCAGGCATCGGCTACCCGGCCCGCCTCCCAGCCCGGCTCCGTGGTCGGCCCCGACAGCCCGAAGCCGGGGATGCTCGGCACCACGACGTGGAAGGCGTCGGCCGGATCACCGCCGTGCGCCGCCGGATCGGCGAGTGGCCCGACGACGTCCAGGAACTCGACGACGGAACCGGGCCAGCCGTGGGTGATGACCAGTGGTGTGGCGTCCGGCTCCGGGGAGCGCACGTGCGCGAAATGGACGTGCGCCCCGTCGATCGTGGTGGTGAACTGCGGCCACTCGTTGAGCCGAGCCTCGGCCGCCCGCCAGTCGTACTCGTGCCGCCAGTACCGGACGAGGTCGCGCAAATAGTCGGCGGGGACGCCGTACGCCCAGCCCGTGCCCGGCAACTGGTCCGGCCACCGGGTGCGGTCGAGGCGCTCGTACAGGTCGTCCAGGTCGCTCTGGGGGATCGCGAGACGGAAGGGGCGGACGCTGTCGGCAGGGGATGACGTCATGGTCGCGATGCTAGTTGCGTGCGCCGCTTGGGCCATTCGGATTAATCGGCGGCCCGGCCGATGAGTTTCGCGGCGCCGACCGGTCGATACAGATGACCGCGTTCCACGCTCCAGGAGGTGCTCATGACCACCGACGGATTCATCACGTGTCTCTGGTTCGACGGCCAGGCCGAGGAGGCCGCCCACTTCTACGTCTCTGTCTTCAAGAACGCCGCCATCGGCCGGATCACCCGCGGCAACGAGGCCGTTCCGGGCCCCGCCGGCTCGGTACTGACCGCCGAGTTCACGGCCAACGGCCAGAAGTTCGTCGCGCTCAACGGCGGCCCCCAGTTCAAGTTCAACGAGGCCGTCTCCTTCCAGATCATCTGCTCGGACCAGGAGGAGATCGACCACTACTGGAACAAGCTCACCGAGAACGGCGGCGAGGGCGGCCCCTGCGGCTGGCTCAAGGACAGGTACGGCCTCTCCTGGCAGGTCGTCTACGACCGGCTGATCGACATGATCGGCGGCCCGGACCAGGAGAAGGCGACCCGTGCGACCCGGGCCATGATGTCCATGGGCAAGCTCGACGTCGCCGAACTGGAGAGGGCGTACGCGGGGGAGTGACCGACGTGCCGGCCGGCGGGCGTGACGCCGAAGGGATCTGACGGCACGCCCGCCCCGACGCCCCGGCTCAGACCCGGTCGGCCGCGATCAGCAGGTACTGGAAGCTGCCGTTGCGGTAGGCATTCAGGAACGTGTCCTCGATGCCCGTGACCAGGTGGTCGGCCTGCTTGCGCAGCTCCCAGTACGGGATCGTGGCCGCCGTCAGATCCTGTACGTGGACCGGCACGAGGCGGTTGTTCGCCATGGCCCGGAAGTACGCCGACCGGGGATGGATGTCGCAGATGTAGTGCGCGTTGATCAGCGACACCTCGCGCGAGGCCTGCCCGTACGTGTCGTTGTAGCAGCCGGTGATCACCACATAGCGCCCGCCGCGCCCGAGCAGCCGGGCGTGCTCGGCGAACAGCAGGTCCAGCTCGACGTACATGGTGGACTCGTTGTTCCAGGAGGCCGCGTAGGCGCCGGAGGCGAAGCCGGTGTCGAGCATGTTGCGGTGGTGGTAGCGCACCTTGCCGTCGATGCCCCGCTTGCGGGCCTGCTCGTTCGCGAACCCGGCCTGCTTGGCGGAGATGGTGACGCCGTCGGCGTGGCAGCCGTACCGCAGGTTCGCCACCACGCTGCCACCGCCCCGGCCGCACCCCGCGTCGAAGACCCGGTCGGTGGGCGAGAGCGGGCCGAGGTGGGCGGCGAGCAGCTCGGCCTGGGCGTGCTCCAGGCGGTGGAGTTCGGCGGTGATCCGCTCCCGGCGCAGGGCGGCGTCGGGCTCGTCGAGCACCGACCAGTCGGCTTCACCGACGCCGTAGTGGTGGTGGTAGAGGTCGTCGATCTTCCCGAGTTCGAGGTTGACCGGGTTCTCCTCGGCGTTCCAGTAGTCCGCGACGCGGTTCTGGTACGTGGACTGGGTCGGCACCGGGGCCGGCGTGGTGCCGGCGACGGGGGCGGTGGTCAACAGTGACTCCTCACTGGAGTGTCTGACACGGGGTCAGTGGGGTTACCAGTAGTTGGGCAGGTGGTAGCGGTGGCTGTTGGTGGCGTGCCATTCGTGGTTGCCGGACACCCAGGCGGCCAGGCCCTGCGCGTAGCGCTCGATGAGCGGCGAGGTGGCGGACAGCAGGGCGGACTCCTCCTCGAAGGCCGCCATGATCCGGTTGTGGATCTCGACGGACTCCAGATAGGCCGCCTTCAGCCCGCACCGCTCGTTCGCGGCGACCACCTGGGGCAGGTTGAGGTGTGCCGGGTCGTTCGCCAGCTCCTTGGTGAAGGAGTACAGGTCGTTGACGATGGTGGTGGCGTTGCAGGCCAGGGCGGTGATCCGCTGGATCTCGGGGCGGGCGTACACCTGCTCGGGCAGTTCGTAGCCGTCCACGGCGTCCACGATCGACAGACACGGGCGGAAGTTGTTGAACTGCCGCATCACCAGGTACTCCCAGACCCGGGGCACGTACCGGGTCTCCGCCCAGGCGGCCTCACCGAGGTAGCCCAGGTGCAGCCGGGCGAGGTCGTGTGTGAAGCGGGTGGTCTGGCTGGGCGTGGCGAGGACGGCGAAGTCCTTGAGGGCGAAGTGGTACGAGCGCAGCGGACCGTCGGCCCGCATGCCGTGCCGCCACTCCTCCTCCAGCTCGGGCGTGCCGTGGTACGGGTCGATCGCCGACTGGGCCATGACCAGTCGGCCGCCCAGCCCGCGCGGGGACCCGCCCCGGTCCTCGCAGTAGCAGTCGTCGACGATGTTCTCGGCGAGCAGCAGCTTGCCGGCGACGGTGAGGCGTTCCAGGTCGGCCGCGCCCGGGTGCTGGAGCACCACGGCCCGGCCGAACTGGAACCCGGCGAAGTCCCCCGTCCAGGACTCGGGGAACAGGTCGAGACTCCGGGCCCAGGCCTCCAGCCTGCGGTCGATCTCCGCCGCCCGCTCCGGGTCGGCGGGCGCGGCCGGCCGGTACAGCAGTCCGGGGATCGCTCCGGTGCGCCTGGCCCGCACCGACCGGGCGAGATCGGGCGGGCCGGGCAGCGGAAGGGAGGTGGGAGGTGCGCTCATGGGGTGCTCCGGGCCGTCACTCGGCCGTCCGGCCGATCTGGACGTTCTCGAGGATCCCCGCGGCGTCGGGGACCAGGATGGCCATCGAGTAGTAGGCGGTGACGAGGTAGTTGATGATCGCGGCCGTGTCGATGCCCATGAAGCGGACGTTGAGCCCGGGCTGGTGCTCCTCGGGGATGCCGGTCTGGTAGAGGCCGACGACCCCCTGGTCGGCCTCTCCGGTACGCAGCGCGAGGATGCTGGTGGTGTGCTGCTCGGTGATGGGGATCTTGCCGCACGGGTAGATCGGCACCCCGCGCCAGGCGGGGACCTCGTGTCCGTCGACGGTCGCGGTGCCGGGCACCAGGCCGCGCCGGTTGCACTGCCGGAAGAAGGCCGCGATCGCCTTGGGGTGGGCGAGGAACAGCTTGGTCTTGCGCCGCATGGAGAGCAGCTCGTCCATGTCGTCCGGGGTGGGCGGCCCGGTGAAGGTGCTGATGCGCTGGCCGTAGTCGGTGTTGTGCAGCAGCCCGAACTCCCGGTTGTTGACCAGTTCCCACTCCTGGCGTTCGCGGATCTCCTCGATGGTGAGCCGGAGTTGCTGCTGGGTCTGGTCCATCGGGTTGTTGTAGAGGTCGGCGACGCGGGTGTGAACCCGCAGCACGGTCTGGGTGAGGGACAACTCGTATTCGCGGGGACTGAGTTCGTAGTCGACGAACCCGCCGGGCAGCGTCGGCTCGCCCACGTGGCCGGCCTGCACCGGGACCTCCGCCTCGCCCTTGCGGTTCATCGGCCTGCGGTTCCGCTCGACGTACGCCTCGAGGTGCGCGGCGAGGGAGGGCACCCGGTCGGTGAACTCGGTGACGACGGCCCACGGCAGCGCCAGCACCACGCCCGAGGTCTCCGCCCGCACCGAGCTCAGCCACAGGGGGTCGGACTGGCCGACGGCCTCGTCCCCCATCTGGGCCCCGCCGGAGACCACCCCGAGGATCTCCTCGTCGCCGTACTTTCCGTTCGTGTAACGGGTGAACCGGCCGTGGGCGACGAGGTAGGCCTCGGTGACCGGCTGCCCGGCCTCGAACAGGACCTGGCCGGCCCGCACCTCGCGGGGCTGGAACCGGCCGGCGATCTCCCGCAGCACGTCGAGGTCCTCGTAGCCGCGCAGGACCGGCAGTTCGGTCAGTGTCTCGGGGATGACCCTGATGTCGTCGGCGCCGTTCTGCTCGAAGTGCACCCGGCCGCGGCCGGTGCTCAGCTGAAGACGGCGGTTGACCCGGTAGGTGCCGCCCTTGACGTCCACCCAGGGCAGTGATTTCAGCAGCCACCGCGAGGTGATGGCCTGCATCTGAGGTTCGGACTTGGTGGTGGTGGCGAGCTGGCGTGCCGCCCGGGTGCTCAGACTGGTGAACTGCCCGTCGGCCGCGGGATCGGGGGCGGGTTCGTCGACGGCGGAGCCGGTGGCGCTGTCCGGTGTGGACACTTTCCCTCCCGGGAGCTGAACAGGGGTGGCCGGATCGGTCGGTGGTGAGCGAGGTGGTGGTGAGCGAGGTGGTGGCGTGCGGGACAAGCCAAACAGCAGTGGTGAGGTGCCGGGTACGGCGTGAAAGGGGCGGTTTCATGCCCTGGTGGTGCAAACATGCCGTTCGGTGCGCATGGGCCCACGTGATGTGATCGCGCGCCGGTCCCGCGCTTCCGTGTCCGGGCGTGCGCGAGTGCGGCGGCGGGTTCGGGTGTGGCGGCGGGTTCAGGTGAGGTCGTTCACCAGTACCGCCGCCCCGTCGAAACGGCCGGCCTTGAGATCCCTCAGGGCCTGGGGAGCCCGCGACAGGGGATAGGTGTGCGTCCGCGCCCGGACCCCGTACCGCGCGGCCAGCCGCAGGAACTCGCGGGCGTCCGCGCGGGTGTTGGAGGTGACGCTGCGCAGTTCCTTCTCGTAGAACAACTCGGTCTCGTAGTGCAGCGGCGGCACATCGCTCAGATGGATCCCGGCCACCGCCAGGACCCCGCCCCGGTCGAGGGCGCGCAGCGCCACCGGGACCAGGTCACCGGCCGGCGCGAACAGGATCGCGGCGTCCAGGGGCTCGGGCGGCG
Source organism: Streptomyces sp. NPDC001480 (assembly GCF_042894725.1). NCBI lineage: Bacteria > Bacillati > Actinomycetota > Actinomycetes > Kitasatosporales > Streptomycetaceae > Streptomyces > Streptomyces sp. NPDC001480. Next base: position 47,730 of record NZ_JBIAVX010000002.1, on the reverse strand, counting down.
GGTCGAGGGTGTCGCGCGCCGAGGCGGCGCCGAGCTCGCGCGCCAGCCGCCGGGCGGCCTCGCCCCGGGTCAGGACGTGCACGGTGGCGCCCTCCGCCAGCGCCAGCTGCGCGCACAGGTGGGCGCTGCCCCCGAAGCCGTACAGACCGAGCCGGCCGCCCCGCGGCAGCCCGGTGCGCCGCAGGGCGCGGTGGCCGATGATCCCGGCGCACAGCAGCGGCGCCGCGGCCGCGTCGTCCAGACCGCCGGGCAGCCGGTGGGCGAAACCGGCCGGGACGGTCGTGTACTCGGCGTAGCCGCCGTCGGTGTCCCAGCCGGTGTACCGCGAGCCGGGGCACAGGTTCTCGGCTCCGCGCAGGCAGTGGGCGCAGGTACCGTCGGTCCGCCGCAGCCAGGCCACGCCCACCCGCTCGCCCACCGTGAAGTCCCGGGCCGCCGCCCCGGTACCCGCCACCACGCCGACCACTTCATGCCCCGGGGTCACGCCGGGCCGCCGCACCGGCAGATCGCCCTCGGTGACGTGGAGATCGGTGCGGCACACCCCGCAGGCGAGCACCCGGACCAGCAGCTCGTCGTCCCCGGGCACCGGCACCGGCCGCTCCACGAGCCGCAGGGGATCGCCCTCGGCCGGCCCCGGGCGGACCACCGACCACGCCCGCATCGTCGCCGAACCCGTCCCCGTCGCGTCCGTCATCCCGTACCCCGTCCCGCCGAAGGCCTCCCTCCCCTCCCAGTCTCCGGCGGCCGGGCGGGTTCGGCGCGCGGGCCGCCCCGAGGGTGACTAGCGTGAGGTTCCGGACAGTCCGCCGCACGGGAGAGGGCCACGACCATGGCCGTACGACCTGAGGGAACCCCCTGCTGGGCCGATGCGATGTTCGGTGACGTCGAGCGGGCCAAGGGCTTCTACGGAGACGTCCTCGGCTGGACCTTCGGCGAGTCGTCGTCGCAGTACGGCAACTACACGCAGGCCTATGCGGACGGCAAGGCGGTGGCGGCCGTGGTGCCGCCGTTGTCCGGGCAGGAGGGGCACTCGCAGTGGTGCCTGTACCTCGCCTCCGCGGACGCCGCCGCGACCGCCGGGAGGATCCGGGAGCACGGCGGGGAGGTGCTGATGGAGCCGATGCGGGTCGGCGAGTTCGGCACGATGTGCCTGGCCCGCGAGCCCGCCGGCGCCGTGTTCGGGCTCTGGCAGGGCGGCACCCACGAGGGCTTCGAGGCGACGGCGGTACCCGGTGCCTACTGCTGGGCCGAGTTCTTCACCCGGGACCCGGAGCGGACGGACGCCTTCCTGTCGGCGGTCTTCCCCTACACCATGCAGCAGATCGACGACGACGCCGTCGACTTCCGGCTGTTCAAGCTGGGCGACGACACCGTCCTCGGCCGGATGAGGATGGGGGAGGAGTTCCCGCCCGAGGTGCCCTCGTACGTCAACGTCTACTTCACGGTCGGTGACTGCGACGCGGCCGTCGCCCGCGCCACCGGGCTAGGCGGCGTCCTGCGGTTCGGCCCGATGGACAGCCCCTTCGGCCGCTTCGCCGCGATCGGCGATCCGCAGGGCGCGAACTTCTCGGTGATCGACATCACGGCCACCCGGGGCGAGCCGCCGAAGACCACGGACGTCCCCTAGGGGCGTCCGGGAGGCCGGTGGAGGCGTGGCATGATCGGGGCCATGCGTGAACGAGTGGTGGCCGCGTGCGACGGGGCTTCTAAGGGAAATCCCGGTCCGGCGGGCTGGGCGTGGGTGGTCGCCGACGACGCCGAGAGCCCGGCCCGCTGGGAGGCCGGACCGCTGGGCACCGCCACCAACAACGTCGCCGAACTCACCGCCCTGGAGCGCCTGCTGGCGGCCACCGACCCGGATGTGCCGCTGGAGATCCGGATGGACTCCCAGTACGCGATGAAGGCGGTCACCACCTGGCTGCCAGGCTGGAAGCGCAAGGGCTGGAAGACGGCCGCCGGCAAGCCCGTCGCCAACCAGGACCTGGTGGTCCGCATCGACGAACTGCTCGACGGCCGCTCGGTCGAGTTCCGCTACGTGCCCGCCCACCAGGTCGACGGCGACCCGCTGAACGACTTCGCCGACCGTGCCGCCAGCCAGGCGGCGACCGCGCAGAGCGCGGCGGGCAGCGCCCTCGGCTCCCCGGAGCCGCCGCCCTCGCCCGACGTCCCGGCCAAGGCGCCGCGCAGGAAGGCGCCCCGCGGCACCGGCGGCGGCTCGTCCTCCCGCACGATCAAGGCGAAGTTCCCGGGCCGCTGCGTGTGCGGCCGCTCCTACGCGGCCGGCGAGCCCATCGCCAAGAACGCGCAGGGCTGGGGCCACCCGGACTGCCGTACGGCCGTCGAGGCCTGACCGCGGGCCGCGCTCAGCTGTCGAAGGTGTAGAACGCCGTGTGGTCCAGCAGGTCCGCCGGACGCACGTCGTTCCACGGCTTCATCGTCTCGTTCAGGTCCACCACGTCCGGCGTCCCGCCGCCCGGCACGTACCCGGCGTCCGGGTGCCGGCGCCGCCACTCGGCCCACAGCTTGTCGATGTAGGCGTGGTGCAGCCAGAACACCGGGTCGTTGGGGGAGACCCCGGTGGCCATCTGCCCGCCGACCCAGACGTGGACCCGGTTGTGCAGGTTCACCCCGCGCCAGCCCTCCAGGTGGTTGCGGAAGCCGTCCGAGGCGCTGTTGAAGGGCGCCATGTCGTACGTCCGCATCGCCAGCACCGACTCGACCTCGGCCGGCGTCGGCAGCTCGCGCACCGCGGAGCCGAGCGAACGGCGCAGGAACGTACGCCCGTCCACGCGGACGTTGATCGGCCAGTTGCCGGCCGACGCGGCGAACGGCCCGTCCGTCACCCGGCCGTCCAGGCTCCGCCCGGTGCCGCCGAGGAAGTCCGGCGCCCACAGCGAGGCGCGGGCCGTGCGGTCCGTGCTCCAGTCCCAGTAGGGCAGCGCGACCGACGCGTCCACCTGCTGGAGCGCCCCCTCGAAGTCGAGCAGGAATCTGCGGTGCCAGGGCAGGAAGGACGGTGAACGGTGACCGGTCCGCTCGCCGGTGTCGGTGTCGGACATGATGAAGGCGTTGTGCGTCCTGACGAACTCGTCATAGCGCCCACTGCGCTTGAGCTCCAGGACGGCGGCGACGAACCGCCGCTTCTCGTCGGCGGTCAGGGTGGCCTGGTTCTTGCGTACGGTCATGTGCGCGGTGCTCCGGATGTCCTTGCGGGGGCGGTCAGTTGGCGGGGAAGGGCAGCAACGCGGCGCCCTGTAGCTCGTCCACCGCGGCACGGGCCGCGGCGCGCGGCGTGGACACCGGGGCGTAGTGGCTGACGACGCTGATCCAGCTGCCGTCGGCGTTCTGCATCACGTGCAGTTCCACTCCGTCGACGAACACCGCGTATCCGCCGCCGTGGTCGTGGTGGTGGCCGCCGACGCTCGCCGGGCGGCCCTGTATCCGACGGCCCCGGTAGACCTCGTCGAAGGCCTCGGGGGAGCCGTGGTGGTGCTCGGCCGCGGACGCGCCCGGAGCGACGGCGGCGGCGACTCCGGCCGCGGCGGTGAGGGCGGCCGCGGCGGTGAGCGCGCGGCGTCGGGTGAGTTGGGGCATGCGGGACCTCCTGGTGCGTTCGGGTGATGACCCCGCATGCCTATCGGTCCGCCCGAGAGCGGGAGAAATCCCCCGGATCGGGTTGGCTGCGATCCGGACAATTGGCAACATGCCGTACAGAATTGAACGAAGATGATCTTGCCGCGAGAGTGGCCGCCGCGGCCCGGAGGTGAAAATTCCTCCTCCGTGCGGCGCCGTTTCCGGTGATCTTTCGCGGCGGCCCTCCGTCCGAGTGGCGCGGCTCACCGCCGCAAGCTGACGCGATCCGGAAGTCCGGCCGTACCATCCGATCTTTGTTACCCTGCGGTGCCAATCGACCGCTTTGAGTAACTTTCAGGGGGTGTGTGCGTGAAAGTCGCATGCGTCGGAGGCGGGCCCGCCGGCCTGTACATCGCGATCCTGCTCAAGCTGGAGAATCCGTCCCACGACATCACCGTCCACGAGCGCGACCCCGAGGGCTCGACCTACGGCTGGGGCGTGCGGTACCGGCGCGGACTGCTCGACGAACTGCACGCGCACGACCCCGTGTCGGCGCTCGCCATCGAGGAGCACTCGGTGCGCTGGCGCGACGGCGTCGCCCACGTCCGGGACCTGACGACCCGGCACCACGGCGACGAGGGCCTCGGCATCGGCCGCCACCGGCTCCTCGAACTCCTCGCCCACCGCGCCCGCTCACTGGGCGTACGGCTGGCCTACGAGAGCGAGGTCACCGCCGTACCCCCGGGCACCGACCTGGTCGTGGTGGCCGACGGCGAGCACAGCGCGCTGCGCGACCGCTACCGCGACCACTTCGGCACGCGCGTCACCTCCGGCCGCAACCGCTACCTCTGGCTCGGCACCACCCAGGTCTTCGACGCCTTCACCTTCGCCTTCGCCGAGACCGAGCACGGCTGGATCTGGTGCTACGGCCACGGCTACAGCGACACCCACAGCACCTGCGTCGTCGAGTGCTCCCCCGAGACCTTCACCGGCCTCGGCCTGGACCGGGCGAACGAGGCCGGCGTACTGGCGCTGCTGGAGAGACTCTTCGCCGGCATCCTCGACGGCCACCCCCTGATCGGCCGTTCCGCCGCCGACGGCAGCGCCCAGTGGCTGGCCTTCCGCACCCTCACCAACCGCACCTGGTACCGCCGCAACCTCGTCCTGCTCGGCGACGCCGCCCACACCACCCACCACTCCGTCGGCGCGGGCACCACCCTCGCCCTCCAGGACGCGATGTGCCTGGCGGACGTCCTGCGCGAGTACGGCAGACGTCCCGAGGCCCTCGCCGTGTACGAGCGGCAACGCCGGACGGAACTGCTGTCCGTGCAGAGCGCCGCCCGCTACAGCGCCCAGTGGTACGAGAACCTCACCCGCTACATCGACCTGCCCCCGCACCAGATGTTCGCCCTGCTCGGCCAGCGCCACTCGCCGCTGCTGCCCTACGTGCCGCCGCAGCTGTACTACAACCTCGACAAGGCGGCCGGGCAGCTGGAAATCCTGCGCCGGTTCAAGCGGTGGCTCGGACCGAGGGCCGCCCGGGCGCTGCACGCCCGTTCCTCGGCCGCCCGGGGATAGGGGGCGCCCGGGCTCGACGAGTTGGTGAATGCCGATTCACTCGCTAAGGTGAATTGAAATTCACCTCGCAGTCCGCGCCGCCCCGCAGGAGCACCTATGGACCAGCCAGGCCCGATAGCCCGCCCCCTCCGGGACCGCCTCACCATCCCGGTGCTGGCCTCGGGCGGCATCCTCATGGCGGTCATGCAGACCGTCGTCGTCCCCCTGCTGCCCGACCTGCCCCGGCTGACCGGCGCGTCGGCGTCCACCGTCTCCTGGATGGTCACGGCGACTCTGCTCGCCGGCGCCGTCCTCACCCCGGTGCTCGGCCGGGCCGGCGACATGTACGGCAAGCGCCGGGTGCTGACGGCGTCCCTCGCGCTGATGACCGTCGGCTCGGTGATGTGCGCCCTGTCCTCCGACATCGGCGTCCTCATCGCCGCCCGCGCGCTCCAGGGCGCCGCCGCCTCCGTCGTACCGCTGTCGATCAGCATCCTGAGGGACGAACTGCCGCCCGAGCGGCGGGGTTCCGCCGTCGCCCTGATGAGCTCCACCGTCGGCATCGGCGCCGCCCTGGGGCTGCCGCTCGCCGCGCTGGTGGTGCAGTACGCCGACTGGCACACCATGTTCTGGACGACCAGCGCCCTCGGCGCGCTCGGCGTCGCCGCCGTGTGGTGGGCGGTGAAGGAGTCGCCGGTGCGGGAGCCGGGCCGGTTCGACGTCCTGGGCACGCTGGGGCTGGCCGCCGGGCTGATCTCCCTGCTGCTGGCGGTGTCCCAGGGCGGGCAGCGGGGCTGGGACAGTCCGCGCATCATCGGCCTGTTCGCCGCCACCGTCGTCGTGCTGGCACTGTGGTGGTGGCAGCAGCTGCGCGCCGAACGGCCGCTGGTCGACCTGCGGCTGGTGACCCGGCCGCGCGTCGGCCTCTCCCATGTCGCCGCCCTGCTGACCGGCTTCGCCTTCTACGCCAACTCACTGGTCACGGCCCAGCTGGTGCAGGCACCGAAGGCCACCGGATACGGCCTCCAGCTGTCGATCGTCGCCACCGGCCTGTGCCTGCTGCCCGGCGGTGTCACCATGCTGCTGTTCTCGCCCCTGTCGGCCCGTATCTCGGCGGCGCGCGGACCGCGGATCACCCTTGCCCTGGGGGCCGCCGTCATCGCCTGCGGCTACGCCGTGCGCATCGCCGACAGCCGGGACCTGTGGATGATCATCCTGGGGGCCACGGTCGTGGCCACCGGCACCACCCTCGCCTACTCCGCGCTGCCCACCCTGATCCTGCGCGCCGTCCCCGCCGGGCAGACCGCCTCCGCCAACGGCGTCAACGTCCTGATGCGCACCATCGGCCAGGCCGTCTCCAGCGCGGCCGTCGCCGCCGTCCTCGTGCACCACAGCAGCCCGGTCGGCGGAATCCCGGTGCCCACACTGCACGGCTACCTCCTGGCGTTCGGCATGGCCGGCGGCGTCGCCCTCGCGGCCTGCGCCGCGGCGCTGACCATCCCCGGCGACGAACCCGCCGCCGGCCGCACCCCGTCCGACGCGGGCGAGGCCCGGGGCACCCGCGACGAGGCGATGGAGGAAGCGTGACCGCCGCGAGCGGCCCGTCCGGGCCGGCCGGGACCGCCCCGGTCCGCCGGGACGCCGAGTCGACCAAGGCGGCCATCCTCCGCGCCGCCCGCTACCTCCTCGCCCGGCACGCGCACGCCGACATCACGCTCAAGGCCGTCGCCGAACGCGCCGGTGTCAGCCCGCCGCTGATCGTGAAGTACTTCGGCAACAAGGACGCCCTCTTCGCCCGCGTCATGTCCTTCGAGACCGACGCCTCGGCCCTGCTGGACGCCCCCCTGGAACGGCTCGGCCGGCACATGGTCCGGCACCTCCTGGACAGCCAGCGCGAACGCGGCACCGACCCGCTGCTGCGCATCGCCTTCGCACCCCTGCACGGTGACCGCGGCGACGTCCTGCGCGCCAACTTCCGCGCCCAGGTCACCGAACGCCTCGCCGAGCGCCTCCCCGGGCCCGACGCACCCCTGCGCGCCGAGCTGGCCGTCTCCTGTCTCCTCGGGCTCGGCGTGATGTACGGCATCGCCCGCGGCTCCCAGGTGCGCACCGCCGACGTCGACGACCTCACGGAGCGGTACGGGGCCATGGTGCAGGCACAGTTGACTCCGGACAGGTGAGTCAGGCGCGGGCGCGGACCCGGAGCGGCCCGTTCCGCGTGGCACGGCGCCGGATGACAGACTGGCGGCATGGACGAACGCGTGATGGGCAGGTCGGGGCAGTGGGCATCGGTCGTGGGCCTCGGCACATGGCAGCTGGGCGCCGACTGGGGTGACGTGGACGACAAGGAGGCCCTCGCCGTACTCGAGGCGGCGGCCGAGGCGGGGGTGACCTTCTTCGACACCGCCGACGTGTACGGCGACGGGCGCAGCGAGCAGACCATCGCCGCCTTCCTCAGCGGCAGACCCGACCTGCACGTGCTGGTGGCCACGAAGATGGGCCGCCGGGTCGAGCAGATCCCCCAGAACTACGTGCTGGACAACTTCCGCGCCTGGAACGACCGCTCCCGCCGCAACCTCGGCGTCGACCGCATCGACCTGGTCCAGCTGCACTGTCCGCCCACCCCGGTGTACTCCTCCGACGAGGTGTTCGACGCGCTGGACACCCTGGTGGCGGAGGAGCGGATCGCCGCGTACGGCGTGAGCGTGGAGACCTGTGCCGAGGCGCTGACCGCGATCGCCCGCCCGAACGTCGCGAGCGTCCAGATCATCCTCAACCCCTTCCGCATGAAGCCCCTGCGCGAGGTGCTCCCGGCCGCGCGGGAGGCGGGCGTCGGCATCATCGCGCGGGTGCCGCTCGCCTCCGGGCTGCTGTCCGGCAAGTACACCAAGGACACGGTCTTCGCGGCCAACGACCACCGCACCTTCAACCGGCACGGCGAGGCCTTCGACCAGGGCGAGACCTTCTCCGGCGTCGACTACGGCACCGGAGTCGAGGCGGCCGCCGAGTTCGCCGCCCTGGCCCCCGAGGACTACAGCCCGGCCCAGCTGGCCCTGCGCTGGATCGTCGAGCAGCCCGGCGTCACCACGGTCATCCCCGGCGCCCGCACCCCGGAACAGGCCCGCGCCAACGCGGCCGCCGCCAAGCTCCCCGCGCCGCCCCCTCAGACCCTCACCGCGATCCGGGACCTGTACGAACGCCGGATCAGGGACCAGGTCGAGGGCCGCTGGTGAACTGCGCCCTGAACAGGAACGATTCCGCCGTTTCGGGGAACTCGCGGGGCAGTGGGACCCGCAGTCCCGAAAGACAGGAGGAAACGTGGCGGCCACCCAGGAGGGCGACAGCCGGCGGCGGGGGCGTAACGAGACCGAGGAGGAGCGGGCCGACCGGATGTGGGTCGAGCTGATCCAGGAGGTCCGCGTCGCCCAGACCGGTGTGCAGATCCTCTTCGGCTTCCTGCTCACCGTCGTCTTCACGCCCAAGTACGCCCATCTGAGCCATACCGACCAGGTCATCTACATCGTGACCGTGTGCCTCGGCTCGTGTGCCACCGGCGCCCTGATCGGACCGGTGTCCCTGCACCGGCTGGTCGCCGGGCGCAGGGTGAAGCCGCAGGCGGTGCGGCTGGCGTCCCGGCTGACCTTCATCGGGCTGGTCCTGCTGCTGGCCACCATGACCGCCTCGCTGCTGCTGATCCTCCGGGTGGCCACGCACGACGACTACGTGCCGTACATGGTCGTGCCGGTCGTCGTCTGGTACCTGGTGTGCTGGTACGGGGTGCCGATGTGGGCGCGGCGCCGTCACACCTCCCGCTGAGCCGCGAGGGCCGCCAGCTGCCGGTCGTGCGCCCGGCTGAGCAGCAGCACCGACAGGGTGGCGCCGATCAGGGCGCAGAACATGTCCCACTGGGTGTCCCACACGTCGCCCTGGGTGGCGAGGAAGGCGTCGGCGCCGTGCCCGCCGATCTCGGCCGCCAGCCACTCCAGCAGCTCGAACACCGCGCTGAAGGCGAGGCAGACGCACACGGTCAGCGGCGCCAGCCACCGGCTGCCGCGCAGCGGTGAGGTGCGGCTGAGCAGCTCCCGTACCAGCACCGCCGGGACGAAGCCCTGCATGAGGTGGCCGAACCGGTCGTACGGATTGCGGTCCAGGCCGAAGGTGTCGCGCACCCAGTCGCCCGGGGGCACCTGCGCGTAGGTGTAGTGCCCGCCCACCGCCAGCACCAGCGCGTGCGCGGCCAGCAGCCCGCACAGCAGGCCGGTCAGCGGGAAACGCCGCCAGGTCAGCATCACCAGCGGCAGCCCGACCAGCACCCACACCGTCTCCAGGAACCAGGTCGCGCGGTCGCGCGCCCCCCAGGCGGAGAGGGCCATGCCCACGACCACCACGGCGGCGCACAGTCCCGGGGGCATCAGGCGCGGGGCGCGGCGGGGCACGGTCTGCACTGCGGTCATGGCAGGCTCCTCGTCGTGGGAGCCCTCATCGTGGCCGGTCCGTCCGGCAGGGGGCATGAGTACGGCTACTCAACCGCCGGCGCGCTCACGCCCACCCCGTGGCGAGGATCTCGGCCAGGAAGTCGTCGACCCGGACCTCCTCCCGGCCCGGCGGCACGGCCTCCCAGGTCTCCCGCAGGAACGCGGCGACGGCGGGCGCCCAGGCGTACACCACGGCCCGGTGGCGGCCGCCGTCGGTCCGCGCGTCACCGAAGAAATCCATCCGCAGCTCGTGCCACGGCCCGGTGGCCACCGGCCGGAACCGCACGTCTCCCATGCCGACGGCCTTGTCCAGCCCGTCGGCGAGCATCTCCCGGTCCAGCCGCCACCGGGCGAGCACCCGCCCGTCGTGGGCGAACACCGCGGTGACGGCGAACGGGTCGTCGGCGTCGTACGTGAGGTGGGCGAGCACGGGACAGCGTTCCGCACCGCCCGCCTGGAGCTGTACGACGAGGGTCTTGTGCACGAAGGGGGTCACGCGAGGGCCTCCGGGACGATCGACGTAGGACCCTCTAGTACCCCTCCGGCGCACAAGATGCTCAGTCGTTCGGGTGATTGCCCGGTGATTGCCGCGACACCGCCTTCGCCGGCGGTCAGCCGAGTGCGTCGCGCAGCGCCGGCAGCAGCGTCTTCGCGGACCAGTCCAGGTACGCCGGCTGGGAGTCGCCGCCGATCTGCACCAGCGCGATCTCGGTGAATCCGGCCTCGGCGTACGGCCGCACGGCCTCCACGAAGTCGTCCGGGTCGTCGCCGCACGGGATCGACGCGGCGACGTCGTCGGGCGTCACGAACTGGGTGGCCGCCTCGAAGGAGTCCGGGTGCGGCAGTTCGGCGTTGACCTTCCAGCCGCTGCCGAACCAGCGGAACTGGTCGTGGGCGCGCTTGATCGCGGCATCACGGTCGGGGTCGTAGCAGACCGGCAGCTGGCCCACCCGCGGCTTGCCGGTGCCGCCGTGCCGGTCGAAGGCCTCGAGCAGGTCCGGCTTCGGCTCGGTGGCGATGACCAGGTCGGCGTGGTGGCCCGCGAGCTTGCAGGACTGCTCGCCGGAGACGGCGATGCCGATCTGCGGCGGGTGTTCCGGCAGGTCCCACAGCCGGGCCGACTCCACGTCGAAGTGCCGGCCGTGGTGGGTGACGTGACCGCCGCCGAAGAGCTCGCGGATGATCTCCACGGCCTCCTCGAGCATCTCGTGCCGCACGTCCACCGGCGGCCAGCCGCCGCCCACGACGTGCTCGTTGAGGTTCTCCCCGGCACCGAGCCCGAGCCGGAAGCGGCCCTCGGACAGGAGCTGCATCGTCGCAGCCTTCTGCGCCACGATCGCCGGGTGGTAGCGGAAGGTCGGGCACGTCACGTAGGTCATCAACGGGATGCGCGACGTGGCCTGGGCAGCGGCGCCGAGCACGCTCCACGCGTAGGAGGAGTGGCCCTGCGAGCGCAGCCACGGGAAGTAGTGGTCCGAGGTCACCGAGAAGTCGAACCCGGCCTCCTCGGCGCGGACCAGATGGTCGACGAGGTCACGCGGGCCGGCCTGCTCGGTCATCATCGTGTATCCGATTTGCACCATAAGCAACGGGTCCCCTGCTTGCCGGGCTGAAAACGACCTGTCCGGGCGACCGGGACGCGGCGCGGCTCTCAGGCCGCCGGCGGCCGGAAGGTCCGCAGGAAGGTGCTCTGCGCCTCCCGGTCGGCGGCACTCTCCCAGTCGGCGGCCGGGGTGGTGAAGCGCAGGGAGAAGCCCTGCTGGTCGCCGACGAGGAAACCCCGGCCGAAGGTGTGCACGGCGTCGTCGCCGGTGCCGGAGACCCACTCCATGTCGGCCGCCTTGTGGCCCTGGTAGGTGGTCGCCCGGATCTCGCCGATCCGCCGGTAGCCCGCCAGCTTCTCCAGGTCCGGCTCCACGTCGTCCCGCCAGATGACGACCGGGTCCGGCTTCACGCGTGCGCCTTCGCTGTAGGTGACCGCCAGGGTGGTGGAGCCGTCGGCCGTGCCGAAGGTGACGCGGTAGGCGTCGGAGTCGCGTGCGGTCTCCAGCCGCTTCCAGCCGTCGGGCAGCGCGACGGAGAAGCCCTCGGGGGCGGTGTAGCGGTGGTAGCCGTCGGGCAGGGCGGTGGTACTGCGCGACGGCGAGGGGGCCGTCGGGGAACCGGAGGTCCGGGCAGCGGAGGGGGAAGGGGAGTGGGTCTGCTTGTTGTCGGTGCGGTCACTCCCCGAGGGAGAGGGAGAGGGAGAGGGGGAGGGCGCGGGGGTGGAGGCGGGGGCGCTGGCGGACGGCCGGCGCGAGCCGCCGGAGGCCGCGCTGTCCGTGTCGGTGCCGGTGCCCGGCAGGCCGTGCGTCGCGGCGAGCACGGCGACCGCGACCGTGACCACCGCCAGCGCGGTCCCGGCGACCATGGTCCGTCGGCTCCACGCCCCGCCGGGGCGCAGGGCCGCGGCGTAGGCGGCCCGCAACCGGGGCACGGGAGCGGTCTGCCGGTCCGCGTCCAGATCCTCGTTCAGCACCCGGGTGAGTGCCTCGCGGGCCACCGGGCGGGTCAGCCGCTCCCGTGAGTCCTTGCGCAGCAGGCCCTGTACGACCTGGCTCAGCGGACCGGCACGCAGCGGGGTGCGCAGGGGAAGCCGGTCCACGCCCTTCAGGGTGGCCTCGAACCTGCCCCGGTCCCGGAACGGCGGCCGGCCCTCCACCATGGTGTAGAGGATCGCGCCCAGCGCCCACAGGTCGGCGGCCGGGCCGATGCGCTCGTCGCGGGCCTGCTCGGGGGAGGCGTACGCCGGTGCGGTCACGCGTGGGGCGAGGGTCGCGCCCGCCAGTCCGAAGCCCGTGACGACGACCGGACCCCGGTCGCGCACGAACACCTGGTCCGGGCTGAGCTCGCCGTGGGTGAAGCCCTCGTCGTGCGCGGCCTCCAGCACGTCGAGCAGCTCCAGCCCGATCCGCGCGGCCCGCACATAGTTGAACGCGCCCTCCTGGGAGAGGACTTCACCCAGCGGCCGGCCGCCGATCACATCGGTGACCGTCCACAGCGTGCCGGACTCCTCCACCGCGTCGATGACCATCGGCACCCGGCCCGGGCGGAGCACGCTCATGACCTCCGAGGTGCGCAGGATGCGCGCGCAGGTCCGGCGCGGCGCCTCCTCCGGGGAACCCGTCGGGAGCGCGATCTGCGTGACCAGTCGGGGCCGCTCCGCCTCCAAGTCCTCGGCGTACCAGCAGATGCGGTTCGTCTCGCGGCCGACGACATCGAGGAGCCGGTACCTTCCCGCGACCAGTTCTTGTGCGGAGACGTGCGCCTTGACCATGGTCATCCCTCGCTGAAACCCCTGCCTCGTCTTTCCCAGGAGTACGCGGGGCGCGACACGATGCGTTCAACGAATCCGCAACTCCGAAGCGCTTTCTGCCTTTTATTCAGGCGGCGGGCAGCGCCCGAGACTTGGGGAAACGGAGGATGTCCGGGCTTCGACCTGTGGGTAACCGACGGTAAAGAGAGGGGCGCGCACGACGTGCCCCCGTCTCACAGATCGCGGCGTACCAGGAAGTCCAGCAGGCGGCCCAGATCCGCGGCGGCCCCGGTCGCCGACGGAACGCCGGCGAGTGCCGTGCGGGCCGTGACGGTGTGCCGCCGGGCCTCGGCCAGTGCCGCGGCCCGACCGCCGAGCTCCTCGATCAGCGCGGCAGCCGTGTCCGGCTCCCCGCCGGAGTCGAGGAGCGTGGCGAGGCGCCGGGCCGCGGGGCCGGGGCGGGAGAGCGCGGCCAGCACCGGGAACGTCTTCTTCCGCTCCCGCAGATCACCGTGCACCGGCTTGCCGGTGACCGCCGGGTCGCCCCAGATGCCCAGCACGTCGTCCACCAGCTGGAAGGCGACCCCCAGAGCCCGCCCGGCCTCGTCCAGCGCGGCGACCGTGGCCTCGGGCGCGCCGCCGAGCGTGGCACCCAGAGCCGCGGCACAGCCCAGCAGCGCACCCGTCTTGCGCTCGGCCATCGTCCGGTACTCCGCGGGCGAGACCCGCTCCGGCCCGGTCCACGGCCGGTCGGTGAAGAGCAGGTCGTCGGCCTGCCCGCGTACCAGGTCGGCGAGCGCGGCCGACAGCAGCCGCACCGCGCCCGCGCCGCCCGGCTCGACGGCCAGGGTCTCGACGGCCAGCGCGAACAGGGCGTCGCCGGCGAGCACCGCGGGGCCCGTGCCGTACGCCTTCCAGACGGTGGGGCGACGCCGCCGGGTCGTGTCGCCGTCCATGATGTCGTCGTGCAGCAGGGAGAAGGCGTGCACCAGTTCCACCGCGACCGCCCCGGCGATCCCGGCGCGCCCGGGCGCGCCCGCCGCCTCCGCCCCGAGCACGGCCAGCGCCTGCCGTACGCCCTTGCCGCCGGGTGCGACGGCCGGCGCGCCGCCGACCTCGCACCAGCCGAAGGAGTACGCCGCCATCTCACCCACCCACGGATGCAGCCGCGCCACGGCCTCGGTCAGCGCGGGCCGTACCAACTCCCGGCAGCGGCCGAGGATCTCGGGCGCGGAGGGCGGTGCCTGAACCGGCGAGGGAAGCGCGCTCACCGTACGCCCTCCGCCTCGGCGCCGAGCTCCTCCTGCGCGCGGGCCACCATCCGCCCCACGTGCCGCAGGCCGGCGCGCCGCACCGTGCGGGCCAGGTCCGCCAGTTCGGCCGCCGTCTCGGCCCGGTCGCGGCCGAGCCCCGCGAGGGACTTGGCCAGGCCCAGACGGGCCAGCGCCTCGCCGCGCGGCTCGCTCATCGCCCGGAACTCCCCGAGTGCGGTCTCGTACATCGCGCGCGCCTCGGCGTACCGGCCGGCGCGCTGGAGCACGTTGCCGCGCATCTTGTGGTTGTAGGCGAGGGCGCTGGAGAGGTTCATCGCGCGGCAGGCGGTCTCCGCCTCCGAGAGCAGCGCGAGCGCCCGCTCGGTGTCGCCGTCGCGCACCGAGACGATGTCGGCGAGCCCGCGCAGCGCCCAGGCGTGTCCGCGCCGGTCGTTGGCGCGGTCCGCTATCTCCGCCGCCTCCTCGAACATGGCGTACGCCGTGTCGTAGGAACCGGTGTTGCGGTGCATCTGCGCGATGCCCTCCAGCGCCCACACCGTGTGCCGGGCCTCGCCGCGCTTGCGGGCCTCGGCGAGCAGCTGCTCGTGGAGCCGGCCGACGGCCTCGTAGTCGCCCTGGATGCGGCCGGTCTCCGCGAGCCCGGCCAGCGAGTAGCCGCGCACCACGATGTCACCGCCGCGCTCGCCGAGTTCGGCCGCGAGCCCCAGCAGCCGCCAGGCCAGCGGGAACGCGCCGCGCTGCCGGGCGAGCGTGCCGCCGCTCCACAGCGCCCACGCCATCGCCGCAGTGTCGCCGGCCTCCCGGGCCGCGCGGTAACTCGCCTTCCACGCCCGGTCGGCATCCCGCACCTGACCGAGCCGGCGGTGTGCCTCGGCGACCGCGAGCCCGCAGCGGGCGGCCTCGTCGCACCGTCCGGCGCGCTCGGCGGCGCGCAGCCGCTCGGTGCCCTCGGCCAGCACGTCGACCAGCGAGGAGTTCACGGACAGGGTGGTGAGTGAGCCCTGGTACTCCGGGGCGAATGCCTTGCCGTACATCACTGCCTTTCTATACACCCAGCGTATACATGTTGTGTATACACATGATGTATACAAGCCGCGTATACATGTCGTGTATAGTGCGTCGGAATTTCGCCCTGGCCCTCAGGGGCCAGGGCTGTCTCGGTCTGTTGCCGATCAAGACGCCGGTACGGCCGGCGGGGTTGCCTTTGCGGAGCAGATCATTCCCTGGAGCGCCGTCAGTGCTGCTCCGCCTTCTGCGGCGTCACCTCGCTCGGGCGCACCACGACGTACCCCTCGCCCTGGAGCATCAGCTGCACGGCCTCGCCGGAACCGCCGCGCAGCATGGAGCCGATGGACTGCGAGCGGTGCAGCGAGGTCTGGAGATGGGCGGTCCAGCCCACCACCGCGTCCGTGTCGACGAACACCGGCTGCTGTGCGGAGACCGGTATGACCAGCGGGTTGCCCTCGCACATCAGGCCGAGCCGGCCCTGCCCGGTGAAGACGCTGTTGAACAGGCCGCCCCCGGCGATGCCCGAGCCCTTGACCGTCTTGATCTCGTACGACAACGAGGCGTCGAAACACAGCACGTTGCGGCCGTTGACGGTGAACTGGTCGCCGGGCTCGACATCGACGATGAAACAGTTCTGCGCCTCGTGCGCGAACCACGCCTCGCCCTGACCGCGCACCGCCATGAGGGGCAGGCCCTCGCCGGTGAACGCACGCTTGAGCATGCCGCCGACGCCCTGCCCCTTGCGCTCGAACTGGAGGTTGCCGCGGTAGGCGATCATCGCGCCCTGGCGGGCGAGCATCTCGCCGTTCACCGTGTACCTGAGGCACTTGGCGTTCTCGACGGACATTCCCGGCTCGACGGCCGGCTGCACCATGTGCTGACTGGAAAAGAGATCACCCTTCATGCGCGCATGGTGGCCCGGACGAAGTCATTCCGCCAAGATCACGGAGCGTGGGCGTATCACAACGACTCTTCCTGCCAGTCGGCGTGCCACTCGGCGTTCCACTCCGCGGCCGGGGCATCCCGCCGGGCCTTCGCCTGCTTGCCGCAGAACGCCGACTCCAGGGTGCCCGCCATCGCGCTGAGCACCTCCGCGTTGTTGGACGTGTTGGCGACCGCGGTCAGGCTGCGCCGGCCGTCCTTGGAGGTGAAGGCGTAGGTGTAGTAGCCCTGAACAGCGCCCGTGTGACCGTAGACCGACACCCCGCAGGACAGGGTGCGGCGCCGCAGGCCGAGTCCGTACGCCGTGGAGCCGTCGACCGGGGTGAACCGCTCCATCTCCGCCAGCCGCGCGGCCGAGGTCAGCTTCCCGCCGAGCAGGGCGGAGTAGAAGGTGTTCAGATCGTGCGTGCTGGAGATGACGGCGCCCGCGCTCTGCGCCCAGGACACCGTCTGCCGCGTGGCGTCGACCAGCGCGGCCCCCGCCGTGTCGGGCGTGAGGTAGCCCTTGGTGTAGCGGCCCGGGATCGCGGTGTCCGGGTGGACGTAGAAGGTGTCCTTCAGGTTCAGCGGCTTGAAGATGCGGTTCTCGTACTCGGTCCGCACGGGGTGCCCCGTCAGCTTCTCGATGAGCATCCCGGCGACGACGAAGTTGGTGTTGGAGTACGAGTAGGCGGCGCCGGGGGCGTTGGTGCGGGCCTTCTTCAGTGAGAGGTCCACCAGTTGGCGGTAGGTGAAGACCTTGTCGCGCACCGCCTCGAAGCCGGCCACGCTCTTGGCGAACATGTCGTTGGAGTAGTCGTACAGGCCGCTGCGGTGACTGAGCACGTGCCGCACCGTGATCCGGTCGTCCGGCAGCAGGCCGGGCAGGTAGCGGTTGACCGGCGCGTCGAGGCTCAGCTTGTGCTCGTCGGCCAGTTGCAGCAGGACGACGGCCGAGAAGGACTTGGTGACGCTGCCGACTCGGAAGTGGTCCGCGGTGTCGATGGCCCGCAGGGTGCCGCGGTCGGCGACGCCCCGCACCGCCTTGTACACGGTGCCGTCGTCGTCGATCCGGGCCATGGCGCCTGGTGCGCCCGCGGCGACCGTCGAACGCAGCACCTCGCGCAGCCCGGCGGTGTCGGGCGCCGGCAGACCGGCCGTCCGTGGCCGGGCCTGCTGGGGTGCGGCCTGTGCGGGGACCGCGAGGAGCGAGAGCATGACCGCTCCGAGGACCAGACCTTTGCCAACCGTTGCAGTGACCATTCACTACCGTCCCCTCTGCACCTTTTGTGGTGCGAGATCTGTCACATTCAGGCGACGGAACCTACTCGCATCTCGTCACATCTCTACAGGTGACACACAGTTGGTCATGCGCTGATCACCCTGCGGCGCGCATTCGTAAAGGATTGTCATAGAAGACCGCGAAAGCGATCATTCCGGCTTTACGCGGACATGACTCATCCGTAAGGGTTCGTCGGGGGGCCCGACCAGCCCTCGTGGCGTGGGCTCAACCCCGCCATGTCTCAAGGCGGTTGGTGACCCCGGCCGTCTTCGAACAAAGGAACCCCACATAGTGCGTAGACCGCACATACGCAGCGTGGCGGTCGCCATCGCGGTGGCGACGGCTGCTACGGGTCTGGCCGGGACGGCCTTCGCCGGCCCCGCCACGGGGGCGGCGCACGGCGTGTCGTCGTCGGCGACGAAGACCGCCTCGGTCGTGAAGGCGGCGCAGACCGCCGCGTTCGCCCACGCTTCCGCGACCGGCGTGTCGCAGGGCGACGAACTCCACGCCCAGGACGTCATGGTCGACCCGGAGGGCGCCCGCCACGTCCGGTTCGTCCGTACCCACAACGGCATGCAGGTGCTCGGCGGCGATCTCGTCGTCCACCTGTCCCGGCAGCTGGCCTACACCGGTGTCACCCGGGCGGCCGACCACACGGTGAAGCCGGCCACCCAGAAGGCCAAGCTGACGGCCCGGCAGGCTGAGCAGAAGGCCGCCGCTGCCGCCAAGGGCGAGGCGGGCACCGCCGAACTCGTGGTGGACGCCCGGGGCGGCGCCTCGGCCCTCGCATACCAGGTGACGGTGACCGACAACGGCACCTCGCAGACCGTCGTCGTCGACGCCGTCACCGGCAAGGTACGCAGCAGCACGCCCGACAGTGACGAGTTCCTGTCGCCGAAGCTGCTCGACACCCTGCGCGAGCGGGGCGAGACGATCGACCCGTCCACCGGTATCGGCTCCTCCGCCAACACTGCCGGCCTGCTCGGCTCGGGCGTCTCCGGCGCCACGCACTACCCGGCGACGGCGCACGGCACCGGCAAGACCCTCTTCGTGGGCAGTGTCGGCCTGACCACCACGGCGACCTCGCGCGGCCACTACCAGCTCAAGGACCCGAGCCGGTACGGCACCGAGACCCGGGACGCCAAGGGCTCCTACACGGAGAAGTTCAGCGCCGGCACGAAGTTCACGAACACCACCGACGTGTGGGGCAACGGCAAGACCACCAGTCGTGCCAGCGCCGCCGCCGACGCCCAGTACGGCGTCACGAAGACGCTGGACTTCTACAAGAAGACCTTCAACCGCAAGGGCATCGCCAACAACAGCAAGGCTGCCCAGGCGATGGTCCACTGGGGCAAGAAGGTCGCCAACGCCTTCTGGGACCCGACCTGCAACTGCATGCTGTACGGCGACGGCGACGGCGACATGTTCAAGAAGCCGCTCGTCGTCCTCGACGTCACCGGTCACGAGCTGACCCACGGCGTGGTGGAGGCGACGGCGAAGCTCGAGCCGACCTACGTCGACGCGGACGGCAACCAGTACGGCGAGCCCGGCTCGCTGAACGAGTCGCTCGCGGACATCTTCGGCTCCAACGTGGAGTTCTTCGCCAACAACGCGAAGGACACCCCGGACTACCTGGTCGGTGAGAAGCTGGGCCTCGCGCAGAAGTTCCTGCGCCGCCTGGACCACCCGTCGCTCGACCGGCTCGAGGGCACGATCGACTACTGGTCGTCGGACACGTACTACACCGAGGTGCACGCCGGTTCCGGTGTCTCCTCGCACGCCTACTACCTCCTCGCGGAGGGCAGCGGCAAGAAGAAGATCGGCAGCGTGAACTACGACTCGCCGACCTACAACGGGTCCACGGTCAAGGGCATCGGCCGTACCAAGGCCACCGCCATCTTCTACCGTGCGCTGACCCGTTACATGGTCTCCACCACCGACTTCCACGACGCGCGTGTCGCGACGCTGAAGGCGGCCAAGGACCTGTACGGCGCCAGCAGCACCGAGTACAAGACGGTGGACAAGGCGTGGGCCGCGGTCAACGTCACCGCCGCCAACACGCCGGCCGCCCGCCACTGACGCGGACGGACCACGGCAGGACCGAGTGCCCCGCGCCCCGGCGCGGGGCACTCGCGTGTCCGCCCCAACTGCCTTTCCACCGACTCCAGTTTCTCTTGCTGACTCCTGTTTCTTTTATTGACAGCGGAAAATAATGGCCCTAGGTTCCCGGCCATGTCCATGACCGCCCGCACCGAGACGTTCCCGGCGCACACCCCGGCCGTCTCGCAGGTCTTCACCACGTTGCTGTCCCACGGCCCCCTCACCCGGCTGGAGGCGGCCCGGCGGGCCGGGCTGTCGGCGGCGGCCGTCACCAAGGCCGTCCGGCCCCTGCTCGAGGCCCGGTACCTGGTGGAGGACGCCGACCAGGAGGCCCGGCCCGCCCCCGGGCGCCCCGCGAACCTGGTGCGCGTCGACGGGGAACGGGCGCTGTTCATCGGCGTCAAGGTGACCGGCGACGAGGCCATCGGCGTGCTGACCGATCTGTGCTGCCGGATCCGCCTCGCCCGGCGCGTCCCGCTGGCGGACCGGGAGACCAGGGCGGTGCTGTCCTCGGTGGCTGACCTGACGCACGAGCTGCGGGCGGGGGCCGACGGCCTCGGACTGCCCGTCCTGGGCCTCGGTGTCGCCGTCTCCGGGGACGTCGACCGTGCCGAGGGCGTCGTGCGCTACTCGCCCTTCCTGGAGTGGCGGGACGTGCCGCTGGCCGAACTCACATCCCTCGCCTGCGGGTTACCGGTCATCGTCGACAACGATGTCCGGGCCCTGACCGTGGCCGAGCAGTGGTTCGGGGCCGGCGTGGGGCTCTCGGACTTCGCGGTGGTGACCGTGGGCGCGGGCATCGGCTGCGGTCTCGTGGTGCACGGGCAGGTGGTCGCCGGTGCGCACGGCGTGGCCGGCGAGATCGGCCATGTGGCCGTCGACCCGGCCGGACCGCCCTGCCACTGCGGCAACCGCGGATGCGTGGAGGCGATCGCCTCGGAGACGGCGATCGTGGCCCGCGTCCGGGAGGTCACCGGCCGTCAGGTCACCTGCGGCGCCGACGCGGTGGCGCTCGCACACCAGGACGTCGCCGGTGTGCGCGAGGTGTACGCCACGGCAGGGGAGGCCATCGGCCGTGGCATCGCGACCGTGGCCAACCTGCTCGGCCCCGAACGAGTGATCATCTCCGGTGAGGGGCTGGCCGCCTACGACCTCTTCGCCGAACACATCCGTGACGCGTTCACCGCGGCCGCCTTCGGCTCGGCCGCGCAGTGCGACGTACAGATCCGCCCGCTCCCCTTCGAGGAGTGGGCCCGCGGGGCCGCCGCCACCGCGATCCAGTCGTTCATCGCCCCCGACCCACGACCGAGCCGCTGATCCGACACCCCCTGGAGGTACGACCCATGCGGTCATCCTCGTACTCCGCCATGCCCGGACGCGCCCTGAGAGCCACGGTGGTCCTGGCCCTCGCCGTCGGCGCCGTCACCCTCGCCCCCACGGCGCACGCCGCGACCGCCGCGCCGGCCCCCGCCGCCAAGCCCTACATGGGCTGGTCGAGTTGGAGCATGCAGTCGTCCAAGTACCCGGGGCTCAACCCGGACGGCGACTACAGCTATCTGACGGAGGCGAACGTCGACAAGCAGACCGACGCCCTGGCCGCCAAGCTGAAGAAGTACGGCTACGAGTACGTCAACATCGACGCCGGCTGGTGGATGGACCGGAACTGGAAGTCCCAGTTCGACCAGTACGGCCGCCAGAAGGCCGACCCGGTCCGCTTCCCCAGCGGTATGAAGGCCGTCGCCGACCGCATCCATGCCAAGGGCCTGAAGGCCGGCATCTATCTCCCGGCCGGCCTGGAGAAGGGCGCATACGGCGACGGGAAGACCCCGATCTGGAACGCGGACGGCTGCACCACCGCCGACATCGTCTACTCCGACCTGCGCACCACCAACGGCTGGGACAGCGCCTACAAGATCGACTTCTCCAGGCCGTGCGCGCAGAAGTACATAGACTCCCAGGCCCGGATGATCGCCGACTGGGGCTACGACTTCCTCAAGCTCGACGGCGTCGGACCCGGCTCGGGCAAGAGCGGCGACCAGTACGACAACGTTGCCGACGTGGCAGCCTGGAACAAGGCGATCGCCGCCACCGGCCGCTCCGTCCACCTGGAACTGTCCTGGTCCCTGGACTTCGGACACGCCGCCGACTGGAAGAAGTACTCCAACGGCTGGCGCATCGACACCGATGTCGAGTGCTACTGCAACACCCTCGTCAGCTGGGAGAACTCCGTCGACGACCGCTGGGACGACGCCCCTGCCTGGACCGGCGAGGCGGGGCCCGGCGGCTGGAACGACCTCGACTCCCTCGACGTCGGCAACGGCGACATGGACGGCCTCACCAAGGCCGAGCGGCAGAGCTACGCCACCCTGTGGGCCATCGCCAGGTCGCCCCTGTTCACCGGCGACGACATCACCAAGCTCGACTCCTACGGACTCTCCCTGCTCACCAACAAGGAGGTGATCGCGATCGACCAGGGCGACGCCCCGCCGGCCCGCCCGATCACCCCGTCCGACCCGCAGCAGGTGTGGGCCGCGAAGAACCCCGACGGCACGTACACGGTCGCCCTGTTCAACCTGGCGGATCGGCCCGCGTCGGTGACGGCCGACTGGACGGCGCTCGGCTTCACCGGGAAGGCCTCCGTTCGGGACCTCTGGAACCACGAGGACCTCGGCGGCTTCCAGAGCAAGATCACCGAGGCACTGCCCGCGCACGGCTCGCGTCTGTTCACCGTGACCCCGAAGGGAAGTGCGCTGACCTCGACCGGCTACGAGGCCGAGGCGAGCGGCAACACCCTGAGCGGCAACGCCTCCGTCGGCGGCTGCGACGCCTGCTCCGGCCGGAAGAAGGTCGGCAACCTCTACCTCGGCGGCAAACTGACCTTCAACGACGTCGTCGTCGCCAAGGCGGGCACGTACCTGGTCAAGGTCGCCTACATCAGCGGTGACGCGCGGTCGGCCACGGTGTCCGCGGGCTCCGGGGCCGGTACGAGCCACAAGTTCGCGTCGACCGGTGACTGGGGGACGGTTTCGACGGTGAGCGTGCCGGTGACCCTGAAGGCCGGTGCGAACACGATCACCTTCGACAGCGGCTCCTGGTACGCGCCGGACATCGATCGCATCGACGTCCCCAAGTCTCCTCGCTGAACACTCCGTCAGGTCAAGCCGTAGGGAAACCGCAGGCCCGCCGTGGCCGGTCGCGCGGTTCCCCGCGCCCCTGCCGGGGGCGCGCTTCACCGAAGGGTCACGCTATGGACAACCACCCCAGCAGGCGCGGCTTCCTCGGCTTCGCCGCCGCCGGAGCCCTCGCCGGGCTTCCCTCCTTCACCGCGAGCGCCGCCCCGCGGCGGACCTCCGAGCCGCTCGCCGCGTCCCGCCACCAGCTCTGGTGGCAGGCGCCCGCCGACGCCGGCTCGATGATCGAGCAGGGCCTGCCCGTCGGCAACGGCCGGCTCGGCGCCCTCGCGAGCAACGACTCCGGCCGTGAGCTCCTCCTGATCACCGACGCCACCCTGTGGACCGGCGGGATCAACGACACCCTCGACTCCGACGGCCAGTTCCCCTACGGCCGCGCCGACTTCGGCTCCCTCACCCTGCTCGCCCGGCTCACCGTCGAGATCCCCGACCACGACCTGGGCGCCGTCTCCGGCTACCGCCGTGCCCTCGACCTCGACAACGGCGTGGTGACGACGTCGTACGTCCGCTCCGGGGTGACCTACCGGCGGCAGCTGTTCGCCAGCCGTCCCGACGACGTGATCGTCCTGCACTTCGGCCAGGACGGCGGCGGGCGCCACACCGGGACCATCACCCTCGAAGGCACCCACGGGGAGACCGGCGGCAAGGCCGACTCGTTCGCCGGGTCCTTCGCCAACGGGCTGAAGTACGGGGCCGCCGTCCGCGCCCACGGCAACGGCGGCAGCGTCCGCGTGAGCGGCTCGCACATCACCTTCACCGACTGCCGGGAACTGACCGTCGTCCTGAGCGGCGGCACCGACTACGCCCCGGACGCCGCCACGCACTACCGTGACCCGTCTCTCGATCCACTGGCGCTGGCCCGCACCAAGGCCGAGGCGGCCGCCCGGAATTCGGCGGACTCGCTGCTGCGCACCCACGCCGCCGACCACCGCGCACTGTTCGGGCAGTTCGACCTGTCGCTCGGCACCTCGACGGCGCGGCAGCGCGAACTGGACACCTGGGAGCGCATCAAGGCCCGCTTCGACACCGGCAGCCCGGACCCCGAACTCGAGGCCACCTACGCGCAGTTCGGTCGCTATCTGATGGTCGCCGGGTCGCGTGACAGCCTGCCGATGGGCCTCCAAGGGGTCTGGCTGGACGGCAACGACCCGGACTGGATGGGCGATTACCACACCGACATCAACATCCAGATGAACTACTGGATGGCCGACCGGCTGGGCCTGTCGCAGTGCTTCGACGCCTTCACCGACTACTGCGTCGACCAGCTCCCGTCCTGGACCGACCTCACCCACCGGCTGTTCCAGGACTCCCGCAACCGCTACCGCAACTCCACCGGGAAGGCCGCCGGCTGGACCGTCGCCTTCTCCACGAACCCCTACGGCGGACTGGGTTGGTGGTGGCACCCCACGGGCAACGCCTGGCTGTGCAACAGCCTCTGGGAGCACTACGAGTTCACGCGCTCCCGCACCCACCTGGAGAAGATCTACCCCCTCCTCGAGGGCGCCTGCCAGTTCTGGGAGGCGCGGCTGCTCACGACCACCCTGGACAACGGGAAGGAGGTGCTGATCGCGGACCATGACTGGTCGCCGGAGCACGGGCCGCAGGACGCCAAGGGCAACACCTACTCCCAGGAACAGGTCTGGATCCTGTTCGGGAACTTCCGTACTGCGGCCGCCGAGCTGAAGAGGGATGCTGGATACGCCGCCACCATCGGCGGACTGCGCGAACGCCTCTACCTTCCGGTGGTGAGCCCCAAGACCGGCTGGCTGGAGGAGTGGATGTCCCCGGACAACCTCGGCGAGACCACCCACCGCCACCTCTCGCCGCTGTTCAACCTCTTCCCCGGCGACCGGATCCGCCCCGACGGCTCCACCCCCGACGACATCGTCAAGGGCGCCACAGCCCTGCTCACCGCACGCGGCATGGACAGCTTCGGCTGGGCCAACGCCTGGCGTGCCCTGTGCTGGGCCCGGCTGAAGAACGCCGACAAGGCCTACCAGCTCGTCGTCCGCAACCTCCGCCCGTCCAGCGACGGCGGCAACGGCACCGCACCCAACCTCTTCGACATCTACGAGGCCGAGCGGGGGCGGGGTATCTTCCAGATCGACGCCAACTTCGGCACCCCGACCGCGATCCTGGAGATGCTGCTGTACTCCCGCCCCGGCCACCTGGAGCTCCTGCCCGCCCTGCCCGACGCCTGGGCCGCCTCCGGTTCGGTCACCGGAGCGGGGGCGCGGGGCGGCTTCGTCGTCGACCTGCGCTGGAGGCACGGCAAGCCGACCGAGGCCCGGATCCGGAGCGTCGGGGGCCGCAGGACCCAGGTGGCGTACGGGGGCACGTCCCGGACGGTCACCCTGCGCCCCGGCGAGTCCGTCACGCTGAAGGACTTCACCCGATGACCGGCCGAGGCGGGCGGCTCTGCCGTCTCGCGGCCGTCCTGCTGACCGTCCTCGCCTGCCAGACGGCCCCCGCCCGCGCGTCGGGCATCCCGCAGGGCGTCGTCGTCACCTGGGCGGCGAGCGCCGACCGGCTGGGCGACGGCGTCGCCGACCGCTCCTACCGGCTGGTCGTGCACACCAGCGCCGCCGGGAGCGGCCCGCGGATCCGTCTGTCCAACGCCTTCGGCGACCGGCCGCTGACCCTCGACAGCGTCTACGCGGGAATCCAGGACCAGGGTGCCGCGCTGCGGCGGGGCAGCAACCGGCGGCTCACCTTCGACGGTGCCCGCACGGTCACCGTACCGGCGGGGGCCACCGTCTGGAGCGATCCGCTGCCCGGCCGCCTGCCCGCCGCGACCGACCTGGTGGTGAGCCTGCACAGCGCGGACGCGGCGGGCCCCGCCACCGGTCACGGCATGGCCATGCGGACGTCGTACATCACCGAGGGCGACCACACCGGCGAGGAGAGTGCCGCCCACTGGACCTCTGCGACCGGCTCCTGGTTCTACCTCGACGCAGTCTCCGTACGGCCGCCGCGCGCGGCAACCGGCGCCGTCGTCGCCCTCGGTGACTCCATCACCGACGGCTGGCAGTCCACCACCGACCTCGACCGCCGCTGGCCCGACTACCTCGCCCGGCGCCTGAACAAGGCCGGCGGCCCGCTCCAGGGGGTGGCCAACGAGGGCATCTCCGGCAACATGGTCCTGGCCGACGGCGCCGGACAGAGTGCCCGGCACCGGCTGGACCGGGACGTCCTGTCCCAGCCCGGGGCGCGGACCGTCTTCCTCTTCGAGGGCGTCAACGACATCAAGGCCGGCGTCACCGCCCAGGACCTGATCGCCGGATACCGGGACATCGCCGACCGGGCGCACGCGGCCGGGAAGTGCGTGGTCGGGGCGACCGTCGGCCCGTTCGAGGGCTGGCCCGAATGGGACCCGGCGGCGGAGACCGTACGGCAGCAGGTCAACGAATTCGTCCGTACCGGTGGGGAGTTCGACGCGGTCACCGACTTCGACCACGTCCTGCGCAGCCCCTATGACCCTGAGCGCATCCTGCCCTTCTTCGACGGTGGCGACCACCTGCACCCCAACGACAAGGGCATGCAGGCGATGGCCGACGCAGTCGACCTGGACGCCCTGGACTGCGCCGGCCCGTAGGAACTCAGCGCAGCGTTTGCGCCCAGTCGGCCGGGACCCGTCCCGCGGGTCCCGGCGCGGGCTGGTCCGCCGGGTGGCTGGCCGGTGGGGCCAGTTCGGGTCCGGAGTCGTACACCTCGTTGGTGTCGTAGTTCCAGAACCAGGCCTCGCCCGGCTCGAAGCTGCGGATCACCGGGTGGCCGGTGTCCCGGTAGTGGGCGGTGGCGTGCTTGGCGGGGGAGTCGTCGCAGCAGCCGATGTGCCCGCAGGTCGCGCAGCGCCGCAGATGGAACCACCAGCCGCCCGCCTCGTCGCACTCCACGCAGCCGGTGCCGCTCGGCGGCACACTCGGGTCGATCGCGGACTCGCCGCTCATGCTGCCTCCTCGGGCGTCTCGGCGGTCAGGGGGAGCAGGACCTGGAAGCGGGTGTCGCCGGGCACCGACTCCACCTGGAGGGTGCCGTGGTGCTTGTTGACGACGATCCGCCAGGAGATGTCCAGACCCAGCCCGGTGCCCTGGCCGACCGGCTTGGTGGTGAAGAAGGGATCGAAGATGCGGCCGCGGATCTCCGGCGGGATCCCGGGACCGGTGTCCCGGAACTCCACCAGGACCCGCTCGTGGTCCAGCGCGGTCCGCACGGTCAGCGTGCCGTCCCCGCCCGCGTCGTTGATGGCCGAGACCGCGTTGTCGATGAGGTTGGTCCACACCTGGTTGAGCTCCGCCGGGTAGGCGGGGATCTCCGGGACCGTGCGGTCGTACTCCTTGACGACCCCGATGCGCGGGCCGATCTTGCCCGACAGCATCAGCAGCGTGCTGTCGAGGAGTTCGTGGACGTCCACGACCCGGTAGGGCGCGCGGTCCAGTTGCGAGTACTGCTTGGCGGCGTCGACGAGGTGCGAGATGCGGTTGGTGGAGTCGTCGATCTCGTTCATCAACAGCTCGGTCTCGATGGTGTAGTTGAGCCAGCCGACGGCCCCGGGCAGGATCTCCTCGCCCACGGCCGCCGCGACCTGCTCCAGCCAGTCGATGTCGAGCCCGGCCTGCACGAACGTCGGCGCGAGCTGCCAGCCGTGGTCGATGCCGTTGTCCTCCAGCCAGTCGGCGAGGGCGTCCTCCCGGTCCGAGGTCTCCAGCGGGCTGAGCACCGGAGCCTTGGCGACCCGCTCGGCCGTGCGCTCCTGGATCTCGATCAGATCCGCCAACTGCTCGCGGGAGAAGGGCCCCTCGGCGATCACGGCGAGCTTGTGCCGCATCTTCGCCACCCGCTCCCGCAGCGTCGCCGTGGCGCGGACGGCCGCCGCCGCGGGGTTGTTGAGCTCGTGCGTGAGACCGGCCGACAACGAGCCCAGCGCCAGCAGGCGTTCGCGCTGCCCGATCGCGGCCTGCGTGCTCTTCGTACCGAAGAACAGCCCTTCCAGCAGGTGGACGGCCATCGGGAACCACTCGCTCATGATCTCGGCGAAGGTGGCGGCGGGCAGCACGAAGAACCGCGTCGGCTCCGTCACCCGCATCGAGTTGTTGTACACCTGCCGGACCCGGTCCCCGATGTAGGCCTGCATGGCGCCGGAGTACACCCCGCGCTGCGAGGTCCGCACGACCTCCACGTCGTCGCCGCCGACCCGGCGGGAGAGCACCACGGTGCCCTCGATCATCACGTAGAAGCAGGTCGCCGGATCACCCTCGGTGTAGACCGGGCCGGGCTGGTACAGCTCGACCCGGCCCGCGGCGCACAGCCGTCCGAGCTGCTCGGGGGTGAGCTTCTCGAACAGGAAGAGCGAGGCGACCTCCTGCGGGCTGCACGGCATCGGCTGCCCGCTCACGACTGCTCCAGGTACCGGTGGACGAGCATCACGGCCATGGCTCCCTCTCCGACGGCGGACGCGACCCGCTTGGCGGACTCGGCGCGGGCGTCGCCCGCCACGAACACGCCGGGCACGCTGGTCTCCAGGTGGTACGGCGGCCGGTCCAGCTCCCAGCTCGCCGGCGGCCGTCCGTCGACGCCCAGGTCCGGTCCGGCCAGGATGAAACCCCGCTCGTCGCGCAGCACCGTCTCGCCCAGCCAGTCGGTGAGCGGGGCGGCCCCGATGAACACGAACATCCACTGGGCGTCGACCTGTTCGCGGTCACCGGTCGCCACATGACGCAGCGTCAGCCGCTCCAGGCGGTCGGAGCCGTGCGCGGCGTCGACCACCGTGTGGCTGCGCACCGAGATGTTGGGGGCCTCGTTGATCTGCTGGATCAGGTAGTACGACATCGACGCCGCCAGGTCGGGGCCGCGCACCAGCAGCGTCACCGACTTGGCGAACCTGGACAGGTACATCGCCGCCTGGCCCGCCGAGTTGGCGCCGCCGACGATGTACACGTCGTGCCCCTGGCAGGCGGCGGCCTCGGTGAGCGCGGAGCCGTAGAACACCCCGCAGCCGGTCAGGTCGGTGCAGCCGGCGGCCTCCAGCTGCCGGTACTGCACGCCCGTCGCCAGGATGACGCTGTGCGCCGCGATCGCCGAGCCGTCCGCGAACCGCACGACCCGGGCCGCCCCGCTGATCTCGAGTGCCGTCACCTCGCGCGCGCTGAGGATCTCGGCGCCGAACTTGGCCGCCTGCCGCCGTGCCCTGTCGGTGAGCTGGGCGCCGGAGACACCGTCCGGGAAGCCGAGGTAGTTCTCGATCCGCGAGCTCTGCCCGGCCTGCCCGCCGGTCGCCGACCGCTCCACGAGCACGGTCCGCAGGCCCTCGGAGGCCCCGTACACGGCCGCGCCCAGCCCGGCCGGGCCACCGCCGATGACCACGAGGTCGTAGAAGTCGGCCGTCGGCGTCGTCGCCAGCCCCACCCGCGCGGCCAGCTCGGGCGCCTCCGGCTCGACCAGGGCCGTACCGTCCGGGGTGATCACCAGCGGCAGCCGCTGCCCGTCCTGCCCGGCCACGGCCAGCAGCCGCTGTCCCTCCGGCTCCTCGACCGAGTACCAGCGGTACGGCACCTGGTTGCGGGCCAGGAACTCACGCACGTCCGAGGACCTCGCCGACCACCGGTGACCGACGACCTTGGTGCTGGCCACCGCCCGGTAGTCGCTGTGCCGCCACGCCTGAAGCAGATCGTCCAGCACCGGATAGAGCTTCTCCTCCGGCGGGTCCCACGGCTTGAGCAGGTAGTGGTCGAGGTCCACGACGTTGATCGCGTCGATCGCCGCGTTGGTGTCCGCGTACGCCGTCAGCAGCACACGGCGGGCGCCCGGATACACGTCCAGGGCCCGTTCCAGGAACTCGATGCCGTTCATCTGCGGCATGCGGTAGTCGGCCAGGATCACCGCGACCAGGTCGCCGCGCAGCTTCAGCTCGCGCAGCGCGTCCAGCGCGGACTCCCCGGACTCCGCGCGCACGATCCGGTAGGACTCTCCGTAGCGCCGCCTGAGGTCACGGGCGACGGCGCGGGAGACCCCCGGGTCGTCGTCCACGGTCAGGATGACGGTCCGCGCTGCCTCGGCGGCCTGTGTCATGCGTCTCCCACCCCGTTGTCACGGCAGTTCCAGCCCATCGTATGTTCGATCCCCGCGCCGCGCTCAGGGACGGCGCGGACCGTGCGCTGCGAGTACAGGGCACGACGCCCGGCGTCCACCGGGAGGCTCCTCACACAGGCCGGGAGCCGAGCACGCAGAACTCGTTGCCCTCCGGGTCCGTCAGCGTCACCCACGACTGCTCGCCCTGCCCGATGTCCGTGTGCCGGGCCCCCAGCGCCAGCAGGCGGGCGACCTCGGCGCCCTGGTCGTCGGGCCGGAAGTCGAGGTGCAGCCGGTTCTTGAGGCTCTTCTTCTCGGGCACCGGTACGAACAGCAGCCCGGGCACGCGGTCGGGGGCGGGCCGGATCTCGTACTCGTCGGCGGCGTCGTTCACCACCACCCAGCCCAGCGCCTCGGCCCACCAACGCCCCAGCGCCACGGGGTCCGTCGCGTCCACGATCACTTGTTCCCACTGCAAGGTCATGGGGGCAGGGTAGTGAAGACTGATCCTCACGAAGTGCGATTATCAGGAGGCCCGTACATGACACGCCCGATCACGGCAGGGTTCGACGGCACCCAGGAGAGCCTCGCCGCAGTGGCCTGGGCCGGTCGGGAGGCCGTACGCCGCGGGCTGCCGCTGCGGGTGGTGCATGCCTGGCGGCACGAGGCCGTGGGCGGCGCCGACCGGGACACCCAGGCCGGCTGGGTGACCGCGGCGCTGGCGGAGGCCGCGCGGACCGTCGCCGAGCGGCATCCGGAGCTGACCATGACGACCGACGCCGTCGAGGGCGGCACGGTGGAGTCATTGGTCGCCGCCGCGGCCGAGGCGGAGCTGCTGGTGCTGGGCTCGCGCGGGCACGGCGCCGTCGTCGGGTTCCTGCTGGGTTCCGTCGGGCAGCAGGTGATCGCGGAGGCCACGCGGCCCGTGGTGCTGGTGCGCGCCGGGGACCGGCCGTCGGGTGAGGCGGCCGGACGGGATGTCGTCGTGGGGCAGCAGGGCGGTCCCGAGGACAGCGCCGCCGCCCTGCGGTTCGCCTTCGAGGCGGCGGCGGCCCGCGGTGCCACCCTGCGGGCCGTACGCGCCTGGACCCTGCCGCCCGTGTTCGCCTACAGCCCCGGCTCGCTGAAGCTGCTGGACGACGCCGGGGGCCTGGAGCCGTACGAGCGGAAGGCGCTGGCCGATGCGCTGAAGCCGTGGCGGGAACGGTTCCCCGGGGTGCCGGTGGCCGAGCAGGTGGAGATGGGCAGCGCGGGGCAGGTGCTGCTGTCGGTGGCCGGCCGGGCCCAGCTGATGGTCGTGGGGCGCCGCGCGCACCTCACGGCGGTCGGTGCCCGGATCGGCTCGGTGGCGCACGGGGTGCTGCACCACGCGGAGTGCCCGGTGGCCGTCGTCCCGCACGACTGACGGCCCCGGGGCCTACTCCGGGACGGTCGGTTCCAGCGTCGTGCGGGCCTTGGGCAGGACGTTCTCGATGTAGTCCTCGACGGCCGTGTCCAGGCCGATGTCGTGCTGGGCCTGCTCGGACATGTACCAGCGGTGTTCCAGCAGCTCGTGGTAGATCTCCGCCGGGTCCATGGAGCCGCGCAGGTCGCGGGGCACGGCGCGCACGGTGGGCCGGAACACGTCCCGCACCCAGCGGTGGGCCAGCACCTCGGGGCGGGCGGCGAGGGGGTCGCCCGGGTCGTAGTCGTCCTGGGTGGCCATCCAGCTCTCCAGGTCGTTGAGCAGCCGCCGTGCCTGGTTCTCCTCGGTGTCCAGGCCGGTCAGGCGCAGCAGCTGGCGCTGGTGGTGGCCGGCGTCGACGACCTTCGGCACGAAGGTGACCGTGTCGCCGGTGGAGGAGTGCTCGATCTGCATCTCGGCCACGTCGAAACCGAGGTCGTTGAGCCGGCGTATGCGCCGCTCTATGTAGTGGTACTTGCCCGCCGGATACACGGAGGTGCGGGTCAGCTCCTCCCACAGGTTCCGGTAGCGGGTGCAGATCTCGTGCCCGAACTCGACGGGGTCCACGGACGGGTGCAGCGCGCCCGACGCCTCCAGGTCCAGCAGCTCGCCGCTGATGTTCACACGGGCGAGGTCCAGGTCGTAATCCCGCTGGCCGAGGCTGAGCCGCGGGTGCAGGTCGCCGGTCTCGGCGTCCACCAGGTAGGCCGCGTAGGCGCCCGCGTCCCGCCGGAACAGCGTGTT
The DNA here is from genome assembly GCF_042894725.1 of Streptomyces sp. NPDC001480. Lineage (NCBI taxonomy): Bacteria > Bacillati > Actinomycetota > Actinomycetes > Kitasatosporales > Streptomycetaceae > Streptomyces > Streptomyces sp. NPDC001480. Next base: position 15,798 of record NZ_JBIAVX010000002.1, on the reverse strand, counting down.
GGACAGCGAGCAGTCACCCCAGGCGAACCCAGCCAGGTGCAGCCGCACCAGCAGCACCGCCAGGGCGTCCATCAGGCGGTGCATGGTCGCCGGGCGCATGGTCGTCTCGAACATCGAGCGGTACGGCATCGAGCCGCCCAGGTGCCGGGTGACCAGCACAGGCTCCAGCGGGTCGCCGGCCCGGTTGGTGCGCCCGGTGATCACCGCGAGGGGGTCCACGGCGGGGATGCCCAGCCGGTCCAGGTCGCGCAGCAGCTCGTACTCGCGCAGCGCGGGCCGCTCCGCGAGCTCCTTGACGGCGATCACCTCGTCGCCGGCCCGCGCGTACCGCACGACGTGCCGCGAGATGCCCCGGGGCAGCGGTACGAGGTACTTCTCGGGCCACTCCTCCAGGGGCGTGCCCCACGGGAGTTCGAGCAGGAGCGCGGGGTGCTCCGGGTTGGTGGCGCTGATCTGCAAGGCCATGGCAGGAACCCTAAGAGGCTCGGGCGCGTTCCCGCGCCAGTCGGGCGGCATCCCGTACCGGTCCCCGGTGAACCGGTCCGTGCCCCGGCAGCAGGATGTCGCCGTCGAGGGCTTCGATGGTCTCCAGCGAGGAGACCGCGCGGGTCCGCTCGTGGTGGAACATGTCGGGCAGCAGTTGCGGGCCCCGCACGCGGGAGGTGGTGTGCCCGCTCGCCAGGGCGTCGCCGGAGACGAGGACGCCCGCCCCGGGCAGGTGGTACACGCAGTGCCCGTCGGTGTGGCCGGGGGTGTGCACGGGGACGGGCCGGCCCGGCAGGTCGAGCGGGCCCTCGGCCGGGAACGCCTGCGGAGCGGTCACGGGGTGCTGCTGGGTGCCGCCGGAGCGCAGCACCCGCGCCGTCCACGGCAGCACGCCCGGCCGCCACGCGTTGCGCAGCACCTCGCCGACGGACACCTGCTGGAGGAAGTCCCGACGGGCGTGCGGGACTTCGGCCGGGTGCAGGAGGACGGGCGTGCCGTGGGCGGTGCGCAGGTACTCGGCGGAGCCGATGTGGTCGTTGTGGGCGTGGGTGATCAGCACGGCCACGACGGCCTCGGGGCCGCCGCCCACGGCGTCGAGGGAGGCGAGCAGCCGCTGCCGGTCGCCGGGGTAGCCGGTGTCCACCAGCGTGAGCGCGTCGCCGTCCTGGAGGATCACCCAGTTGGTGTCGCTGCCGTGCACCAGATAGGTGCCGTCGGCGACCTGGCGTACGTCTGTCCGCATGCGCGTTCCCGGTGGTGAGGTGCCTGACCGTCGGGGACAGCAAAGCAGATCACGTGGGCGCGGTGCCCCGCGGGGCGGTCCGCACGCGGCTCAGTGGACGCCGTGCGGGCGGAACTGGACGCTGATGCGCGGTCCCGTGGCCCGGGTGGTCTTGGGGATGCAGTGCTCCCAGGTCCGCTGGCAGGAACCGCCCATGACGATCAGGTCGCCGTGGCCGAGCGGTCGCCGGACGCTCGCGCCGCCGCCGTGCGCCGGGCGCAGCAGCAGGTCCCGGGGCGCGCCCACGGACAGGATGGCGACCATGGTGTCCTCACGGGCGCCCCGCCCGATCCGGTCGCCGTGCCAGGCCACGCTGTCCCGGCCGTCGCGGTAGAAGCACAGTCCGGCGGTGGTGAAGGGTTCGCCCAGCTCGTCGGCGTAGTGGTGGGAGAGCGTCTCGCGGGCCTCGGCGAGCACAGGGTGCGGCAGCGGGTCGTCGGCGCCGTAGAAGGCGAGCAGGCGGGGCACGGCCACCACGTTGTCGTACATCTTGCGGCGCTCGGCGCGCCACGGCACCTCGGCCGCCAGCTGTTCGAACAGCGCGTCGGCGCCGCTCAGCCAGCCGGGCAGCACGTCGATCCAGGCGCCGGAGCCCAACTCGGTGCGGCGCAGGCCGGCCAGGGGGCCGAGCCGCAGCTCGTCGGTCTGGTCGAACAGGGAGCCCTGGAGGTGGTGCGTGGCCATGGGCCCAGCGTACTCCTGAATCGAATATACGTTCCCATGATCGATGTCGGCCCACCCGGAGCGGTCCCGTGGGGCCTTTTCGATACACAGATGTATCGGATACATTCATGTATCGAACGGAGGTCGGTATGGCGGTGGAGGAGACGGCGGCCAAGCGCGTCACCCGGCGCCGGGTCCGAACGCGGGCCAGGCTGCTCGACGCCGCGTTCGGCGTCTTCGCGGCCAAGGGCTTCGGCCGGGTCTCCATCGAGGAGGTCTGTGAGGCCGCCGGTTTCAGCCGGGGGGCCTTCTACTCGAACTTCGCCACCCTCGACGAGCTGTTCTTCGCCCTGTACCGGGAACGGGCCGACCTCATCGCGGAGCAGGTGGCCGACGCGCTCGCCGGCGACGGCCCCGACCTCGACGTGCACACCTCCGTGGACCGGGTCACCGACGTGCTGCTGCTGGACGTGGACTGGCTGCTCGTGAAGACCGACTTCCTGGTGCACGCCGCCCGTGACCCGGAGGTCGCCCGAGTGCTCCTCGATCACCGGGCCCGCCTCAGGGGCGCCATGGCCGACCGGCTCTCGCGGGCGAAGGGCCACACCGAACTGCCCGCCGTGCTCGGCGACGTGGACGGAGCGGCGCACGCCGTGGTCGCGGCGTACGACGGGGTCACCACGCAACTGCTGCTGGACCGGGACGTGGAGGCCGCCCGAGCCTGGCTCAAACAGCTTCTGACCGCGCTGCTCACCGATGGCAGCGCCCCCGAACCAGTCGTATAGGGAAGGAAAACGGTCGTCATGGACGCGGACGTCATCGTCGTCGGAGCGGGCCTCGCGGGCCTGGTCGCGGCGCACGAACTCACCAGCCGGGGCCGGCGGGTCGCCCTGCTCGACCAGGAGAACGCCGCCAACCTCGGCGGGCAGGCGTTCTGGTCCTTCGGCGGGCTCTTCCTCGTCGACTCCCCGGAACAGCGCCGCCTCGGCGTCAAGGACTCCTTCGACCTCGCCTGGAACGACTGGCAGGGCAGCGCGAAGTTCGACCGGCAGGACGACGAGGACTCCTGGGCTGTGCGCTGGGCGCGCGCCTACGTCGAGTGGGCGGCGGGGGAGAAGCGGTCCTGGCTGGAGGGGCACGGCATCAGCCTGCTGCCCACGGTCGGCTGGGCGGAGCGCGGCGACCTGCGCGCCGGCGGTCACGGCAACTCCGTACCCCGCTTCCACATCGCCTGGGGCACCGGCACCGGCGTCGTCGAACCGTTCGTCCGCTACGCCGAGCAGGCCGCCCGGGACGGGCTGCTCACCTTCCACCACCGGCACCGGGTGGACGAGCTGGTCATCGAGGACGGCACGGCACGCGGAGTACGCGGCACGATCCTGGCCGACGACGACTCGCCGCGCGGAGTGGCCTCCAACCGCGACCGCGTCGGCGACTTCGAGCTGACCGCCCAGGCCGTGATCGTCACCAGCGGCGGCATCGGCGGCAACCACGACATCGTCCGCCGCTACTGGCCCGCACGGCTCGGCACACCCCCCGCCGAGATGGTCACCGGCGTCCCCGCCTACGTCGACGGGCGCATGCTCGACATCAGCGCCGAGGCGGGCGTACGGCTGGTCAACCGGGACCGCATGTGGCACTACACCGAGGGCGTCCAGAACTGGAACCCGATCTGGCCCGGCCACGGCATCCGGATCCTGCCCGGCCCGTCCTCCATGTGGCTGGACGCCCTCGGCCGGCGCCTGCCGGACCCCTGCCTGCCCGGCTACGACACGCTCAGCACGCTCGAACACCTGCGCACCACCGAGGACATCGCGGGCCACGACCACTCCTGGTTCATCCTCACCCGCAAGATCATCGAGAAGGAGTTCGCGCTCTCCGGTTCCGAGCAGAACCCCGACATCACCGCCAAGGACCGGGGGGCCGTCCTGCGCGACCGCCTCCTCGGCAAGGGCGCCCCCCGCCCGGTACAGGACTTCGTGCGCCACGGCGCCGACTTCGTGACCGCCGACACCCTCGAGAAGCTCGTGGAGAAGATGAACGGGCTGACGGACAAGCCGCTGCTGGACGCGGCCGAGGTACGGCGTCAGATCGAGGCCCGCGACCTCCAGATCGCCAACCCCTACAGCAAGGACTCCCAGGTCCAGGGCATCCGCAACGCCCGCCGCTACATCGGCGACCGCCTCGGCCGGGTCGCGACCCCGCACCGCATCCTCGACCCGGCGGCCGGACCGCTGATCGGCGTCAAGCTGCACGTCCTGACCCGCAAGACCCTCGGCGGCATCCAGACCGACCTGGACTCCCGCGCCCTGGGCGCCGACGGGCAGCCGGTCGACGGGCTGTACGCGGCGGGCGAGGTGGCCGGATTCGGCGGCGGCGGCGTCCACGGCTACAACGCGCTGGAGGGCACCTTCCTCGGCGGCTGCCTGTTCTCGGGCCGGGCCGCGGGGCGGGCGGCGGCACGGCAGACGGCCTGATACACCGTCGGCCAGGAGGGTGACGGCACGTCAGTCGCCCAGCAGGCGCGCCAGCACCGCGACGTGTCCCTCTTCCAGGTTCTTGGACGCGGTGACGAGGGTGACCGGCCCCTTGCGGGCCGACTCCCTGAGGCCGTCGAGGAGTTCGGCGGCCTCGGGGGCGTCGAGCTCCGCCTCGTACCGCCTGCGGAACTCCTCGTAGGAGCCCTCGCCGCCGTGGTACCAGCGGCGCAGCTCGTCCGACGGGGTGAGGCCCTTGGGCCACTCGTCCACCTGCGCCGCCTCCTTGGACACACCACGCGGCCACAGCCGGTCGACCAGGACCCGCAGGCCGTCGTCGGGCTCGGGCGTTTCGTAGATCCGGCGCACGCGCACGCTCACGGTGGGGCCCCTCTCGGGTCGCGGTCGGTGCCGCGAGCGTACTGCGGCGACAACCGGCGCCCCGTCGGCGACGCGGCGTGACTTGACCTGAAGGAGGGTGAAACAGGACCGGTGGCGCGCCTAATGTGTCATCAGTTGATCACAGCAACCCCACAAGGAGCGCATGTGAGGTCACCCCGACAGCAGACCGCCGCAAGACGCACCGCTGTCCTGAGCCGCCGGGCGGTGCTCGCCACCGTCCCCGTGGCCCTCGCGGCGCTGGTCGCGGCAGCCGGGCCCGCCGCGGCCGGGACCAACGGTTCGTCCGGCGTGGGCGACCCGTACTTCCCGCTCGCGGGCAACGGCGGCTACCACGTCCGGCACTACGGCCTGACGCTCCATTACGACACCGGCACCCGAAAGCTGCGGGGCAAGGCGGTCCTCACCGCCCGTGCCACCCAGCGGTTGGCCCGCTTCGACCTCGACTTCAAGGGCCTGGACGTCACCGGCCTCACGGTCGACGGCAACGCCGCCGGATTCAGCAGGAACGGCCAGGAACTCCTCGTCACCCCGCGCCACGCCCTGCGCGACGGCCAGGACTTCAAGGTCACCGTCACCTACCAGGGCACCCCGAAGTCGGTCACCGACCCGGACGGCTCAGCGGACGGCTGGATCCGCACCGACGACGGCGCGTTCGTCGCGGGCGAGCCACAGGGCGCGATGACCTGGTTCCCGGCGAACAACCACCCACGGGACAAGTCCTCGTACGACATCACCGTCACCGTCCCCCAGGGCCGCACCGCCGTCTCCAACGGCGTCCTCCTCGGGCAGTCCACCGCCCACGGCGAGACCACCTTCCGCTGGCGCCAGTCCGAGCCGATGGCCGCCTACCTGGCCACCGCCACCGTCGGCAAGTTCAAGGTCGAGCGGTACACCACCCGCGACGGCATCCAGGTGTACAACGCCGTCGACTCGCGCGAGTCGAGCGCCGCCGCGCCGGTCCTGAAGAAGCTGCCGTCCGTCCTGGATTGGGAGAGCAAGGTCTTCGGCCCCTACCCCTTCCGCGCCGCCGGCTCGATCGTCGACCACGCGCACAGTGTCGGGTACGCCCTGGAGACCCAGTCCCGGCCCGTCTACGACCGGGCACCCGACTTGAGCACCCTCGTCCACGAGAACGCCCACCAGTGGTTCGGCGACTCCGTCTCGCTCACCACCTGGAAGGACATCTGGCTCAACGAGGGCTTCGCCACCTACGCCGAGTGGCTCTACAGCGAGCAGCACGGCGGCGACAGTGCCCAGAAGACCTTCGACGGGCTGTACGCCCGCCCGGCGAGCAACAGCCTGTGGGCGTTCCCGCCCGGCAATCCCGGCAGTGGTGCCCACATCTTCGACACCCCCGTCTACGACCGCGGCGCCATGGCCCTGCACGAACTGCGGCGGGCCGTGGGCGACTTCACGTTCTTCCGCATCCTGCGCGCCTGGGCGGCGGAGCACCGCGACGGGCACGGCACCACGGACCGGTTCGTCAAGCTGGCCGAGCGGGAGTCCGGCAAGGACCTCCACACGTTGTTCAACACCTGGCTCTACCAACCCGGGAAGCCCGGACGATCCTAGAAGCTGACCAGTTCCTCACAACTGTCGGTCAAGGTTCGACTCATGATCAATCGCAGGACCGCCGTCGCGCTGCTCGCGACCCCCTTCGTGCTCAGCGGCTGCGGCGGCGGTGCCGCGGCGAACCCCCGCCGGACGACCGCCGGCTCACCGCCGCGGACGGCCACGCCCGCCCCGGAGGTCACCGCGCAGGCCGCCCCGCAGCGCATACCCGGCCTCGGGCCGAAACTGACGGCGGCGATACCCGGCCGGTCACGGCAGGCGGTCGTCGTGACCGGGCGCGGCAAGAACTCACCGCGATCCACCGTGGTGCTGTACGAACGCACCGACCTCGGCTGGGAGGCGGGCCCCAACTGGCCCGCGCACAACGCCCTGCGGGGCTGGAGCGACCACCACACGGCCGGGGACCTGCGCTCGCCCCTCGGCGTCTACACCCTCACCGACGCCGGCGGCCTGCTCCCCGACCCCGGCAGCCGGCTGCCGTACACCCGGTCCGGCGGGTTCAGTTCACCTGGCACCGGCTTCGAGGGCGAGCCGCTCCAGGGCTCCTTCGACTACGTCGTCGCCATCGACTACAACCGCGAGCCCGGCACCTCGCCCCTCGACTGGACCCGCCCCCTCGGCGCGTACCGCGGCGGCGGCATCTGGATCCACGTCGACCACGGCGGCCCCACGCACGGCTGCGTCAGCGTCGCCAAGGCGCACATGAAGGACCTGCTGCACACCCTGGACCCGGACCGGCATCCCGTCGTCGCCATGGGGTACGCCGACTGGCTCGCCCTCTGACCGGCCTGGGATCCGCCGAATGTGCGCACACGTGCTGGTCGCCGAGGACGACGAGATGCAGGCCGAACTGATACGCCGCTCCCTGCTCGCGGAGGGCCACACCGCGACCGTGGTCCACGACGGGGCCGCCGCGCTGGACGCCGCCCGCAGACTCGGACCCGACCTGGTGGTCCTCGACCTGATGCTGCCGGTGGTCGACGGCTTCGGGGTGTGCCGGGTGCTGCGCTCGGGCGACCAGGACATCCCCGTGCTGATGCTGACGGCCCGTTCGGACGAGGACGACCTCCTGCTCGGCCTGGAGCTTGGCGCCGACGACTACATGACCAAGCCGTACAGCCCGCGTGAGCTGATGGCCCGTATCCGTACGGTCCTGCGGCGCAGCGGGCGCGCCGTCGACGTCCCGGAGGACCCCGTCGTACGCGCCGGAGGGATCGCCGTCGACCCCAGGCGGCACGAGGTGCGCTGCGACGGGCTGCCGGTGGACTGCACTCCGGCCGAGTTCCAGATCCTGCTGGCCATGGCCGGTGAGCCGGAACGGGTCTTCACCCGGCGGCAGTTGCTTCAGTTCACCCGCGGCCTGGACCGGGCCTCCACCGAGCGGGCCGTCGACGTGCACATCATGAACCTGCGCAAGAAGATCGAGAGCGACCCGCGCCACCCGGTACGGCTGCTCACCGTGTTCGGCGTCGGCTACAAACTCAGCGGCGGCCGCACATGAGGCGACGGCAGCCCCGGAAGCGGCGCATCCCCGTACGCAAACGGCTGCTGGTCCGGCTGCTGTCCGTCTCCGCCCTGATCGCCGTGTGCTCCGTGGCGGCCACGGCCTGGCTCGCCGTGACCACCACCACCAGCGCCCTGCGCGAGGAGCAGGGGCAGGACCTCGCCGCCGACATGAAGATCCTGGCCCAGCTCAGCGGATACGCCGCCACTCACCCGAGCTGGCAGGGGGTCGAGGGCACCGTCCGCGCCCTGGCCATGACGACGGGCCGGCGCATCGCCCTGACCACCGCCGACCGCGTCCTGATCGCCGACTCCGCCCCGCACGGCACCGCCCTGCCCCTCGGCGCCGCCGCCACGGTCGACCCCCTGCACACCGACACCTACACCGAGCCCGGCGCGCAGCTCAACGGCGTCGATCCGCGTGCCGTCGGCCCGTACCGGCTCACGGCGCGCGAACGCGAGCGGATGGACGCCCTCGCGGACAAGATGCGGCAGTGCTACGCCTCGCAGGGCGTCGAGGTCACGGTCCGGCGGGCTCCCAGCGGACGCCCCGTCCTCAGCGACTCCGACGGGAGCCCGCGCTCGGCCTACCTGCCGGAGGAATGCGGCTACTACATGCTGGTCACTCCCACCGCCACCGAGAAGAAGGCCGTCGACGCGCTCGCCGAAGGCACCAGAGCCTGCCTGCAGCAAAACGGCCACGACTTCGGCAGACCGGAATTCGTCTCACCAGACCCCGCCAAGCCGAACCGGTACGTCGTGGCGGGGTTCGACAAGCTGGGCAGGTCGAAGTCCGCACGACAGGCGCAGCCCTGCGCCGACAGCGCACTGCGCGCGCAACTGGACCCCTATGTGGCACCCGCCGCCGAACTGTTCCTCGGCATCGGCGACCTGCCGACGCCCCGGTTCGACATGTCCCCGGCCAACAAGGCCAAGATCGTCGGCGCGGCCGGGCTGGTCCTCGCCGTCACCGTCGCAGTGACCGCCGTGGTCGCCGTCCGGCTGGTACGGCCCCTGCGCGCGCTGACCGCGGCCGCCCAGCAGCCGCCCGAGCTGCATGTGCGGGTCCCGGTGACCACCCGCGACGAGACCGGCATCCTGGCGGAGGCCTTCAACGACCTGGCCGAACGCCGTGAGCGACTGGAGGCCCAGCGCAAGGCCATGGTCAGCGACATCGCGCACGAACTGCGCAGCCCGCTGACCAACATCCGCGGCTGGCTGGAGGTCATCCGGGACGGCCTCGTGGACCCCGATCCGGCGCTGCTCTCCTCGCTGCACGAGGAGGCCGTGGTGCTCCAGCGGATCATCGACGACCTCCAGGACCTGGCCGCCGCCGACGCCGGCACCCTGCGCCTGCACCGCGAGCCGGTCCGCGCCGACGACCTGCTCGACCAGGTCGCCGCCGCGCACCGGGTGGCCGCCGGCGCCGCCGGAGTCACCCTGCGCACCGAGCCCTGGGCCGAGGCCGGCGGAAAGCCGTGGCTGGACGCCGACCCGGTACGGATGCGGCAGGCGCTCGGCAACCTCGTCTCCAACGCCCTGCGGCACACGCCCACGGACGGTACCGTCACCCTGGCCGCCCGCCGCGCCGGTGATCGGGTCGTCTTCACCGTGACCGACACCGGCACCGGCATCGCGCCGGACGACCTGCCGCACGTCTTCGACCGGTTCTGGCGGGCCGAGAAGTCCCGCAGCCGGCGCACCGGCGGCAGCGGGCTGGGCCTGGCCATCGTCCGCCACCTGGTCGCCGCGCACGGTGGTACCGCGGAGGCGGCGAGCGAGCCGGGGGCGGGCGCCGTCTTCACCCTGCGGCTGCCCGGCGCACCGCCGCCGGACGATCAGTGAGGCGGGGCAGCACAGCGGACCCGCTACCTCCGCTTTCATCCGCGCAGCACGGGTACCCCGGAGCGTGACGTGATCGACTCAGCCGACGAGGGAGGCCACGCCATGAGCACAGGGGACGACCTGCCGGTCGTGCACCGGATCACCGAGCTGACCGGCCTGGTCGAGCGGCACCGGGCGCTCTACGTGCGCTGGTCCCGCGGCCCCGAGGTCGACCTCGCCGCCACCACCAGCATCGACGAACTCACCGGTGTGGAGATGCCGGGGCTGTCCGCCAACCCGCTCGACATCGAGGAATGGTGGCAGGACCGCTCCGTGGAGCTGTGGGTGGCGCGGCGTCTGTACGACTACGCGCACCTGCCACGGGACAAGGGCCCCGGGGTCCGGCCGTGGGTCCTCACGGGCCGGGAGACCGGCCGCGGGCCCGACAACGAGCCGCTCGTGACCCATGTCGAGCCCCTGTGCTGGATCGCCCCCGAAGTGATCGAGCAGGCCGAGGCCGCGGTGGCCCGCCAGGAAAGGGAGTGGGGCCCCCTGCGCCGCACCGGCCGCTGACGAGCCGGTCGCGGGAGGGGGCCGGACCCGCACTCTCGCCGCGCCCGCGGGGAGCGGCTCCAGTCTGCCCGAGCGTCAGCCCGAGCGTCGGCGGGAACTCGCGCGCCGCTTGAGCGCGCGGCGTTCGCTTTCCGTCGTACCGCCCCAGACCCCGAGGGTCTGCCCCGTGTCCATCGCCCAGTCCAGACACTGGTCCCGTACGGGGCAGCGCCCGCAGACCGCCTTGGCCTGCCGCTCCTGGAGCAGGGCGGGTCCGGTGGTGCCGACCGGGAAGAAGAGGTCGGGGTCCTCATGACGGCACGCGGCGTGGTCGCGCCAGTTGTCCATCGAAGTTCACCTGCGATCGAAGTCGTCCGTGTCGTCCGTACCTTGCTGAAAATCACGCTCTCTTCGGGTGACCGGTGGATGCCGGGTGAAACAACAGAGCCACATGGTTCCGGACGCCGTCGTCCGCACGGGTCCACGTCTGCGGCCGCTCTTGCTACTCTCGACCCTCCTCAGGCCGGACGGTCGTGCCAACTCCGTGTGAATGCCGACCAGTTGGGACTGAGAGCGGGCGGAGGTCCGAGGGGGAGGGGCAGGGCGTGAGACCGGCCTTGGTGTTCGTGCACGGGATCGGCGGCGCACGCGATCCCCTGGCCGAGTGCGCGGCATGGCTCGCCGCGCTGGCCGTGGGCGCGCGGAAGACGGGCCACCGCGGGGAGCCTTCACCGCCGTCGCCGAACGACCTGGCCGAAGCGGCCTTCGCCTACTACGGTGACCTCTTCGCCGCCCGCCAGCCCCAGGGCGTCGCGGGCACGGACCCGGCCGACGCGGAGGAACTGCGCAACCTGCTCGACGAGTTGATCGAGGTACGGCTCGAACTCGGGCCGGACCCGCGCGAGCGCCGCATCCTGGAACACGCGCGCGCCGAACTGCGCCCGCCGGGCCGTACCGGCAGCGCGGGCGAGCTGCTCCGACGGGTCGTGAACGTCTGTACGACGCTGCTGGCCCTGCCCGGCCTTCGCCGGGCGGGCCAGTGGGCCGGCGGCCGGCTCATGGCGGGGCACCTCGCCCAGGTCACCCGCTACCTCGCCAGGGCCGAGCACGACGCCGCCGGGCTGCCCCTCGACCGGCGGATCCGCGAGCGCGTCCTGGACCGGCTGGACGCGGCCCGTCCCGCCGTCGTCGTGGCCCACTCCCTGGGCAGCGTCGTCGCCATGGAGGCCCTGCACCACCACCGGGGACCCGTGCCGCTGTTCGTCACCCTGGGCTCGCCGATCGGGATGCGTGCCGTCGTGCGCCCCCGACTGCTGCCCCAGCCCCCGGCGGTGCCCGGCTGCGTGGCACGCTGGCTGAACTTCTGGGACCGCGACGACATCGTCGTCCCACGCCCCCGCCTCGAGGACGACGTGCTCCCCAACGCCCGCGGCTGCCTCCCGGTGACCGACCGGATCGACTCGGACGGCCTGTGGACGCACACCGCGACCAAGTACCTGGCCCAGGCGAGCGTCGCGGGACCGGTCATGGAGGCCGTCCGCGGGGCGGCTGAGTCCGGAAGCGCTTGAGGGCACCGCGGCCGCCGCTCCCGTCGGCACCCGGACCATCACCGCGAAGCCCGCAGGGTCCCGTCCGTGTCCTTCATCGCCGCCCCGGTCGGCGCGGGCTGTTCCGGCTTGCGCGGGCGGGCGTCGCGGGACCGGTCATGGAGGCCGTCCGCGGGGCGGCTGAGTCCGGAAGCGCCTGAGGGCACCGCGGCCGCCGCTCCCGTCGGCACCCGGACCATCACCGCGAAGTCCCCAGCGTCCCCTCCGCGACCTCTTCCACCGCCCCCGCCACCGCGGCCAGCGCGGGGGAGTCGAGTTTCCACTGCTGCCAGTACAGGGGCACGTCCACCGGCCGCCCGGGTGCCAGCTCCACCAGCCGCCCGGCCCGCAGCAGCGGATGCGCCTGCGGCTCGGGCACCATGCCCCAGCCGAGCCCCGCGGCGACGGCCTCGGCGAAACCCTCCGAGGTCGGCACGTAGTGGCGCAGCGCGCTCGCGACACCGTGACCGCCGCGCAGGCTCCGCACGTAGCCGTCCTGGAAGTCGTCGCGCCGGTCGAAGACCACCACCGGCGCCTCGGCGAGCACCTCCGGCAGCGGCCCGCGCAGATACCGCTCGGCGAACTCCGGCTCGGCCACCGCCAGATAGCGCATCCGGCCCAGCGGGCGCACCGAACAGCCCGGTACCGGGTCGGGCGAGGAGGTGACCGCGGCCATCACCAGGCCCTCGCGCAGCAGCGCCGCCGTGTGGTCCTCGTCCTCGCGGCGCAGCTCCAGACAGATCCGCGGCTCTGGCGGCAGGCGGGCGAGGGCCCCGAGGAACCAGGTGGCCAGCGAATCCGCGTTGACCGCCACCGGAACCCGCGTCGGCTCCCCGGCGCCGCTCAGTCCCAGCTCACCACGCGCGTCCCGCTCCAGCCGGGCCAGTTGCCGGGCGAACCGCACGAGCACCGCGCCGGACTCGGTGGGCCGCACCGGCTTGGTGCGCAGCAGCAGCACCCGGCCCGTGCGCTGCTCCAGCGCCTTGACCCGCTGGCTGACCGCAGACGGCGTCACGTGCAGCGCGGCGGCCGCCGCGTCGAACGTGCCCTCGTCCACCACGGCGAGCAGGGTGCGTACCTGGTCGAGGGGGAGGTCGGAGATCACCGGTCGCAGCGCTCGCTTTCATCAGCCGAGCTAATGCTACGTGAGAACCTTTAGCTGTACGTCCTCTGATCGCCCGCCTAGCGTCGGGTCCATGTCCAACGCCCTGACCGCCGCGGCAGCCGGATTCGGCACCGGTCTCTCGCTCATCGTCGCCATCGGCGCCCAGAACGCCTTCGTCCTGCGCCAGGGGGTCCGCCGGGACGCGGTCCTCGCGGTCGTCGGTATCTGCGCCCTGTCCGACGCGCTGCTCATCGCGCTCGGCGTCGGCGGGGTCGGCGCGGTCGTGGTGGCATGGCCGGGGGCAGTGACGGCGGTGGGCCTGATCGGCGGGGCCTTCCTGGTCTCTTACGGCGCCCTCGCCGCCCGCCGGGTCTTCCGGCCGGGCGCCGGTCTGCGGACGGAGGGCGAGGCGGCGGGCTCCCGCAGGCGGGCGGTGCTCACCTGTCTGGCGATGACCTGGCTCAACCCGCACGTCTACCTCGACACCGTCTTCCTGCTCGGCTCCCTCGCCGCCGACCGGGGCCCGCTGCGCTGGACGTTCGGGCTGGGTGCGGCCTGCGCCAGCCTGTGCTGGTTCGCCGCACTGGGCTTCGGGGCCCGGCTGCTCGGCCGGTTCCTCGCCAGGCCCGCCGCCTGGCGGGTGCTGGACGGCCTGGTCGCCGCGACCATGATCGCGCTCGGCGCCCTGCTCGTCGCCGGTGCCTGAGACACCAGAACCTGAGGCACCCGAGCCCGCAGCCCGGAGTCCGGAACAATCCGTTCGGCGTCCGCGGTCAGTCCTGGGATAGTGAAGCCGCATCGAAAGGTGTAACAAGCAAAGATCTCGAAAATCTGACGAGCGACCAGGGAACCCGTGGACACGAGCGAGAGCAGCAGCACCGAGCCCCGGACCGACACCACCGCCGCCGCGCCACCCCCGCCCCGGCGCGGCTGGTGCCGCTGGGCGATGGACACCCGTCCGCTGCGCATCCCGGCCTACCGTCGGCTGTGGTCGTCGACCATCGTCACGGCCGTCGGCAGCCAGCTCACCGCCGTCGCCGTGCCCAAGCAGATCTACGACATCACCCGGTCCTCGGCGTGGGTCGGCGCCGCGAGCCTCGCCGGGCTCCTGCCCCTGATCGTCTTCGCGCTGTGGGGCGGCGCGGTCGCCGACACCGTGGACCGCCGCAAGCTGCTCCTGGTCACCAACACCGGCATAGCCGTCACCTCGTTGCTGTTCTGGCTCCAGGCCGTCACCGGACTGGAGTCGGTGGCGGTGCTGATGGTCCTGCTGGCCCTGCAACAGGCGTTCTGGGGCCTGAACGCACCAGCCCGCAGCGCCTCCATCGCGCGCCTGGTCCCCGCCGGGGAACTGCCCGCCGCGAACGCCCTCGGCTCGACCGTCATGCAGACCGGCCAGGTGGTGGGACCACTGCTCGCGGGCGTCCTCATCCCCGTCATCGGGCTGCCCGAGCTGTACCTCATCGACGCGCTGGCGCTGTGCGTCACCGTGTGGGCGGTCTACCGGCTGCCCTCCCTGCCGCCGCTGTCCGCCTCGGTCGCGCGCCGTGCCGGCTGGCGGGAGATCGCGGCCGGGTTCCGTTACATCGCGGGGCACAAGGTGCTGCTGCTGTCCTTCCTCGCCGACATCGTCGCGATGGTCCTCGGCATGCCGCGTGCCCTGTTCCCGCAACTCGCCGCCCAGACGTACGCCTCGTACGGTGAGGGGCTCGCGCTGGGTCTGCTGTTCGCGGCGGTCCCCATCGGCGCGGTGGCCGGCGGCCTGTTCTCCGGCACGTTCTCCCGGGCGCGCCGGCACGGCTGGATGGTCATCGGCGCGGTCGTCGGCTGGGGCGTGGCCGTCGCCGGGTTCGGGCTGAGCCGCAATCTGTGGGTGGCCGCGGCGTTCCTGGCGGCGGCCGGCGTCGCCGACATGGTCTCCATGGTCTTCCGCGGGGCGATCCTGCTGTCCGCGGCGACCGACGAGATGCGCGGCCGTATGCAGGGCGTGTTCACGGTGGTCGTCGCGGGCGGCCCGCGTCTGGCCGACGTCCTGCACGGCACGATGGGCTCCGTCTTCGGCCCCCGCGCCGCCGTGGCGGGCGGCGGCCTGCTGGTGGTCGCCGTGATGCTCACCCTGGCCGCGGCGGTACCGGCACTGCGCCGCTACCGGATCTGAGGGCGGGGCAGGCCCTAGATGTGCTGTCCCGGGACGTTGGTGACACGCGGGCTGGGTGCTTGAACGGGTGAGGGCCTTCTGGGTTCGGTGTGGATTGCGAAGTCTGCACCGATGCCCAGGAGGCCCTCGTGTCCCACCGTAATGCCCCGCTGACGCCGACCGGCAGGCTGCGTCTGGCCCGGTGTGTCGTCGACGACAACTGGCCCCTGCGGCGGGCCGCGGACCGCCTCCAGGTCAGTCACACCACCGCCGCACGCTGGGCCGGCCGCTACCGGCAGCTGGGCGCCGAGGGCATGCACGACCGCTCCAGCCGCCCGCACCACAGCCCGCGCCAGACACCCGCCGGGATCGAGGCGGAGGTGGTGCGGATGCGGCGTGAGCACCGCATCGGGCCACTGCGGCTGGCCGCCCGCACCCAGATCGCCGCCTCCACCGCCCACCGCATCCTCGTCAGGCACGGCCTGCCCACTCTGGCAGCCTGCGACCGGGCCACCGGCGAACCCGTCCGCCGCTACGAACGCGCCCGCCCCGGCGAACTGATCCACATCGACGTCAAGAAACTCGGCCGCATCCCTGACGGCGGCGGACACCGCCCCCAGGGCCGTGCCGAAGGCCGACGCAACCGCACCGGCACCGGCTACGCCTACCTGCACACCGCCCTGGACGACCACTCCCGCCTGGCCTACACC
>NZ_JBIAVX010000001.1:523824-813792 GCF_042894725.1 Streptomyces sp. NPDC001480 | reverse complement strand
GGCTGGACTGGTACAACTACCACCGACCCCACACCGGCATCAGCGGCCAAACCCCAGCCAGCCGCGTCACCAACCTGTCCGGTCAGCACACCTAGGCCGGGGCGGTGGCCGTCGCGGCGGCACCCGCTTGCGTCGCGACCTCGGAGGCCGGCTCGGCGGCGGGCGCGGGCACCGCCGGCAGCAGTACCCCGGACTCCTCCGTGCGCTGCTGCGGCAGCGACACCGGGCGCAGCGGACGCGGCCCGGACACCACCGCGTAGTCCTGGCCCAGGAACGGCGGCTCGAACTCGCCCGGATCCTCGCCGAGTGCCAACTGCACTGCCGCCCAAGGGGCGTTGATCCCGCACAGCGACAGCTGGTGCAGTCCGCCGGCCGGGCGCGTGTTGACGTCGAGCAGCACCGGCTGCTCACCGAACATCCGGAACTGGATGTTGGACAGGTAGTGCAGTCCGAAACCCCCCGCGATCAGCCGCGCGGGCGCCAGCCACCGCTCGTCGAGCGTGAAACCGCGGCGGCGGCCGTTCTTGGTGCGGCCCACCGCCAGCCGGACCCGGTTGTCGGGGCCGGTCAGGCAGTCCACCGACACCTCCGGCTCCGCCAGGCGCGGCATCACCAGCCAGTCGACCGGCTCGTCGGCCTCCCGCACGGCGGCCAGGACCATGTCCAGCGGCACGTACGGTCCCGGGAAGCCACTCAGCTGCGTGATGGAGAAGGGGGCGCGCGTGATCACCCGGAAACCCACCCCGCCCGCACCGGCGGCCGGCTTGAAGCACGCCTTGTGCCCCGCCGCCTCCAACTCCTCGACGGCGGCGAGGAGTTCGTCCGCCGTGCGCACCCGCCGCCACGGTGGCACCGGCACGCCGACCGAGGTCATCGCCTCGTACGCGGTCGCCTTGTCCTCGAACACGGCGACGGCCTCGGGCGTCGGCGCCAGCAGTGCCGTACCGGCCGCGGCGAAATCGGCGCGGTGCGCGACGATCGCCGCCTGGTGCAGGCGCGGCACGAACACGTCGATGCCGCGCCGTGCGCACTGGTCCAGGGCGTACTCGACGTACCCGGCCGGGGACAGGCCCTCCGGCTCCAGGTCCGCGGTGTCGGCCGCGGCCAGCACCGGGGAGTCGGGGTCGCCGTGCGTGGCATGGATCTCGACCGCACGGTCGCTGGGATTTCTCCGCAGCTGGTCCATGAAGAACACGTTCTCCGCGTACGTGCGGTTGAGCCAGACGCGTACGCGAGAGAGCATGCAGGCCGCCTTTCGGGGTTTTCGGGCAGGGCTCGGCGGCCCGTGCCCGGGCAGGGGGGATGGAGGGACACCGAACCGCCCTGCGCGAAGGGCGTTCATGGCGGTGGTGTTGGGGCGATCATACGGCTTTCAAACGCCCCGGCGTGCAACGCGAGTGTTACGGATTCACCGGTCCTGCCAACCCACACCAACCCCCTCGGCCGGTACTGTGAAACTGAAGTTCGAGAAACAGGAGTTCGGGGCGTTTTCGTACTGTCGCGGATTGTCCTTGTCCGGTGACCGTGAATGTGTTCTCGTGGTGTCACTGACATGATCGGAAGGGGCCAGGGTGGAGTCGACGGCCGGCGGGGCCGGGCAGTTACTGGCCATCAGCGACCTGCACATCGGGTACCCGGAGAACCGCGCGCTCGTCGAACAGATGCGTCCCGACTCGGACGAGGACTGGCTGATCGTGGCGGGCGACGTGGCCGAGACCGTCGCCGACATCCGCTGGGTCCTGGAGACCTTCGCCGGCCGCTTCCGCAAGGTCCTGTGGTCCCCGGGCAACCACGACCTGTGGACCCACCCCCGTGAGACCGTCCCCCTGCGCGGCGTCCCCCGCTACGAGCACCTCGTCGAGGTGTGCCGCGAGCTGGGCGTGACCACCCCCGAGGACCCCTACCCCGTGTGGCACGGTCCCGGCGGCCCGGTGGTCGTCGCCCCGCTTTTCCTGCTCTACGACTACTCCTTCCTGCCCGAGGGCTGCACCACCAAGGAGGAGGGCCTCGCCTACGCGCACGGCACCGGCATCGTGTGCAACGACGAGTACCTGCTGTACCCCGACCCCTTTCCCAGCCGCGAGGCCTGGTGCCGCGCCCGGGTCGCCGCGACGCAGCGCAGGCTGGCCGCGCTTCCCGAGGACCTGCCCACCGTCCTGATCAACCACTACCCGCTCGACCGGCACCCGATGGACGTCCTGTGGCACCCCGAGTTCGCCATGTGGTGCGGCACCGGGCTCACCGCCGACTGGCACCGCAGATTCCGCGTCGCCGCCATGGTCTACGGTCATCTGCACATCCCGCGGACGACCTGGCTCGACGGCGTCCGCTTCGAAGAGGTGTCCGTGGGATACCCCCGTGAGTGGCGCAAACGCCCGGAACCACCGGGAAGGCTGCGCCGCATTCTGCCGATGGAGGTCGGATCCGGTGATCGAGGAGCTGCTTCCGGACTCGGTCGTGGCCGTGGAAGCGCACGGTGACGACGGACTCCGGGACGCCCCGCTCTACCCCGAGGAAGCGGCACTCATGACCCGGGCGGTGGCCAAGCGCCGCCGCGAGTTCTCCGCCGTGCGCGCCTGCGCCCGGCTCGCCATGGAGAAGCTGGGCGTACCCGCGCAGCCGGTGCTGACCGGCGAGAGCGGTGCGCCGCGCTGGCCGGACGGGCTGGTCGGCAGCATGACCCACAGCGACGACTACTGCGCCGCCGCCCTCGCCCGCGCCGCCGACCTGGCCTCCCTCGGTATCGACGCCGAACCGCACGAGGTGCTGCCGGAGGAGGTCGTCTCCTACGTGTTCCTGCCCGGCGAGTCCGAGCGTCTGGGCCGGCTCGCCGGGGAGCGGCCCGATGTGCACTGGGACCGGATCCTGTTCAGCGCGAAGGAGTCCGTCTACAAGGCGTGGTTCCCGCTCACCGGCCAGTGGCTGGACTTCTCCGAGGCCGACATCGAGATCGTCCCCGAGCCCGGCCCGGGCCCGCAGGGCCGTCTGCACGCCGAACTCCTCGTGCCGGGACCGTGGGTGGGCGGCCGGCGTGTCGGCCGGTTCGAGGGGCGCTGGAGCATCCGGCGCGGCGTGGTCACCACGGCGGTCGTGGTGCCGCATTCCTGAGCGTGCCCCCGGAGCGTGCCCCCTGGACCTTCCCCCCGAACGCGCACGCGGCTGGGGCCGACGGCGCGCGGCCGGGGCGCCGGCCGCGCGGCCGACGCCGGGCCGGGCCCGTCAGGCCGGTGGGCACCAGTCGTGCAGCAGCCGGAAGAACTGCTCCTCGTTGCCCGAGAGTCCGGCGTCGGACAGCGCCCGTTCCGCCTCGGCGAGCACGGCGGGCGGGACGACGACGGGGCGGGCCCCGCCGGGTGGGCCGTCCAGGGCGGCGCGCACGGTGTGCAGCAATCGCAGATAGGCCTGGACGGCGGCGCGCTCACGGTCGGTCAGTACGGCGGTGTGCATCGGTCGGCTCTCCCCGTCGGGCGTCACGGTCACGCACTTGGCAGCGCGTACGCCGCACAGGCCGGCGGCGCACCTCCAGCTTGCCGTCCACCACTGACAATGCCGCCCCACCGCGTGTCCGGCCCGGCCGATCCGTGCCGCGCGGTCAGCCCTGCGGCCCGAGATACCCCAGTGACGCCTCGATCCGGCCCGCCACGTCGTGGCGCTGGACGGGGCCGCGCAGCGAGGAACCGGCGAGCCACGTGCGGCACTTGCTGGCCAGGAGCAGTCCGAAGGTCTCGGCCTCCCGTTCCTCGGCGAGGTCGAAGCGGGTCCGGGCGGCCACCTTGTGCACGGCGGCCTCCAGGGCTCGCTGGTCGGGGGCGTCGGCCAGCAGCCGTGCGGCCACCCCCACGCCGTCGACGTGGTGGCCGCTGTGGTCGGCCTGCATGTGCCACAGCTCGTGCCCGAGGATGACCAGCTGGTGGTCGGGCGCGGTGCGTTCCTCGACGACGATCAGGTCACGGTCGGCCATGTCGAGCCACAGCCCGCTGGCGGTGCCGGGCGGGAAGCCGGCCGCCCGGAACACCACGGGCCGGCCGCGGCGGCGGCTCATCGCGTCGCACAGCGCCGTGTACAGGTCGTGCGGCCGCGCCGGTGCGGGAAGGGTCAGCTCGGTGACCAACTCGCCGCACAGGCGGCGCATCTGACTGGCGATGCCCACTGTTCTCCCTCGGTTCACGGCCGGTCACGACTCGGGGCGCTTGACGCTCTCCAGGAGCATGTCCAGCCACTCCGCGACCTTGTCGCGGTGCTGGTCGGTGGGCAGCTGCGCGGCCCGCCAGGCGATACCCCGGACACCGTGATCCTGCAACAGCCGCTCCAGCGGATCCTCGGCGGCCTCGGCCGCCGCCCGCTCGCGGTCGGCGAGCTTCTGGAGCAGCTCCTGCTCGGTGCGCTGCAACGCACCCGCGAGGGCCTCGGGGTCCTCCGCCGTGAGGAAGCCGGCGTGCACCCGGAAGAAGCGCTGGAGCGCGTCGCAGTGCTCCATCGTGGGACGCCGGTCACCGTTGATGAGAGCGCCCGCCTGCTGCCGTGACATGCCCGCGCCGTCGGCGATCTCCTGCTGCGTGTGCTTCCGCCCGTTCGGCTTCAGCCGGGTGCGGCGCAGCAGGTCCAGACGCTGGAGGAACCGTGCCTGCACATCGCGCTCGCCCGCGGGCCGGCCGCCGAGCAGGGCCCTGACCACGGGCTCGGGGACGCCGCAGCCGACGGACAGCCGTCTGACGTCGAAGACCTCCGCGTGCGGCACACCGAGCCGGTCGGCGAGCGCGGTGACGCGGGCGACGACGGCCGGCAGCCGATCGGTCGCCGTGGCGCCCGGATCCTCGTAGCCATCCGTCACCGACAGATCTCCTACGTCTCTCAGAGGCTCAACACGAGGCTCATCACAAACGGTTGCCGTGAACTTCCCGGAGAGTAGCGGGTGGTTCGAACTCACATCCAGGTCTCGCCACAACTGTGGCCAATTTCAGCCGTCAACAGGCATGAAATGCCACGATAGTTGACATCACTCTTCTCGGGGCAGCAGGATCGGGGCGCGCCGCGTGAAGGCCGCATAGGCAAGAGGGGTGACCTCCCGATGGCACATCAGGCAGGAGGGCAGCGGCCGGCGCCGCCGCCCGTCCCCGAGGGTCTCGAGGCCCAGGCGTACCTCCAGGACTACGCCACGCTCCTCCAGGGCGGCCCCTTCCCGTCCTTCGTCGTGGACCACCGCTGGGACGTCGTCCTGGCCAACAGCGCCTTCGAGACACTTTTCCGGGGCGTCGGCCCGCATCCTACGGCGATGCCGGGCGACAACTTCCTGAGGTTCGTCCTGTTCCACCCGGACGCCGGCACGGTCCTCGGCGAGCACGAGCCGAGCTGGTGCCTGCCGATGCTGGCTCACTTCAAGTCCGCCTGGGAGCACGGCGCCCACGACCACGGGCTGCAGGCGATCCGCCGGGACATCGCCCAGGACCCCCTGATGGAGGCCGCCTTCCGGCAGGGCCTGCCGCACTGGCTCCGCGCCGTCGGCGAGGACGCCGGCGAGCCCGACGGCGCGGTCCGCCCGCTGCTGCACCCGGACCCGCGCTGGGGCGCCACGGAGTGCCGGATCGTCGTCGAGACCTCGAAGACCCTCCAGGCACTCGGTTACACCCGCCTCACCCTGGTGCTGCGCGACTCCCGCCGCCCCGCCGGGGTCCCGCGCCGCGCCCGCGCCGGGGCGAGTCATCTGACCGTGGTCCCCGCACCCGAGGCCTGACCCGGCACCGCCGGCGTTCAGGTCGCCGACGGCGCCGGGCCGGACCCCGCCCGGGTCTCACCCGCCCCCAGCACCAGCACCAGGGGCACGCCCCGGCAGGGCACCAGGCGTGAGCTGCCGAGCGTCTGCGTGCGCGCCCGCCCCAGTACCGCGGCGAAGTCCGGCCCCTTCGTGAGGGACCCGGCGAGGTGCGCGGGGTCCGCGGAGGCCGCCACCCGGCCGCGGGCGTTGACCAGGTGGGCGGGCCCGGGCAGTCGGCGCAGCAGCGGCAGTACGGCCGCCTCGAAGTGCCGCAGGTAGACGTCCGCCGCGGCCACCCCGGCGAACCGTCCCGCCACCGTCACCGGCGCGGACAGCGTGAGGCTGTACTCGTCGGAGCACAGGTAGTCGACGTACGGTCCGGCCACCGCCCGCCGCCCGGTGTCGCGGGGCAGGGCGAACCAGTCCCAGTGCGTGTAGTCGGAGTACGCGGACTGGTCCGGGTCGAGCTCGGGCAGCAGCGGTCGTACGTCCCCGTCGGCGTTCGTCTGCCACCACTCCAGCCACGCCGGAACGTCCGCGAGGAGCCCGGGCGCGGCGACGAAACCGACCCCCGAGACCAACTCGTCCCGGGTCAGCCGCTGATGCAGTCCCGGGCGCAGCGCCGCGAGGTCGGCGGTGGCGGGCCGGCGGCCCTCGGCGGCGACCCGGGCCAGAGCCGCGGCCGTATCGGCGCGGGTCTGCGCCACGGCGTCGAACACCGCCTCCAGCCAGCTGCCCACCTGTGCGGCGACGTGTTCCCCGGCGGTACCGGCCGGTGTCGCGGCCGCCGCGCCGACGAGGCCGGGACTCTGGCTCATGACGCACTCCAGCGGACGGGACCGGACGGCCGTCCTACAGGGTCATGCGCAGGGCGATGAGCCGCGCCGCCGACTCCCGGACGCACCGTTCGGCCAGCGTGCGGGCCGTTTCGTGGGCCCCATCCTGCACGGCCGAGATCACGGAGCGGTGACGCTCCGCCACTTCTTCACGATATTCGTCGTCGCCGAGCACGAGGCACAGCAGTGCCCCGATCTCCGTCTGGAGCGCGACCTGCTCCCGGGTGAGCCGGGCGGACTGCGCGGCCGCCGCCAGCTCCACGTGGAACCTGCCGTACACCCGGCTGCGCGCCGCCACGTCCTCGGCGAGCGTCAACTCCTCCACGGTGCGGCGCAGTTGTGCGAGGTCGCCGGATTCCGTGCGGTCGGTCGCGAGCCGGGCCGCGGTGCCGGACAGGGCGGCCCAGTGGTCGCCGAGGTCACGCAGTTCCTCGGTGCTCCAGCCGCGCAGCCGGGCCCTCAGGCGCTCCTCGCCCGGGACGTCGGGCAGCGAGACGAAGCTGCCGCCGCCGCGGCCCCGGCGGGTGGTGACCAGGCCCTGCTGCCGCAGCGCCATGAGCGCCTCCCGCAGGGTCACCGTGGACACGCCGAGCCGCCCGGCCAGCTCGCTCTCGCCGGGCAGCTGCTCGCCGTCGGCGAGCAGTCCGAGCTCTATGGCGTCGCCCAGCCGGTGGACGACCGCCTCGACGCGCGCCCGGTTGTCCACCGGCGCGAAGACGGCTCTGCGAGCCCCGCCGTCAGTCGGTTGCTTCACGGCCACCACCTTGCACGTTGACTCAAGCTTTACCCTAACGGGGACTTGAGCTTTGAACTATGACTTCATATCTTTCCGGGCAACGTAAGCGAGCGCCAGAAAGGTTTCCCGCACATGCAGGGAAGCGCGATCCGGCTGGAGGGCCTGGCGAAGTCGTTCGGGGAGACGACCGCTGTGGCCGGGGTCGACCTGGAGATCCGGGACGGGGAGTTCTTCTCCATGCTGGGCCCCTCCGGCTCGGGCAAGACGACCGTCCTGCGTCTGATAGCCGGCTTCGAGACCCCCACCGAGGGCCGGATCGAACTCGCCGGGCGGGAGGTCACCCGGCTCGCCCCCTTCGAGCGGGACGTGCACACCGTCTTCCAGGACTACGCCCTCTTCCCGCACATGACCGTCGAGCAGAACGTCGCCTACGCCCTCAAGGTCCGCGGGGTGCCCAAGGCCGAGCGTCTCGTCCGCGCCCGCAAGGCCCTCGCCGAGGTCCGCCTCGACGGCTACGGCAAGCGGCGCCCGGACCGGCTCTCCGGCGGCCAGCGCCAGCGCGTCGCCCTCGCCCGCGCCCTGGTGGGCCGCCCCCGCGTGCTGCTGCTCGACGAACCGCTCGGCGCCCTCGACCTCAAGCTGCGCGAGCAGATGCAGGTCGAGCTCAAGGCACTCCAGCGCGAGGTCGGCATCACCTTCGTCTTCGTCACCCACGACCAGGAGGAGGCACTGACGATGAGCGACCGCATCGCCGTCTTCCACCAGGGCCGCATCGAACAGGTCGGCACCCCCGCCGAGATCTACGAGCGCCCCGCGACCGGCTTCGTCGCCTCCTTCGTGGGCACCTCCAACCTGCTGGCCGGCGAATCCGCCCGGCGCATCACCGGCACCCCGGGCACCTACAGCGTCCGCCCCGAGAAGATCCGCGTGCTGAAGGAGTCCGCCGAGGTGGACGAACCCGGCCACGCCACCGCCACCGGGACCGTCGCCGAGGTCGTCTACCTGGGCGACAGCACCCGCTTCCTGGTCGACCTCGACGCCGGCGGCCGCCTCGCCGCGCTCCAGCAGAACCTGGAGACCTCCGCCGAGGACGTCGCCGCCTACCGCGGCAGACGGGTCCGCCTCCGATGGGACCGTCGTCACACGGTCCAGGTCCCGGACGCCCACTGACCGTTCGTCACACAGGGAGTACGTCGTGCGCCTCACCAGAACCCTTCGGACCGCGGCCGCCGCCGCACTGCTGGTGGCCGCCACCGCCTGCGGCTGCTCCGGCTCGGGCGGCACCTCGGCCGGCGGCCTCAACCCGCCCGACCTCAAGGCGCAGTCGAAGATCGGCAGGACCGAGGGCCAGGTCGACCTCATCGCCTGGGCCGGCTATGTCGAGGACGGGTCCGACGACCCCAAGGCCGACTGGGTCAGCGGCTTCGAGAAACAAACCGGCTGTCAGGTCCACTCCAAAGTCGCGGCCAGCTCCGACGAGATGGTCAAACTGATGAAGACCGGCGAGTACGACGCCGTCTCCGCCTCCGGCGACGCGTCCCTGCGCCTCATCGCCGCCGGCGACGCCGCCCCCGTCAACACCTCCCTCGTGCCGAACTACAAGGACGTCTTCAGCGGCCTGAAGAACGGCGCCTGGAACTCGGTGGACGGCAGGATGTACGGCATCCCGCACGGCCGCGGCGCCAACCTGCTGATGTACAACACCGACAAGGTCACCCCCGCGCCCACCTCCTGGTCGGCCGTCTTCGACGACGCGGCGAAGTACAGGGGGCACGTCACCGCGTACGACTCGCCGATCTACATCGCCGACGCGGCCCTCTACCTCAAGGCCACCAGGCCCGAGCTGAAGATCACGGACCCCTACGCGCTCGACCAGAAGCAGTTCGACGCCGCCGTGGCCCTGCTGAAGAAGCAGAACGCCAGCATCGGCGAGTACTGGAGCGACTACCTCAAGGAGATCTCCGCCTTCAAGAGCGGTGACTCGGTCATCGGCACCACCTGGCAGGTCATCGCCGGCCTCGCCGCCTCCGAGGGAGCGAAGGTGAAGGCGTTCGTCCCCGAGGAGGGCTCGACCGGGTGGTCCGACACCTGGATGGTGTATGCGAAAGCCAAGCATCCGAATTGTGCATACAAGTGGCTGAACTGGATCGTCTCCCCGAAGACCAACGCCCAGGTCGCCGAGTACTTCGGCGAGGCCCCGGCCAACGCCAAGGCATGCGCGCAGACCAGCGACAAGAACTTCTGCGCCACCTACCACGCCAGTGACGAGAGCTACTGGAAGAACATCGCCTTCTGGAACACGCCCATCGAGCAGTGCCTCGACGGCCGCAAGGACGTCAGGTGCGTGCCGTACGCCAAGTGGGTCCAGGCCTGGACCGAGATCAAGGGCTGAGCCATGACCACACAGGCGCAGGCCGCCGGGCGGGGGACCGTCCGGCGGCTCGCCGGGGCGCTGCACCGCCGGCCCCGGCTCAGGCTGACCCTGCTGCTCACCGCCCCGCTGCTGTGGCTCGCCGTGCTCTACCTCGGCTCGCTGAGCGTCCTGTTCGTCTCCGCGTTCTGGACGACCGACTCCTTCACCTCCCAGGTGGTGAAGGTCTTCTCGACCGACAACTTCCACGCGCTGTTCACCACACCCGTCTACCGGCAGGTGATCCTGCGCAGCGTGGGCGTGGCCCTCGCGGTCACCGTCGTGTGCGCGGTGATCGCCTTCCCGCTCGCCTTCTACACCGCCCGGGTGGCGAAACCGAGGTGGCGGTCCCTGCTCGTCGTCGCCATCCTCACCCCGTTGTGGGCGAGTTACCTGGTCAAGGTGTACGCCTGGCGGCTGATCCTCTCCGAGGGCGGGCTCGCCGACTGGGTGCTGAAGCCCGTCGGCCTGAGCGGTCCGGGCTTCGGGCTGCCGGCGACCGTGCTGACGCTCACCTACCTCTGGCTGCCGTACATGATCCTGCCCGTCCACACGGCGCTGGAGCGGCTGCCCGCGGGCCTGTTGGACGCCTCCGCCGACCTCGGGGCCCGTCCGGGGCGTACCTTCCGGTCGGTCGCCCTGCCGATGGTGCTGCCGTCGGTGGCCGCCGGGTCCGTCTTCACCTTCTCGCTCAGCCTGGGTGACTACATCACCGTGCAGATCGTCGGCGGCAAGACCCAGCTGATCGGCAACCTCGTCTACTCCGACATCGAACTCAACCTGCCCATGGCCGCCGCGCTCGGCACGGTCCCGGTCGTCGTGATCGTGCTGTATCTGCTGGCGATGCGCCGCACGGGCGCCCTCAGCAGCCTCTAGAGAGAGGTTCGTCCGTATGCAGCTCTCGCGTTCCGCACGCATCGCGCTGCGCGTCGCCGCCGGTTTCGGATTCGCCGTGATCTACGTGCCGTTGCTGCTGGTCCTCGTCAACTCCCTGAACCCGGACCGCAGCGCGAGCTGGCCGCCGCCCGGGCTGACCGCGCACTGGTGGTCGGTAGCCTGGGAGAACGCGGGCGCGCGCGAGGCGCTGTGGACGTCGGTGAAGGCCGGCCTCGGTGCCACCGCGGTGGCTCTCGTCCTCGGCACGCTGATCGCTTTCGCGGTGGCCCGGTACCGCTTCTTCGGCCGGGACGCCGTCTCCTTCGTGGTCGTCCTGCCGATCGCGCTGCCCGGCATCGTCACCGGCATCGCCCTCAACTCCTCCTTCGGCACGGTCCTCGCGCCGCTCGGGATCGGCCTCGGCCTGTTCACCGTGATCGTCGGCCACGCCACCTTCTGCATCGTGGTGGTCTTCAACAACGTCGTCGCCCGGCTGCGCCGCACCTCCGGCTCGTACGAGGAGGCGGCCATGGACCTGGGCGCGAACACCTTCCGCGCCTTCGCCGACGTCACCTTCCCGCTGGTGCGTTCGGCGCTGTTCGCGGGCGGGCTGCTCGCCTTCGCGCTGTCCTTCGACGAGATCGTGGTGACCACCTTCACCGCCGGGCCCGGCATCGAGACGCTGCCCATCTGGATCTTCGAGAACATGACCCGGCCGCGGCAGGCGCCGGTCGTGAACGTGGTGGCGGCGGTCCTCGTGCTGCTCTCCGTCGTGCCGATCTACGTCGCCCAGCGGCTGTCGGCGGACACGGCAACCGGGAGCAGGGTCTGAACCCGATTTACGCAAGCTGTTTGCGTTTCTTGCGCTAGCCTTGCGTTCATGACACGACGACTTGCGGAAGTGGCGAAAAAGGTCGGGGTCAGCGAGGCCACGGTCAGCCGGGTGCTGAACGGCAAACCCGGAGTCTCCGATGCCACCCGGCAGGCGGTGCTGTCCGCCCTGGACGTCCTCGGCTACGAACGGCCCACGCAGCTGCGCGGCGAACGCGCCCGGCTCGTGGGCCTGGTGCTGCCCGAGCTCCAGAACCCCATCTTCCCGGCGTTCGCCGAGGTCATCGGTGGCGCGCTGGCCCAGCTCGGTCTCACTCCGGTGCTGTGCACGCAGACCAAGGGCGGGGTCTCCGAGGCCGACTACGTGACCCTGCTGCTGCAACAGCAGGTGTCCGGCGTGGTCTTCGCCGGCGGCCTGTACGCGCAGGCCGACGCGCCGCACGACCACTACCGGCTGCTCGCCGACCGCAACATCCCCGTCGTCCTGGTCAACGCGGCCATCGAACACCTCGGCTTCCCCGGCGTCTCCTGCGACGACGCGGTCGCCGTGGAACAGGCCTGGCGGCACCTCGCCTCCCTCGGGCACGAACGGATCGGCCTGGTCCTGGGACCCGGGGACCACATGCCGTCGGCACGGAAGCTGGCCGCGGCGCGGGCGATCGCCGGCGAGCTGCCCGAGGAGTTCGTCGCGCGAGCCATCTTCTCCGTCGAGGGCGGCCACGCGGCAGCCTCGCGGCTGATCGACCGGGGGGTCACGGGCATCATCTGCGCCAGCGACCCGCTGGCCCTGGGGGCGGTCAGGGCCGCCCGCCGCAAGGGACTCGGCGTCCCGGCGCAGATCTCGGTCGTCGGCTACGACGACTCCGCGCTGATGAACTGCACCGAACCCCCACTCACCACCGTCCGCCAGCCCATCGAGGCCATGGGCAGGGCGGCGGTCGAGCTGCTCAACGCCCGGATCGCGGGCTCCGCAGTACCGGCCGAGGAGCTTCTGTTCGAACCGGAACTCGTGGTGCGCGGATCGACCGCGCAAGCGCCTCGTAGCTGAGATCCACTCCACTGTCGAATAATTACAGATTACGCGCGACATCTTGCGGAAGGGTGTCGGCGGTGCTTGAGTGTGCGGCGCCCACTGCTCCTGCCCAGAGGGGTCCACCGATGAGAAGCACCGGGTTCCGCCGTACCCTCGTCGCGATCGGCGTCTGTTCCTCCCTCGCCCTCACCGTCTCCGCCTGCGGATCGGGCGACGAGTCGGCGAGCGGCAAGACCCGCATCACCGTCAACTGCGAGCCGCCCAAGAGCGCCGAGACCGACCGGAGGTTCTTCGAGGAGGACCTCGCCTCCTTCGAGAAGCAGAACCCGGACATCGACGTCGTCGCCCACGACGCCTTCCCCTGCCAGGACCCGAAGACGTTCGACGCCAAGCTCGCCGGCGGGCAGATGGAGGACGTCTTCTACACGTACTTCACCGACGCCCGGCACGTGGTCGACATCCGGCAGGCCGCCGATCTCACCCCGTACGTCAAGGAGTTGAAGAGCTACGGCACCATCCAGAAGCAGCTGCGCGACATCTACACCGCGGACGGGAAGGTGTACGGCATACCGCGTACCGGCTATTCGATGGGACTGATCTACAACCGCGCACTCTTCCGCAAGGCGGGCCTCGACCCCGACAAGCCGCCGGCCACCTGGGACGAGGTCCGCGCCGACGCCAAGCG
The DNA here is from genome assembly GCF_042894725.1 of Streptomyces sp. NPDC001480. NCBI lineage: Bacteria > Bacillati > Actinomycetota > Actinomycetes > Kitasatosporales > Streptomycetaceae > Streptomyces > Streptomyces sp. NPDC001480. The sequence continues at coordinate 800,633 of NZ_JBIAVX010000001.1, read as the reverse complement.
GATCGCCGCGCTCGGCGGCGGCACCATCGGCTACGCCGACTACAGCGCCCAGAACCAGGGCGGCTGGCACTTCACCGCCGAGCTGTACTCCCAGGGCGGCGACGTCGTCAGTGCCGACGGCAAGAAGGTCACGATCGACACCCCCGAAGGCCGGGCCGTCCTCGGCAACCTCCACGACATGCGCTGGACGGACGACTCCATGGGCAGCAAGCAGCTGCTCGTCATCAACGACGTCCAGCAGATGATGGGTTCGGGCAAGCTCGGCATGTACCTCGCCGCCCCCGACAACATCCCGATCCTGGTGAAGGAGAAGGGCGGCAACTACAAGGACCTCGCCATCGCCCCCATGCCCGGCGGCAAGGGCACACTCATCGGCGGGGACGGCTACATGTTCAACAAGCACGACACGCCCGCCCAGATCCGCGCCGGCCTGAGGTGGCTCGACCACATGTTCCTCACCCCCGGCGACGGCTTCCTCGGCGACTACGCGCGCGCCAGGAAGAACGACGCACCCGTCGGCCTGCCCGAACCACGTCTGTTCACCGGCGCCGCCGACGCCAAGGACCAGCAGGTCAAGAAGGCCAACGCGAACGTGCCGGTGGAGAACTACCAGGCCTTCCTCGACGGCAACCAGCGACTGGAGATGAAGATCGAGCCGCCGGACGCCCAGCAGCTCTACTCCGTCCTCGACGGCGTCGTCTCCGCCGTGCTCACCAAGAAGGACGCGGACCCCGACCAACTCCTCAAGGACGCCTCCGGCAAGATCGACGGCATCCTCGCCCGGGGCTGACACCGATGACCAAGACGGCTCAGCGGCGCCCCGCCGAGGCGGTCGCCGTCCACCCGGTACAGGCGCCGCCCCCGGCAGGGGACCGGAGGCGGCGCCGCCTGGCCGACCAGGCCCGCGCCTACGGCTTCCTCCTCGGCGGACTGCTCTGCTTCGCCCTGTTCTCCTGGTACCCGGCGATCCGCGCGGTCGTCATCTCCTTCCAGAAGTACACCCCGGGCTCTTCACCCGAGTGGGTCGGCACCGCCAACTTCACCCGCGTCCTGCACGACCCGGAGTTCACCGCGGCCTGGCGCAACACGCTCACCTTCACCGTGCTGGCCCTGCTCATCGGCTTCGCGATCCCCTTCGTGCTCGCCCTGGTGCTGGGCGAACTGCGGCACGCGAAGGCCTTCTTCCGGGTCGTGGTCTACCTGCCGGTGATGATCCCGCCGGTGGTCAGCGCTCTGCTGTGGAAGTGGTTCTACGACCCCGGGGCCGGCCTCGCCAACGAGGCGCTGCGCTCGCTGCACCTGCCAACCTCGAACTGGTCCAACGGCGCCGACACCGCCCTCGTCTCCCTCGTCATCGTCGCGACCTGGGCGAACATGGGCGGCACGGTCCTGATCTACCTCGCCGCGCTCCAGTCCATCCCCGGCGAGCTGTACGAGGCGGCGGAGCTGGACGGCGCCGGCCTCCTCCAGCGCATACGCCATGTGACGATCCCGCAGACCAGGTTCGTGATCCTGATGCTGATGCTCCTTCAGATCATCGCCACCATGCAGGTCTTCACCGAGCCCTTCGTCATCACGGGCGGCGGGCCGGAGAACGCCACGGTCACCGTGCTCTACCTCATCTACAAGTACGCCTTCCTCTACAACGACTTCGGCGGCGCCTGCGCGCTCAGCGTGATGCTGCTCGTGCTGCTCGGCCTGTTCTCCGCCGTGTACCTGCGGCTGACCCGCTCCGGAGAGGGGGAGGCATGAGCACCAGGACCCTGGTCTCCCCGGCGGCGCTCGCCCGGCCGTATGCAAAGATCGTCTACTGGATGGTGTTCACCGTCGTCCTCATACTGTTCGCGCTCGCCTTCCTCTTCCCCGTCTACTGGATGGTGACGGGCGCGATGAAGTCCCCCGACGAGGTGGCGCGGACCCCGCCCACGCTCGTACCGCATCACTGGCACCTCGGCGGCTACACCGACGCCTGGGACCTGATGCAGCTCCCGCGCCACCTGCGGAACACGGTGGTCCAGGCGGCCGGGGCCTGGCTGCTGCAACTGGTGTTCTGCACGGCCGCCGCCTACGCCCTGTCCAAGCTGCGGCCCGCCTTCGGCAAGGTGATCCTCGGCGGCATCCTGGCCACCCTCATGGTCCCGGCCCAGGCGCTGGTGGTGCCCAAGTACCTGACCGTCGCCGACCTGCCGCTGATCCACACCAGCCTGCTCAACGACCCCCTCGCCATCTGGCTGCCGGCGGTCGCCAACGCCTTCAACCTGTACCTGCTCAAACGGTTCTTCGACCAGTTGCCGCGCGATGTGCTGGAGGCCGCCGGGATCGACGGCGCCGGGCCGCTGCGGATCCTGTGGTCGATCGTGCTGCCCATGTCGCGGCCCGTGCTCGGCGTGGTGTCGATCTTCGCGCTGGTCGCGGTGTGGCAGGACTTCCTGTGGCCGCTGATGGTCTTCTCCGACTCCGACCAGCAGCCGATCAGCGTGGCCCTCGTCCAGCTGTCGCAGAACATCCAGCTGACCGTGCTCGTCGCCGCCATGGTGATCGCCAGCATCCCGATGGTCGCGCTGTTCCTCGTCTTCCAGCGGCACATCATCGCCGGGATCAGCGCGGGCAGCACGAAGGGCTGACGCCGCCCTCCCGACCGAGACAGAAAGGCAAGCACCGTGGGACAGCCCAGCCATGCCCGGACGCCCGACCAGTGGTGGCGCTCCGCCGTCATCCACCAGGTGTACGTCCGCAGCTTCGCGGACGGCGACGGCGACGGCACCGGGGACCTCGCCGGCGTCCGCGCCCGGCTCCCGTACCTCGCCGAACTCGGCGTCGACGCCCTGTGGTTCACGCCCTGGTATCTGTCACCCCTGAAGGACGGCGGCTACGACGTCGCCGACTACCGCGCGATCGACCCGGCCTTCGGCACACTCGCCGAAGCGGAGAAGCTGATCGCGGAGGCCCGCGAACTCGGCATCCGCACCATCGTCGACGTCGTCCCCAACCACGTCTCCGACCAGCACGTCTGGTTCCGCCAGGCCCTCGCCGGCGGCCCCGAACGAGCCCTGTTCCACTTCCGCCCCGGACGCGGCGCGCGCGGTGAACTCCCGCCCAACGGCTGGCGGTCGCAGTTCGGCGGTCCCGCCTGGACCCGCGTCGCCGACGGCGACTGGTACCTCCACCTGTTCGCCCCCGAGCAGCCCGACCTCAACTGGGCCCACCCGGCCGTCCGCCGGGAGCACGAGGACATCCTGCGGTTCTGGTTCGAACGGGGCGTGGCAGGCGTCCGCATCGACTCCGCCGCCCTGCTGGTCAAGGATCCCCGGCTGCCGGACTTCACCGAGGGCCGCGACCCGCACCCGTACGTCGACCGCGACGAACTGCACGACATCTACCGGGCCTGGCGGGCGATCGCCGACGAGTACGGCGGTGTCTTCGTCGGCGAGGTCTGGCTCCCGGACGCCGAACGCTTCGCCCGCTACCTGCGCCCCGACGAACTGCACACCGCCTTCAACTTCTCCTTCATGACATGCCCCTGGGAAGCGACCCGCCTGAGGACGTCCATCGACGAGACGCTCGCCGAACACGCACCGGTCGGCGCCCCCGCCACCTGGGTGCTGTGCAACCACGACGTGACGCGCACGGTCACCCGTTACGGCCGCGACGACACCGCCTTCGACTTCGCGACCAAGGCCTTCGGCACCCCGACCGACCTGGCCCTCGGCACCCGCCGCGCCCGTGCCGCCGCCCTGCTGTCCCTGGCCCTGCCCGGATCGGTGTACCTGTACCAGGGGGAGGAACTGGGGCTGCCCGAGGCCGAGATCCCCGTCGAACGCATACAGGATCCGATGCACTTCCGCTCCGGCGGCGCGGATCCCGGCCGCGACGGCTGCCGGGTGCCGCTGCCGTGGGCGGCGGAGGAGCCGTACGCGGGCTTCGGTTCCCGTGCGGAGCCGTGGCTGCCGCAGCCGGCCGGCTGGTCGTCGTACGCGGTCGACCGCCAGGCCCGTGATCCCGGCTCGATGCTCACCCTCTACCGCGAGGCGATCCGGATCCGCCCGGTGTTCGGCGACGGCCCGCTCACCTGGCTGCCCACGCCCGACGGGGTGCTCGCCTTCACCCGGGCCGAGGGCGTCCTGTGCGTGGTGAATCTGGCCGACACGCCCGCCGACCTGCCCGCCCACACCGAACTCCTGCTCGGCAGCGCGCCGTTGGACGCAGACGGCCGGCTGCCGAAGGACACCGCGGTCTGGCTGCGCGCCTGAGACCGCACCCCGCCATCCCCCCACACCGAAGGGATCAGCACATGCGCAGAAATGTCAGGAGCATGCCAGCAGCGACGGTCGTGGCCCTCACCGCCGGTCTGCTGACCACGGCCGCGCCCGCCGCCCACGCGGCGGCCGGCGCCACCCTCCCCTTCACCTCGGTCGAGGCCGAGTCGGCGGCCACCACCGGCACCAAGATCGGCCCCGACCACACCCAGGGCACCCTCGCCTCCGAAGCCTCCGGCCGTCAGGCCGTGCGACTCGACTCCGGGCAGCGGGTCGAGTTCACCGTGCCGCGTGCATCCAATGCGCTGAACATCGCATACAGCGTGCCGGACGGGCAGTCCGGCACGCTCGACGTGTACGTCAACGGCACCAAGCTGGCGAAGACCCTGCCGGTCACCTCCAAGTACTCCTACATCGACACCGGCTGGATCCCCGGCTCCAAGACCCACCACTTCTTCGACAACGCCCGTCTGCTGCTCGGCCGGGACGTCCAGGCGGGCGACAAGGTCGCCTTACAGTCGACCGGCACCCAGGTCACCGTCGACGTCGCCGACTTCGAGCAGGCCGCCGCGGCCGCCGGCCAGCCCGCCGGATCGGTGTCGGTCACCTCCAAGGGCGCCGACCCCACCGGCCAGGGCGACTCCACCCAGGCGTTCCGGGACGCCATCGCGGCCGCACAGGGAGGGGTGGTCTGGATCCCGCCGGGCGACTACCGGCTGTCGTCCTCGCTCAGCGGCGTACAGAACGTGACCCTCCAGGGCGCCGGCCACTGGTACTCCGTCGTGCACGCCTCCCGCTTCATCGACCAGTCCAGTTCCTCCGGAGGCGTCCACATCAAGGACTTCGCGGTCGTCGGCGAGGTCACCGAGCGCGTCGACTCCAACCCGGACAACTTCGTCAACGGCTCGCTCGGCCCGAACTCCTCGGTCTCCGGCATGTGGATCCAGCACATGAAGGTCGGCCTGTGGCTCATGGGCAACAACGACAACCTGGTCGTCGAGAACAACCGCATCCTCGACACCACCGCCGACGGACTCAACCTCAACGGCACCGCGAAGGGAGTCCGCGTCCGCAACAACTTCCTGCGCAACCAGGGCGACGACTCGCTCGCCATGTGGTCGCTGTACGCGCCGAACACCGACAGCAGCTTCGAGGACAACACCATCTCGCAGCCCAACCTCGCCAACGGCATCGCGATCTACGGCGGCACCGACATCGCCGTGAGGAACAACCTGGTCTCCGACACCAACGCCCTCGGCAGCGGCATCGCGATCTCCAACCAGAAGTTCCTCGACCCCTTCAACCCCCTCGCCGGCACCATCACGGTGGACGGCAACACGCTTGTGCGCACCGGCGCCATGAACCCCAACTGGAACCACCCGATGGGCGCCCTGCGCGTCGACTCCTACGACAGCGCCATCGACGCCACGGTGAACATCACCGACACGACGATCACCGACAGCCCCTACAGCGCCTTCGAGTTCGTCTCCGGCGGCGGGCACGGCTACCCGGTCCGGGGCGTCACCGTGGACGGGGCGACCGTACGCAACACCGGGACGGTCGTCGTCCAGGCCGAAGCCCAGGGCGCGGCCACCTTCCGCAACGTCACAGCCACCTCGGTCGGCGCGGCGGGCATCTACAACTGCCCCTACCCGTCCGGCTCGGGCGCCTTCGCACTGACCGACGGCGGCGGCAACTCCGGCTGGAGCAGCACATGGTCGGACTGCTCCAGCTGGCCCCAGCCCGGCCAGGGCAACCCGGACCCCGACCCGAACCGCAACCTCGCCAAGGGCCGGCCGGCCACCGCCACCGGTTCACAGGACGTCTACACGCCGGGCAAGGCGGTCGACGGCGACGCGAGCAGCTACTGGGAGTCCGCCAACAACGCCTTCCCGCAGTCCTGGACGGTGGACCTCGGGTCCGCACAGACGGTCCGCCGCCTGGTGCTGAAACTGCCGCCGTCGGCCGCCTGGGGCGCGCGCACCCAGACCATCACCGTGCTCGGCAGCACCGACGGTTCGAACTGGTCCACGGTGGCCGGCTCCCAGGGCTACCGCTTCGACCCGGCGACCGGGAACACGGCGACCGTCTCCCTGCCGAGCGGGACCAGCCTGCGCCATCTGCGGCTGACCGTGAGCGCCAACACCGGTTGGCCGGCCGGTCAGTTCAGTGAGGTGGAGGCGTATTCGGCGCCGTGACGACCGGTGCGCCGCGCTTCGCCGCGTGGAAGCGCGGCGCGACCCGGCCGTGCCGCCTGTCAGAGGTCGAGAACGAGCCTTGCGCCCCGGCACCGTGACACGCAGATCATCATGGTCTCCCCGGACGCCCGTTCGTCGTCGCCGAGCACCGAGTCCCGGTGGTCGGGGGTGCCCTCCAGCACATCGGTCTCGCAGGTGCCACAGGTGCCCTCGGTGCAGGAGTAGAGCACCTCGACGCCCGCGGCGCGTACGGTGTCGAGCACCGACACCCCCGCCGGCACCGTAAGCGTACGGCCGCTGCGGGCCAGTTCCACCTCGAACTCAGCACCGTCGCCCGCCGGTTGCTCCTTGGGCTGGAACCGCTCCACGCGCAGCACCCCGGCCGGGCACCGTTCCTCGACCGCGTCGAGCAGCGGTCCGGGGCCGCAGCAGTAGACCAGGGTGCCGTCGGGCAGGCCGTCGAGCACCGGGCCGAGGTCCAGCAGTCCCGTCTCGTCCTGCGGGGCGATCGTCACCCGGTCCCCGTACCGCGCCAACTCCCCGGTGAACGCCATGGAACCGCGTGCCCGCCCGCCGTACAGCAGCGTCCACTCGGCGCCCGCCGCCTCGGCCGCGGCCAGCATCGGCAGGATCGGGGTGATGCCGATGCCACCGGCGACGAACCGGTACCGGGCCGCCGGCTGGAGGGGGAAGTGGTTGCGCGGGCCGCGCACCCGTACCTTGCCGCCCGGCCGCACCTGCTCGTGCACGTACGCCGATCCGCCCCGCCCGTCCGGCTCGCGCAGCACCGCGATGCGCCAGACGGCACGGTCGGCCGGATCGCCGCACAGCGAGTACTGCCGCTCGAGGTCCGGGCCGAGGAGTACGTCGACGTGGGCGCCCGGCTCCCAGGCGGGCAGCTCCTCGCCCAGCGGATGGCGCAGCGTGAGGGCGAGAACGCCGTCGGCGGCCGACTCCACCGCGTCCACGACGAGTTCGTCTTCGTACACACTCATGAGCCGGCTCCTCGCCGCTGGTGTCCTGGCTGGTGTCCTTCGGGGTGGCCGAGCATCCACTCCCACATGGCGACCGGGTCCTGCGCGGTGTGCTCGGCACCGCAGTGACAGGTGCCGTGCAGGACGTCGGTGCCCGGCAGCCAGTCGATGCGGTACACCTCGCCGGTGGCGGCCCCGCGGACGGGCGACGTCACTGGACCTTCTCCACGGGCTTCTCGCCCTCCTCGACCAGCCGGGCGAGGATACGGCGGGCGGCCAGGCCGCCGGTGTCGATGTTGATGCTCAGCTCCTGGTAGCCGGTGCGCTCGGTGCCGAGCGTCCGCTGGAGCAGGTTGAGCGCGTCCACGTCCTGCATGACGACGGTGTGGTTGTTGCCCCGCAGGAACTCGGTGACCTCCTCGTCGTCGACCGCCCAGTCACGGGAGACCATCCAGAAGTCGTACACGTGGCCGTCGGCGGACGGGGTGATCGCGTACGTGATCTCGGTGTGGAAGCCGTTCGGGTCGCTGCCGTCCGCCTCGGGCAGCACACCGACCGGTGCGATGCGGCTGTGCAGCAGGTAGAGGCAGGGCGCGTGGTACTCGATGTCCTGCCAGCGGGTGATCCGGCCGTCGATTCCGGTGGAACGTGCGTAGAACGGCGGGCAGGCGGCGTCGTCCATGCGCCGGCTGACCCGCACGATCCCCGCGCCCTCGTCGACCTCCGTGGTGATCGGCGTCTCGGCAACCTCCGGGGTGCCGATGTAGCCGCCGTGCAGGTACGTCTCGTGGGAGAGGTCGAGGAGATTGTCGACGAGGAGACCGTAGTCGGCGTCGATCGGCTCCATGCCGCGGACGGTGACCCAGCCGGGGGAGTCCAGGTGCCGGGCGCGCGGGATGGTCAGCGGGTCCGCGAGCGCCGGGTCGCCGATCCACACCCACACCAGCGAGTCCTGCTCGACCACCGGATAGGAGGCGACCCGTGCCGTGCGCGGTACGCGCTTCTGCCCCGGCACGTACACGCACGTGCCGGTCGTGTCGTAGGTGAACCCGTGGTACCCGCACACGATCCGGTCGCCGTCCAGCCGGCTCTCGGACAGCGGGAAGCGGCGGTGGACGCACCGGTCGTGCAGGGCGACCGGTGTGCCCTCCCCCTCGGTGCGGTAGAGGACGAGCGGCTCACCGAGAATGGTCCGGCCCAGCAGTTCCTCGCGGCCGACCTCATGGCTGTAGGCGGCGACGTACCACTGGTTCCTGGCGAAGGCGGTCATGTGCGGCATGGCTGCGGCTCCCGTCCCTGAGAGCGGGGCGCCCTCGCCCCGCGTGCCGTGGTCGCCATCAGGTTCGTGACGGCCGCGGCCGGCCGGCAAGGCGGCTTCTGTCAGGCGGAAGGACTGTACGAGCCGTTGCGGCCGGCTGTGCTTCTCGGTCACCCGCCGATGTGCGGTCCGGATCCGGGCGTGGGGACCTCTTGGTGAGGTCTTGGCCTCGCGTACCCTCGTCCGTCACATCGTCGCCACCGGGCCCTTCCCTGACGTTCGGTGCTCTTGGAACACTCGCACCGCGCATCATCCGTCACGTTCCGGCCGTCCCGTGCGCCAGGATGAGAGGTCCCTCAGCCATGCCCGAAGTCAACCGGCGTCGATTCCTCCAACTCGCGGGCGCCACCTCGGCGTTCACCGCACTGTCCAACAGCATCGAGCGCGCCGCCGCGCTGCCCGCCAACCATCGGACGGGGTCGATCGAGGATGTCGAGCACATCGTCGTCCTGATGCAGGAGAACCGTTCCTTCGACCACTACTTCGGCTCGCTCAGAGGCGTCCGCGGCTTCGGCGACCCGCGTCCGGTGACCCGCCCGGACGGCAAGACGGTGTGGTACCAGTCGGACGGCACGAAGGACCTGCTGCCGTTCCACCCCGACGCCGACGACCTGGGACTGGCGTTCATCCAGGACCTCCCGCACGGCTGGAACGACGGCCACGCCGCCTTCGACCAGGGCAAGTACGACAAGTGGGTGCCGTCCAAGGGCTCCACGACCATGGCGTACCTGACGCGTGAGGACATCCCCTTCCACTACGCGCTCGCCGACGCGTTCACCATCTGCGACGCGTACCACTGTTCGTTCATCGGTTCCACCGACCCGAACCGCTACTACCTGTGGACGGGTTACACCGGCAACGACGGCAAGGGCGGCGGCCCGGTCCTCGGCAACGACGAGGCCGGCTACAGCTGGACCACCTACCCCGAGCGCCTGGAGAAGGCCGGGGTCTCGTGGAAGATCTACCAGGACGTCGGCGACGGCCTCGACGCGAGCGGCTCCTGGGGCTGGATTCCGGATGCCTACCGCGGCAACTACGGCGACAACTCCCTGCTCTACTTCAAGCAGTACCAGGACGCGAAGCCCGGCGACCCGCTGTACGACAAGGCCCGCACCGGCACCGACGCCCGCAAGGGCGAGGGCTTCTTCGACCAGCTGAAGGCCGACGTCAAGGGCGGCAAGCTGCCGCAGATCTCCTGGGTCGTCGCCCCCGAGGCCTTCACCGAGCACCCCAACTGGCCCGCCAACTACGGCGCCTGGTACGTCGCCCAGGTCCTGGACGCCCTCACCGCCGACCCGAAGGTCTGGGCGAAGACGGCCCTGTTCATCACCTACGACGAGAACGACGGCTTCTTCGACCACGTGATCCCGCCCTTCCCGCCGTCCTCCGCCGCGCAGGGCATCTCGACGGCCGACGCCGGGCCCGACCTGTTCAAGGGCGACAGCGGCCATGTGGCCGGGCCCTACGGCCTGGGACAGCGCGTGCCGATGCTCGTCGTCTCCCCGTGGAGCAAGGGCGGTTACGTCTGCTCGGAGACGATGGACCACACCTCGGTCATCCGGTTCATGGAGCGCCGCTTCGGGGTGCACGAGCCGAACATCTCGCCCTGGCGGCGCGCCGTCTGCGGCGACCTGACCTCGGCGTTCGACTTCTCCCGCACGGACACCCGGCCGGTCGCCCTGCCGGACACCGACGGCTACCAGCCCAAGGACCACGACCGCCACCCCGACTACGTGCCGGCCCCGCCCGCCAATCCGGCGCTGCCCAAGCAGGAGCGCGGGCACCGGCCCACCCGGCCGCTCAAGTACGCGCCCCTCGTGGACGCTTCCGCGGACGCGGCGACCGGCAAGGTCACGCTCACCTTCGCCTCCGGTGCCCACGCGGGCGCCGCCTTCCTCGTCACCTCCGGCAACCGCACCGACGGCCCCTGGAGTTACACCACCGAGTCCGGCAAGTCGGTCTCCGACACCTGGAACTCGGCGTACTCCGGCGGCTCCCACGACCTGAGCGTGCACGGCCCGAACGGCTTCCTGCGCGTCTTCAAGGGCTCCGGGAAGACCGCGGGAGCGGAGGTCACCGCCCGGCACGCGGCCGACGGCATCGAGCTCACCTTCACCAACCAGGGCTCCGGCACAGCCCGGTTGAAGCTGGCCAACGGCTACGGCGGACGGCCGCGGACCGTCACCGTACGGCCGGGGGCGCACGTCCGGCTCACCGTGGACCTCAAGGCGAGCAGCCGCTGGTACGACCTCACCGTCACGTCCGACACCGAACCGGCGTTTTTGCGCCGGTTCGCCGGACATGTCGAGAACGGCTGCTCCGGTGTCAGCGACCCGGCGATCGCCACGGAGTAAACGGACGATGAATACCGCAACGTGGGGACTGGTCAGGTACCGGTCAGCTCAGGGTAGTGTGCCCCGGTGACCACGCAATCGAACACTCCTGCAGGCTGGTACCCCGATCCGCACGGTGCGCCCCAGACGCTCCGTTACTGGGACGGTGCGCAGTGGACCGACCACACCGGCCCGGATCAGCAGGGCGCCCAGCCGGGCGTCCAGCAGGCCCCGCCGCAGGCTGCGCCGCACGCGGCCGTTCCGCAGCAGGCCACCGGTGACGCCCGCGTGCAGCGTCAGGTGCAGCAGCAGGCCGGAGTCGCCGCCGGCGGCCCCGGCGGCGGCACCCTGTTCACCGAGCCGGTCCTGGTGGTGAACCAGAAGGCCAAGCTGATCGAGGTGACCAACGAGTACAAGGTCATGGATCAGAACGGCAGGGAGATCGGTTCGGTCGTCCAGGTCGGGCAGAGCTTCATCAAGAAGATCATCCGTTTCGTCTCCAGTCTCGACCAGTTCATGACGCACAAGCTGGAGATCCGGGACGCCTATGGCCAGCCGCAGTTGCTGCTGACCCGGCCGGGCAAGATCTTCAAGTCGAAGGTGATCGTGCAGCGCCCGGACGGCTCGCCGGTGGGTGAGATCGTCCAGCAGAACATGATCGGCAAGATCAACTTCGCGATGAACGCCGACGGCCAGAAGGTCGGCGCCATCAAGGCCGAGAACTGGCGGGCGTGGAACTTCGCCATCGTCGACCACGCGGACAACGAGGTCGCCCGGATCACCAAGACCTGGGAAGGCCTCGCCAAGACGCTGTTCACGACCGCGGACAACTACGTTCTGCAGATCCACTACCAGCTGCCCGAGCCGCTGCTGAGCCTGGTGGTGGCGACGGCGCTGACCGTCGACACCGCGCTGAAGCAGGACTCGCGGGGGCTGGGCTGATTTTCGCCTACTGTATGCAGACATTGCATACGATGCAGACAACGGCAGGCGACAGCGGCCGGTGTGCGCGGGGTTCCGCACGCACACCGGCCGCCGCCTCCGTGTCCGCAGCGCCTACAGCGGGCTGAGCCGTCCCGGCTCCGACTGCCGTGGCACCAGCGCCGGTTCGAGCGACGCCGTGCCCGGCTCCAGCGCCAGCACCGCCGCCACGGGGTGTTCCGCGTCGTCGTCGACGACGGAGGGCCGGTCCGCGGGTGCCGCCCGCGTCAGCAGCACCACGCCCCAGGCGGCCAGCCCCGCCCCGGCCAGCGCCAGCAGTACCCCGGCCGCGCCGCCCTGGAGTCCCTGGCCGAGCAGCGAGAGCCCGATCACCGCTGCCGCGACCGGGTTGGTGAGGGTCACCACCGCCAGCGGGGCGCCCAGACCGCCCCGGTAGGCCGTCTGTGACAGCAGCAGCCCGCCCGTGGCGAACGCGGCGACGAGCAGCGCCACCCCGACGACCGCGCCGACCCCGCCGATCCCGCCGCCGAGCCCCGCTCCGGAGCCACCGGTCGCCGCCACGGTAACCGTCTGGGTGAGCGCCGACGCCACGCCCGAGGCGAAACCGGACGCCGTCGCGTGCCGCAGCCCCGGCCGGGCTCCGGGCCGCGCCAGCACACCGATCAGCGCCACCGTCGTACCGGCGACCGCCAGCGCCTGAGTCAGGCTCAGCACCCGCTCGGGCGCCGGGCCCGAGGCCGTGACCAGCACGGCGGCCAGCCCCATCAGCGTGAACGCGGTGCCCCGCCACTCGGCCGGGCTGACCCGCCGCCCGGCGGCCCGCGCCCCCATCGGCACGGCCGCGACCAGAGTGAGCGCGCCCAGTGGCTGGACCACCGTCAGCGGACCGTACTTGAGGGCCACCACGTGCAGCAGTGCGGCACCCGCGTTCAGCCCGACCGCCGACCACCACGCGCCGGTGCCCAGCAGCCGCAGCAGACCCGCGCCGGACGCGCGTGCGGCGAGGCGCTCCTGGGCGACGGCGGCCGAGGCGTAGGCGACGGCCGAGACCAGGGACAGGGCCACGGCGATCAGGTCGGCGCTCATCGGCCCGCTCCGGCCAGGACGGGCGCCTCGGGGGACACCGGCATCCGCCGGCCGCTTCCCCGGCCACTGCGCCGTGTACGTGTGGTGCTCGCCCCGTCCGCCGTGCGGTGCGGGGGGTGGATCAGGGCTAGCGCCACGCCGAGCATGGCCGTCGCGACGATCGCGTCGAGCCAGTAGTGGTTCGCCGTGCCCACGATCACCAGGAGGGTCACCAGCGGGTGCAGCAGCCACAGCCAGCGCAGACGCGACCGGGTCGCCACGATCAGGCCGACGGCCACCATCAGGGCCCAGCCGAAGTGCAGCGACGGCATCGCGGCGTACTGGTTGGAGAGGTGATCGGTCTGCGGTGGACCGTATACAGAAGGTCCATACACGCGCGCCGTGTCGACCAGCCCGGTGGCGCCCAGCATGCGCGGCGGGGCCAGCGGGAACGTGAAGGGCAGCACCAGGGCGGCGGCCGTGACCGCGGCGAGGACCCGGCGGGCCCAGACGTAGTGCGCGGGCCGACGCAGATACAGCCAGACCAGGAAGGCGGCGGTGGCCGGGAAGTGGACGGTCGCGTAGTAGGTGTTCGACAGGCGGACCAGGGTGTCGCCGTGCAGCAGCGCGGACTGCACCGCGCCCTCGCCCGGCAGGTGCACGGCCCGTTCCAGGTCCCACACGCGGCGGGCGTTGTGCAGCGCCTGACCGGTGTGGCCGGTGGCCAGCTGCCGGCCCAGCTTGTAGACGAGGAAGAGCCCCGCTACGAGCAGGAACTCACGGACGAGCGGCGGCCGCGCTATCGCGTCGGCCCCCGCTTCTGCAGGCGCGGTTCGGGCATTCATTCCCCCGGCCCCTTCGCTGACGGTGTGCTGACTCATCGATACGTCACCGTACCGATACGCCAGTGTACCGATACGCTCGGGTACCGGTACACTGGCGTATCGATTGACGTAGGACACACTGGATACAGGCTTCGGAAGCCGCGGGAACCCCGGAAACCCGGGAACCGCCGGCCGTGATCCGTACAGGGGCCGTACAGGAAGTGACCGCGTCACATGGGTGGCCGCGCTACGAGTGAGGAGAAGAGCACATGACGTCGCAGGCCGCGGACGGACCGGAGACGGTCGCCGCCTCGCGCCGCTCCAAGATCACGGCCGAGCGTGAGCGGGAGTTCTTCGACGCCGTGCTCGAGCAGATCCGCGAGTGCGGCTACGACTCGGTCACCATGGAAGGGGTCGCCGCCAGCACGCGGTGCAGCAAGTCCACGCTCTACCGGCAGTGGAAGACCAAGCCCCAGTTCGTGGCGGCGGCGCTGCGCGCCAGCCGGGAGGTACGCTTCGCCGGCATCGACAGCGGATCGCTCGCGGAGGACCTGCGCCGGGCCGCGCGGGCCGCGGGGGACTGGTCCGGCAAGGACACCCGGCTGCTCCAGGCCCTCGGGCACGCGGTCACACAGGACCCCGAACTCCAGCAGGCGCTGCGCGAGACGCTCGTCGACCCCGAGATCGCCGCGCTCCAGGAAATTCTCCGGCGCGGCGTCGAACGGGGCGAGGTGCGGGCCGATCACCCGGCGCTGGAGTACGTGCCCGCGATGATGTTCGGCGTGCTGCGCGTGCGGCCCGTGCTCAGCGGCCAGTACGCCGACTCCGACTATCTGCTGCGGTTCGTGGAGGCCGCCGTACTGCCCGCACTCGGGCTGACCTGAGACCCAGGCCGCCGTCCATGGGATGACTGGACGGTGACCTGCCTGCGCCGCACCGTGGGGACGGGGGCGGCGCACACCACCGGCCGGGTGGGGTTCCTCTGGAGCGGAGGGGCGCCCCACCCGGCCGACTCATGTGCCGGGGCGGACCCCCCGGTTCAGACGTTCTGCCCGTTGCCACCGCCCGACGACGCCTTGATCCCCTTGGTGATGTCGTCGATGACCGACACCTTCTGCCCGACATCGATGCCGAAGCGCACCACGACCATCTGCTGCGGGTTGGCGGGCGAGGGGAAGGCGAGCGACTCGACGTAACCGTCGGCGCCCTTGCTGGTGACCGCCTGCCAGCGGACCAGGTAGCCCTTCTGTCCGGCCACGGTGACCGCCTTGGAGGCCAGCACCTTGTGGGAGGTGATGCCGCCGTAGGTGGTGCCGCCGTAGGCGGCCTCGGCGTTCCCCGCGATGTCCGCCTTGGCGACCTCCTCGGCGGTGTCCCCCTTGGCGCGGAGGGCCGGCGCGGGCGTCGAGGAGGCACCGCCGGCGGTGCAGGTCTTGGACGGCTCGCCCGGGCACTTGTACGAGTCGTCGGAGGTCACCTGCACACCCCCGAGGATCGTCCCCCCGGTCCAGCCGTCCGGTACCCGCATGCTGATGCCGTTGACCGGGTCGCTGATCGTGCCGCCGCCCTTGACCGTGGGCGCTCCGGACTCACCGGGCGAGGGCGACTGACCGCCGGGGCCGCCTCCGGAGCCGCCGTCACCCGAGTCCCCGCCCGAACCGCCGAACGGCCCGCCCTGCCCCTCGGAGCCGCCGCCCTGGCCACCGGGGCCGCCCTGCCCGCCGGAGCCCTGCTGCGACCCGGCGCGGTCGCCGCCGTCCCCGCCGTTCCCGGCGAGCGCGTACACGCCGACCCCGATGCTCGCGAGGACCGCGGCGGCCACCGCGACCGCTATGCCCGTGCGCAGCCCGCGCCGGGGAACGGCGGGCGGATGCGCGGGATATACCGGATAAGCCGCATACGCCCCTGCGGCCGGTGTCTGCGCCGGGGGACCCCATCCGGCGGCCGACCCGGCGGGACGGGTCTGTTCCGTCCATGCCTTGCCGTCCCACCAGCGCTCGGTGGCGGGACCGTCACTTGTCTGCCCGGGGTCGGGGTACCACCCGGGAGGAGTCACCTGCGTCATGCTCCCACCGTATGAGGCGTCGGTGAAAGACGGATGAGAGCCCCCTGCATTCGCGGGCCCCGGCCGGATTCTGGGCCGGACATCGGGCCGGGCCCCGGGCCGGACTCCGGGCCGGTCCGGTGGTGCCGCGAACGGCGGTCGCAGGGCGGCCGGCGCGTGCGCTGTCCGAAGCGGCCTCATTTTGCGGCCTGTTGACCGTCCGTCGGCTCCGCAGGCACTGGTCGGAGCCGGTGGGCGTCGCCCCGCCGCACCGCCGTTCACTCGTCACGGCAACAGCTGCGCCGACCGGCCTCCAACCGGCCGGCAGGACGGCTACGCTCGAGGTCGGTACGTCGTTCGGGCGACTTGGGGAGGTAACGGGATGACGGAGGCACGGCCCCCTGCGGCCGCCTCGGCTTCCCTGTGGGAGCGCGACGCGGAGATCGCCACCGTCACGCGGGCGCTCGACGTCCTGTGCGCGGACCGCTCGTCCTCCGGGAACCTGCTGGTCCTCCGGGGCGAGGCGGGCCTCGGCAAGACGGCGCTGCTGGCCGAGATCCGCCGGATCGCCGAACGCCGCGGCTGCACCGTGTGGTCCACCCGCGGCGGCGAGACGCTGAGGTCCGTCCCCTTCAACGTGGTACGGCAGCTGCTCCAGCCCGCGCTGGTCTCCCTGCTGCCCGAGGAGGCCCGCGAATACCTCGGCGACTGGTACGACATCGCCGGCCCCGCCCTCGGCATAGCGGAACCCGGTGAGGGCCACGCCGACCCGCAGGGCGTGTGCGACGGACTCGTCGCCGCCGTCCGCAGGCTGGCCAAACGGTACTGGCCCCTCGTGTTACTGATCGACGACGCGCACTGGGCCGACCAGGAGACCCTGCGCTGGCTCGCCGCGTTCGCCGAACGCCTCGACGACCTGTCCGTGCTGGTCGTCGTCGCCCGCCGGCCCGGCGAGGTCAGCGGCGACGGCGCCCGCCACCTCGACGTGGTGGCCGCGGCCGCGGGCGCCCCCGTCACCAACCTCAGCGCCCTCACCCCCGACGCCACCGCCGGTCTCACCCGCGCCACCCTCGGCCGGCACGCCGACGCCCCGTTCTGCCGCGAGGTGTGGGCCGTCACCGGCGGAAACCCCTACGAGACCGTCGAACTCCTCGCCAAGGTGCAGGACAGCGAGTTCGACCCGGTCGAGACCCACGCCGGTGAACTGCGTGCCCTCAACCGCTCCGCCCGCGGCGGCGGACTCGTCGCCCGCCTGGAGGGCCTCGGCATCGACGCGACCAAGTTCGCCTGGGCGGCGGCCATCCTCGGCGCCGGCATCACCGTCGACCTGGTCGCCCAGCTCGCCACCATGCGCGAGGACGACGCCCGGCGCTGCGCCGAACAGCTGGTGGGCGCCCGCATCCTCACCGAACCCGACCCCGCCGCCGCCCGCGTCGAGAACGGCGACCTGGAGTTCGTCCACCCGCTCATCGCCACCGCCGTCTACAACTCCATACCGCCCGCGATGCGCACCGCCATGCACGGCATCGCCGCCCAGGTCGTCACCGAATCCGGACGCGGTGCCGCCGCGGCCTCCCGGCACCTCCTGGAAGTGCATCCGGACGAGGACGAGGAACTCGTCCAGCAGCTGCGCGAGGCCGCCGGTGAACACCTCGCCGTCGGCGCACCCGACGCGGCCCGCCGCTGCCTGGAACGCGCTCTCGTGGAGCCGCCCCTGCCCGAGGTCCACGCGCACGTCCTGTACGAACTGGGCTGCGCCACCCTGCTGACCGCGCCCGCGACCACCATCGACCACCTCCAGACCGCCCTGGCCATGCCCGGCCTCGTGGGCGACAAGCGCATCGACGCCATCGTCCGCCTCTCCCAGGCCCTGCTCCACAACGACCAGCTGGAGGAAGCCGTCCGCACCGTCGAGGCGGAGGCCGCCCGGCAGGAGCCCGGGCCCGCCAAACTGCGGTTGCAGGCCGTGCACTTCATGTGGGAGGGCATCCACGCCGGGGAGACGACCACACCCGGCCGCTCCGACCGCCTCGCCGAGCTCGCCCGCACCTGCACCGGCCGGGACAACTCCGAGCGAGCCCTGCTGATCCTGCGCGGCTTCGACGCCCTGACCCACGGCGAGAACGCCGAGGAGGTCGCCGAACTGTGCGACCGGGCCCTCGTCAACGGCCGCCTCGCCCCCGGACTCGGCTGGACCGACACCGAGTGGGGCATCGAACTGCTGCTGATGCTGGCCAACGCGTACGCCTACACCGACCGTCTCGACCGCGCCGAAGCCCTCTACACGGAGGGCCTGCGCGCCTACGAGACCGCCGGCTGGAGCGGCGGCCACCTCGCCCTGGCGCACGCCTACGTCGGCCTCGGGCACCGCAGGCGGGGCCGGCTCCGGGAGGCGGAGGCATCCCTGCGGGAATCGCTGCGCCTGGCCGAACGCGTCGGCCGCGGCCTGCCCCTGTACTGGTCGGCCACGTGCAACCTGGTCGACACGCTGCTCGCCCGCGGGCACGCCGAGGAGGCCTGGGAGATCGCCGAACAGTACGGGTTCGCGCCGCCGTACCCGTCCACCATCGTGCTGCCCGACCCGCGCTCCGTACGCGGCCGGCTGCTGCTCGCCGTCGGCCGCACGAAGGAAGGCATCAACGAACTGGAGGCCGCGGAGAAGGCGGCGGCCGCGCGCGGCCACCACAACCCGGTGATGGTCCCGTGGGCCGTCGACCTCGCCCGGGCCCTGACCACCGAAGACCCGGCCCGCGCCGCCCGGCTCGCCACCGACGCCCGCCGGCAGGCCGAGCGGTTCGGCACGGACACCGCCATCGGCGAGGCCCTGCGCTGCGCCGCCGCCCTGGAGACCGGCCAGCGCGCGGTCCGCCTCGCCGCCCAGGCCGTCGCCTATCTGGAGGCCTCACCCTGCCAGTACGAACATGCGGCCGCCCGCGTCGAGTACGGCATCGCCGCCCGCTCGGTCGCCGAGCTCAACCGGGGCCTGGCGCTGGCGCGGTCGTGCGGGGCTGACGGGCTGGTGGTGCGGGCGCGGGAGGTGTTGGAGACGGGGCGCGGGTTGCGGTAGATCGCATACGGGTTTTGTATGCACTTTTTGTATGCACGTTTCGCATACGATCGTCAGCCAGTGCCGTCCCCCTCCTCCGCCAGCACCCGCTGAGCCGTGGCGAACGCCGAGTTGGCCGTGGGCACCCCGCAGTACACGGCCGTCTGCAACAGCACCGCGCCGATCTCGTCCGGCGTGAGCCCGTTGCGCCGTGCCGCCCGCACGTGCATCGCGAGTTCCTCGTAGTGGCCGTGCGCGACCAGCGCCGTCAGCGTGATCATGCTGCGTTCGCGGCGGGAGAGCGTCGGGTCGGTCCAGATCTCGCCCCAGGCGTAGCGTGAGATGAAGTCCTGGAAGGGCGCGGTGAACGGGCTCTGCCGAGCCTGCGCCCGGTCCACGTGGGCGTCGCCGAGCACCTCGCGGCGTACCGCCATGCCGCGCCCCGCGGTCCCGTCGACATGGGTGCGCAGGGCGGTCAGTACGGCGTCGGGGCACTGGGCGGGTGCCAGGTGGGAGGCGCCGGGGAGTTCGACCAGGGTGGCGTCGGGCACGGCGTCCGCGATCTCCCGCAGGTGGGCGGGTGGGGTCGCCGGGTCCTGCCGTCCCGCGACGAGCAGGGTCGGTACGGCGATGTCGGCGAGCCGGTCGCGCAGGTCGAAGGCGGCCAGCGCGTCGCAGCAGGCGGCGTACGCCTCCGGGTCGGCGTTGTGGTGGTCGCTCACCAGCCGTGGCACCGTGAATCCGGGTGTGAACCAGCGGGCGTCGGCGTTGTCGGCCAGCCACTCCAGGCCCTCCCGGCGGACCCGTTCGGCCCGCTCCCGCCACGGCTGTTCGCCGCCGAAGTGGGCCGATGAGCAGATGACGGCGAGGGACGACAGGCGTTCGGGGTGGTGCACGGCGAGATGCAGGCCCACCGCGCCGCCGAGGGACACCCCGGCGTATGCGAACCGGTCGATGCCGAGGGAGTCGGCGAGCGCGAGCACGAGTCCGGCGAGGTCGCCGACGGTGGCGCCCGGCCCGATCAGGCCGGCCGCCGAACCGCCGTGTCCGGGCAGGTCCCAGCGGACCACCCGGTGGGTGGCCGACAGCTCCGGGGCGACGGCGTCCCACAGGGCGTACGAGGTGCCGAGCGAGGGCCCGAGGAGCAGCGGGGGAGCGGAAACGGCGCCCTCGGCACGGTGGTTGAGCACTCCACTTGTCAACGTCGCTCCAGGGCACGGTCGGTGAGGGCTCCGGCTGAGCCGGTGTAGCGGGCGGGGTCGGTGAGCTCGTCGAAGTTGATGCCGGCGTCGGCGGCGGCGGTGTCCTTCAACTCCGATTCCTCCGCGAGCAGTTCCCGAAGATCGCGGTTCTCGGTGTGTGCGCGGCGGGCGAGTTCGCTGAGCAGTTCCTTCGCGCGGGCGCGGCCGAGGAGGTGGGCCAGTTCGGCGGAGAGCCGTTCGGAGACGATCAGTCCGTGGGTGAGGTGGAGGTGCTCGCGCATGGTGTCCGGGTGGACCCGTAGCCCTGCGGTCAGTTCGGCGAGGTTCTCGGTGGCGCCGCCCACCATCCGCAGCAGGTCCCGCAGCGGCTCCCATTCGGCGTGCCATGCCCCGGCCGGCCGCTCGTCCTCGGCCGCCAGCGATCCGTACAGGGTGGCCGCGAGCTGTGGTGCCCTGCGGGCGGCGGCGGCGAGGAGTGTCGCCCGCACCGGGTTCGCCTTGTGGGGCATGGCGGAGGAGCCGCCGCCGGTGCCCTCGGTGAGCTCGCCGATCTCGGTGCGGGACAGGGTGAGCACGTCCGCCGCGATCTTGCCCAGTGCCCCGGCGGTGAAGGCCAGGCACCCGGCGAGGTCGGCGATGGGTGTGCGCAGGGTGTGCCAGGGCAGCAGGGGTTCACGCAGGCCGAGTTCCCTCGCGTAGGCGGCGGGCAGGGCGAGGGCGTCCTCGGCGCCGTAGGCCGTGAAGGCCGCCAGTGTCCCGGCGGCGCCGCCGAGTTGGACCGGCAGGGAGTCCCGTACGGCCGTCACCCGGTCACGGGCGTCCAGGACGAGCGACCGCCATCCGGCCGCCTTCAGCCCGAACGTCGTGGGCACGGCGTGCTGGGTCAGTGTCCGGCCCGGCATCGGGGTGTCGCGGTGCTCCGCGGCCAGCGCGGCCAGCGCCTCTTCCGCGCGGGCCAGGTCGGCGAGGACGAGGTCCAGGGTGCGCGCGGCCACCAGCATCGTCGCGGTGTCCATGATGTCCTGGCTGGTCGCGCCCCGGTGGACGTACGGCCCGTACTCGTCGCCGACCACCTCGGTCAGGTCCTCGACCAGGGGAATGACCGGGTTGCCGCCCTTGCGGGTGCGGGCCGCCAGCGACCGGATGCCGAAGTTGGCCGGGTCGGCCGCCTCGCTCACCGCGACCGCGGCCCGCTCCGGGGCGAGCCCGAGGGCGGCCTGGGCCCGGGTCAGGGCGGCCTCCGCGTCGAGCATCGCCAGCAGATACGCGTGGTCGCTGGTGGCGTTGGCCGCGGCGGCACCGGCCCACTCGGGAGCGAGCAGGCCGGTGTCGGCGTAGGGAGCTGTGGGAGCTGTCACCGGAACTCCAGGAAGACCGTTTCGCCTTCGCCTTGAAGGCGGATGTCGAAACGGTACGTGCCGTGCCCCTCGTCGGCGGCGATCAGCGTGCCGCGTCGCTCCGTGTCCAGTCGGGCGAGCAGCGGGTCGGCGGCGAGGGCCGTTTCGTCGCCGGGGAGGTAGATCCGGGTGAACAGGTGCATGAGCAGGCCGCGGGCGAACACGCACACGCTCAGGTACGGGGCGCTGTGTCCGCGCGTGCCCGGCCGCAGCGTGCGCGCGTACCAGTGGCCGCCTGCGTCCGTCTGGACGCGGCCCCAGCCGGTGAACTCCACGCCGTTGCGGCCCAGGAAGCCGCCGCTCGCCGGGTCGCGCCGCATGGAGCCGTCGGTGGCCGGTACGCGGCCGTCCGGGTCCGGTCCCCACAGTTCCACGAACGCGTCCGGCAGCGGATCGCCCGCGCCGTCGTACACGTAGCCCTGGACGGTGACGGTGTCCGGGTGGCCGAGCGGGGCGATGTCGCCGCCGCCGGGGAAGGGCAGCGCGTATCCGTAGAAGGGGCCGACCGTGTGCGAGGGGGTGGGCAGGACGGTCTCCGGCCGGCTGGTGTCGGTCTTGGTCATGGCGGTCAGCGTCCTTCTTCGATCCAGGTGGCGTTCGGGCCGTCGAGCACGATGTCCCAGTGGTAGCCGAGGGAGAACTCCGGCACGGACAGGCTGTGGTCGTAGGTGGCGACCAGCCGCTGCCGGGCGGCGTCGTCGGTGACGGACTGGAGGATCGGGTCGTAGGGGAAGAGCGGGTCGTTCGGGAAGTACATCTGCGTCACCAGCCGCTGGGTGAACGCCGTGCCGAAGACCGAGAAGTGGATGTGGGCCGGGCGCCAGGCGCCCACGTGGTTGCGCCAGGGGTAGGGGCCGGGCTGGACGGTGGTGAAGCGGTAGAAGCCGTCGGTGTCGGTGAGGGTGCGGCCGACGCCGGTGAAGTTGGGGTCGAGCGGGGCGTCGTGCTGTTCGCGCTGGTGGGCGTAGCGGCCGGCCGCGTTGGCCTGCCAGATCTCGACCAGCTGGCCGCGCACCGGGCGGCCGTCGCGGTCGAGGACGCGGCCGGACACGGTGATGCGTTCGCCGATCGGCTCGCCGGTGTGCTGCCGGGTGAGGTCGTTGTCGATCTCCGTGATGTCGCGTTCGCCGAAGGCGGGGGAGTGCAGCTCCACCAGTTCCGGATCCTTGGTCACGTCGATGGTGACCGGCGGCTGCCGGGGATGGCGCAGCACGGAGGAGCGGTAGGGGGCGTAGTCGCGGCGCGGGTGGTGTTCGACGGGGGCGCCGTCGGCGACCCGCTTCTCGTAGGCGGCGTGCTCGGCCGCGATCTCCTGGTCGATGTCGTGCTGGGTGAGGGGCATGGTGGGTGTTCCTAGCGTTCGAGGACGAGGGCGAGGCCCTGGCCCACGCCGATGCAGAGGGTGGCGACGCCGGTGCCGGAGCCGCGCCGGGCGAGCTGGTGGGCGACGGTGCCGGCGAGCCGGGCGCCGGAGGCGCCGAGCGGGTGGCCGAGCGCGATGGCGCCGCCCTGCGGGTTGAGGATCGCCGGGTCGAACTCGGGCCATTCGGCGAGGCAGCCGAGGACCTGCGCGGCGAACGCCTCGTTGAGTTCCAGCACCGACAGGTCGTCGAAGTCCTTGCCGGCCTTGGCGAGGGCCCGGTTCACGGCCTCGACGGGGGCGAGCCCGAAGTACTGCGGGTCGGTCGCGCTGATGCCGGTGGCGGTGACCCGGGCCAGTGGTTCGCGGCCGGTGGCCCTCAGGCCCTCCACGTCGGTGAGGAGCAGTGCGGCGGCGCCGTCGTTGAGCGGTGAGGCGTTGCCTGCGGTGACCGTGCCGGCCTCTGTGCGGAAGGACGGCTTCAGCTTGGCCATCGCGGCGAGGGAGGCGTCCGGGCGTACGCATTCGTCGGCGTCGAAGGCGACCGGTTCGCCCTTGCGCCGCGGGACCGGTACCGGGGCCAGTTCGGCGTGGAAGAGGCCCTCGGCCCGGGCGCGGGCGGCCTTGTGGTGGCTGTGCAGCGCGAACTCGTCCTGCTGCTCGCGGCTGATCTTGTGTTTGTCGGCGATGAGTTCGGCCGACTCGCCCAGCGGGATCGTCCACTGGGGGTCCATCCCCGGGTTGACCATGCGCCAGCCGAGTGTGGTCGAGTACAGCTCGGTGTGCCCGGCAGGGAAGGGGCGGTCGGACTTCGGCAGCACGTACGGCGCCCGGGTCATCGACTCGACACCGCCCGCCAGGGCGATGGAGGCGTCGCCGACGGCGATGGCGCGGGCCGCCTGTACGACCGCCTCCAGGCCGGAGGCGCACAGCCGGTTCACGGTGACGCCGGGCACGGAGGTGGGCAGCCCGGCCAGCAGGGCGGCCATGCGTGCGACGTTGCGGTTCTCCTCGCCCGCCCCGTTGGCGTTGCCGAAGTAGACGTCCTCGATCCGGGACGGGTCCAGTCCGGGTGTGCGGGCGAGGAGTTCGCGGACGGCGTGGGCGGCGAGGTCGTCCGGGCGGACGGTCGCCAGGCCGCCGTTGTAGCGGCCGATGGGGGTGCGGACGGCGTCGACGACGTACACGTCCCTCATGACGGGACCTCCTCCGGTGCGCGTACTCCGGCGGCGGTCTGCGCGGTGATCTCCTCCACGCTCACGCCGGGTGCGCACTCCACGAGCAGCAGGCCGTCCTCGGTCACGTCGAGGACGCCGAGGTCGGTGACGATCCGGTCGACGCACGCCCGGCCGGTCAGCGGCAGCGTGCACTCCTTGAGGATCTTCGGGGAGCCGTCCTTGGCGGTGTGTGTCATGACGACCACGACCGTACGGGCGCCGTGCACGAGGTCCATGGCCCCGCCGATGCCGGTGACCAGCTTGCCCGGGACGGCCCAGTTGGCGAGGTCGCCCGTGGCGGAGACCTGCATGGCACCGAGGACGGCGACGTCGATGTGGCCGCCGCGGATCATGGAGAAGGACAGCGCCGAGTCGAAGAAGCTGGCGCCGGGCAGGACGGTGACGGTCTCCTTGCCGGCGTTGATCAGGTCGGGGTCGACGGCGTCCTCGGTGGGGTAGGGGCCGGTGCCCAGGATGCCGTTCTCCGACTCCAGGATCACCTCCACGCCTTCGGGCAGGTGGTTGGGGATCAGGGTGGGCAGTCCGATGCCGAGGTTGACGTACTGGCCGTCCCTGAGTTCGCGGGCCGCGCGGGCGGCCATCTGCTCACGTGTCCAGGCCATCAGGAACTCACCGTCCGCCGCTCGATCCGCTTGTCCGCCGCCTGCTGTGGGGTCAGGGCGACCACCCGCTGCACGAAGATGCCCGGCAGGTGCACCGCGTCCGGGTCGATCTCCCCGGGTTCCACGAGTTCCTCCACCTCGGCGATCGTCACCCGCCCGGCCATCGCGGCGAGAGGGTTGAAGTTGCGGGAGGACTTGTTGAACACCAGGTTCCCGTGCCGGTCGCCCTTCGCCGCCCGGATGAGCGCGAAGTCCGTGCGGATCCCGCGTTCCAGGACGTACTCCACGCCGTCGAACTCCCGTACCTCCTTCGGCGGGGAGGCGAGCGCGACCCCGCCGGAGCCGTCGTAGCGCCACGGCAGCCCGCCGTCGGCGACCTGGGTGCCCACTCCGGCCGGGGTGTAGAAGGCGGGGATCCCCGCGCCGCCGGCCCGCAGCCGCTCGGCCAGCGTGCCCTGCGGGATCAGCTCCACCTCCAGCTCCCCGGCCAGGTACTGGCGGGCGAACTCCTTGTTCGCGCCGATGTAGGAGCCGGTCACCCGGGCGATCCGCCCGGCCGCGAGCAGCACCGCCAGGCCCGACTCCATCGCCCCGCAGTTGTTCGAGACCACGCCCAGACCCGTGGTGCCCCGCTCGTACAGTGCCTGGATCAGCACGTTCGGCACACCGCTCAGCCCGAAGCCGCCGACCGCGACAGACGCGCCGTCCGGCACATCGGCCACCGCCTCCAGGGCCGTG
Organism: Streptomyces sp. NPDC001480; assembly: GCF_042894725.1. Taxonomy (NCBI): domain Bacteria; kingdom Bacillati; phylum Actinomycetota; class Actinomycetes; order Kitasatosporales; family Streptomycetaceae; genus Streptomyces; species Streptomyces sp. NPDC001480. The sequence continues at coordinate 775,096 of NZ_JBIAVX010000001.1, read as the reverse complement.
GCGACCACCTTGTCCATCCGTGAAGCCCCATCTCTGCGAATCTACGGAACCGCGAATTAGTCAGCGCACTGAGTATTCCCATGAGGTGTCGCCCACGCTGCCACTGGCGTATCGCAGCGTCAAGAGCTGCGGGGGGAGGAGAGGCAGACCCAGGCAGGGGAGCTGGGGGGCGGGTATCGTTCAGTGCACCAACGAATACGACCACGGGAGCGCACATGGCCGCGGTGGATCTCACCACCCACCCCGGGCACCTGGCCCGGCGGCTCCAGCAGGCCCACTACCTGCTGTGGAACACGATGGTCTCGGAGGAGATCACCTCGCCGCAGTTCGCGGTCCTGAACGCGCTCGTGGCCGAACCGGGCCTCGACCAGCGCACCGTCGGGGAGCGCGTGGGCCTCGACCGGTCGACGATCGCCGAGGTCATCAGCCGGCTCTCCCGCCGGGAACTGCTGGACAAGGTGCGCGATCCGCAGGACGGCCGCCGCTTCCTGCTGCGTCTGACCGACGAAGGTCTGCGTACCCACCGCAAGCTGACCGTGCGCACGGCCCGGATGAACCAGGTCTTCCTCGCGCCGCTCTCCGCCGACGAGCAGCGACTGTTCTTCGACCTGATCCGCCGGGTCTCGGACGCCGCCGAGGGGCTGCGCAACCCGGCGGAGCCCCTCGGCACTGAGGCCGTCACGGAAGCCGCCACGGAAGCCGTCGCGCAGCCCTGAGCGCGACCGCCGAACCCCTCCTCGGCCGGCCGGTCACGGTTCGGGCCGGCCCGCATGGGTACCCGGGCGCCGCCCCAGAAGCGAACGCGCAACGGCGACAGGCGCGCACACGCGTCGGAGGGAGCGCGACACGATGAAGGCAGTGACCTGGCAGGGCAAGCGGGACGTACGGGTGGAGGACGTGCCCGATCCCCGGATCGAGGAGCCGACCGACGCCGTCATCCGCCTGACGTCGTCCGGACTGTGCGGCTCCGACCTGCACCTGTACGAGGTGCTCACCCCGTTCATGACCCCGGGCGACATCCTCGGGCACGAGCCGATGGGGATCGTGGAGGAGGTCGGTCCACAGGTGTCCGACCTGCGGCCGGGCGACCGGGTGGTGGTGCCGTTCCAGATCTCCTGCGGGCACTGCTTCATGTGCTCGGACGGACTCCAGACCCAGTGCGAGACCACCCAGGTGACCAGCGAGGGCATGGGCGCCGCACTGTTCGGCTACACCCGGCTGTACGGCGCGGTGCCCGGCGCGCAGGCCGAGTACCTGCGGGTGCCGCACGCCGACTACGGCCCGATCAAGGTGCCCCAGGGGCCGCCCGACGACCGGTTCGTCTACCTGTCCGACGTACTGCCGACCGCCTGGCAGGCGGTCGAGTACGCCGGCATCCCGCGCGGCGGCAGCGTCGCCGTGCTCGGCCTCGGACCCATCGGTGACATGGCGTGCCGCGTCGCCCGGGCCCGCGGCGCCGGCCGGGTGTTCGGCGTGGACCTGGTCCCGGAGCGGCTGGCCCGGGCCCGCCGACGGGGCGTGCAGACGTTCGACCTGCGTGGCTTCGACAGCGAGAAGGAGCTGGTCGAGGCGATCCGTGACGAGACCGAGGGGCGCGGCCCCGACGCGGTGATCGACGCGGTCGGCACCGAGGCGCACGGCAGCGCGGCCGCCCGCCTCGTCCAGCAGGCCGCCGCCGTGATGCCCCGGAAGCTGGGCGGCCCCCTCGCGGAACGCTTCAGCGTCGACCGGCTCGCCGCCCTCCACACCGCCATCGAGATGGTGCGCCGCGGCGGCACGCTCTCCCTCATCGGCGTGTACGGCGGCATGGCGGATCCGATGCCGATGCTCACCCTGTTCGACAAGCAGATCCAGATGCGGATGGGCCAGGCCAACGTGCGCCGCTGGAGCGGCGACATCCTGCCCTACCTCACCGACGAGGACCCGCTCGGCGTCGACGACTTCGCCACGCACCGGGTGCCGCTGTCCGAGGCGCCGCACGCGTACGAGATGTTCCAGCGCAAGCAGGAGGGCGCCATCAAGATCCTGTTCCAGCCCTGACGCGCTTCCCCTGACGCACTTCGCTCACGGCCCGAGGATCGCTCACGGCCCGAGGATCTCGCCGAGGTCGTAGCGCACCGGCTCCTCCAGCTGTGCGTAGGTGCAGCTCCGCGGAGTCCGGTCGGGCCGCCAGCGGCGGAAGCGGGCCGTGTGCCGGAAGCGGGCGCCGTTCTCCATGTGGTCGTAGGCCACCTCGACGACCCGCTCCGGTCTCAGCGGTACCCACGACAGGTCCTTCTTTCCCGACCAGCGGCTGGGTGCCCCGGGCAGCCGGGCCGTCTCGTGGGCCGCCTCATCGGACCAGGCCGCCCACGGATGCCCGGCCACGTCGTCCATGCGCAGCGGCTCGAGCTCCTCGACCAGCTCGGCGCGCCTCCTCATGGAGAAGGCGGCGGACACGCCGACGTGCTGGAGCCGGCCCCGGTCGTCGTACAGGCCGAGCAGCAGCGAGCCGACCACGGGTCCGCTCTTGTGGAAGCGGTAGCCGGCCACCACGACGTCCGCGGTGCGCTCGTGCTTGACCTTGAACATCACCCGCTCGTCGGGCCGGTAGCGCAGGGTGAGCGGCTTGGCGATCACCCCGTCGAGACCGGCCCCCTCGTACTGCTCGAACCATTGCCGCGCCACCTCGATGTCCGTCGTCGCCGGCGCCAGGTGCACCGGCGCGGCCGCCCCGGACAGTGCCCGGACGAGCAGGGCCCGCCGGTCGGTCAGGGGCACGTCCACCAGCGACTCGTCGTCCAGCGCCAGCAGGTCGAACGCCACGAAGGAGGCCGGGGTCCGCTCGGCGAGCATCCGGACCCGGGAGTCCGCCGGGTGGATCCGCTCGGTCAGGGCGTCGAAGTCGAGCCGCCCCTGACGGGCGATGACGATCTCGCCGTCCAGCACGCAGCGCTCGGGCACCCGCTCCATGACGGCCGCCACCAGTTCCGGGAAGTACCTGGTGAGCGGCTTGCCCGTACGGCTGCCGAGCTCGACCTCGTCCCCGTCGCGGAACACGATCGCCCGGAACCCGTCCCACTTCGCCTCGTACTGCATGTCCGGCGGGATGTTCGCCACCGGCTTGGCGAGCATCGGCTTGACGGGCGGCATCACCGGCAGATCCATGCTCCGATTCTGCTCGCACCCGCCGTATGCCGCCCGGTGTGCGGGGGCCGGGCGCGGGGTGCGGGGTGAGTGTGGTGCGCCTACCGTGGCCGCATGGGCGCTGCGGTGGAGCTGGAGGTGGGCGGGCGGACCGTGCGGCTGTCCAGTCCGGACAAGGTGTTCTTCCCGGAGCGCGGTTTCACCAAGCTCGACCTCGCCCGGTACTACGCGGCGGTCGGCCCCGGCATCCTGCGGGCCCTGCGCGACCGTCCCACCACCCTGGAGCGTCACCCGGACGGGCTGAACGGCGAGTGGTTCTACCAGAAACGCGCGCCGAAGGGCATGCCCGACTGGATCCCGACCGCCCACATCACCTTCCCCAGCGGGCGCAGCGCCGACGAGATGTGCCCCACCGAGCCGGCCGCCGTGGTGTGGGCCGCCCAGTACGGGACGCTCACCTTCCACCCCTGGCCGGTGCGCCGCGCCGACGTCGACCGCCCCGACGAACTCCGCATCGACCTCGACCCGCAGCCCGGCACCGACTACGAGGACGCCGTCCGTGCCGCCCACGAACTGCGTGCCGTCCTCGACGAGTACGGCGGCCTGCGCGGCTGGCCCAAGACCTCCGGCGGGCGCGGCCTGCACGTCTTCGTGCCCATCGAGCCGCGCTGGTCGTTCACCCAGGTGCGGCGCGCGGCGATCGCCGTCGGCCGGGAGATGGAACGCCGGATGCCGGAGCACGTCACGATCAAGTGGTGGAAGGAGGAACGCGGTCGCCGCATTTTCTTGGACTACAACCAGACGGCCAGGGACCGCACCATCGCCTCCGCGTACTCCGTGCGGCCCCGCCCGCACGCCCCGGTCTCGGCGCCCCTGCGCTGGGAGGAGGTGGGTGCCGCGCACCCCCGGGACTTCGACCTGGCGACCATGCCCGGCCGGTTCGCCGAACTCGGCGACGTCCACGCGGACATGGACGACCACGCCTTCTCCCTGGACGCCCTGCTCGAACTCGCCCGCCGCGACGAGCACGACCACGGGCTGGGCGACCTGCCCTACCCGCCCGAGTACCCGAAGATGCCCGGCGAGCCCAAACGGGTGCAGCCGAGCCGGGCCCGGCGCGAGGAGACCCCCTAGCCGTCCTGGCCGTCGCCCTGCTCGCCGAACGCGTCGAGGACGCGGCGGCAGGTGTCGAGCAGGGTGACGTCGGGCAGCACGTGGTAGCGCATGTTCCCCGGACCGCCGGTGTTGTTGTGGCGGCGCGGTGCGGCCGGCTCCGCGCGTATCAGTGGCAGCGCGGGAGCGGCGGCCGGGCCCAGCTCGGCGAGGCACGCGGCGATCTCCGGGCGGGTGCGGGGGGCCGCGGTCCACTGGTCCAGCAGGACCGGCAGCGCCTCGTCCGGCTCGCCGGTCACCCGCCACAGGGCGACCGCCGCCCGAGCGGGCTCCGTACCGGCCGCGATCAGCTCACGCAGCCGGGGTGCCAGCGACGCGCCGGACGGGCCGAGCGCGCCGGCCAGCCGCAGCCCGGCGTCCCGCCGCAGCCACTGCCCGCACGCCAGCGCGTCGCCGGTGACCGTCAGCGCCGCCTCGGCGGCCCCGGCGTCCCCGGTCACCGCCCACAGCGCCTCGGCGACGTGTATCCGGTCCTCGTCCGGCAGTGTGTCGTCCGACCACAACTCCCGTATCGCCGGGGCGGCTTCGATGCCGTGGCGGCCGTACGCGGCGAGCGCCTCCAGTACCTCGCGGCGCGTGTGGCGGTCGTCCGTGCCGGTCAGGATCTCCGCGAGCAGCGGCACCGACGCGCGGTGGGCGAGCGCGCCCAGGCCGCGGACGAGACGGCCCCAGCCGTCGCCGCGCACCCGGTGGTCGAGGGCGGCGAGCCGGTCGTGCAGCACCGGGCCCAGCGGGGCCGCCGCTTCGGGGCCGAGCGCCTCGATCCACCCCGCCAGGTTCTCGGGCACCTCGATGCTCTCCAGGACCGAGGTGAGCGCGGGCACCACCCGTTCGTCCCCTTGGAGGGTCAGCACCTCGAACGCCTTGCCGACCGCCGTGTCCCGCCAGGCCGTGCCGGTCTCGGGCTCCCGGTCCGCCCAGCTCTCGATGTACGCCACCAGGCCCTCGGCCACGCGGTGCGAGACCGGTGCGAGGTACCGGAGTTCGGTGAGGACCGACTTGTGCAGCCGCAGGTCGTCCTCGGCGAGCAGCAGGGCCAGCGCCAGCACCGGCTCGTCGTCCGGGGCCCGCCACCCCGTCAGCAACTGCCCGGCCATGCCGACGGCCTGGGCGCGCTGCACCGGGTCGGGGCTGCGCAACTGCGCGACGAGCAGCGGGAAGCGCACATCGACGCGGTCGCACAGCCGCTGGTGCAGCTCGGTGAGGAGCTCGTCGGTCTCGTCGACGCCGAGGCCGCGGCGGTGCTCGGCGTGCAGCTCGCGCACGTGCGAGATCAGCGTGTCGGTACGCGGCCGCTCCGGCTGCGCCGGCGGCGGCCCCAGCTCCTTGGTGGCGCGGGCCAGACGCATCGCCTCCAGCGCGATCTCCGGGGTGTCGGCCGGCAGCAGGGCGGGGGCGCAGCGCGCCAGCTGGATCAGCGCCGTCAGCCGCAGCCCGGGATCGGGCGTGCCGGACACGACGTCACGCAGGGCGTGCCCCGGCCCGGTACCGAGGGTGCCGGGGTGCTCGACGGCCAGCGTGCCCAGGGCACGGACCATGGACCGGGCGGCCGCGGGGTCGCTCTCGCCGGGCAGCCTCTCGCGCAGGGCGCCCGACACCCGTACAGGATCGGGGTGCAGCTGGGCCAGCGCGCCGGGCACCGCGGCACGCACCCCCGGGTCCGGGTCGTCCAGCAGGTCCAGGAAGACACCGGCGCGGTCCCGCACCATGGCGTGGGCCTCGCGGTGGTGGCGGAGCCATTCCTCGTACTCGTCGTCGTACTCGCCGTCGTACTCTTCGTCGTCCTCGGCCGCGTCCGTGCCGAGGGCGTCCGCCGGACCGGCGTCCTCCTCCTCGTCGGGCCGTCCCGCGATGCTGCGCAGCAGCCCGACGACGGCGCCCCGGTCGGCCGCCGCACGGGTCGTGGCCAGTTCGAACAGGAACGGTATGCACGCCAGCGTGCTGTCGTAGACGTCACCCTGGTGGTGCACCGCGCCGTACATCCCGTCCAGCGCGATCTCGCGTCGCGCCGGGTCGTCCGACGCCAGTCCCCACAGCAGGTCGGGCACGTCCGTCGCGGAGTCCGTGTACGCATGCCCCAGCGACGCCCAGTCGACCTCGTCGATCCCCGTGAACACCCTGTCCTCCCCGTTGCCCGTGGCGCGCGGTCCGCCACTGGTCACAGCATGCCGCACGCCACTGACAACGGCCCCGACGGCGGATCAGGAGGCAGCCGTTCAGGCGGTGTCCGGGGCCGCGAGGTCCAGGACCGTCCACTCCTGGGACGGCTCCTCCTGGACGTAGAGACGCGCGCCCCGGCCGACCACCCGGCGACGGCCGAGCGCACCGCCGTCGGGGCGGGCGAGGCGGCCCTCCGCGGCCACCTCGACCGTCGTGTCCGTGAGGCGGCAGTCGGCGATCCGGTCCCGTTCGTCGCCGTACCCGCCGAAGAACACCACCCGGTCGCCGCGCACCGCGAGGCCGCGCGCGCCCGCCACCGGGTTGCGCCGCACCCGGACCACCCGGTCGCCGCGGATCTCCAGGAGCGGGAAGTCGGTGTACGGACAGGCCCAGACGGCGCGCTCCGCCACGTTCAGGGCGTAGCAGTCGATGATCTCTCCCGCCCCGGGCACCGGCTCGTAGCGCCACACCGGCTCACCGGTGCTGCTCCAGCGGCGCAGGCCCGGGTGGCTCAACTCGTCGTCCCCGCACACGCCTTCGTCGAAGTGGGCGACCCACAGGTCGCCCGTCTCGTCGGCCAGCAGGTGCTCCACGGCGTCGCCCACCGCGAACGACCACGAGGGCCGTCCCAGCGCGTCGAAGACCTGCACGTGTTCCCCGCGGGCCCGCCGGCGGGCGTCGGCGACGACGAAGCCGCCGTCCGGCAGCGCGTCGAACAGGGGGAAGCGCGGCCGCAGGGCGCTCAGGTGCGTCTCGTGCCGGCGGCCGTCCTCGAGGGTGACGACCACGGCGTCGTACGGGTCCGCGCGCGGGCGGCCGTGCCGTTCCCCGGCGATCAGCCAGTGGGCGCGGCCGAAGGCGTCGACGGTGCTGTGCAGGACGTCACGGTGCCGGTAGGCGTGCGGGAGCCGGGCGTACGGGGCGAGGCGGTCAGGCGTCATGGGCCCTTCTCGTCGTCATGACAACGATGATCAGCCGGGGGGTACCGGGTCCGCAACCGCGTTTCACGGTGACGAGAGCGCTCTCACCGGGGCTCGTGGCCCGGCTATCCTGATCCGCACACCCCGGTGAGGAGCCCCGAAGTGACCGAGACAGCGCCGCGTCCCACGCTGGAGGCCGTGGCCGCGCGGGCCGGGGTGTCACGGGCCACCGTGTCACGGGTCGTCAACGGCGGCGACGGGGTACGCGAGCCCCTCGTGCGGCGGGTGCGGCGGGCGGTCGAGGAGCTCGGCTACGTCCCCAACCAGGCGGCGCGCAGTCTGGTGACGAAACGGCACGACGCCGTCGCCGTCGTCATCGCCGAGCCGGAGACCCGGGTCTTCGCCGACCCCTTCTTCGGGCTGCAACTGCGCGGCATCAGCAAGGAACTGACGGCGCACGACAACCAACTGGTGCTGCTGCTCACGGAGGGCAGGGACGACCACGCGCGCGTGGCCCGCTATCTCGCCGGCGGACATGTCGACGGCGCGCTCGTCTTCTCGCTGCACCTCGACGACCCGCTGCCCGGGCTGATCCAGGGCGCCGGTGTGCCCACGGTGTTCGGGGGGCGGCCCGGCTGGAGCGACGGTACGCGCAGCGCGGTGTACGTCGACAGCGACAACCGGGACGGCGCCCGGACGGCCGTCCGGCACCTCGTGGGGCTCGGGCGCCGGCGGATCGCGCACATCACCGGCGCCCTCGACCAGACCTCGGCGGTGGACCGGCTCGACGGCTACCGGGACGTCATGGGTGACGCCGGCCCCGGGCTGATCGTGGAGAGCGACTTCACCGCGGCCGGCGGTGAGCGGGCGATGCGGGAACTCCTCGACCGCCGCCCGGACGTGGACGCCGTCTTCGCCGCCAACGACCTCGCGGCCTCCGGTGCCCTGCGGGTGCTGCGGGAGCGGGGGCTGCGGGTGCCCGAGGACGTCGCCGTGATCGGCTTCGACGACATGCTGCCGGTCGCCGAACACACCGACCCGCCGCTGACGACGGTCCGTCAGGACATCGAGGAGATGGGCCGCCTGATGGCCCGGCTGCTGCTGCGCGGCCCGGGCCCCGGCCGGCACGGCGAGCCGGCCGCGGACGACGGGCCGGCCGGTGTGGTCCTGCCGACGACACTGGTACGACGCGCCTCCGCGTAGCCGGACGAGCGGTGCCTCAGCCCTGCGGCGGCGCGCTCTGGATGACCGCGAAGCGGGCGCCGTACGGGTCGGCGAGCTTGGCCAGCCGGCCGACGCCCTCCAGGTCCGTGGCGGGCGACCGGACCGTGCCGCCGAGCTCCTTCGCCCTGGCGACGACGGCATCGGCGTCCTCGACCTCGAAGTACGGCAGCCAGTGCGGCCCGCCCTCCGCCTGGGCCTGGGCGGCGGCCAGCGGGACGATGCCGCCGAACATGGCGTCCTCGCCGGCGCCGGCGGGATTGACGCAGGTGTAGGTGCCGCCGGGGAAGGGCGCGGCCGAGGTCTCCAGGCCCAGCACCTGGTGGTAGAACGCGGCGGCCGCCGCCTCGTCCGGTGTGTACAGCTCGACCCAGCACAGCGAACCCGGATCGCCGGCCAGGTCCACGCCCTTGGTCTGCCCGGGCTGCCACACGCCGAACGGCACGCCCGCCTTGTCGGCGAGGACCGCCAGATGCCCCTGCCCCATCACGTCCGTCGGCTGGAACAGGACCGTGCCGTGGGCCTGCTCGACGGCCTTGGCGGTGGCCTGCGCGTCGGAGCTCTGGAAGTACACCGTCCAGGACGGCGGGCCCTGCTCGGGTGTGGTCTGCATGCCGCCGGCGACCGTCCTGCCGTCCAGCTGGAAGAAGCCGTAACCTCCGGCCTCGGGCCCCGCCGACTGGAACCGCCAGCCGAAGAGACCGCCGTAGAAGGAGACGGCGCCGTCGATGTCGGGGCTGCCGACGTCGATCCAGTTGGGGGCACCGTCGACGAAACGGGTGGTGAGCATGTTCGCCCTCCTCGGAAGGGTCCCGGTCTCTGCACTGCCGAGTCTGGCACCGCCCACCGACAATCGCTGCCGGAACACCCGCGCCCGCCGGAGTGACGCCTGCGCTCACGCTGCGTGGTGCCCCCGGTTCTCCCGGTCTTCGGAGTGTTCCGCGCGCCGCCGTGCGTCCGTGGCCGCGCGAGGAGCATGATCGGGGTGGCGGGGGCCCTGGCGCGGCTCGTTGACCAGGCGTTGATCGAACGTTTTTCGCCGTCCGCAACGATCCTGCCCATGCACATCGAAACGATCACCCCGGCCGACACCGCCTGGCAGGCGCAGGCGCTGTGCGCGCAGACCGGGGCGGACTTCTTCTTTCCGGAGCCGGGCAGTTCGGTCCGCGAGGCGAAGCGCATCTGCGGCATGTGCGAGATGCGCACCGCGTGCCTGGAGTACGCGCTCAGCAACGACGAGCGGTTCGGCGTGTGGGGCGGCCTGTCGGAGAAGGAGCGGCTGGCACTCAGGCGTACGTCCTCCTGACCCGCGGGTCAGGAGGACGGTTCGACGGCATGGCGCCACGGGCCTCGGACGGGGGGCCACCGGAGTCCGGCGCGCCCGCCGGTCGTGGGTCAGGCGCCGGCCCGGGCCGCCATGCGGGCCTTGCGGGCGGCGAGCTTCTCGTCGAACTTCAGGGCCTCGGCGTCCAGTCCGCCCATGAACAGCCCGAGCTCCTCCTGCGCCTTCAGGCCCTCGGGGCCGAGCCCGTCGATCTCCAGGATCTTCAGGAAGCGCAGCACGGGCTGGAGGACGTCGTCGTGGTGGATGCGCAGGTTGTAGACCTCGCCGATGGCCATCTGCGCCGCGGCCCGCTCGAAGCCGGGGATGCCGTGGCCGGGCATCCGGAAGTTGACCACGACGTCGCGCACGGCCTGCATGGTGAGGTCGGGGGCGAGTTCGAAGGCGGCCTTGAGCAGGTTGCGGTAGAAGACCATGTGGAGGTTCTCGTCGGTCGCGATGCGGGCCAGCATGCGGTCGCAGACCGGGTCGCCGGACTGGTGGCCGGTGTTGCGGTGCGAGATACGGGTGGCGAGCTCCTGGAAGGCGACGTACGCGATCGAGTGCAGCATCGAGTGCCGGTTGTCCGACTCGAAGCCCTCGCTCATGTGCGACATGCGGAACTGCTCCAGCTTGTCCGGGTCGACCGCGCGCGAGGCGAGCAGGTAGTCGCGCATCACGATGCCGTGCCGGCCCTCCTCCGCGGTCCAGCGGTGCACCCAGGTGCCCCAGGCGCCGTCCCGGCCGAACAGCGAGGCGATCTCGTGGTGGTAGCTGGGCAGGTTGTCCTCGGTGAGCAGGTTCACCACCAGGGCGATCCGGCCGATCTCGGTGACCTTGGACTGCTCCTTGTCCCACGCCTCGCCGTCGTCGAAGAGGCCGGGGAAGTTGCGGGCGTCGCTCCAGGGCACGTACTCGTGCGGCATCCAGTCCTTGGCCACCTTCAGATGCCGGTTCAGTTCCGTCTCGACCACTTCCTCCAGCGCGTACAGCAGCCGCGCGTCGGTCCACACGGACGGGCTGCCGAGGTGAGGAGAAGTGATCGTCATGGAAACTCCAGGGGGACGCCGAACAGAAGGGGGAGGAAACCGACTCGGTCGGGGAACGGACCGGTGAGCGGTACCGGAACCTACGAGATCGTAGGCTACGAATCCGTAGGTTACGAAGCCGTAGGTTAAGCGCGTCGTAAAGATCGCTGATCAGGCCGCCTGGCCCGGTGGAACCGGGGCATGCCGAAGAGCCATGGGACACGCAGGTCCCAGGGCCGCGAGGGGGACGGGATCACCCGTTCAGGCGTACAGCTCCCGCAGCCGCACCGAGAGGCATGTCACACAGCCTTCGAGCTTCTCGAACTCGCCGATGTCCACGGTGACCACCTGGTGGCCGAGGTCGGTGAGCAGTTCGGCCGTCTTCGGCGCGCTGGCCGCCATCAGCAGCTTGTGGCCGCCGAGCAGCACGACATGGGCGCCGGCCTCCTCGGGTACCGACAGGAAGCCCGGGAACAGCGAGGGCCGGTCCACGTTCGGGATGTGACCGAGCACCGTACCGTCGGGCAGCGCGGTGACCGCCGACTTCAGGTGCAGCACCTTGTTCACCGGGACGGCGACCACCCGCGCGCCGAGCGGCTCGAAAGCGGCCCGCACCTGCTGGACCCCGGCCGCGTTGGTGCGCCCGCCCCGGCCGACGTAGACGGTGTCACCGACCTTCAGCACGTCGCCGCCGTCCAGCGTGCCCGGCTCCCATATCCAGTTCACCGAGCAGCCGAGCCGGGCCACGGCCTCCTCCACCCCGGCGGTCTCCTCGCGCCGTGACTCGGCGCCGGGCCGGGTGATCAACGCCACGTTCTTGTACATCACCACGGTGTCCTCGACGAACACCGAGTCCGGGCAGTCGTCGGCCGGGTCCACCTCGACCGTCTCCCAGCCGTGGGTGCGCAGCGCCTCGACGTAGGCCTCCCACTGCTCGAGGGCCAGGTCCACGTCGACCTTCTCCCGCTCGATGTGCGTCACCAGGCCTTCGGCGAGGCGCGGGCTGGGGCGGCGGACGAGGGCCTTCTTGCTGGGCACTGGGGGTCTCCGTATCGGCGGGCGGTCCGGCGCCGTTGTCTGCGGCGCCGGTTCGTCATCATGCAGGGCGGGTCCGCGCGGACAAAACCCTCGTTGTCAGGCTGTGCCCCTCCTGAGACGCTCCACGCGCGCGGGCTACGCGGGATCCGTGAGCGCCTCGGGGGTGGTTTCCCTCAATTCCCCTCCTTCCAGGAGCAGCCAGCGGGTGATGCCGAGCGACTCCAGGAACGGCAGGTCGTGACTGGCCACGACCAGCGCGCCCTCGTACGACTCCAGGGCCGTCGTCAGCTGGCGCACGCTCGCCATGTCGAGGTTGTTCGTCGGCTCGTCGAGCAGGAGCAGCTGCGGCGCGGGCTCGGCGAGCATCAGCGCCGCCAGGGCCGCCCGGAAGCGTTCGCCGCCGGAGAGCGTGTCCGCCTTCTGGTCGGCGCGGGTCCCCCGGAACAGGAAGCGGGCCAGGCGGGCCCGGATCCGGTTGTTGGTGGCGCCCGGCGCGAACCGGGCCACGTTCTCCGCGACGGTCAGCCCGCCGTCCAGGACGTCCAGCCGCTGCGGCAGGAACCGCAGGGGGACGTGCGCCCGCGCCTCGCCCGTCACCGGCTCCAGCTCGCCCGCGATGGTGCGCAGCAGTGTCGTCTTGCCCGCGCCGTTGCGTCCCACGAGGGCGACCCGCTCGGGGCCGCGCAGTTCGAAGACGCCCGCGACGCGGGCCCCGTAGGCCGGCGCCACATCCCGCAGGGTGAGGACGTCGCGGCCGGGCGGCACGGCCGTGTACGGCAGGTCGACCCGGATCTCGTCGTCGTCCCGTACGGCCTCCACCGCCTCGTCCAGCCGCTCCCTGGCCTCGGCGAGCTTCTCCTCGTGCATGATGCGGTGCTTGCCGGCGGACTCCTGCGCCGCGCGCTTGCGCGCCCCCATGACGATCTTGGGTTCGCGTTTGCTGTCCCACATCTTCTGCCCGTACCGCTTGCGCCGGGCCAGCTTCATCTGGGCGTCGGACAGTTCCCGCTTCTGCTTGCGCCAGTCGGCCTCGGCGACGCGGACCATGCGTTCGGCGGCCTCCTGTTCGACGGCGAGGGCGTCCTCGTACGCCGAGAAGTTCCCGCCGTACCAGGTGATCTCCCCGGCGCGCAGATCGGCGATCTGGTCGACCAGGTCGAGGAGTTCCCGGTCGTGGCTGACCACGAGCAGCACGCCCGGCCAGGACGCGACGGCCGCGTACAGCCGCCTGCGGGCGTACAGGTCGAGGTTGTTGGTGGGCTCGTCCAGCAGCAGTACGTCCGGGCGGGCGAGCAGCAGTGCGGCCAGCCGCAGCAGCACCGACTCGCCGCCGGAGACCTCGCCGACGCCGCGGTCCAGGCCGAGGTGGCCGAGACCGAGCTCGCCGAGGGTCGCCAGGGCGCGCTCCTCGACGTCCCAGTCGTCGCCGAGGGTGTCGAAGTGCTCGCCGGCCGCGTCGCCCGCCTCGATGGCGTGCAGCGCGGCCCGCTTCGCGGCGATACCGAGCGCCTCGTCGACCCGGAGCGCGGTGTCCAGGGTGACGTTCTGCGGCAGGTAGCCGACCTCGCCCGTCGTACGGACGGCGCCGTCCGTGGGGGTGAGTTCACCGGCGACGAGCTTCAACAGCGTGGTCTTGCCCGATCCGTTGACGCCGACGAGTCCCGTGCGGCCGGGCCCGAAGGCGACGTCGAGGCCGTCGAAGACGGGGGTGCCGTCGGGCCAGGCGAAGGACAGGGAGGTGCAGGTGAGGGAAGGAGACATACGGGCCTCGCGGTTGCTTGATGCGGTCAGGGCAACGCGTGTCGAGACACCGCGGGGCGGCAACCGTGTGGCCGGGGGAGGGGTTCAGCCCTGTGCCGGAGGACGGCTCGGACGCCGAGGTCGCACGCGCGCACACCCACGTGGCGTGGGGCGCGGTGTCTCAGGACCTCAGACGAGCAACGTCCTTCTCCGATCGACGGCAACAGAAGCGATGTACACCGTAGGAGGGTGGGTGGGCGGCGTCAACGGAATTTACGGGGGGTCACATCCATGTCGGATTCCTGCCAGCCTCCGCCCCGCCGCGGCTGGTTGGGTGGGCCCCATGACGCATCAGATCTCCCTGCGCGCCCCTGCCCTGGCCTTCCGCTCCCTGCACGTCCCGGGACGGCCGCTCGTCCTGCCGAACGCCTGGGACGCCATGAGCGCCCGGCTCGCCGAGGACGCGGGCGCCGCCGCCGTCGCCACCACCAGCGCCGGGGTCTCCTGGGCCCTGGGCGCCGCCGACGGCGACCGGCTGGACCGGGACCGGGCGCTTCACGCCGTCGCGCGCGTGGCCCGGGCCGTGCGGGTCCCGGTCAGCGCCGACATCGAGACCGGGTACGCCGGCGACCCCGAGGGTGTCGCCGACACCGTCCGGGCGGTGCTCGCGGCGGGTGCGGTCGGCATCAACATCGAGGACGCGCTGTACGCGACGGGGCGGGCCCCGTTGCGGGAGGTCGCCGAACAGGCCGAGCGGATCGCGGCCGCCCGGGAGGCCGCGGACGCGCAGGGAGTGCCGTTGTTCGTCAACGCCCGCATCGACACCTTCCTGCGCGGCGGCGGGGACATCGACGCCACTCTGGAGCGGGCCGCCGCCTTCCGCGCCGCGGGTGCCGACGGGATCTTCGTCCCCGGGGCCGTCGAACCGGGGACGGTCAAGGTGCTCGTCGAGGGCGTCGACGGGCCGCTCAACGTGCTGGTGGGCCCGGGCGCGCCGCCGGTCGCCGAGCTGGCCGCGCTCGGCGTCGCCCGGGTGAGCGCGGGGTCGAGTGTGGCCCAGGCGGCGTACGCCGTGGCCCGTCGCGCCGCGCGGGAGCTGCTGGGCGCGGGGACCTGCGGGGCGCTGGCCGAGGGGCTCGACTACGGCGAGCTCAACGCGCTGCTCGCGCGGGAGCGCTAGCAGGCGTCGCGCATCAGCTCCGCCAGGTCGTGGTCGAGGTCGAGCTGGAGGTGCTCCAGGCCGGAGGCCACCAGGTCGTTGGTCGCCTGGAGGAAGCGGCGGATCTCGCCGGTGCGCACGTGCACGACGGCGGTGCCCTCGGGGGCGTGGAACTCCAGCACGGTGCGGTCGTACCCGTAGGGCCGCACCCGCACGTCGCCGTGGCCCTCCGGGGACTTCAGACCGGCCGTCAGCAGCTCGCGGGCGAAGGTCCAGCAGACCTCGACGCCCTCCAGGGTGGCCGGGGCGGGGAAGGTCATGCGGACGGCGAACGGGTCGCGCCGGTCGTAGCGCAGCGTGGCGGGAATGCTCGGCATGCGCGGTGCGGCGGCGACGAGGCGTGCCTCTACGGGCTGCTCGATGACGGTGGACAACGCCTTGCTCCCTCGTGACGGCTGGACGGACTTCCGGGGTGTGAGACCGGGCACTGGAAGAGACGACGGAACGGGCCACTCCGTGCACACGTATCGCTAGTGACCTCTGTCACCGCGTTCATGCACGCGCGCACCGAACCGAGGCCGTCTGGACGGGGCCCGGACAGTGGGCTAGCTTCGCCCGCCATGAGGCGCTCGGGGAACGCGACACCGACGGGACGCAAGGTTCGACGGCCGGCGGGAGCGGTGGCGGCGGGGGTGTGCGGGGTGGCGCTGGCCGTGCTGACCGTCGTACCGGCCCAGGCGCACACGCCGGAGCACCGGGCGCCGCACTGGGCGCTCAAGGACAGCGGGGCGCCGCAGACACGGTTCCGCGGGCTCGCGGCCGTGAACCGGGACACCGCCTGGCTGGCCGGGACCGGCGGCACGGTGCTGCGTACCACCGACGGCGGGGCGAGCTGGCGGAACGTGTCCCCGCCGGGCGCCGCGGACCTCCAGTTCCGGGACGTGGCGGCGTTCGACGCGCGGCGCGCGGTGGTGCTGGCCATCGGCGAGGGCGAGGCGTCCCGGGTCTACCGCACCGACGACGGCGGGGCGACCTGGACGGAGTCCTTCCGCAACACCGACCAGAAGGCCTTCTACGACTGCATGGCCTTCTTCGACCGCCGCCACGGCCTGGCGGTGAGCGACCCGGTGGACGGCAGGTTCCGCATACTGTCCACCGCCGACGGCGGACGCACCTGGCGGGTGCTTCCCGCCGACGGCATGCCGGCCGCGCTGGACGGCGAGGCGGGCTTCGCGGCGAGCGGCCAGTGCCTGGTCACCTCCGGTCCGAAGGACGTCTGGCTGGCCACCGGCGGCGGCGCACGCGCGCGCGTGCTGCACTCCGCCGACCGCGGCCTCACCTGGACGGCCGCCGACACCCCGGTCCCCGCGGGCGATCCCGCACGCGGCGTGTTCGCGCTCGCCTTCCGTGACCGCACCCACGGCCTCGCGGTCGGCGGCGACTACCGCGCCGACCAGCCCTCCCCGAGGGCCGCCGCGGTCACCCGGGACGGCGGACGCACCTGGCAGGCGGCGGCCACACCTTCGCCCGCGTACCGCTCCGGGGCCGCCTGGCTCCCGCACAGCCGCACCGCCGCCCTCGCCGTCGGCCCGACCGGCACCGACGTCACCGCGGACGGCGGACGCACCTGGAAGACCCTCGACACCGGTTCGTACGACACCGTCGACTGCACCCCGGACCTGAGTTGCTGGGCGGCGGGGGAGCAGGGCCGGGTGGCACGGCTGGAACGGTGAGCTAAGTCCCCGCGAGCCGGGTACTCGTCACCTGCCGCAAAGGCGCCCCACCGGGAAGGAAAGGAGCGATCATGCCAGCCGGTTCCAGCCCCAAGCGTGAGCGTCAGTACGAGCACATCAAGAAGAGCGCGCAGGACCGGGGCGAGAGCGAGGGACGTGCCAAGGAGATCGCCTCGCGGACGGTGAACAAGGAACGCGCTCGCTCCGGCGAGTCCAGGACCGCCAGCCGCAGTTCGACGCAGGACAAGTCGTCCGGCGAGCGCGGCGGCCAGCGGTCGGGCAACCGGGCCGGCTCCCAGGGCCCGACCCGCGACCAGCTGTACAACGAGGCCAGGCAGCGCGGCATCGAGGGCCGTTCGCACATGAACAAGGACGAGCTGCGGCGCGCGCTGGACGCCAAGAAGGGATGAGCCGCGACGCTCAGCCGAGCGTCTGCCGGTGGCGTGCCAGCTCCGGAGCCGTCTTCGTGGCGATGAACTCGGTGACGCGGTACGCGCACACACCGGCGACGACGAACGGATCGCCCGCGACGATCTCCTCGATGCGGGCGCGGTCCCCCGCGACGGCCAGGATCACCCCGCCGTCGCGGGGGTTCTTGCGTCCCGAGGCCAGGAAGGAGCCCTTCTCGTACTGCTCCTCCAGCCACGCCACATGGTCGGGCAGCAGGGCGTCCACGGCGTCGAGGGGCGCGGTGTAGGTCAGCTCCAGTACGAACATGATCACGAGCGTACCCCTGGTGCGGTGCCCCTGGTGGGCGTGGTCGTAGGCTCGTCCGCACCATGACGACCGTACGGATCCCCGCGGGCTGGCCCGCCACCGAGGAGCAGGCCCGCGCCGTCCAGGACGAGTTGCGCGCGCGGGTGGTCCTGGACGAGCCGGGGCCGCTGCCCGGCTCCGGCCGTGTGACGGGCGTCGACGTGGCCTACGACGACGAACGGGACGTCGTCGCGGCGGCGGCGGTCGTCCTCGACGGGGCCACCCTGGACGTGGTCGCCGAGGCGACGGCCGTCGGCCGTGTCTCCTTCCCGTACGTGCCGGGCCTGCTCGCCTTCCGGGAACTCCCCACCGTCCTGGCCGCCCTCGGCGCACTGCCCTGCCCGCCCGGACTGGTCGTCTGCGACGGCTACGGCCTCGCCCACCCGCGCCGCTTCGGCCTCGCCAGCCATCTGGGCGTGCTCACCGGCCTGCCCACGATCGGCGTCGCGAAGAACCCCTTCACCTTCACCCACGACGACCCGGCGCCCGCGCGCGGCAGCGGCTCCCCGCTCCTGTCGGGCACCGAGGAGGTCGGCCGCGCCCTGCGCACCCGGGACGCCGTCAAGCCGGTGTTCGTCTCGGTCGGCCACCGGATGAGCCTCGACAACGCGTGCGCGCACACACTGGCGCTGACCCGGGCCTACCGGATCCCCGAGACCACGCGCCGCGCGGACGCGCTGTGCCGGCGCGCGCTGCGGGAGGCGACCGAGGGGAGCGACTGAGGGGGGCGGTTCAGGAGGCGCCGACGCTCCAGGAGCCGACCTCCCGGTACTCCGAGTCGTAGACGGCCGAGCCGTCCCCCGGCACCAGCGCGTAATGGCCGAGGTTCCCGCCCCAGTAGCGCAGGATCCGCCCGAGCTCCTCGGCCTTGTCCTCGGCCGCCGCGCCGTCGTCCAGCGTGACCTCGAGTACGAACTTCACGTGCGTCTCCCTCCGTCGGCCTTGGGCTTCAATCGTTTCATTGACGTGCCCTTTGGCACTTGACGGCTCAAGGCCGCAGGTGAGGACGCCGCACCGTGCCCGCAAGTCTCAAAGCGGGGGGAAGGCGGGCGGCCGGAGGCGTACTCAGGGGCCACTGCGCCGTCTGAGTACGTGTACGGATGTGGCCGCCCCGGGGCCGGCGGCAGGCTGTGCCCCATGACGACACACCGTTCCCCGCAGCCCCTGTCCGACCCCGGCCGGCCCGTCGAACGCGCCGTGACGGCCGCTCTCGTCCTCGCCGTGCTGGCGGGGGTCGCATGGATAGGCGGCATGCTGTACACCATGCTCGCGTGGTCCGCCTGACCGGCGAGTGGCTCAGAAGGAAGCCGCCACCCGGAAGGTGATCCCCGCCCCCCGGAGCCGCCGCGTCAGCGCGTCGCCCATCGCCACCGCCGTCGTGACCTGGCCGGCCGTGGGCGGCAGGTCGTCGAAGGCCAGGCACAGGGCCGCCTCGGCGAACATCTTGGCGGTCTCGTCGTAGCCCGGGTCGCCGCCCGCCACCTCCGTGAACACGCGCCGGCCACCGCCCTCGCCGACGAACCGGACCGAGAACCAGCTCTTCGCGCGCTTCTCGGCGCTCGGCCCGTCCCCGGGCCTGAGCCGGCCGGACAGCCAGCGCCGGGCCGGCGGGAGCTGGGCGGCCGCGGCCACCGCGCCCACCGCCGCCACCCCGCCCAGGGCGACAGGCAGGCGCTTGACCGCCGCGTAGTGCCGGTAGCGGAAGTCGGGGCCGTACCGGTCCAGGGCCTTCGCCGACCGGCGCACGATCTGCGGGTCGATGGTCGGCAGCGGCAGCGCCCAGGCGCCGACGTCCTTGGCGAAGCGCGGCACACCCGTCGGCGCGGACGCCCGGCGCTCGATCAGCCGCGGCTCGTGCCGGCCGCGCTCCCGGGCGGCGGCCAGCATCTGCCGCCCGCGCGCGAACTGGTTCAGCGCCGATGCGAAGGTGCCGCCGGAGAAGGCCGCGTCGAGGCTGACGTAGCCGTCCACGGTCAGCGGCACGCCCTGAGGCAGCTGCCGGACGGTGAAGTGGGCGCCCAGGTCGTGCGGCACGGAGTCGAAGCCGCAGGCGTGCACCAGCCGGGCGCCCGTCTCCCGCGCGCGGGAGTCATGGCGGACGTACATCAGGTCCACGAACTCCGGCTCGCCGGTCAGGTCCAGATAGTCGGCCCCCGTGTCCGCGCAGGCGGCGACCAGCGGCTCGCCGTGCCGGATGTACGGACCCACCGTCGAGGCCACCACGCGCGCGTTCTCGGCCAGTCGGCGCAACGCGTCCGGATCGGTCACATCGGCCTGGAGGACCCCCACGTCCACGCCCCCCGGCAGCCGCTCCCGCAGCTCGGCCAGCCCGCGCTCGCTGCGGCCGGCGATCGCCCAGCGCAGGTCCTCGGGGGCGTGCGCGGCGAGGTACTCCGCGGTGAGTGAGCCGACGAAGCCGGTGGCCCCGAAGAGCACGATGTCGTAGGGACGATCCGTCCTGTTCAGCCTGCTCATGACACCCTTCGGTCGTGCACTCCGCGCCGTTGTCGGTGGCTGAGGCTAGCGTGAGGAACACGGTGCCCGGCGGCCAGGCCCATGACGCCGGCCGCGCCGGGCGCCGGGTCCGCAGGGTAACTTGGCTAAGCGCTTGCTTGTCCAGCCCTTGTGTCCGATGGAACGTGTTCTTAGCATCAGCAGTGTTACAGCGGTTGTGTCACATCGACTGGGGGTGCGCGGATGACCACGGCAGGGACGCCGGGACACGGCCCGCTCACGGGCGTGCGCGTGGTCGAGCTGGCCGGCATCGGGCCCGGCCCGTTCGCGGGCATGCTCCTCGCCGACCTGGGCGCCGACGTCGTCCGGGTGGACCGGCCGGGCGGCGCCCCGCTCGGCATCGACCCGGCGTACGACGTGACCAACCGCAACAAGCGCTCCGTACTGGTCGACCTGAAGTCCGACGGCGGCCCCGCCCGCGTCCTCGACCTGGCCGGACGGGCCGACATCCTCATCGAGGGCTACCGTCCCGGCGTCGCCGAGCGCCTCGGCGTCGGCCCCGACGCCTGCCTCGCCCGCAACCCCGCGCTGGTCTACGGCCGGATGACCGGCTGGGGCCAGCAGGGCCCCCTGGCCGACCGCGCCGGCCACGACATCGCCTACCTCGCCCCGACCGGCGTCCTCGGCATGATCGGCGACCCGGACGGACCCCCCGCGGTCCCCGCCAACCTCCTCGGCGACTACGCGGGCGGCTCGCTCTACCTCGTCGTCGGCGTCCTCGCCGCACTGCACCACGCGCGCGCGACCGGCACCGGCCAGGTCGTCGACGCGGCCATCGTCGACGGCGCCGCCCATCTCGCTGCGATGATCCACGGCATGCTGGCCGCCGGCGGCTGGCAGGACCGGCGCCGCGCCAACCTGCTGGACGGCGGCTGCCCGTACTACGGCACCTACGAGACCGCCGACGGCGGGTACATGGCGGTTGGTGCCCTGGAGCAGCAGTTCTACGAGGAGTTCCTGCGCCTGCTCGGCCTGGAGGAACTGGCCCCCGCCCGCAAGGACCGGTCCCGCTGGGGCGAGCTGCGCGAGCAGGTCGCCGCCCGTTTCAAGTCCCGTACCCGGGACGAGTGGACCGCCCGCTTCGAGGGCACCGACGCGTGCGTGGCGCCCGTGCTGTCCCTGGGGGAGGCCCCGCACCACCCGCACCTCGCCGCTCGCGGCACCTTCACCGAGCACGGCGGCATCACCCAGCCCGCGCCCGCGCCCCGCTTCTTGGCCACCCCGACGACCGTCCGCACCGGCCCCGCCCGGCCCGGCGCCGACACGGCGGCCGTGGCCCGGGACTGGGACATACCCGCGCTCGCCCACCACGACGATCCCGCCCGGGACGGCGACTGACCCCGCCGCCGGCCGGCCCACCTCCCGCGAAAGGCACCCCAGTGAGCACCGAAGCGTACGTGTACGACGCGATCCGCACCCCGCGCGGCCGCGGCAAGGCGAACGGCGCCCTGCACGGCACCAAGCCCATCGACCTGGTCGTCGGCCTCATCCACGAGCTCCGCGACCGCTTCCCGAGGCTGGACCCGGCGGCGATCGACGACATCGTCCTCGGTGTCGTCGGCCCCGTGGGCGACCAGGGCTCCGACATCGCGCGGATCGCGGCCATCGCCGCCGGACTGCCGGACACGGTCGCAGGGGTCCAGGAGAACCGCTTCTGTGCCTCCGGCCTGGAGGCGGTGAACATGGCCGCCGCCAAGGTCCGTTCCGGTTTCGAGGACCTCGTCCTCGCCGGCGGTGTCGAATCGATGTCCCGGGTGCCGATGGCCTCCGACGGCGGCGCCTGGTTCAACGACCCGATGACCAACCTCGCCGTCAACTTCGTGCCGCAGGGCATCGGCGCCGACCTCATCGCCACCATCGAGGGCTTCACCCGCCGGGACGTCGACGAGTACGCGGCCCTGTCCCAGGAGCGCGCCGCCACCGCCTGGAAGGAGGGCCGCTTCGACCGCTCGGTGGTCCCGGTCAAGGACCGCAGCGGCCTCGTCGTCCTCGACCACGACGAGCACCCGCGCCCGGGCACCACCGCCGACTCCCTGGCGGGGCTCAAGCCCTCGTTCGCCGACATCGGCGAGCTGGGCGGCTTCGACGCGGTCGCGCTCCAGAAGTACCACTGGGTGGAGAAGATCGACCACGTCCACCACGCGGGCAACTCCTCCGGCATCGTGGACGGCGCCTCGCTGGTCGCGATCGGCTCCAAGGAGGTCGGCGAGCGGTACGGCCTCACCCCGCGCGCGCGGATCGTCTCCGCCGCCGTCTCGGGCTCCGAGCCCACCATCATGCTCACCGGCCCCGCCCCCGCCACCCGCAAGGCCCTCGCGAAGGCCGGCCTCAGCATCGACGACATCGACCTGGTCGAGATCAACGAGGCGTTCGCGGCGGTCGTGCTGCGCTTCGTGAAGGACATGGGCCTGTCCCTGGACAAGGTCAACGTCAACGGCGGCGCCATCGCGCTCGGCCACCCGCTCGGCGCGACCGGCGCGATGATCCTCGGCACCCTCGTGGACGAACTGGAACGCCAGGACAAGCGGTACGGCCTCGCCACGCTGTGCGTGGGCGGTGGCATGGGCATCGCCACCATCGTCGAGCGCATCTGAACTCCCCGCGGAATCACGACACTTCAACGGAGACGACTGTCATGACCGAGAGCACCACCATCCGCTGGGAGCAGGACGACACCGGTGTCGTCACCCTCGTACTCGACGACCCGAACCAGTCCGCGAACACCATGAACCAGGCGTTCCGCGACTCCCTCGCCGCGATCACCGACCGCCTGGAGGCGGAGCGGGAGAACATCCGCGGCATCGTCTTCACCTCCGCCAAGAAGACCTTCTTCGCGGGCGGCGATCTGCGCGACCTGATCCGGGTCACCCCCGAGACCGCACAGGAACTGCTGGACGGCGGCCTCGCCATCAAGCGGAACCTGCGCCGCATCGAGACCCTCGGCAAGCCGGTCGTCGCCGCGATCAACGGCGCGGCCCTGGGCGGCGGTTACGAGATCGCCCTCGCCTGCCACCACCGCGTCGCCCTCGACGCGCCCGGCTCGAAGATCGGCTGCCCCGAGGTCACCCTCGGCCTGCTCCCCGGGGGCGGCGGCGTGGTCCGCACCGTCCGGCTGCTCGGCATCGCCGACGCCCTCCTGAAGGTCCTCCTCCAGGGCACCCAGTACACCCCCCGGCGCGCCCTGGACAACGGCCTCGTCGACGAGGTGGCCGCCACCCCCGAGGAGCTCCTCGCCAAGGCCCGCGCCTTCATCGACGCCAACCCCGAGTCCCAGCAGCCCTGGGACAGGCCGGGCTACCGGATCCCCGGCGGTACGCCCGCCAACCCCAAGTTCGCGGCGAACCTCCCCGCCTTCCCCGCCACGCTGCGCAAGCAGACGGGCGGCGCCCCCTACCCGGCCCCCCGGAACATCCTCGCGGCCGCCGTGGAGGGCGCCCAGGTTGACTTCGAGACCGCCCAGGTGATCGAGTCCCGCTACTTCGTCGAACTGGCCGCGGGCCAGACGTCGAAGAACATGATCCAGGCGTTCTTCTTCGACCTCCAGGCCGTCAACTCCGGCGCCAACCGCCCGCAGGGCGTCGAGCCCCGCAAGGTCCGCAGGGTGGCCGTCCTCGGCGCCGGGATGATGGGCGCGGGCATCGCCTACTCCTGCGCCCGCGCCGGCATCGACGTCGTCCTGAAGGACGTGTCCCTGGAGGCGGCCGTCAAGGGCAAGGGCTACTCCGAGAAGCTGTGCGCCAAGGCCGTCGCGAAGGGCCGTACGACCCAGGAGAAGGCGGACGCGCTGCTGGCCCGCATCACGCCGACCGCCGACGCGCAGGACCTGGCCGGCTGCGACGCGGTGATCGAGGCCGTCTTCGAGGACCCGGCGCTCAAGCACAAGGTGTTCCAGGAGATCGAGCACGTCGTCGCCCCGGACGCGCTGCTGTGCTCCAACACCTCCACCCTGCCCATCACCACGCTCGCCGAGGGCGTCGAACGCCAGGGCGACTTCATCGGCCTGCACTTCTTCTCGCCCGTCGACAAGATGCCGCTGGTGGAGATCATCAAGGGGGAGCGGACCGGCGACGAGGCCGTCGCGCGCGCCTTCGACCTGGTCCGGCAGATCAGCAAGACGCCGATCGTCGTCAACGACTCGCGCGGCTTCTTCACCTCGCGGGTGATCGGCCACTTCATCAACGAGGGCGTGGCGATGGTCGGCGAGGGCATCGAGCCGGCCTCCGTGGAGCAGGCCGCCGCGCAGGCGGGCTACCCGGCGAAGGTGCTGTCCCTGATGGACGAGCTGACGCTCACCCTCCCGCGGAAGATCCGGACCGAGTCGAAGCGGGCCGTGGAGGAGGCGGGCGGCACCTGGACCGCGCACCCCGCCGAGGCGGTCATCGACCGCATGGTGGACGAGTTCGGTCGCACCGGACGCAGCGGCGGCGCGGGCTTCTACGAGTACGGGGAGGACGGCAGGCGGGCCGGACTGTGGCCGGGCCTGCGCGAGCACTTCACGCGCGAGGGCGCTCAGATCCCGTTCGAGGACATGCAGGAGCGCATGCTCTTCTCCGAGGCGCTGGACACCGTCCGGCTGCTGGAGGAAGGCGTCCTGACCTCCGTCGCCGACGCCAACATCGGTTCGATCCTCGGTATCGGCTTCCCCGGCTGGACCGGTGGCGTGCTCCAGTACATCAACGGCTACGAAGGAGGCCTGCCCGGATTCGTCGCCCGGGCGCGGGAGCTCGCCGAGCGCTACGGCGAGCGCTTCGACCCGCCCGCGCTGCTGGTGGAGAAGGCGGAGAAGGGGGAGCGGTTCACCGACTCGGCCCGCTCATGACTCCTTCGTGAGCCACTCGCCCAGCTCTTCGCGCAGCGACCGCTGGAACGTCGTCAGCAGCGCCTGCACCACCAAGGGGTGCATGTGCGCCGACAGGGACTTCACGTCCTGGGTGTCACGTTCCGCCACCTCGCCGCGGAAGAGCTGGGAGAGCTCGCGGGCCGCGGCGCGCGAGTGCTCGACGAGCACCTGGCGCGCCGCGAGGATCGCGTCCTGGGACAGCGGTACGTCGAGCAGCCGGACGCCGAGCCGCAGCAGCCCGCAGTCGATCCGAAACGTTTCCCCGTCGGCGGCCGTGACGACGCCCATCGCCGTCAGCCGGGCCACGTCCTCCTCGGTCAGCGGCCGTCCCGCGCGCCGCTGGAGCTCCCCCCGGGACACCGTCTCCTCGGTGTCCGGCGCCCAGGACGCGACCACCGCCCGGTGGATGGCCAGGTCGTGCGGGGTGAGATCCGGCGGCAGCTGCCTCAGGTACCGATCGATCGCGGCCAGCGTCATGCCCTGCTGCTGGAGCTCCTCGACGAGGGCCAGCCGGGCCACGTGCCCGGGCCCGTAGTGACCCACCCGGCGCGGACCGATCACCGGCGGCGGCAGCAGGCCCCTGGCGGCGTAGAAACGGACCGTGCGGACCGTGACGCCCGCGCGGGCGGCCAGCTCGTCGACGGTCAGGGTCGGCTCCCCGGCACCGTCGTCGGCGCCGGTCTCGGTATCGGTCTCGGCATCGGTCGTCATGTGCAGCAGTATCGCTGTCCCACCAGCACTGTGAAACATGTGACGGCCATGTGAGAAGTGCCGCTGTGTGATGTGGACCATCGCATGGCCGGGGATGCCGCGGGGAAGCTGCCTGCTTGGTCTGTGCCGCGACACAAGGGTGGTGCGGGCCGGAACACGTTCGGACACCCGGGGTCACGACATCCCGGGGCACCAGAAAGTGGAACCACCCGTGAGCAAGGACGCCGTGCACTCGGCACAGGTCGCCGACCACCCCCGGGCGACCAGCACACCCGCGGACGCGGGCGACGCCGGCTACAGCAAGGACCTCAAGCACCGCCACGTCAACATGATCGCCATAGGCGGCGCCATCGGCACCGGACTCTTCCTGGGCGCCGGCGGCCGCCTGCACAACGCGGGACCGGCGCTCGCCCTGGCCTACCTGGTCTGCGGCGTCTTCGCGTTCTTCGTCGTGCGGGCCCTGGGCGAGCTGGTCCTCTACCGGCCCTCCTCCGGATCCTTCGTGTCGTACGCGCGCGAGTTCCTCGGCGAGAAGGGCGCCTACGTCGCCGGCTGGATGTACTTCCTGAACTGGTCGACCACCGGCATCGCCGACATCACCGCGATCGCGCTGTACACGCACTACTGGAGCCTGTTCACAGCGATCCCGCAGTGGGTGCTCGCCCTGATCGCCCTCGCGGTGGTCCTCGCCGTGAACCTGATCTCCGTGAAGATCTTCGGCGAGATGGAGTTCTGGTTCGCGATCATCAAGGTCGCCACCCTCGTCGCCTTCATGCTGATCGGCATCTTCCTGCTGGCCACCCAGCACCACGTGGACGGTCACACCCCCGGCCTGAGCGTGATCACGGACAACGGCGGTGTCCTCCCGCACGGCCTGATGCCGGTCGTCCTCGTCATGCAGGGCGTGATCTTCGCCTACGCCGCCCTGGAGCTGGTCGGCGTCGCCGCGGGCGAGACCGCCGAGCCGGAGAAGGTCGTCCCGCGCGCGGTGAACTCGATCATGTGGCGGGTGGGCCTGTTCTACGTCGGCTCGGTCGTCCTGCTGGCCCTGCTGCTGCCCGGCTCGGTGTACTCCGCCGACCAGAGCCCTTTCGTGACGGTCCTGTCGAAGATCGGCGTCTCCGGCGCGGGCGACGTGATGAACCTGGTCGTGCTCACCGCCGCCATGTCTTCGCTGAACTCCGGCCTGTACTCCACCGGCCGCATCCTGCGGTCCATGGCGATGGCCGGCTCGGCGCCGAAGTTCACCGCCCGCATGAACCGCAGCCAGGTGCCCTACGGCGGCATCCTGCTCACCTGCGCGGTGTGCGTGGCCGGTGTCGTCCTGAACTACCTCGTGCCGAGCCAGGCCTTCGAGATCGTGCTGAACGTCGCCTCCCTCGGCATCATCAGCACCTGGGTGATCATCATGGTCTGCCACCTGGTCTTCGTCCGGCGCGCCCGGGCCGGCGAGGTCATCCGGCCGCACTTCCGCCTGCCGTTCAGCCCGGTCACCGAGATCACCACGATCGCATTCCTGCTGGCCTGCCTCGGCATGATGTGGAACGACCCCGAGGTCGGCCGCAGGACCCTGTTCCTCATCCCGCTGATCGCCGTACTGCTGATCGGCGGCTGGTTCGGGGTGCGCCGCCGGGTCGCACGGACGGCCGAACAGGAGCTGAGCGCCCTCGGCAACTGAGGCAGCGGGCGAAGCAGCAGGTCACGGCCACTGTCAGTGGCGGCCTCTACGGTGGCGTCATGTCGGGGATCTCATATGTCCGGGGTGACGCCACCGTGCCGTCGGTCAAGGGCGTCAAGGTGATCGCCCATGTCTGCAACGACATCGGCGGCTGGGGGAAGGGCTTCGTGCTGGCCCTCTCGCGCCGCTGGCCGGAGCCGGAGGCCGCGTACCGCGCCTGGCACCGCGACCGCGCGGCGAACGACTTCGGCCTCGGCGCGGTCCAGATGGTCCGCGTCGAGCGGTACGTGTGGGTGGCCAACATGGTCGGCCAGCGCGGTGTGCGCACGGGAAGCAAGGGCGTCCCGGTCCGCTACGAGGCGATCGGCACGGCCCTGGGCCGGCTCGCCGACGAAGCGGCCGGACTCGGCGCGTCCGTGCACATGCCCCGCATAGGCTGCGGGCTCGCCGGCGGGAAGTGGTCCCGGATCGAGCCGCTGATCACCGAACGGCTGGTCGAGCGCGGGATCGCGGTGACGGTGTACGACCACGGGGAGGGGCCGGGCTGAGCCCACCGGGCGCACCCGGCCCCGGCCGGGCCCTCGGCGCCCCGGCCCCCGGCGACCCGGCCCAGGACGAGCCCGTCGCGCCGCGCGCAGGCCACGAGCGTCGCCCCGGCCGAGGCGCGCGGGCGGGGCCCCTTCCTGCCCGCGACCGCCGGGGCCGCGTGCCCGCGAGCAAGCGCCGGGCCACGGTGCCGGCGACCACGCCGCCGGCGTCGGACGCGGGCCCGCGGCAGCGGCCCGGCGGTGAGCGACGGGGCCTAGCCCAGCCCCGGCCGGGAGACGGGGCGAGCTCCCGGCTCCCGGCCAGGGCCGCGTCAGCGTCCGTGCACGTCGTTCGTCGCCTCGATCTTCTTCCATGACCTCGGCCGGACGGGCGCCGCCGCGGGCTTCGCGACCGACGCGGCGCGGGCGGCGGGCGCGGACGGCTTCGACGGCTGGAACAGCCAGGTGTCGAAGAGCGTCCCGAGGGGCTTGCCGGAGACCTGCTCGGCGTACTTGCGGAAGTCGGCCACCGAGGCGTTGCCGTACGCGTGCTCCTTCGGCCAGCCCTTGAGGATGGCGAAGAAGGCGTCGTCGCCGACCTCGTTGCGCAGCGCCTGGACGGCGAGCGCGCCCCGGTCGTAGACCGCGGCGTCGAACTGGTTGTCCGGGCCCGGGTCACCGGGCGCGACCGTCCAGAACGGGTCGTCGGCCGGGTGCGAGGCGTACACGTAGTCCGCCAGCTCCTGCGTGGTGCCCTCGCCCTCGTGCTCGGACCACAGCCACTGCGCGTACCGGGCGAAGCCCTCGTTGATCCAGATGTCCTTCCAGCCCTTCAGCGACACGTCGTCGCCGTACCACTGGTGCGCCAGCTCGTGCACCACCACGGAGGCGTTGGAGCCGTTTCCGAACTGCTTGGGGCTGTAGTACACCCGGGTCTGCGTCTCCAGCGCGTACCCGGTGGTGGTGTTCGGCACGTAGCCGCCCGCAGAGGCGAACGGGTACGGCCCGAAGTAGCCGCTGAGCCAGTCCACCAGCTCCCCGGTCCGCTCCACGCTCGCCCGCGCCGCCCCGTCGTTGTCGCCGAGGTCTTTGCTGTAGGCGTTGACGACGGGGACACCGCCCTCGGACGTGCTGGTCGTGATGTCGAACTTGCCGACCGCGAGGGTGGCCAGATACGTCGCCTGCGGCTTGTTCTGCCGCCAGCTGTAGCGGGTCCAGCCGAGTTTCGAGCTCGTCGACTGGAGCGTGCCGTTGGAGAGGGCCTGGGTGCCGTCCGGCACGGCCACCGACACGTCGTAGGTGGCCTTGTCCAGCGGGTGGTCGTTGCTGGGGAACCACCACCAGGCGGCCTCGGGCTCGTCCGCCGCGACGGCCCCGTCCGGGGTGCGGTGCCAGGTCGAGAACCCGTACGCGCTCTTCGTCGACGGCACCCCGCTGTAGCGGACCACGACGGTGATCGGTGTGCCCTTCGCCAGCGGCGTCTTCGGGGTGATCTCCAGCTCGTGCTGCCCGGAGGTGACGAAGGCGGCCTTGGCGCCGTTGACCCGGACCTCGCTCACGTCCAGCAGGAAGTCCAGGTCGAAGCGGGACAGGTCCTCGGTGGTCCGCGCCAGGATCGTCGCGGTGCCCTGGAGTTCGTCCGTCGCCGGCTGGTACTGGAGCCTCAGGTCGTAGTGGGAGACGTCGTAACCGCCGTTGCCGTAGTACGGGTAGTAGGGGTCGCCGATGCCCGGTGCGCCGGGTGCGTAGCTCGCGGCCGATGCCGGGATCGCCAGCAGCAGGGAGGCCGCCGCGAGTGCGCCCGGGGCGAGGATTCTGCGGTGCACGTCAGCTCCAAGTCGTAGGGACGACAAGTCTGTTCGGAGCCTATTCAGACCCTGTGGCTCCGGGCGTGTCCACAGCACCCCCTGTCACACGATCGCCATTCGGCCGTCACGAACCGACGGCCACTCATATGCCCCCTTCTGAACGGGAGTTGACCGGGGTAACGTCCGCGCATGCCGAAACGCACGCGCTTCACGATCTGGCGAACGTCCGCGACAGCGGCCGTCGCCGTTCTCATGGCCGCCTTCCTCACCCCGGCAGCGGCCCACGCCGCCCCGGCCCCGAGGGAGAGCCGGCCGGTCTACTCCTACGCCGACGCCGTCCGGGAGTCCGTCTGGGTGGACACCGGCCTCGACGCCGACGGCGACGGCAGGACCGACCGCGTCGCCGCCGACATCGTCCGGCCGAGCGAACCCGCCCGGCAGGGCCGCAAGATCCCCGTCATCATGGACGCCAGCCCGTACTACTCCTGCTGCGGGCGCGGCAACGAGAGCCAGACGAAGACCTACGACGCGAGCGGCCACGTCGTGCGGATGCCGCTGTTCTACGACAACTACTTCGTACCCCGCGGCTACGCCTTCGTCGGCGTCGACCTCGCCGGCACCAACCGCTCCGACGGCTGTATCGACATCGGCGGCCGAAGCGACATCCAGTCCGCGAAGGCCGTCGTCGACTGGCTGAACGGCCGCGCCCGCGCCTACACCAGCCGTACCGGCACCACCACCGTCAAGGCGACCTGGACCAACGGCCGCACCGGCATGATCGGCAAGAGCTGGGACGGCACCATCGCCAACGGCGTCGCCGCCACCGGCGTCAAGGGCCTGAAGACGATCGTGCCGATCAGCGCCATCTCCTCCTGGTACGACTACTACTTCGCCAAGGGCGCCCCGCTGTACGACTCCGGCCCCGACGCGCTGTCCGACGCGGTGGAGAGCGACGGCGCCCACGCCAAGTGCGCCGCCGTCCAGCGCGAACTTGTCGACGGGGCCCCGCGCACCGGCGACTGGACGCCCCTGTGGACCGAACGCGACTACGTCAAGGACGCGGGCAAGGTACGGGCGAGCGTCTTCCTCGTGCACGGCATGCAGGACCTCAACGTCCGCACCAAGCACTTCGGCCAGTGGTGGGACGCCCTCGCGGGGCACGGCGTCGAGCGCAAGATCTGGCTCTCCCAGACCGGACACGTCGACCCCTTCGACTACCGGCGCGCTGACTGGGTCGAGACCGTGCACCGCTGGTTCGACCACGAACTCCTCGGCTACGCCAACGGCATCGACCGCGAGCCGATGGCCGACATCGAGCGCCACCCCGACCAGTGGGCCACCTCGAAGGTCTGGCCGCCGAGCGGTACGCGGGCCACCACGCTCCGCCCGGCCACCGGCCCGCAGGCGGGCGTCGGCACCCTCGGCCTGCGCAAGGGCTCCGGCACCGAGACCTTCACCGACGACCCGCGCCTGAGCGAGACCGACTGGGCCGCGCAGGTCACCCGGCCGACCGCCGCGAAGGCCGGTTTCATCACCCGGCCGCTCACCCGTGACCTCCGCCTGTCCGGCTCCTCCAAGGTCACCGTCACCGCCACCCCGACCACCTCGACGGCCCACCTGTCCGCCGTCCTCGTCGACCTCGGTCCCGACACGATCCGGGACTACGCGGACGACGCCGAGGGCATCACCACGCTCACCGACCGCACCTGCTGGGGCGCGAGCACGGCCGGGGACAGCGCCTGCTTCAAGGCGACCCGGGCGAAGACGGCCGCCGTCGACTACACGGTCTTCAGCCGCGGCTGGGCCGACCTCGGCAACTACGCCTCCGACCGCAAGGGCGTCCCGCTCACCCCGGGCAAGGCGTACACCATCACGCTCGACCTCGCGGCCACCGACCACGTCGTCCCCAAGGGCCACCGCCTGGCGCTGATCGTCGCGGGCACGGACAAGGACCTCATCGATCCGCCGTCCACCACCCCGAAGCTCACCCTGGACCTGGCCCGTACCTCGGCCCGGGTGCCGCTCGTCGGCGGCGCCGCCGCGTTCACCCGCGCCACCTCGGGCGGCACCTCCGCCGCGCCGAAGGCCACCACCCTGGACGGCGTGCGGGCACCGCGCACCATCCGGCACGTCCCCGGCAGCTGACGGGACCGGGCGGCCGGGCGAACCGGCCCGGCCGCCACCCCGGCGTGACGGCGGTTGCGGGTGGCTGTCGCGGAACATGTCATGGCGCGCTCGGATTCGTCCCCCTCCGGGAATACTCACGGCATGTCCGCCGCACACGCGACCTTCGGCCTGGCACCGGCGACGCGCGCCGGCGGTGTCCTCGCCGACGGCGGCCATCAGCTCCACCGGGACTTCCTGGACTTCGTGGTCGACGGCCGCCCGCTGCTGCCGCGGCTCCGTGACCTCGACGCCGTCTCCCCGCTCGCCTCCGACGTGCCGCCCGCGATCTTCACCGCCCAGGTCCGCGGCCTGCTGCTCCAGACCGGGGCGCCGCTCCCGGGCGGCCGGTTCGTCATCTACCGCTGCCCCGAGTGCGCGGACCTGGCGTGCGGCGCGGTCACCGCCGTCATCGAACGGGACGGCGACGACTACGTCTGGCGGGACTTCGCCTGGCAGACGGACGCCCACTCGGACCTCGAGCTCAACGGCTACCACGGCGTAGGGCCGTTCCGCTTCCACGGGCCCGAGTACCGGGCGGCCCTGGGTGCCCTGCTCGACGGCGAGGGCCCCCCGCCCCGCCGCCGCGTCCTGCTGATCGGCACCCGCGTCGGCCTGCTCGCCAGGCTCGCCGCCGCCCTGCGCTCCACCGGCATCGGCGCCGACATCACCCCCGACATCGACGACGTACCCGCCGAGGAGCTGCGCCCGTACGGCGCCGTCGCCTTCGGCCCCGCCCTCGGCGAGGACGAACGGGCCGCCGCCCGCCGGGTGTTCGAGCGGGCCGGGATCACCGCGGTCTTCGTCGACGGCCTCGCCCCGATCGTCCCGCTGCTCGTCGCGCAGGTCGAACAGGCCCTGGACCGCGGCCCCGTCGCACAGCGGCGTCTGATCGCTCTGGCGGCCGGCGGCGGCGGAGCGGTGGTCGAGGTCGCCTCGCCCTGCCGGGTGCGCGTCACGGCGTACCACCTCGGCCGGTTCTCCCGGACCCACGCCCATGAGGTCTTCGACGGAGTGCTGGAAGCCGGGCGGCACCGGATCGCGCTGGACGTGAGGACGGTGAAGGGGGAGGCCTTCGTGGTGGCCAGGACGTCCGAGAGCGTGCTGGCGGCGGCGGTGAGCCGCGGGAAACCCGGCTGAGCGGCGGGCGGCCGGGCCGTTAGGATCGGCGTCCTGATGACTGCCACCCTCGTCGCCAAGAACCTCGCCGCCGGCCACGGCGACCGTTCGCTCTTCTCCGGCCTCGACCTCGTCGTCGCCCCCGGGGACGTGATCGGGCTCGTCGGAGCCAACGGAGCGGGCAAGTCCACGCTGCTGCGGATGCTCGCCCAACTGGCCGTGCCGGAAGAGGGCGAGCTCAGGCTCTCCCCGCCCACGGCGACCGTGGGGCACCTCCCGCAGGAGCCGGAGCGCCGGCCCGGCGAGACCGTACGGGAGTTCCTGGCCCGCCGCACCGGTGTCGCCGAGGCCCAGCGGACGATGGACGAGGCCACCGAGGCGCTGGTCGAGGGCGCGCCCGGCGCCGACGACGCCTACGCGGCGAGCCTGGAGCGCTGGCTCGGCCTCGGCGGCGCCGACCTGGACGAGCGGGCCGAGGAGGTCGCCGACTCCCTCGGCCTCGCCGTGGACCTGGACCAGCCGATGACCTCCCTCTCCGGCGGCCAGGCGGCCCGCGCGGGTCTCGCCTCGCTGCTGCTCTCCCGCTACGACGTGTTCCTGCTCGACGAGCCCACCAACGACCTCGACCTCGACGGCCTGGAGCGCCTCGAACGCTTCGTCTCCGGACTGCGCGCCGGCACCGTGGTCGTCAGCCACGACCGCGAGTTCCTCACCCGCACGGTCACCAAGGTCCTCGAACTCGACCTCGCCCAGCACCGGATCAACCTCTACGGCGGCGGCTACGAGGCCTACCTGGAGGAACGCGAGACGGCCCGCCGGCACGCCCGGGAGGGCTACGAGGAGTACGCCGACAAGAAGGCGGCCCTCCAGGACCGGGCGCAGACCCAGCGCGCCTGGATGGACAAGGGCGTGAAGAACGCGCGCCGCAAGGCGGGCAACGACAACGACAAGATCGGCCGCAAGTTCCGCAGCGAGGCCAGCGAGAAGCAGGCAGCGAAGGCCCGCCAGACCCAGCGCATGATCGAGCGCCTCGAAGTCGTCGAGGAGCCCCGCAAGGAGTGGGAACTGCGCATGGAGATCGCGGCGGCCCCGCGCTCCGGCTCGGTCGTGGCCTGGCTGCGGGACGCGGAGGTACGGCGCGGCGACTTCACCTTCGGGCCGGTCTCCCTCCAGATCGACTGGGCGGACCGGGTCGCGGTCACCGGTGCCAACGGCGCGGGCAAGTCCACCCTCCTCGGCGCGCTGCTCGGCCGGATCCCCCTGGACGCCGGGCACGCGGCGCTCGGCTCGGGTGTCCTGGTCGGCGAGGTCGACCAGGCCCGCGGGCTGTTCCACGGTCCGCAGGCCCTCCTGGACGCCTTCTGCGCGGCCGTCCCCGACACCGAACCGGTCGAGGTGCGCACCCTGCTGGCCAAGTTCGGCCTGAAGTCGGACCATGTGCTGCGCCCGGCCGCGAGCCTCTCCCCGGGGGAACGCACCCGGGCCGCCCTGGCCCTGCTCCAGGGCCGCGGCGTCAACCTCCTCGTCCTGGACGAGCCGACGAACCACCTCGACCTGCCCGCCATCGAACAACTGGAGTCGGCCCTCGACTCCTACGAGGGCACGCTCCTCCTGGTCACCCACGACCGGCGGATGCTCGACGCGGTACGGGTGACCCGCCGCCTGGAGGTCGCGGCCGGCAAGGTGACCGAGCGCTGAGGTGAGCAAGCGTCAGGCGTACCGGAGTCGCGCCGCCCTGGCCGCCTCCTCCACACGGCTGCGGTGCGCCCGCCGGGCCTCGGCGTCCCCGGGTGACATGTTGAGGCCCTTCTCACGCTGCCCCGCCGCTC
Organism: Streptomyces sp. NPDC001480; assembly: GCF_042894725.1. NCBI lineage: Bacteria > Bacillati > Actinomycetota > Actinomycetes > Kitasatosporales > Streptomycetaceae > Streptomyces > Streptomyces sp. NPDC001480. The sequence continues at coordinate 740,532 of NZ_JBIAVX010000001.1, read as the reverse complement.
CGTCGATCAACTCCCGGACGATGTCGGCGTGCCCGGCGTGCCGCTGGGTCTCGGCGATCATGTGGGTGAGGACACGGTGGAGCGTGATGTCGTTCCCCGGCCCGCCGGGCACCTGGCCCACCGCGTCCAGGGGCAGTGCGGCGATCGTCTCGTCCGAGTGGGCCCACGCCCGCCGGTACAGGCCGGTGATCTCCTCCCGGCTCTCCTCGGGCCGCGCCCACAGGTCCGCGTCCGGCTCGGCGTCCCCGGTGATCCACAGCGCGGGCCCGTCGTCGAAGGGCCGTCCGAAGGTCGCGCCGAAGTACAGCGCCTCGGCACCGGCGAGATGCTTGAGGAGTCCGAGCAGGTTGGTGCCGGTGGGGGTGAGGGGCCGCCGGACGTCGTACTCGGACAGGCCGTCCAGCTTCCACAGCAGCACGTCGCGGGCGTCCTGAAGGTACACCTGGAGGTCGGTCTTGGGATCGGTTGCGGGCATGGGGCCAGTCTCGCCGCCCGGTGATCGGCCGGACCACCGGTTTTACGCGGGGCCGGGCGCTTCCTCGCGGAAGGCCCGGCCCCGGGTGCTCAGCGCCGCCCGTTCTTCGGGTCGAGCAGCCCCGCGCGCCGCAGCGCGTCGGCCATCGCGCTGTTAGCGGGCGGCGGGGGAGCCTGGCGGGAACCGCCGCCACCGCCGCCACCGCCGCCGCGGGCCTGGCGCTGCTGCGGCGGGCGTCCGCCGCGCTGCCGCCGCTCGCCGCCGCCCTGCTGCTTCTCCTGCGGCGCGGCCTCGTCGTCCAGGCGCAGGGTCAGCGAGATCCGCTTGCGCGGGATGTCCACGTCGAGGACCTTCACCTTGACGATGTCACCGGGCTTGACCACATCACGCGGGTCCTTCACGAACGTCCGCGACATCGCGGAGACGTGCACGAGACCGTCCTGGTGGACGCCGACGTCCACGAACGCCCCGAACGCCGCCACGTTCGTCACGACGCCCTCCAGCACCATCCCGGAGGACAGGTCGGAGATCTTCTCCACACCCTCCTTGAAGGTGGCCGTCTTGAAGGCGGGACGCGGGTCACGCCCCGGCTTCTCCAGCTCCTTCAGGATGTCGGTGACCGTCGGCAGACCGAAGGTGTCGTCCACGAAGTCGGCCGGCCGCATGGACCGCAGCACACCGGTGTTGCCGATGAGGGAGGCGACCTCCTGCCCCGTCGTCTTCACCATGCGGCGCACCACCGGATAGGCCTCGGGGTGCACACTGGAGGCGTCCAGCGGGTCGCCGCCGCGGATACGGAGGAAGCCCGCGCACTGCTCGTACGCCTTCGGGCCCAGCCGGGCCACCTTCTTCAGCTCGGTGCGCGAGGTGAACGGGCCGTTCGCGTCACGGTGCGCCACGATGTTCTCCGCGAGTCCGGAGGTGATGCCGGAGACCCGGGCCAGCAGCGGGGCCGACGCCGTGTTCACGTCCACACCCACGCCGTTCACACAGTCCTCCACCACCGCGTCCAGCGAACGCGACAGCTTCACCTCGGACAGGTCGTGCTGGTACTGGCCGACGCCGATCGACTTCGGGTCGATCTTCACCAGCTCGGCCAGCGGGTCCTGGAGACGGCGGGCGATCGACACCGCGCCGCGCAGCGACACGTCCATGTCGGGCAGCTCCTGCGAGGCGAAGGCGGAGGCCGAGTACACGGACGCGCCCGCCTCGGACACCATCACCTTGGTGAGCTTCAGCTCCGGGTGCTTCGTGATGAGTTCACCGGCGAGCTTGTCGGTCTCCCGGGACGCGGTGCCGTTGCCGATCGCGACCAGCTCGACCGCGTGCTCCTTCGCCAGCCGGGCCAGCTTCGCCAGGGCTTCGTCCCACTTGTTGGCCGGGACGTGCGGGTAGATGACGTCGGTGGCCACGACCTTGCCGGTCGCGTCGACCACGGCCACCTTCACGCCCGTACGGAAGCCGGGGTCCAGGCCCAGCGTCGCGCGCGTGCCCGCCGGAGCGGCGAGCAGCAGGTCGCGCAGGTTCGCCGCGAACACGTTCACCGCCTCGTCCTCGGCGGCCGTGCGCAGCCTCAGGCGCAGGTCGATGCCGAGGTGCACCAGGATCCGGGTGCGCCAGGCCCAGCGGACCGTGTCGGCCAGCCACTTGTCGGCGGGACGTCCGCGGTCGGCGATCTGGAACTTGTGGGCGACGATCCCCTCGTACGACGAAGGGCCGTCGGTCGGCTCCTCCGGCTCCAGGACGAGGTCGAGGACCTCCTCCTTCTCGCCGCGCAGCATGGCGAGGATCCGGTGCGAGGGCAGCTCGGTGAAGGGCTCGGCGAAGTCGAAGTAGTCGGCGAACTTGGCGCCCGCCTCCTCCTTGCCGTCCCGCACCTTGGCGGCCAGCCGCCCGCGCACCCACATCCGCTCGCGCAGCTCGCCGATCAGGTCGGCGTCCTCCGAGAACCGCTCGGTGAGGATCGCCCGCGCGCCGTCGAGCGCGGCCTGCGGGTCCGCGACGCCCTTGTCGGCGTCGACGAACGCGGCGGCGGCGGCGAGGGGTTCGACACCCGGGTCGCCCAGCAGCCCTTCGGCCAGTGGCTCAAGGCCCGCCTCGCGCGCGATCTGCGCCTTGGTGCGCCGCTTCGGCTTGTACGGCAGGTAGATGTCCTCGAGGCGCGCCTTGGTCTGGGCGCCACGGATCTGCGCCTCGAGCTCGTCGGTGAGCTTGCCCTGCTCGCGCACCGACTCCAGGATCGCCGCCCGCCGCTCCTGAAGCTCCCGCAGGTAGCGCAGCCGCTCCTCGATCGTGCGCAGCTGCGCGTCGTCGAGCATCTCGGTCGCTTCCTTGCGGTAGCGGGCGATGAAGGGCACCGTCGAACCGCCGTCGAGCAGTTCCACCGCGGCCTTCACCTGCCGCTCCCGTACGCCGAGCTCCTCGGCGATCCTGCCTTCGATGGATCCCGCTTCGATGGATCCGGGTGTCGTCACGTTCCCGTACCGCCTTCTCCACTGAGGTTGCGCGGCAATTGTGGCAGGTCGCACCGACAACCGGGGATCAGGGCGGCACCCGGCGGGGCGGGCGCGCCGCCGTCAGGCGCTGTGGCCCCGCGCCGAGCTCGACGCGCCGCCGAACAGCCGCGCAAGGGCCCGGAACGGCAGCGTCACGACGGTGGCGATGGCGCCACCGATCTGGCGCAGTACGTCTGCGATCGCACGGAACACGGACTTTCCCCTTTCGTCTCCCGGCCGCTCCGGCCGGGAGAGTACGGGTACCTCGGTGATCGCCGGGCATGCCCCGCCGCCGCGCCAGGCCCGCGGCTCAGCCCTTGCCGATCAGGTCGGCGGGGAAGGCACCGGCCGCCAGCGCCGCGCCGGCGAAGGCCTTGCCGAGCTCCGTGAGCCGCGCGACGCCCTCCGCTCCCAGGTGCTCGTAGGGGGCCGCGTCGAGGCGGTCCGTCTCCCGCTCGATCTCCTCGCGCAGCGCGACACCCCGCTCGGTCAGTTCGCCCTCGCCGTCCAGCAGCCCGCGCTCCCTCAGCCGCCCGGACGCCGCGTCCCACTCGTCCCGGCTCCAGCCTCGGGTGACGAAGACCCACTTCGGGTTGATGCCCTTGCCGGTCGCCGTGTGGGTCACCAGCGCCTCCAGGCCGTCGAGTCCGGCGGCCGTCAGCACCGCCAGGTGCCCGTCGCCCCGGTGCTCGCGCAGCAGGGTGGCCGCGTGCCAGTAGGCCAGGTGCGGTTCCTCGGGGACCGGCAGGTCGGCGTGGGCGGCGTACAGCGGGCGGCCGGAGCGGGAGCAGGCCTCGGCGGCACGCAGGGCCAGCCGCGCGGCCTCCGTCATCTCCGCCGAGCTCACGGCCTCCCCGCCGAGCAGCCGGCGCAGTGTCGCGTCGGCGGCACGCGCGCGTGCCGCCAGCACCGGGCCGGGCGCCGCGGTCTCCCAGACGGCGGGCACATGGCGCGCCACCAGCTCGTACTTGTAGTTGTAGAACGTCGCGGTCACCGTGCCGGCGCCGACCGCCCCCAGGGCGGCGGCCCGCACCGCGAAGTTCACCGCCCGGGGGTCGGTGATCCCCACGGCGCCCAGTTCGCGCCCCAGGTCGGGCGAGAAGTAGAGGGTGGCGTGCAGGGAGTTGAGCACGGAGTGGCAGCGGCGGCCCGCGCGCGGGCCGAGGGCGACAGTAGTCATGAACCGCACGTTACCGACCGGTCGGTACCTTCGGGAGGGCGGCCGCGGTGAACGGGGGGCGAATGGCAGGAAAGGTGGGAAGTTCGTCATTGCGGCCATCCGTGCGCCTTTGAAGAATCGGTGGCATGACGCAGCGATCCGTTCTCGTCCTGCTCTTCGACGGCGTCCAGAGCCTGGACGTCACCGGCCCGGTGGAGGTCTTCGCCGGGGCCGAGACGCACACCCCGGGCAGCTACCGCATCCGGACCGCCTCCCTGGACGGCGCGCCCGTGCGCACCTCCAGCGGCCTGACCCTCCTACCGGACCAGGCGCTGCCGGAGGCGGCCGGGACGCACACGCTGCTCGTGCCCGGGGGACACGGCACCCGCGAGCCCGATCCGCGGCTGACCGGCTGGCTGCGCGAGAACGGACCGCGCGCGGCCCGCCTGGTCTCCGTGTGCACCGGCGCGCTCCTGCTCGCCCGGGCGGGCCTGCTGGACGGCCGGCGTGTCACGACCCACTGGGCCTACTGCGACAAGCTCGCCCGCGACCACCCGGCGGTGCAGGTCGACCCCGACCCCATCTACGTGCGCGACGGACGGGTCTCCACCTCCGCCGGCGTCACCTCGGGCATCGATCTCGTCCTCGCCCTGGTCGAGGAGGACCTGGGCCGGGAGACGGCACTCGTCATCGCCCGCCATCTGGTGGTCTTCCTGCGCCGCCCCGGCAACCAGGCCCAGTTCAGCGCCCAGCTCGCCGCGCAGACCGCACAGCGCGAGCCGCTGCGGGAGGTCCAGCGGTGGATCACCGAGCACCCTGCCGACGACCTCACCGTGGAGTCCCTCGCCGCCCGCGCCCGCCTCTCGCCCCGCCACTTCGCCCGCGCCTTCCAGCACGAGACCGGCACCACCCCCGGCCGCTACGTCGACCGGGTGCGGCTCGAACACGCCCGCCGCCTGCTGGAGGACACCGGCGACGGCGTCGAGGAGATCTCCCGGGCCAGCGGTTACGGCACCCCCGAGGCCATGCGCCGTGCCTTCGTCAGGGCCCTCGGCGCGTCCCCGGCCGAGTACCGCCGCCGTTTCCGGCCCGTACCCGCCTCCTGAAGACATCCCTCGGAAAATCACAAAAAGGAGACCCATGCAGATCGCCATGGTCGTCTACGACCGTTTCACCGCCCTGGACGCCGTGGGGCCGTACGAGATCCTCAGCCGCCTCCCGGACGCGCGCGTCGACTTCGTCGCCGAACGGCCGGGCCCCGTGCGCACCGACACGGGCTTCCTCGCCGTCACCGCGGACAAGGCGCTGGACGAGGTGCCCCACCCCGACGTCGTCGTGGTGGCCGGCGGCCCCGGCACCTCCACCGCGATCGAGAACGAGGCCCTCCTCGCCTGGCTGCGGGCCGCCGACGCGACCAGCACCTGGACCACCTCCGTCTGCTCGGGCTCCCTGCTCCTCGCCGCCGCGGGCCTCCTCGACGGCCGCCGAGCCACCTCCCACTGGCTCGCCCTCGACCTCCTGCGGCAGTACGGCGCCGAACCGACCGGCGAGCGGGTGGTGACCGACGGCAAGTACGTCACGGCCGCCGGGGTCTCCTCCGGTATCGACATGGGGCTCACCCTGCTCGGCCGGATCGCGGGCGACGAACACGCCCAGGCCGTCCAGCTGCTGACGGAGTACGACCCGCAGCCGCCCTACGACGCCGGATCGCCCGCCAAGGCGCCCGCGCACCTCGTCGAGGAGTTCCGCACCGGCGGCCGGTTCAGCCTGACGTAGGCACACTCCAGGTGAAGCGCGGCGGCCGGCGCTCCAGGAAGGCGGCGACCCCCTCAGCGGTGTCGCCGCTGCCCCGCATCTGCCCCGTCCAGTACCCGTCCCGGTCCGTGTGCCCGTCCGCGAACTCCTTCGCCGCGGCCTGGGTCAGCTGCGAGCGGGACACCAGGATCCGGGTGAACTCCGCGACCCGCTTGCCGAGCTCCCCCTCCGGCAGCACCTCGTCGACGAAGCCCGTGCGCAGCGCGCGGGCCGTGTCGATCAACTCGCCGGAGAACAGCAGGTACTTGGCGGTGGCCGGGCCCACCAGCGACACCAGCCGGCGCGTGGCGGAGGCCGGATAGACGATGCCCAGCTTGGCGGGCGTCACCCCGAACAGCGACCCCTCCTCGGCGAACCGCAGGTCGCACGCCGCCGCGAGCTGTGCCCCGCCGCCCACACAGTGCCCGCGGACGGCCGCCAGCGTCGGCTTCGGGAACGCCGCGAGGGCCTCCTCGGCGCGCACGGCGAGCCCCTGCGCCTCCTCGGCCGAGCCGCGCAGGGTGGAGATGTCCGCCCCGGCACAGAAGGTGCCGCCCTCGCCGGTGAGCACCAGCGCCCGCACGGCGGGGTCGGCGGCCAGCGCGTCCAGCAGCGGCGGCAGCGCCCGCCACATCGAGGCCGTCATGGCATTGCGCTTGGCGGGATGATGGACGACGACGGTGGCGACCGAGCCGGTCACACCGTGCAGCAGCTGGGGCTCCATGCGGCGGATGCTATCCGGCTCCGCCGGACCGCCGGTCGAGCGGCTGCCGCCGAACGCGTCAAACCCGTGCACCCCTGGCAGCACAACGATCGGAAACCATCCGAAATCCGCTGACTTGTGTTCAGTTCCGCGGGGCGGAGCGGATCTTTACCAACACTCGACGTGTGGTGACAATCGAGCGCGAGGGTGGCGACCGGACGATGGAGAACCACGGGCGTGGGGCGGCCCCGCGCCCAGAGGGAGGCGACCGGCGCCCGCCGGAGCCACTGCCCTACGAGGGAGTCTGGCGGTTCACCGCCCCCGCCGTCGACGCCTCGGTCCCGCAGGCGCGGCACGCCGTACGGGACCTGCTCCACCGCCAGGGCGTGCCGGTCTCCGACGACCTGTTCCAGGGACTGCTGCTGATCGTCTCCGAGCTGGTCACCAACGCGGTCAAGCACGCCGCGCTGCTGTCGCCGACGCTCGCCGTGGAGATCGCCGTCGGTGCCGAGTGGGTGCGGGTGTCGGTGGAGGACAACCACCCCTACCGCCCCACCGCCCTGGAGGCCGACCACGGGCAGACCGGAGGCCGCGGCCTGCTCCTGGTCCGGGAGGTGGCCCAGGAAGCGGGCGGGGTGGTGGACGTGGAGCACACGGTGGGCGGCGGCAAGGTCATCTGGGCCGCCATGCCGCTCAAACCGCCGCTGGATCCCGCGCGGCTGTCGTGAGCCGCCTCACCAGCCGGCGGCGGGGCCCGTCAGCTCTCTGATCGCCGGGCGGGCCGCGTCCAGGACGGTCATGAACCAGGACGAGAAGGTGTCGGCCGCGTGCCGCTCCTTCAGTTCGGCCGGGGTCACGAAGGCGGTCGCGCCGACCTCCTGCGCATCCGGCGCGGGCGGGGTCTGCACCAGGCCGACGAACAGGTGGTTGTACTCCTGCTCCACCAGGCCCGAGGCCGGATCCGGGTGGTTGTAGCGGACCGTGCCCGCCTCGGCGAGCAGCGACGGCGACACGCCGAGCTCCTCGTACGTGCGCCGGGCGGCCGCCGCGAAGGGCGCCTCACCGGGGTAGGGGTGGCCGCAGCAGGTGTTGGACCACACACCGGGGGAGTGGTACTTGCCGAGCGCCCGCCGCTGGAGCAGCAGCCGGCCCTGCTCGTCGAAGAGGAAGACGGAGAACGCGCGGTGCAGCTGTCCCGGCGGCTGGTGGGCGGCGAGCTTCTCCGCGGTGCCGATCGTCACGCCGTCCTCGTCGACCAGTTCCAGCAAAATCGCCTCTGCGGTGCCGTTCGACGAACTGTGCGTCGCGGTGGCAGGTGTGATCGGCATACCCATCCTTCGCCTCGGTCTTCGCACCTCAAGTCTGCCGTACGAATCCGGCACTCCCGTCACTTCCCGGCACGTCCGCATGTCCGCGCGGTGCGCGTCCGGCGGTCGCCCCGGCCGGACACCGGAAGCGGGACCCGGTAGGTGAGCGTGCCCTGCGGGTGTGGCCGGGAACCGCCCGTGGGTGCCCCGAACACAAGGACGCCGGAGTACTCCGGACGACCGCGTTCCACCGGCGGCGCCCCCGACCGGCTCGCGGCGGCGGCCGCCGTCAGTGGCCGACTGCAAGTGGCCGACCGGTCAGTGGTCCGCCGTCAGTGGCACAGCCGCGCCTCGTGCTCCGCGTGCCCGCTGGGCTCCAGCTGGAAGGTGCAGTGCTCCACGTCGAAGTGGTCGCCCAGGCAGTGCTGGAGCTCGTGCAGCATCTTCTCGTGGCCGATGGCGTTGAGCGCGTCCGAGCGGACCACCACGTGCGCGGAGAGCACCGGCAGCCCGGAGGTGATGGTCCAGGCGTGCAGGTCGTGCACGTCCTCCACGCCGTCCAGGGCCAGGATGTGCGCCCGGACCTCCGCCATGTCGACGTCCTTCGGGGCCGCCTCCAGCAGCACGTCGAGGGTCTCGCGCAGCAGCTTGACCGTACGCGGCACGATCATCACCCCGATGACCAGCGAGGCGACCGGGTCGGCGGCCTCCCAGCCGGTGGTCAGGATCACCACCGCCGAGACGATCACCGCGAGCGAGCCCAGCGCGTCCGCGGCCACCTCCAGGAACGCGCCGCGGACGTTCAGGCTCTCCTTCTGGCCCCGCATCAGCAGCGTGAGCGAGATCATGTTCGCGACCAGGCCGATCGCACCGAACACGATCATCAGCCCGCCCTCGGTGCCGGCCGGGGTCAGGAACCTCTGCACGGCCTCGTACAGCACGTAACCGCCGACGCCGAGCAGCAGCAGACAGTTGGCCAGGGCGGCCAGGATCTCGGCGCGCGCGTAGCCGAAGGTGCGGTTGGTGCTCGGCGGACGGTTGGCGAAGTGGATCGCGAGCAGGGCCATGCCCAGGCCCAGCGCGTCGGTGGCCATGTGCGCCGCGTCCGCGATGAGCGCGAGGGAGTCGGCGGCCAGACCGCCGACGACCTCGACCACCATGACGGCGAGCGTGATCGACAGCGCGACGCGCAGCGTGCCGCGGTACGCCGCCGCCGCCGTCCCGGTGGGCGGCGCGTGCGTGTGCGCGTGCCCGTGATCGTGCCCTGCGCCCATGCCGTCGGCCCTTCCGTGTGTCCGTCGCGTCCGTCCGAGCACACAGTGAACTACGGGTGGGGGGTATCCGGCAACGCGGCACTGAACACCGTTGTCATGTGCCCTGACCTGCGGAAACGAACCCCAGGTCAGGACACCCCCAGCGCACCGGCGCCGACGCGCATTTCGCACCGCGGCTGCCGGCCCGATGCCTTGACGGCCCGTTCGGCCGAGGCGACCGCGCGCGGGGCGTCCCCGGGGCGGCGCCCCTCCACGACGGGCGGCCGGCGGTCGCCGGTGACCTCGTCGATGACCGGGACCGGCTCGCGTACGGAGATGCTCGGGCCTCGGCCGGTGTTCGTGGTCAGGGCGCGGCCGGGGTCTCTTGGCGCACCGGCGTGGGAACGCCGCCGTGGTGCGAGCGCCAGCCCTCCCAGGCCGACTCCACCATCGCGCGCACCCCGTGCCGTGCTCGCCAGCCCAGTGCCCGCGCGGCCCGTTCGGCCGAGGCGACCGCGCGCGGGGCGTCCCCGGGGCGGCGCCCCTCCACGACGGGCGGCCGGCGGTCGCCGGTGACCTCGCCGATGACCGAGACCAGTTCACGCACGGAGACGCCCTCGCCCCGGCCGATGTTCACCGTCAGGTCGCCGGTCAGGGCCCCCTCGGACAGCCGCCGGGCCGCCGCCAGGTGCGCATCGCCCAGGTCGGCGACATGGATGTAGTCACGGACGCAGGTGCCGTCCGGCGTCGGATAGTCGTCGCCGAAGATCCGCGGGGCCTCGTCGCGGGTGAGCCGGTCGAACACCATGGGCACTATGTTGTACACGCCGGTGTCCGCGAGCTCCGGCGCGGCCGCGCCCGCCACGTTGAAGTAGCGCAGACAGACGGTCGAGATGCCATGCGCCCGCCCCGCCGCCCGCACCAGCCACTCCCCGGCGAGCTTGGTCTCGCCGTAGGCGTTCACCGGCGCGCACGGGGTTTCCTCGGTGATCAGGTCCACGTCCGGGTTGCCGTAGACGGCCGCCGACGAGGAGAACACGAAGCGTTCGATCCCGGCCCCGGCGACCGTCTCCAGGAGCGTGGCGAGTCCGCCGACGTTCTCCCGGTAGTAGCGGGCCGGCTGCGCCACCGACTCCGCGACCTGCTTGCGCGCCGCGAGATGGATCACGCCCGTCACCGCGTGCTCGGCGAGGACCCGCTCCAGCAGAGCCCGGTCGCTCACACAGCCCTCGGTCAGCGGCACGCCCGCCGGGAGCCGTGCGGGCACCCCCGCCGAGAGGTCGTCCAGCGCGACGACGCGCTCCCCGGCGCCGGTCATGGCCCGCGCCACATGAGCCCCGATGTATCCGGCACCGCCGGTGATCAGCCACGTCATGGTCGCCCACCCTATGCCGACCGGCACGGGCCGTCCCCAATGTCCCGGATGCCCGCCACCGGCGTGTCCCCGCACCGGGCGCGGTTTGTGGGCCGGCCCCCGCATCACCGATGATGATCGCGGCGAAGGCCGATGCAGACCGTGTCGACCGGCCCGTGAACGGGCGGTGAACACGGGCTTGTCGTCATCCGATAGCCTCTGCCGACATGCCGCCCGGGTGCCCAGACAAGCGGCGCCCCATCATGCAGACGACCGGCGCTCACGCGTCGGCACCCAGGGAGTGAGTTCGGTTGTCGACCGCCATCGTGACCGGTCAGCCGGTCCCCGGATCGTCGCTCGAGAGCGATCTGCGGTCCCTCGGCTTCGAGGTGCTCACGGCCACCGACGCCTCCGACACCGAGACGCTCCTCGCGGCCGTCCCCGCCCAGGAACGCGTGGCCGTCGTCGACGCCCGCTTCGTGGGCCACCCGCACGCGCTCCGCCTCGGCCTCACCGACCCCCGCTTCCCGCTCGCCGGCGTCCACGGCGCCGTCACCGCCCAGCCGGCCGGCCGGCAGGCGCTGACCCGGGCGATCGCGCGGGAGACCTCCGCGGGCGGCGGCACGGCCCTCGCCGTGGACAGCCTCGCGGACCGCCTCGCCCTCGCCCTCGACGCCGACGGCGCCGAGGTGCACCGCCCCGAGCTCGGCAGTCTGGTCGCCGCCGTCCCCGTCGACCCGCAGGAACGCAACGAGGCACGGCAGGCCGTCGCCGCCGTCGACGACGAGGCGGTACGCCTGAAGTCGGCCGTGAAGGCCCGCGACGGTTTCTTCACCACGTTCTTCATCAGTCCCTACTCGCGCTACATCGCCCGCTGGTGCGCCCGTCGCGGCCTGACCCCCAACCAGGTCACCACCGCCTCCCTGCTCACCGCCCTGATAGCCGCGGGCTGCGCGGCCACCGGCACCCGCGCGGGCTTCGTCGCCGCGGGCGTGCTGCTCATCGCCTCCTTCGTCCTGGACTGCACGGACGGCCAGCTGGCCCGTTACTCGCTCCAGTACTCCACGCTCGGCGCCTGGCTCGACGCCACCTTCGACCGGGCCAAGGAGTACGCCTACTACGCCGGGCTCGCGCTGGGAGCGGCCCGCGGCGGTGACGATGTGTGGGCGCTCGCGCTCGGCGCGATGGTCCTCCAGACCTGCCGGCACGTCGTCGACTTCTCCTTCAACGAGGCCAACCACGACGCCACCGCCAACACCAGCCCCACCGCTGCCCTCTCCGACAGGCTCGACAGCGTCGGCTGGACGGTCTGGCTGCGGCGGATGATCGTGCTCCCCATCGGCGAACGCTGGGCCATGATCGCGGTCCTCACGGCGGCCACCACTCCCCGCATCACCTTCTACGTGCTGCTGATCGGCTGCGCCTTCGCCGCGACGTACACCACGGCGGGCCGGGTGCTCCGGTCGGTCACCCGGAAGGCGCGGCGCACCGACCGGGCCGCGCAGGCGCTGGCGGACCTCGCGGACAACGGCCCCCTGGCCACCGTGCTGGGCCGTGCCGCACGGGGCGTGCGTCTTCCGGCGCCGGTCGCCGCCGCCGTCGGCGGTCTCCTCGTGGTGATCTCCGCCGCACTCTGGGGCGCCGCCTGGCCCACCGTGGCGTGCGCCGCGGCCTACGCACTGCTGTCCGGGCTCGCCCTCGCGCGCCCCCTCAAGGGCGCCCTGGACTGGCTGGTTCCGCCTTTCATGCGGGCCGCCGAGTACGGCACCGTCCTGGTCCTCGCGGCGAAATCCGGGGTGAACGGGGTGCTTCCCGCGGCTTTCGGGCTGGTGGCCGCCGTCGCCTACCATCACTACGACACGGTGTACCGCATCCGCGGCGACGCCGGAGCGCCGCCGGCCTGGCTGGTGCGCGCCATCGGGGGGCAGGAAGGGCGGACGCTGCTGGTCACGGTCCTGGCCGCGCTGCTCGCCGCCTCGCAGTTCAAGGTCGCGCTCACGGTCCTGGCCGTGGCCGTCGCCGTGGTGGTGCTCGTCGAGAGCATCCGCTTCTGGGTCGCCGCTCACAGGAAGGGCGCCCCAGCCGTACACGATGAAGGAGAACCCGCATGATCGGCCTCGTGCTGGCGGCCGGTGCCGGACGGCGCCTGCGCCCCTACACCGACAGCCTTCCCAAGGCTCTGGTGCCGGTGGGCCCCGCGGGCATAGAGGGCGAACCGACGGTCCTGGACCTGACGCTCGGCAACTTCGCCGAGATCGGCCTGACCGAGGTCGCGGTCATCGTCGGCTACCGCAAGGAGGCCGTGTACGAGCGCAAGGCGGCGCTGGAGGCCAAGTACGGCCTGAACCTCACCCTCATCGACAACGACAAGGCCGAGGAGTGGAACAACGCCTACTCCCTGTGGTGCGGCCGTGACGCGCTCAAGGACGGCGTGATCCTCGCCAACGGCGACACCGTCCACCCGGTCTCCGTCGAGAAGACGCTGCTCGCCGCCCGTGGCGACGGCAAGAAGATCATCCTCGCCCTCGACACCGTGAAGTCCCTCGCCGACGAGGAGATGAAGGTCGTCGTCGACCCCGACAAGGGCGTGCGGAAGATCACCAAGCTGATGGACCCCGCCGAGGCGACCGGTGAGTACATCGGCGTCACCCTCATCGAGGGCGACGCGGCACCGGAGCTCGCCGACGCGCTGAAGACGGTCTGGGAGACCGACCCGCAGCAGTTCTACGAGCACGGGTACCAGGAACTGGTGAACCGGGGCTTCAAGATCGACGTGGCGCCGATCGGCGACGTGCCGTGGGTCGAGATCGACAATCACGACGACCTCGCCCGTGGACGGGAGATCGCGTGCCAGTACTGACCCGGCTCATCCCCTCGCCGGTCGTCGTGGACATCCGCCCGGGTGCCCTCGACGACCTGGCGTGTGTGCTCGCGGACGAGCGGATCTCGCAGTCGGGCAGGCTCGCCATCGCCGTCAGCGGCGGTTCGGGCGCCCGGCTGCGGGAGCGGATCGCGCCCTCGCTGCCCGGGGCCAGCTGGTACGAGGTCGACGGCGGCACCATCGACGACGCGGTCCGGCTGGCGGGCGACATAAAGGCCGGCCGCTACGACGCGGTCGTCGGCCTCGGCGGCGGCAAGATCATCGACTGCGCCAAGTTCGCGGCGGCACGCGTCGGTCTGCCCCTGGTCGCCGTCGCCACCAACCTCGCGCACGACGGCCTGTGCTCGCCCGTCGCGACCCTCGACAACGACGCCGGGCGCGGCTCGTACGGCGTGCCGAACCCGATCGCGGTCGTCATCGACCTGAACGTGATCCGTGAGGCTCCGGTCCGTTTCGTGCGCTCCGGCATCGGCGACGCCATCTCCAACATCTCGGCGGTCGCGGACTGGGAGCTGTCCAACCGCGTCAACGGCGAGAAGATCGACGGCCTCGCCGCCGCCATGGCCCGGCAGGCCGGCGAGGCGGTGCTCAGGCACCCGGGCGGCGTCGGCGACGACGGCTTCCTCCAGGTGCTGGCCGAGGCGCTCGTTCTCACCGGAATCGCCATGTCCGTGTCGGGCGACTCCCGCCCCTCCTCCGGGGCCTGCCACGAGATCAACCACGCCTTCGACCTGCTCTACCCGAAGCGGGCAGCCGCCCACGGCGAGCAGTGCGGCCTGGGCGCGGCCTTCGCGATGTACCTGCGCGGAGCCCACGAGGAGTCGGCCTACATGGCCGGCGTACTGCGCCGGCACGGGCTGCCGGTGCTGCCGGAGGAGATCGGCTTCACGGTGGACGAGTTCGTCCGGGCCGTGGAGTTCGCCCCGGAGACCCGGCCAGGCCGCTACACGATCATCGAACACCTCGACCTCAAGACCCACCAGATCAAGGACGTCTACGCCGACTATGTCAAGGCCATCGGTAGCTGAACTCCGTCCGGTCGTGCACCCCGCAGGGGTCAAGGACCGGCGCAGCGGTGAGCACTGGATGGGACGCCTCTACATGCGTGAGGTGTCCCTGCGGGTCGACCGCTACCTGGTGAACACCAGGGTCACGCCCAACCAGCTCACGTACCTGATGACCGTCTGCGGCGTCCTCGCCGCCCCGGCCCTGCTGGTGCCGGGGATCCCGGGCGCCGTGCTCGGCGTGGTCATGGTCCAGCTGTACCTGCTGCTGGACTGCGTCGACGGCGAGATCGCCCGCTGGAAGAAGCAGTACTCGCTGAACGGCGTCTACCTCGACCGGGTCGGCGCCTACCTCACCGACGCCGCCGTCCTGGTCGGCTTCGGGCTGCGCGCCGCCGACCTGTGGGGCACCGGCCGTATCGACTGGCTGTGGGCCTTCCTCGGCACGCTGGCCGCCCTCGGCGCGATCCTGATCAAGGCCGAGACCGACCTGGTCGGCGTCGCCCGGCACCAGGCCGGCAAGCCGCCGGTCCAGGAGGCCGCCGCCGAGATGCGCACCTCCGGCATGGCGCTGGCCCGCCGGGCCGCCGCCGCGTTCAAGTTCCACCGGCTGATCCTCGGCATCGAGGCGTCCCTGCTCATCCTGGTCCTGGCCGTCGTCGACCAGGTGCGCGGCGACCTGTTCTTCACCCGGCTCGGCGTCGCGGTGCTGGCCGGCATCGCGCTGCTCCAGACCGTGCTGCACCTGGTGTCCATCCTCGCCTCCAGCAGGCTGAAGTGAGCGCGGCCATGCGCGTCGGCGCGGTGATCATCACCATGGGCAACCGCCCCGACGAACTGCGCGCCCTGCTGGACTCGGTCGCCAAGCAGGACGGCGACCGGGTCGAGGTGGTCGTCGTCGGCAACGGCTCGCCCGTCCCGGACGTCCCCGAGGGCGTACGGACCATCGAGCTGCCCGAGAACCTCGGCATCCCCGGCGGCCGCAACGTCGGCATAGAGGCCTTCGGGCCCGGCGGCCGCGATGTCGACATATTGCTCTTCCTCGACGACGACGGGCTGCTCGCCGGCCACGACACCGCCGAACTGTGCCGGCAGGCCTTCACCGCCGACCCGAAGCTCGGCATCGTCAGCTTCCGCATCGCCGACCCCGACACCGGCGTCACCCAGCGCCGCCACGTGCCGCGGCTGCGCGCCTCCGACCCGATGCGCTCCTCCCGGGTCACCACCTTCCTCGGCGGCGCCAACGCCGTCCGCACCCGGGTCTTCGCCGAAGTCGGCGGGCTCCCGGACGAATTCTTCTACGCCCACGAGGAAACCGACCTGGCATGGCGGGCCCTCGACGCGGGCTGGATGATCGACTACCGGTCCGACATGGTGCTGTACCACCCCACGACCGCGCCCTCCCGGCACGCGGTCTACCACCGCATGGTCGCCCGCAACCGGGTCTGGCTCGCCCGCCGCAACCTCCCCGCCCTCCTGGTCCCGGTCTACCTCGGGGTCTGGATGCTGCTCACCCTGCTGCGCCGCCCCTCCGGCCCGGCCCTGAAGGCCTGGTTCGGCGGGTTCAAGGAGGGCTGGACCACCGCGTGCGGCCCCCGCCGGCCGATGCGGTGGCGCACCGTGTGGCGGCTCACGCGGCTGGGCCGCCCCCCGGTGATCTGACAAGCTCGACGAAGTACTCGCAGTACTCGAAGGCACTCGAAGACGAAAGTTTCCAACCCGTGAGTGAGACAACGCACGACGGCGGCATCGCGGTGAGCGCGGCCCCGTCGCCCGACGAGGGACTGACGGCGGCAGGGCTCGCCGCCAAGTACGGGTTGACCGTCAGCGGCGCCCGGCCCTCGCTCGTCGAGTACGTCCGTCAGCTGTGGGGGCGGCGGCACTTCATCCTCGCCTTCTCCCAGGCGAAGCTGACCGCCCAGTACAGCCAGGCCAAGCTCGGCCAGCTCTGGCAGGTGGCCACGCCGCTGCTGAACGCGGCCGTCTACTACTTCATCTTCGGCCTGATCCTGCACGCCAGCCGGGGCATGTCCCAGGACGTGTACATCCCGTTCCTGGTCACCGGAGTCTTCGTCTTCACCTTCACCCAGAGCTCGCTCATGTCCGGTGTACGGGCGATCTCCGGCAACCTGGGGCTGGTGCGGGCCCTGCACTTCCCGCGGGCCTCGCTGCCCGTCTCCTTCGCGTTGCAGCAGCTCCAGCAGTTGCTGTTCTCGATGCTCGTGCTGTTCGTCGTGGCGATCGGCTTCGGCAGCTACCCGGGCCTGTCCTGGCTGCTGATCGTGCCGGTGCTGGCGCTCCAGTTCCTGTTCAACACCGGGCTCGCGCTGATCGTGGCCCGCATGGGCGCCAAGACGCCCGACCTGGCCCAGCTGATGCCGTTCATCCTGCGCACCTGGATGTACGCCTCCGGCGTCATGTTCTCGATCAACAAGATGCTCGAAGGGCGTTCCGAGACCGTCGCCCGCGTGCTCCAGGTGAACCCGGCCGCCGTCTACATGGACCTCATGCGCTTCGCCCTGATCGACGGCTACGGCGCCTCGAACCTGCCGCCGCACGTGTGGGCCATCGCCCTGTTCTGGGCCGTGGTCGTCTTCGCCGGCGGCTTCGTGTACTTCTGGAAGGCGGAGGAGAGGTACGGCCGTGGCTGACCAGCAGACCGGGGAGCGCCTCCCCACCGTCATCGCGGACGACCTGCACATCGTCTACCGCGTCAACGGCGCCAAGACCGGCAAGGGCAGCGCGACCGCCGCGCTCAGCCGCATCCTCAAAAGGGGCGAGGAACGAGGTGTGCGCAAGGTGCACGCCGTGCGCGGGGTCTCCTTCGTCGCCTACCGGGGCGAGGCCATCGGCCTGATCGGCTCCAACGGCTCCGGCAAGTCCACCCTGCTGCGCGCCATCGCCGGCCTGCTGCCGGCCGAGAAGGGCAAGGTCTACACCGACGGCCAGCCCTCCCTGCTCGGCGTCAACGCCGCCCTGATGAACGACCTCACCGGCGAGCGGAACATCATCCTGGGCGGTCTCGCCATGGGCATGTCGCGGGAGGAGATCAAGGAGCGCTACCAGGAGATCGTCGACTTCTCCGGCATCAACGAGAAGGGCGACTTCATCACCCTGCCGATGCGCACCTACTCCTCCGGCATGGCCGCCCGCCTTCGCTTCTCCATCGCCGCCGCCAAGGACCACGACGTCCTCATGATCGACGAGGCACTGGCCACCGGCGACCGCAAGTTCCAGAAGCGCTCCGAGGAACGCATCCGGGAACTGCGCAAGGAGGCCGGAACCGTGTTCCTGGTGAGCCACAACAACAAGTCCATCCGCGACACCTGCAACCGCGTCCTGTGGCTGGAACGCGGCGAACTGCGCATGGACGGCCCCACCGAAGAGGTCCTCAAGGAATACGAGAAGTTCACGGGGAAGTAGGGGCCTGCCCGGCGGATCCGCCGGGCAGACCCCACCCGATTCGGCCAGGGCCCCGCCGGAACCTTTCCGGTGGGGCCCCGCGTCTGCAAAGGAAACGTCAACTCCTGCTGGCGGCAGGAATCTTGACGCCAATCGGTGTGTTGTTGTGATGCGCGGGACACCCGGAGGGTCCTCCCTGCGTTGTACAACGTAAGCTGTACCGGTCCCGGAAAGCGGCAAGTGGGGCGATAATACGCGACACCCTCCGCCAGGGCCGCCCCACGGACGGCCGGGCGGCGTGTCCGAAATAGTGAGTATTGGGTCGGCGGTGTAGAACGGGAGATGTGACGGCAATGGCTACGGAAACTCCCCAGCTCAACGCAGCACGTGCCGTCCCCGCCACGGGCAGAGCACGGTGACGGGAACCGACACGGCGCGCGAGACGGAGCGCGCCACCCTCGACAAGGCCGCGGGCGAGAACTTCCCCGTGGCACCCTTCTTCCTGCCCCGCGCCTGGCGCGACGACCTCATGGCCGTCTACGGCTTCGCCCGCCTGGTCGACGACATCGGCGACGGCGACCTCGCCCCCGGCGGCGCCGACGCCCGGCTGCTCGGCGTGTCGGCCACCGACGCCGAGGACCGCCTCGCCCTCCTCGACGCCCTCGAGACCGACCTGCGCCGGGTCTTCGACGCCACCCCGCACCACCCCCTGCTGCGCCGCCTCCAGCCGACCGTGCGCCGCCGCTCCCTCACCCCCGGGCCGTTCCTCGGCCTGATCGCCGCCAACCGCCAGGACCAGCTCGTCACCCGCTACGAGACCTACGACGACCTGCTCGCCTACTGCGAGCTGTCCGCCAACCCCGTCGGCCGTCTCGTGCTCGCCGTCACCGGCACCGCCACCCCCGAGCGGATCCGGCTGTCCGACCGGATCTGCACCGCTCTCCAGATCGTGGAACACCTCCAGGACGTCGCCGAGGACCTCGGCCGCGACCGGATCTATCTGCCCGCCGAGGACCTGAAACGCTTTCACGTCCAGCAGGCGGATCTCGCCACGACGACCGCCGGCGCACGGTTGCGCGCACTGGTCGCGTACGAAGCGGAACGCGCCCGCGATCTCCTGAATGAAGGCGCCCCTCTGGTGGGTAGCGTCCACGGCAGGCTGAGGCTGCTGCTCGCGGGGTTCGTGGCGGGGGGAAGGGCGGCGATCCACGCGATCGCCGCCGCCGAACACGACGTACTTCCCGGCCCGCCCAAGCCCGGCAGAGCTCAGCTGCTGCGTGAGGTGGGCTCGATCCTGCGAGGAGAGGGGTGATCCGGACCGTGGAGTCTGTGCCGCACGTGTCCGCACCGGTACTCGCCGCCTACCGCTACTGCGAGGCCGTCACCGGGCAGCAGGCCCGGAACTTCGCGTACGGCATCAGGCTGCTGCCCACGCCCAAGCGCCGCGCGATGTCGGCGCTGTACGCGTTCTCCCGGCGCGTCGACGACATCGGCGACGGCGCGCTGGCGGACGACGTCAAGACCGAACGCCTGACGGAGACCCGGACGCTGCTCACCCGGATCCGCGAGGGCGCGGTCGCCGAGGACGACACCGACCCGGTCGCGGTCGCCCTCGCCCACGCCGCCGAGGCCTTCCCGATCCCGCTCGGCGGCCTCGACGAACTCATCGACGGCGTCCAGATGGACGTGCGCGGCGAGACCTACGAGACCTGGGACGACCTCAAGGTCTACTGCCGCTGCGTGGCCGGCGCCATCGGCCGCCTGTCGCTGGGCGTGTTCGGTACGGAACCAGGGGCGCGCGGCGCCGAACGCGCGCCCGAGTACGCCGACACGCTCGGGCTCGCCCTCCAGCTCACCAACATCCTCCGGGACATCCGCGAGGACGCCGAGGGCGGCCGCACCTACCTGCCCGCCGACGACCTCGCCAAGTTCGGCTGCTCCGCGGGCCTGGACGGGCCCACGCCCCCCGAGGGCTCCGACTTCCCGGGCCTCGTGCACTTCGAAGTGCGGCGGGCCCGCGCCCTCTTCGCCGAGGGCTACCGGCTGCTGCCGATGCTCGACCGGCGCAGCGGCGCCTGCGTGGCCGCGATGGCCGGCATCTACCGGCGGCTGCTGGACCGCATCGAGCGCGAGCCGGAGGCCGTGCTGCGCGGCCGGGTCTCGCTGCCCGGGCGCGAGAAGGCGTACGTCGCCGTGCGCGGCCTGTCCGGGCTCGACACCCGGCACGTGACCCGCCACAGCTCCCGGCGGACCGTCAGGAGGCGCGCCTGATGGACCCCCTGGGTGAGGACGACTCCACCCCCGGTACGCGGCACGCAACCCTCCGCCGCGGCGCGGCGTCCCTGACTGCGACGGTCCGCGGTGCATCGTTCCGTCAACACGACGGACCCGCACAGGAGGGCGCACGATGACCGACGGCACGCGGTCCGGCCGGCCACCGGCCGACCACCATGCCACCCCGGGCCGGGCCGGGCGCACCGCCGTGGTGGTCGGCGGCGGGCTGGCCGGTGTCACCGCGGCGCTCGCGCTCGCCGACGCGGGCGTCCGGGTGACCCTGCTCGAGGGCAGGCCGAGACTGGGCGGCCTCGCCTTCTCCTTCCGGCGCGGCGAGCTGACCGTCGACAACGGACAGCACGTGTACCTGCGTTGCTGCACCGCCTACCGCTGGTTCCTCGACCGTATCGAGGGGACGGCGCTCGCACCGTTGCAGGATCGTCTCGACGTGCCCGTTCTCGACGTCGCACGGCCCGAGGGCCGGCGGCTCGGCAGGTTGCGACGCGACGCGCTGCCCGTACCCCTGCACCTGGGCCGGAGCCTCGCCACGTACCCGCACCTCTCGCTCGCCGAGCGTGCCGCGGTCGGGCGTGCCGCGCTCGCGCTCAAGGGGCTCGACCTCGCCGATCCGACGCTGGACACCCAGGACTTCGGCAGCTGGCTGGCCGCTCACGGCCAGTCGGCGCGTGCTGTCGAGGCCCTGTGGGACCTGGTCGGGGTCGCCACCCTCAACGCGGTCGCGGGCGACGCCTCGCTGGGACTCGCCGCGATGGTGTTCAAGACCGGTCTGCTGTCCGACCCGGGTGCGGCCGACATCGGCTGGGCCCGAGTGCCGCTGGGCGAACTGCACGACGCTCTCGCCCGCAAGGCGCTCGACTCCGCGGGCGTGCGTACCGAGGTCCGTTCACGCGTCACCTCCGTCTCCATCAACGAAAACGGGAGCTGGAACGTTCAGGTTCCCGGCGAGACGCTCCGGACGGACGCGGTGGTGCTCGCCGTACCGCAGCGCGAGGCGCACGGCCTGCTGCCGCCCGGCGCCCTCGACGCCCCCGAGCGGCTGCTCGGGATCGGCACCGCCCCGATCCTCAACGTCCACGTCGTCTACGACCGCAAGGTGCTCGCCAGGCCCTTCTTCGCCGCCCTGGGCACACCCGTGCAGTGGGTCTTCGACCGCACGGAGGCGTCCGGCCTCGGCGAGGGCCAGTACCTCGCCCTGTCCCAGTCGGCCGCGCGGGACGAGATCGACGCACCCGTCGCCGTGCTGCGCGAGCGCTACCTGCCCGAACTCCAGCGGCTGCTGCCCCGCGCGCGCGGCGCCGAGGTGAGGGACTTCTTCGTCACCAGGGAGCGTGACGCGACCTTCGCTCCCGTCCCCGGCGTCGGGCGCCTCAGGCCCGGCGCCCGCACCAAGGCCCCCGGCCTCTACCTGGCCGGAGCGTGGACCGCCACGGGGTGGCCCGCGACCATGGAGGGTGCGGTCCGCAGCGGGGTGAGCGCGGCCGACGCCGCGCTGAGCGCCCTGGGCCGGCCCCGCCCCCGCCACCTCTTCGAGCTCGAGGAGGCGGCGTGACACCCGACCGGCACGCGGCAGGCCCCCGCATCCCCGGCACCGCAACAA
Source organism: Streptomyces sp. NPDC001480 (assembly GCF_042894725.1). Classification (NCBI taxonomy): domain Bacteria; kingdom Bacillati; phylum Actinomycetota; class Actinomycetes; order Kitasatosporales; family Streptomycetaceae; genus Streptomyces; species Streptomyces sp. NPDC001480. Next base: position 718,813 of record NZ_JBIAVX010000001.1, on the reverse strand, counting down.
GAGGAGTAACTGTGCCCACTGTGCCCCCGGCCGACAAGGCCGCTCGAGAGACCGCGGTGGACGTGGCCGCGCTCCTGGAGCGCGGCCGGACGCTGGCCACACCGGTGCTGCGGGCGGCCGTCGACCGGCTCGCGCCTCCCATGGACACCGTCGCCGCCTACCACTTCGGGTGGATCGACGCGGCGGGCAACCCGGCCGCCGGCGACGGCGGCAAGGCCGTACGCCCGGCCCTCGCCGTCCTTTCCGCCGAGGTCACCGGCGCCGCGCCCGAGACCGGTGTCCCCGGCGCGGTCGCCGTCGAACTGGTCCACAACTTCTCGCTGCTGCACGACGACCTGATGGACGGCGACGAACAGCGCCGGCACCGCGACACCGTGTGGAAGGTGCACGGCCCCGCCCAGGCCATCCTCGTCGGCGACGCCCTGTTCGCGCTGGCCAACGAGGTCCTCCTGGAGCTCGGCACGGTCGAGGCGGGCCGTGCCACACGCCGGCTGACCACCGCCACCCGGGCCCTGATCGACGGTCAGGCCCAGGACATCTCCTACGAGCACCGCGACCGCGTCAGCGTCGAGGAGTGCCTGGAGATGGAGGGCAACAAGACCGGCGCCCTGCTGGCCTGCGCCTCCTCCATCGGCGCGGTGCTCGGCGGCGCCGACGAGCGCACCGCCGACACCCTGGAGAAGTACGGCTACCACCTCGGCCTCGCCTTCCAGGCCGTCGACGACCTCCTCGGTATCTGGGGCGACCCGGAGTCCACCGGCAAGCAGACCTGGAGCGACCTGCGCCAGCGCAAGAAGTCCTTGCCGGTCGTGGCCGCGCTCGCGGCGGGCGGCAGTGCCTCCGAGCGGCTCGGTGAGATCCTCGCCGCCGACGCCAAGAGCAGCGACTTCGAGAACTTCTCCGAGGAGGAGTTCGCGGCCCGCGCCGCCCTCATCGAGAAGGCCGGGGGCCGCGACTGGACGGCAGAGGAAGCGCGCCGTCAGCACACCATCGCCATCGAGGCCCTCGACGCCGTCGACATGCCGGACCGCGTCCGGGCCGCGTTCACGGCGCTCGCCGACTTCGTCGTCGTACGAAAGAGATGATCATTATCGGTCGAACAGCCCTCGCGTAGTCGCCGGCCGGTGCGGCGTGGCATTGCGTACCGCACCCGCACACCGGCCGACGGCGGACCCACAGCAGCACGACTGGTACGACTGCACGAAGGGGAAGCCATGACAGCGACGACCGACGGAAGCACCGGGGCCACACTGCCGTCCCGCGCTGCCGCGGCCAGCGAAACCGACATCACCACCCCCGTGGCGGCCGGGGTGCACGAAGCCGCCGCACGCGCCGCCCGGCGCGCCACCGACTTCCTGCTGTCCCGGCAGGACGCCGAGGGCTGGTGGAAGGGCGACCTCGAGACCAATGTGACGATGGACGCCGAGGACCTGCTGCTCCGTCAGTTCCTGGGCATCCGCGACGAGGCGACCACCGCGGCCGCCGCCCTGTTCATCCGGGGCGAGCAGCGCGAGGACGGCACCTGGGCCACCTTCTACGGCGGCCCCGGCGAACTCTCCGCCACCATCGAGGCCTACGTCGCCCTCCGCTTGGCCGGCGACGAGCCGGACGCCCCCCACATGCGCAGGGCCTCGGCCTGGATCCGCGAGCGCGGCGGGATCGCCGCCGCCCGGGTGTTCACCCGGATCTGGCTGGCCCTGTTCGGCTGGTGGAAGTGGGAGGACCTGCCCGAACTGCCGCCGGAACTCATCTGGTTCCCGAAGTGGTTCCCGCTCAACATCTACGACTTCGGCTGCTGGGCCCGGCAGACGATCGTGCCGCTGACCATCGTCTCCGCCAAGCGCCCGGTGCGCCCCGCGCCCTTCCCGCTCGACGAGCTGCACACCGACCCGGCGCACCCCAACCCGGCTGAGCCGCTCGCTCCGGCGGCGAGCTGGGACGGCGCGTTCCAGCGTCTGGACAAGGCGCTGCACAAGCTGCGCAAGGTCGCCCCGCGCCGGCTGCGCCGGGCCGCCATGAACTCCGCCGCCCGCTGGATCATCGAACGGCAGGAGAACGACGGCTGCTGGGGCGGCATCCAGCCGCCCGCCGTGTACTCGGTCATCGCGCTGCACCTGCTGGGCTACGACCTGAAGCACCCCGTGATGCGCGCGGGCCTTCAGTCACTGGACCGTTTCGCCGTGTGGCGCGAGGACGGGGCCCGGATGATCGAGGCCTGCCAGTCGCCGGTCTGGGACACCTGCCTGGCCACCATCGCCCTCGCCGACGCGGGGCTCCCCGCCGACCACCCGGCGCTGGTCAAGGCCGCCGACTGGATGCTGGGCGAGCAGGTCGTGCGGCCCGGGGACTGGTCGGTCCGGCGGCCCGGACTCCCGCCGGGCGGCTGGGCGTTCGAGTTCCACAACGACAACTACCCCGACATCGACGACACCGCCGAGGTCGCCCTCGCCCTGCGCCGGGTGAGGCACCACGACCCGGAACGGGTGGACAAGGCGATCGGGCGCGGCGTGCGCTGGAACCTCGGCATGCAGTCGAAGAACGGCGCTTGGGGCGCCTTCGACGTCGACAACACCAGCCCGTTCCCCAACCGGCTGCCGTTCTGCGACTTCGGCGAGGTCATCGACCCGCCGTCCGCGGACGTCACCGCGCACGTCGTGGAGATGCTCGCGGTCGAGGGCCTCGCCCACGACCCGCGCACCCGGCGCGGCATCCGGTGGCTGCTCGCCGAACAGGAGCCGGACGGCTCGTGGTTCGGACGCTGGGGCGTCAACTACGTGTACGGCACCGGGTCGGTGGTGCCCGCCCTGACCGCGGCCGGCCTGCCGGGAACGCATCCCGCGATCCGCCGGGCGGTGGCCTGGCTGGAGTCGGTGCAGAACGACGACGGCGGCTGGGGCGAGGACCTGCGCTCCTACAAGTACGTCAGGCAGTGGAGCGGCCGGGGCGCCTCCACCGCCTCCCAGACCGCGTGGGCGCTGATGGCGCTGCTCGCGGCGGGGGAGGGGGACTCCAAGGCCGTGGAACGCGGAGTCCAGTGGCTCGCGGACACCCAGCGGGAGGACGGCTCCTGGGACGAGCCGTACTTCACCGGTACCGGCTTCCCCTGGGACTTCTCCATCAACTACCACCTCTACCGGCAGGTCTTCCCGCTCACCGCGCTCGGCCGCTATCTGAACGGCGAGCCGTTCGCCGACAGGCCCGGGCGGCAGCCGGCCGGGCGGCCCGTCCCGGAGCTCGTCACGCGGTCCGCCGACACGCCCCTCGCCGAGGCCGAGGGGAGCTGATGAGCACCCAGCCCGCCCCGGCCCCGCTGCTGATCGCCTGCGCGCTCGGCATCGAACGCCTGGCCCTGCGCAGGCGGGCCCGCGAACCGGACCGGCACGGCGCGGGCGGGCCGGTGACCGTCCTGCGCACGGGCATGGGGCCCAGGGCGGCGGAACGGTCCGTCACCGGGGCGCTGGCCGGCCCGGCGTTCGCCGGGGCCGCCGTCCTGGCCTCCGGCTTCTGCGCGGGGCTGGCCCCCGGTATGCACCCCGGCGACCTGGTCGTGGCCGAGGAGACCCGGGACCCGCGCGGGAGCGTCGGCTGCGTCGGCACCGACCTGCTCGTCAAGGAACTCGCGCGCATCCTGCCCGGGCGCACCGTCCACACCGGCCCGCTCACCGGCTCCGACCACGTCGTCCGCGGTCAGGAGCGGGCCGGTCTGCTCTCGACCGGCGCGATCGCGGTCGACATGGAGTCGGCGGCCACACTCCTGAGCGCCGTCCGCGCGGGCGAGCGCCCGGTTGCGGCCGTCCGGGTGGTCGTGGACGCTCCAGAACATGAGCTCGTCCGGATCGGCACGGTGCGCGGTGGAATATCGGCTTTCCGTGTTCTTCGTTCCGTCCTTCCCGCTTTCTACGAATGGCACCGTTCTTTGCTGCTCCCCCGGAGGTGAGCCAGATGGCCATGCCGCTGCGTCAGTCCATCAAGGTCGCTACATACCTGGCCGAACAGAAACTCCGTAAGCGGGACAAGTTCCCGCTCATCGTGGAGCTGGAGCCCCTCTTCGCCTGCAACCTCAAGTGCGAGGGCTGCGGAAAGATCCAGCACCCGGCCGGGGTGCTCAAGCAGCGCATGCCGGTGGCGCAGGCCGTGGGCGCGGTGCTCGAATCGGGTGCCCCCATGGTCTCCATCGCCGGTGGCGAGCCCTTGATGCACCCTCAGATCGACGAGATCGTGCGCCAGCTGGTGGCGAGGCGGAAGTACGTCTTCCTGTGCACCAACGCCATGCTGCTGCGCAAGAAGATGGACAAGTTCAAGCCCTCCCCCTACTTCGCGTTCGCGGTGCACATCGACGGGCTGCGGGAGCGGCACGACGAGTCGGTCGCGAAGGAGGGCGTCTTCGACGAGGCGGTCGAGGCCATCAAGGAGGCCAAGCGGCGCGGCTTCCGGGTGACCACCAACTCGACCTTCTTCAACACGGACACCCCGCAGACGATCATCGAGGTGCTCAACTTCCTCAACGACGACCTCGAGGTCGACGAGATGATGATCTCGCCCGCCTACGCCTACGAGAAGGCGCCCGACCAGGAGCACTTCCTGGGCGTGGAGCAGACCCGCGAGCTGTTCAAGAAGGCCTTCGCGGGCGGCAACCGGCGCCGCTGGCGGCTCAACCACTCCCCGCTGTTCCTCGACTTCCTCGAGGGCAAGGTCGACTTCCCGTGCACCGCCTGGGCGATCCCGAACTACTCGCTCTTCGGCTGGCAGCGGCCCTGCTACCTGATGAGCGACGGGTACGTGCCGACGTACCGGGAACTCATCGAGGACACCGACTGGGACAAGTACGGCCGGGGCAAGGACCCGCGCTGCGCCAACTGCATGGCGCACTGCGGCTACGAGCCCACCGCCGTGCTGGCGACCATGGGTTCTCTCAAGGAGTCCCTGCGCGCCATGCGCGAGACGGTCTCCGGGAACCGGGAGTGAGGTGATGACCGCCGTCCCCTTGGGCGTTCCCGAGGTACCGGTCCGGCCGGTGGCGCCGCGGCGCGAATCGCGGCGGATCCAGGTCGGGCCGGTGGCGGTCGGCGGGGACGCGCCGGTGTCGGTGCAGTCGATGACGACGACCCGTACGTCCGACATCGGGGCCACGCTCCAGCAGATCGCGGAGCTGACCGCGTCCGGCTGCCAGATCGTGCGGGTCGCCTGCCCGACGCAGGACGACGCGGACGCGCTGGCGACGATCGCTGGGAAGTCGCAGATCCCGGTGATCGCCGACATCCACTTCCAGCCGAAGTACGTGTTCGCCGCGATCGAGGCCGGCTGCGCGGCGGTCCGCGTCAACCCCGGCAACATCAAGCAGTTCGACGACAAGGTCAAGGAGATCGCGAAGGCGGCCAAGGACCACGGCACGCCGATCCGTATCGGCGTCAACGCCGGCTCCCTCGACCGTCGCCTGCTCCAGAAGTACGGCAGGGCGACCCCGGAGGCGCTGGTCGAGTCGGCGCTGTGGGAGGCGTCCCTGTTCGAGGAGCACGACTTCCGGGACATCAAGATCTCCGTCAAGCACAACGACCCGGTCGTGATGATCGAGGCCTACCGGCAGCTCGCCGCGCAGTGCGACTACCCCCTCCACCTGGGCGTCACCGAGGCCGGTCCGGCCTTCCAGGGCACCATCAAGTCGGCCGTCGCCTTCGGGGCGCTGCTCAGCGGGGGGATCGGCGACACGATCCGGGTGTCGCTGAGCGCCCCGCCCGTGGAGGAGGTCAAGGTCGGCATCCAGATCCTTCAGTCGCTGGGCCTCAGGCAGCGCCGGCTGGAGATCGTCTCCTGCCCGTCCTGCGGCCGCGCCCAGGTCGACGTCTACAAGCTCGCCGAAGAGGTCACGGCCGGCCTGGAGGGCATGGAGGTCCCGCTGCGCGTCGCGGTGATGGGCTGTGTCGTCAACGGCCCCGGCGAGGCCCGCGAGGCCGACCTCGGCGTCGCCTCCGGCAACGGCAAGGGCCAGATCTTCGTCAAGGGCGAGGTCGTCAAGACCGTCCCCGAGTCCAGGATCGTGGAGACCCTGATCGAGGAGGCCCTGAAGCTCGCCGAGCAGATGAAGTGAGTCCGAAGCCAGCACGGACCTGGAGGGGGCCCGATCGTGACGATTCTGGAGACCATCCGGCAACCACGCGACCTGAAAGCGCTGTCCGAGGCGGAACTCGGTGAACTGTCCGAAGAGATACGCGAGTTCCTGGTGCACGCGGTGGCCCGCACCGGCGGGCACCTCGGACCCAACCTGGGCGTGGTGGAACTCACCGTCGCGCTCCACCGGGTCTTCGAGTCGCCGGTCGACCGCATCCTCTGGGACACCGGCCACCAGAGCTATGTGCACAAGCTGCTGACCGGCCGTCAGGACTTCTCCAAGCTGCGCGGCAAGGGCGGCCTGTCCGGCTACCCCTCGCGCGAGGAGTCCGAGCACGACGTCATCGAGAACAGCCATGCCTCCACCGCGCTGGGCTGGGCCGACGGGCTCGCCAAGGCCCGTCAGGTGCAGGGCGGGAAGGGGCACGTGGTCGCGGTCATCGGCGACGGCGCGCTGACCGGCGGCATGGCCTGGGAGGCGCTGAACAACATCGCGGCCGCCAGGGACCGGCCGCTGATCATCGTCGTCAACGACAACGAGCGCTCCTACGCGCCCACCATCGGCGGTCTCGCCAACCACCTGGCGACCCTGCGCACCACCGACGGCTACGAGAAGGTCCTGGCCTGGGGCAAGGACGTCCTGCTGCGCACCCCGGTCGTCGGCGGCACGATCTACGAGTCCCTGCACGGCGCGAAGAAGGGCTTCAAGGACGCCTTCGCCCCGCAGGGCATGTTCGAGGACCTGGGCCTGAAGTACGTCGGCCCCATCGACGGCCACGACATCCTGGCCGTCGAGTCGGCGCTGCGCCGGGCGAAACGCTTCCACGGGCCCGTCCTCGTCCACTGCCTCACGGAGAAGGGCCGCGGCTACGAACCCGCTCTCGCCCACGAGGAGGACCACTTCCACACCGTCGGCGTGATGGACCCGCTGACCTGCGCGCCGCTCGTCCCGGCCGGCGGCCCGTCGTGGACCTCGGTGTTCGGGGACGAGATCGTGCGGATCGGCGAGGAACGGGAGGACGTCGTGGCGATCACGGCGGCCATGCTCCACCCCGTCGGCCTCGGCAAGTTCGCCGAACGCTTCCCGGACCGGGTGTGGGACGTGGGCATCGCCGAGCAGCACGCGGCGGTGTCGGCGGCGGGCCTGGCCACCGGGGGCCTGCACCCGGTCGTCGCGGTGTACGCCACGTTCCTCAACCGGGCCTTCGACCAGCTGCTGATGGACGTGGCGCTGCACCGCTGCGGGGTCACCTTCGTGCTGGACCGGGCCGGTGTCACCGGCGCCGACGGGCCCTCCCACAACGGCATGTGGGACATGTCGGTCCTCCAGGTCGTCCCCGGTCTCAGAATCGCCGCCCCGCGTGACGCCGAACAGCTGCGGGCCCAACTGCGCGAGGCCGTCGCCGTCGACGACGCGCCCACCCTGGTCCGCTTCCCGAAGGAGTCCGTCGGCCCCGAGATCCCGGCCGTCGGCCGTGTCGGCGGCATGGACGTGCTGCACCGCGCCGAGCACCCCGAGGTGCTCCTGGTCGCCGTCGGTGTCATGGCGCCGGTGTGCCTCCAGGCGGCCGAGCTGCTTCAGGCCCGGGGCCTGGGGTGCACGGTGGTCGACCCCCGCTGGGTCAAGCCCGTCGACCCGGCGCTGCCCGGACTCGCCGCCGAGCACCGGCTGGTGGCCGTCGTGGAGGACAACAGCCGCGCGGCCGGTGTCGGCTCCGCCGTGGCGCTGGCCCTCGGCGACGCCGACGTGGACGTTCCCGTACGGCGGTTCGGGATCCCCGAGCAGTTCCTCGCGCACGCCAAGCGCGGCGAGGTGCTGGCCGACATCGGGCTGACGCCGGTCGAGGTGGCCGGACGGATCGGCGCGAGCCTGGCCGTCAGGGAAGCCGCCGACCCCGGCCCCCGGAGAGCGAAGAATCAGGAGAACGCTGAATGACCACGGAGTTCGACCTCGGCGCGCTCCTGGCCGAGCGCGGAGCCGAGCGCTACGAGCTGCACGCCAGGTACCTCAACCACCAGCTGCCGCGCATGCTGCACACCATCGGCTTCGACAAGGTCTACGAGCGGGCCGAGGGCGCCTACTTCTGGGACACGGACGGCGACGACTACCTCGACATGCTGGCAGGGTTCGGGGTGATGGGCCTCGGCCGCCACCACCCCGTCGTCCGCAAGGCGCTGCACGACGTCCTCGACGCCTCCCTCGCCGACCTCACCCGCTTCGACTGCCAGCCGCTGCCCGGGCTGCTGGCCGAGAAGCTCCTCGTCCACAGCCCGCACCTGGAGCGGGTGTTCTTCGGCAACAGCGGCACCGAGGCGGTGGAGACCGCCCTGAAGTTCGCCCGGTACGCCACCGGCAGACCCAGGATCCTGTACTGCGACCACGCCTTCCACGGCCTGACCACCGGCTCCCTGTCGGTCAACGGCGAGGACGGCTTCCGGGACGGCTTCGCCCCGCTGCTGCCCGACACGGCCGTACCGCTCGGCGATCTGGACGCCCTTGCCCGGGAGCTGAAGAAGGGTGACGTCGCCGCCCTGATCGTCGAGCCGATCCAGGGCAAGGGTGTGCACGAGGCCCCGCCCGGCTATCTGCGGGCGGCCCAGGAGCTGCTGCACAGGCACAAGGCGCTGCTCATCGCCGACGAGGTGCAGACCGGGCTCGGCCGCACCGGCGACTTCTACGCCTACCAGCACGAGGACGGTGTCGAGCCGGACCTGGTGTGCGTGGCCAAGGCCCTGTCCGGGGGGTACGTGCCGGTCGGCGCGACCCTCGGCAAGGAGTGGATCTTCAAGAAGGTCTACTCGTCCATGGACCGGGTGCTGGTCCACTCGGCGAGCTTCGGCTCCAACGCGCAGGCCATGGCGGCCGGCCTCGCCGTGCTGTCGGTCATGGAGAACGAGCAGATCGTCGCGAACGCCCGCGCGACCGGCGAGCAGCTGAAGTCCCGGCTCGCCGCGCTCACCGGCAAGTACGAGCTGCTCGCCGACGTCCGCGGCCGGGGCCTGATGATCGGCATCGAGTTCGGCAGGCCGGGCTCGCTGAAGCTGCGCAGCCGCTGGGCCATGCTCCAGGCGGCCCGCAAGGGCCTGTTCGCGCAGATGGTGGTCGTCCCGCTGCTCCAGCGGCACCGGATCCTCACCCAGGTCTCCGGGGACCACCTGGAGGTGATCAAGCTGATCCCGCCGCTGGTCATCGGCGAGCGGGAGGTGGACCGGTTCATCGACGCCTTCACCGCCGTGATGGACGACGCGCACAGCGGCGGCGGCCTGATGTGGGACTTCGGCAGGACACTGATCAAGCAGGCGGTGGCCAACCGCTGAAGCCGGGGGTCTTCGCGGCCCCCGACGGCCTTCTTGTCTCTGAGGCAAGGATTTTGCCCTTGAGGCAACATTTTGGCTCAATGGAGGCATGAACGCCTCAGAAGCCGCGCCGCCGGCGGGCCAGGGCGACGACCTGCCCGCCGTGGCGCCGCAGCTGCGCGCCCTGCGCCGGCGCGCCGGCCTCACCCTGGAAGCCGCGGCCCGCACCGCGGGCCTCTCGCCCGCCCACCTCTCCCGGCTGGAGACCGGCGGGCGCCAGCCCTCGCTGCCGATGCTGCTCGCCCTCGCCCGTATCTACGGTACGACCGTCTCGGACCTGCTCGGTGAGACGGTCGCCGACCGGGACGCCATCGTGCGCGCCGCCGACATGGAGCCGACCCGGGCGGGCGGCTGGACGTACTTCCAGGCCGGGTCCCCCGGGCGCGGCATGCAGGCACTGCGCGTCCGGGTGCCGTACGGCACCCAGGGCGACATCGTGCGGGTCCACCCCGGCGAGGAGTGGCTCCACGTCCTGAAGGGCCGTCTCAGACTGCGCCTGGGCGACAGCGCGCACCTGCTCACGCCCGGTGACAGCGCGCACTTCGACTCGCTCACCCCGCACCGCCTCGCCGCCGAGGACCACGACGGCGTGGAGCTGCTGTTCGTCCACACCCTGCTACAGAGCCCCACGGCCGCACTGTGCCTGGGCCCCCTCACTGGAGAGCTGCCATGAGCGACTACGAGACGAAGTTCCCCCGCTCCCTGTGGATCCGGCTGATCATCTACATCGCCGTCGGCCACCTCTTCGCCGCGTTCCTCTACCTGCTGTTCGCGCTGGGCGCCAAGGGCTGACAGCCGGTCGTCGTCAGCAGGCGTCAGTCGAGGAGGCGTTCGCGCAGCCGCTCCCGGGTCCGCGGGGTGAGCCCCAGGCCCCGCTCCAGGTAGGCGTCGACCCCGCCCCACGTCTCCTCGATGCTCGTGAAGGCCGCCGCCAGGTACTCGGCGCGCGCGTCGAAGAGCGGGCTGAGCAGTTCCATCACCTCGGGGGTGTACGCGGTGTCCGGGCTGCCGCCCCGGCGCACGCGGTACCGGCGGTGCTTGGCATTGGACTCGAGGTAGTCGGCGACGATCGCCTCGCGCTCCACGCCCACCGCGAGGAGGGTCACGGCGATGGAGATGCCCGCGCGGTCCTTGCCCGCCGCGCAGTGCATCAGCGCGGGGACGCTGTCCTCGGCGAGGGCGTGCAGCACCTGGGAGTGCTCGGCCGTGCGCTCCGTCACGATCCTGCGGTACGAGGTGATCATCCGGTTCGCCGCCTTGCCGTCCGCGAGGATGACGCGCAGCTGGTCGAGGTCGCCGTCGCGGACCATCTTCCAGAACTCGGCGCCGTCCGCCGGGTCGCTCAGCGGCAGGTTCACGTTGCGCACGCCGGGCAGGTCGACGTCCGGTCCCTCGAGCTTCTTGTCGGCCGCGTTGCGGAAGTCGAAGACCGTGTGCAGACCGAGGGAGGCGAGGAACGCCGCGTCCTGGTCGGTGGCGTGCGCGAGATGACCGCTGCGGAACAGCACCCCGGACCGCACCCGCCGCCCGTCCGCCGTGGGCAGGCCGCCCACGTCCCGGAAATTGCGTACTCCGGCCAGCTCCGGCTCGGTCGACGGGACCTGCTGCGTCACGTGGGCTCCTTGCGTCGCTCCCGCGGTCGCGGCTCGCCCGCGGGCACGCCGTCGACGATACGACATCGGTTTTCTCAGGCAATGAGTTGTCCACAGGCAGTGAGTTCTCCACAGGCGTTGCCTCCGGGGCCGGAAACCCTTGATGATGTTGGGGCGTGAGCGGATCTGTTGACACCTGTGAGGGTTCGATGGCGAACATCGCCGAAAACGGTCGTACGTGGCTCCTGACGGGGCCCACCAGCAGTTATGCACTGCACCTCACGGAGGCGCACGAACTGCTCCACCTCCATTGGGGCCCGCGCATCGCGCTCGCCGACGCCGAGGCCCTCGCCGTCCGTCCGCTGCCCGGCTACTGGCCCTTCGAGTCCCCGCTCGACGGCCGCGAGGAGTACCCGGTGGAGGGCGGTCCCCGTTTCGTCCGGCCCGCCCTGTCCGTGCGCACCGAGGAGCGGCGCGGCACCGAGTGGGCCTTCGAGGCGTACGACACCGAGGGCGACGAGCTGCGGCTGCGCTTCCGGGACGGCGGTGTGGCCGTCACGCTCCACTACCGGATGCGCGGGGACGTCGTCGAGCGCTGGGTGACCGTCGGCAACGGCGGTGACGCGCCCGTGGAGCTGCTGCGCGCCGACGCCGCCACCTGGACCCTGCCCGACCGGGACGGCTGGCGGCTGTCCCAGCTGCACGGCCGCTGGGCCGCCGAGTCCCGGCTGACAAGTGCGACGCTCACCTACGGCGACAAGATCATCGGCAGCCGCCGCGGCCACACCGGCCACCAGCACCTGCCCTGGGTCGCCCTCGACACCGGCGCGGGCGAGGAGCACGGCGAGGTCTACGGCTGCGCCCTCGGCTGGTCGGGGTCCTGGCGGATCGCGGTCGCCCAGCTTCCCGACGCGCGCGTACAGATCACCGGCGGCGCCGGCTACGACGACTCGGGTCTGCTGTCCCTGGCGCCGGGGGAGTCGTACACCACGCCCGTCTTCGCGGGCCTGTGGAGCGACGGCGGCTTCGGTGGCGCCAGCCGTGCCTGGCACGCCTACCAGCGGGCGTACGTCATCCCGGACGCCGACCGGGACCGGCCCGTGCTGTTCAACTCCTGGGAGGCGACGAACTTCGACATCTCCGAGGAGCAGCAGGCGACCCTCGCCCGGCGGGCGGCGGCGATCGGCGTCGAGCTGTTCGTGGTCGACGACGGCTGGTTCGGTGCCCGCACCGGCGACCGCGCCGGTCTCGGCGACTGGACGCCCAACCCCGACCGCTTCCCGAACGGGCTGAAGCCCCTCGCGGACTACGTGCACGCCCTCGGCATGCAGTTCGGCATCTGGGTCGAACCCGAGATGGTCAACCCGGACAGCGAGCTGTACCGCGCCCATCCCGACTGGGTGCAGTTCCAGCCCGGACGCGAGCGCACGGAGTTCCGCAACCAGCTCGTCCTCAACCTCGCCCGCGAGGACGTCCGGCAGTACCTCTGGGAGCAGCTCGACGGGCTCCTCTCCGACGCCCCGGTCGACTACGTGAAGTGGGACTTCAACCGCTGCTTCACCGACGCCGGCTGGCCCGGCGAGCCGTACCCGCAGCGACTGTGGGTGGACCACGTCCGCGGCTTCTACGGCCTCCTCGACCGGCTCCGGGCGGCCCACCCGGGCGTCGCCTTCGAGTCCTGCTCGGGCGGCGGCGGCCGGATCGACCTCGGTGTCATGAGCCGTACGGACCAGGTGTGGACCTCCGACAACACCGACCCGCTGGACCGGCTGGTCATCCAGCACGGGTTCAGCCAGATCCACCCGGCGCGGGTCATGGCCGCCTGGGTCACCGACAGTCCGAACACCCAGCTCAATGACAGGGTCAGTTCCCTGAAGTTCCGCTTCGTGAGCGCCATGGCCGGGGTTCTCGGGGTCGGCGGCGACCTCTCGGAGTGGACGGAGGAGGAGCTCGCCGAGGCCCGGGAGTGGGTGGAGCTCTACAAGGAGATCCGTCCCGTCGTGCAGCGCGGCGACCTCCATCGGCTGCGGCCGCCGGAGGGCGGGCTGAGCGCGGTGCAGTACGTCCTCGGGGACGAGACGGTCGTCCTCGCCTGTCTCCAGGCACAGCGGTACGGCGAGCCGGTCCCCGCGCTGCGGCTGCGCGGGCTCGACTCCACGGCGTCGTACGAATGCCGCGAAACGGGCGAAATCCATCGAGGCGCCGTCCTGCTGCACCACGGGCTGCGCACGGAATTGCGCGGCGACTTCGATGCGACGGTTCTCCGTCTGCGTCGCATCTGAGCGATCTGCCCGAAATGTGCACTTTCGTTGCAACTAACAATGAAATAGGGGGTCATGAGGGTCGAGAGGGTGAGGAGGGTCATATTCGTGACCGTCCGTTGTGCGTCATGTCCACGTAATCCGCATGGTTCTCCAGGGATTTGAAGAGGTGGAGGCGAAGGGAATTCACGGACGGTGACCGGGAATTCCCGTAACGGATCAAGCGAAACGCGGACAGAGGGAACCATCTGCTTGTCCCATCGCGTCCCGCTCGCTTACGTTCGCCACCAATCCGGACGGAACGCCGAATCCTGCCGCCGCCCGGAGCCCGGACACACTCACCCGTGCACGGCAGGAGCGGGGGACCCACCAGGTACGACTGCCTGTCCCGGTCTCCGGGACGGCTAGGGGTGCAGCCGCGCTCCGTGCGCGGCCGGGCAGCTCCAGCCCGAACCCGACAGCTCACCTCGCAGGCGCCGGAGAGGAATCCGCCATGCCCGCGAAGGGTAAGCACCGCCGTCCCAAGAACCGGCGTTTCACCCGCACCATAGCCGTCGCCGGAACCGGCGGCGCCGCGCTGGCGCTGCCCCTCATGGGGGCCACCGGCGCCCATGCGGCCTCCGCGGCCACCACGAAGGACTCCGTCTCCGAAAAGGCCGTCCAGGCCGTGCCGGAGGCCGGGAAGAAGGCCGCCGCCGCGCATTCGGGCGCGCGTACCTACACGGTCCGGCAGGGCGACTGGCTCGCGAAGATCGCCGACGAGCAGAACGTCCGCGGCGGCTGGCACCGGCTCTACGCCGACAACCGCGAGGCCGTCGGCAGTGACCCCTCGCTGATCCACCCTGGCCTGAAGCTGACGCTCGGCCGGCAGGCCGCCCCGACCGCCGAAGGCGCCAAGTCCTCTGCCCCGAACAAGACTTCGTCCTCCTCGCACGCGAACTCGCCCTCGGCCTCGCGGTCGGCCACGCGGACCCAGCCGTCGTCCGCCGCGGCGCCGAACGCCGCCACCGGCTTCACCCTGCCGGTGTCGGGCGCCACCATCGGCACCGGCTACCACGTGCCGGGCGGCATGTGGTCCAGCGGCTACCACACGGGCGTCGACTTCGTCGTCCCGACCGGCACCTCCGTCAAGGCCGTGGGCGCGGGCACGGTCGTCTCCGCCGGCTGGGGCGGCGCCTACGGCAACCAGGTCGTGATCCGGCTCGCCGACGGCTACTACGCGCAGTACGGCCACCTCTCCTCGATCTCCGTCTCGGCCGGGCAGACCGTGGCGGCGGGCCAGCAGATCGGCCTCTCCGGCGCGACCGGCAATGTGACCGGCCCGCACCTGCACTTCGAGATCCGCACCACGCCGAACTACGGCTCGGACGTGGACCCGGTCGGCTACCTCCGCTCGCACGGCGTCGCCGTCGCCTGACGGTCCTCGGACCACCGAAGGCCGGACCCCTGATCCCCGGGTCCGGCCTTCGGTGCGCGCGGGCGTATTCCCGTCCGGCGCCTTCGGGTGCCGTGGCTTATCTCACCGTCCGTCAACCCCGTATTACGGTCGCGTAGGTCACATCGAAAGGTGAATCATGGGCCGATGTGGCAGACGATTCGAAGAGTGACAACAGAGCAGTGATCGGGTCGTACGTGGCGGTGGGGGACAGCTTCACCGAGGGCGTGGGCGACCCCGGCCCGGACGGGGCGTTCGTCGGCTGGGCCGACCGGTTCGCGGTCCTCCTCGCGGACCGGCGGCCCGAGGGCGACTTCAGGTACACGAACCTCGCGGTACGCGGCAAACTGCTGGACCAGATCGTGGCGGACCAGCTCCCGCGCGCCGTCGAACTCGCCCCGGACCTGGTGTCCTTCTGCGCGGGCGGCAACGACATCATCCGCCCCGGCACCGACCCCGACGAGGTGGCCGAGCGCTTCGAGCTCGCGGTGGCACAGCTCACCTCGGTCGCGGGCACGGTCATGGTGACGACCGGTTTCGACACGCGCGGCGTGCCCGTGCTCAAGCATCTGCGCGGCAAGATCGCCACGTACAACGGTCATGTCCGGGCCATCGCCGACCGGTACGGCTGTCCCGTACTCGACCTGTGGTCCCTGCGGACGGTCCAGGACCGGCGCGCCTGGGACCACGACCGGCTCCACCTCTCGGCCGAGGGGCACACGCGC
Source organism: Streptomyces sp. NPDC001480 (assembly GCF_042894725.1). Taxonomy (NCBI): domain Bacteria; kingdom Bacillati; phylum Actinomycetota; class Actinomycetes; order Kitasatosporales; family Streptomycetaceae; genus Streptomyces; species Streptomyces sp. NPDC001480. The sequence continues at coordinate 703,338 of NZ_JBIAVX010000001.1, read as the reverse complement.
GTGGCCCTGCGGGCCGGCCAGGTGCTCGGCCTGGACGTCCCCGCCGACCCGGAGCAGCCCTGGCCGCCGCTCCCGCCCCGGGGCACGCTCGACATCCGCCGCGACGACGTCCACTGGGCCCGCGAGTACCTCGTCCCGTGGATCGGCCGCCGGCTGCGCGGCGAGTCCTCCGGCGACCACGTGACGGCCAAGGGCGCACTGTCCCCGGACGACATCAGGACACGGATCGCCTCCGTGGCCTGAGCGGGTTCCCTCCGGGGGTTCGGCGGTGGCTGCCCGGATGCGGTACGGCCCCGGACCGCCTCCGGCGATCGGGGGACGGGCCCGCCCGACCCCCGGCCGGGCGCGGTCTCGGCCGCCGGGCAGTGGGCGCGGGGTGGTTCCGGCGCGGTGTTGCGCATGGCGGGAGCGATGCTCCGGCCGTCCTGTTGCCGCCGAGTACGCCCGCGTCGGGGCGGACCGTGCCAAAGGGTGCGGGCCCCGCACGCGCGGCCGGGCGCTCCGGGGCGAGGGCGTCCGTGCCGCGGGTCGTGGCATGCGGTGCCGTGGTCTCTGCCGCCCGCGCGGAGCGTCACCGTTGGGTCGGGTTCTCCCGGGGCAGGCCCAGTTCCCGGGCAAGTGCCTCGTCCACCCACTCCTGGGCGCGGGAGCGGGGCACCGCGCCTGCGTAGGACGTCAACTGGACGGCGAGGCCGTCGAGCAGGGCCGTCAGGCGCAGGGCGGTGGCGGCGGGGTCCGGGCAGTCGAACTCGCCCGCCCCGACGCCCTCGGTGATGACCTCGGCGATCGCCGCCTTCCACTGCCGGTCCAGATCGCGGGTGACCTCCCGCAGGGCGGGCTCGCGCAGCGCCACCGCCCAACCCTCGATCCACAGCCGCCAGCCCTTGGCCTGGCCGGTGGGCGCGTACCAGCGCACGGCGGCCCGCAGCCGGCGCAGCGCGGACGTACGACGGCCCAGGAGCCCCCGCAGATGCGCGAGGTCTCCCTCCGCCGCGTACGTGAAGGCGGCGGCGACCAGCTTCTCCTTCGTCGAGAAGTGGTACAGCACCAGCGCGTTGCTCACCCCGAGCGACGCGGCCACGTCGGCGATCCGTACCGCCGCCACGCCCCGCGCCTCGATCTGCTCGACGGCGGCCCGCAGCAGCTCTTCCCGCCGCTCCGCCACGCTCAACCGCACTCTCGCCACGCGGTCACCCTAGTCGGCACGCGGTCAGGGCAGCGACGCGGATCCGGCCGTCCGGTCAGCGGTACCACCCGAAGCGCTCCGCGATCACCGGCAGCCGGTCCGCCACCAGGGCGTGCGCGGCGGCCCGGGGAGTCGTGCCGTCGGCCTCCGCGCGCGCGAGCATCAGGTCGATCAGGGCACGCATCGAGCGCCGGGTGTACGCGAACGCCTCCTCGGCGTCCGGGCCGACGTCCCCGAAGAGGGTCCACCACCACCAGGCGTTCGTACCGGAGTTGACCACCACGTCGGGCAGCACGGTCACCCCGCGCGCGGACAGCAGGGCCTCCGCCTCCGGCAGCACCGGCATGTTGGCCGCCTCGACGATCCAGCGGGCGGTGATCCGTTCCTGGCCGGCGGTGTCGATCGCGTACGACACCGCCGCCGGCACCAGCACCTCCGCCTCGGTGGACAGCCAGGCCTCGCCCGGCAGTTCCCGGTCACCGGGGCGCAGTACCGCGCGGTCCACGGTGCCGTACGCGTCCCGCGCGGCGAGCAGCGCCTCGGTGTCCAGACCGGCCGGGTTGGCGATCGTGCCCTTGATGTCGGCGACGGCCACGATCCGCAGACCCGCGCGCGCGAGGAACCGCGCCGTCGCCCCGCCCATGGTCCCAAGCCCCTGCACCGCCACCCGCGTGCCCGCGCGGGGCACCCCGGCCCGGTCCAGCGCCGCGAGCACCGACTCGGCCACCCCGCAGCCGCCGACGAGTTCGTCCAGGCCGATGCCGTCCACCTCGACGGCGAAGGCGTCCGCGAGCCGCCGCCGGGCCGCCGCCTCGTCGTCGAGCAGGGGGTACACGGCCTGCACGCCGGACACCAGCCCGGCCTCGGCGGCGGCCCGGTCGACCAGGTCCTGGGTGAGGCCGAGGTCCTCGCCGGTGGCCCAGCAGCTCTCGACGTACGGCCGCATCGCGCGCAGGTAGCGCACCAGCAGCCCGTACGCCCCGGGGTCCCGCGGGTCGCAGTCGATGCCGCCCTTGGCGCCGCCCAGGGGCACGTACCGGCTCGCGGGGTCGTAGTGCAGGGCCTCCTTCATGGTCATGCCGCGAGCGAGCCCGGTCACCTCGTCGAGGGTGCAGCCGGGCCGCATCCGCAGGCCGCCGCTGGCCACGCCCCGCACCAGCCGGTCCACGACCAGGAACCCCTGGCGTCCGGTGACGTGGTCCGTCCAGACCAGCGACATCAGGGGGGTCGTCATACGGGGCTCCCGGAATCGGCGGCCGGACCGTCTACTGAACAGCCGGTCAGTACAGTGAAGTGGTCCGACAGTATCGGGGCTCCGGCCGGCGGGGCAAGGAACAACCGGACCCCGTCCCCGGTTGTCGTGGCGGGCCGACCATAATGAATGACCTCGCCGACTCCACCTGGAGGTACCGTGACCGGATTGGGTTCCCTGAGCTCCGGGCTGCGCGCGCTGCGGCCCGAGGCCTTCGGCGCGGAGCCCGGCGGTGAGCGCCTGGCCCGTATCCGCAGATCGCCCCACTTCAAGGACGGTGTCTTCCAGAACCCCGGAGGCACCGCCCGCACCCGGCCCTCCGGTTCGACCCTGGACCTGGCGAAGGTCTTCCTCGACAAGGACACCCGCCCCCGGCGCTCCCCGCACGGCACGGTCCCGGTGCACCCCACCACGCTCGCCGACCTCGCCCGGCCGCCCGCCACCGGGCTGCGGCTGACCTGGATGGGGCATTCGAGCGTGCTCGCGGAGATCGACGGGCAGCGCGTGCTGTTCGACCCCGTCTGGGGCGAGCGCTGCTCCCCGTTCCCGTTCGCCGGGCCCAAGCGGCTGCACCCGGTGCCGCTGCCGCTGGCCGCGCTCGGCCCGGTCGACGTGGTGGTCATCAGCCACGACCACTACGACCACCTGGACCTGCCCACCATCAAGGCGCTGGCCGGCACGGACACCCTCTTCGCCGTGCCGCTCGGCGTCGGGGCCCACCTCGAACAGTGGGGCGTGGCCGAGAGCCGGCTGCGTGAGCTGGACTGGCACGAGGCGACCGAGGTCGCCGGTCTCACCCTGACCGCCACGCCGGCCCGCCACTTCTGCGGACGCGGGCTGCGCAACACCCAGCACACCCTCTGGGCCTCCTGGGCCGTCGTCGGCGAGGAGCACCGGATCTACCACAGCGGCGACACCGGCTACTTCGACGGCTTCAAGGAGATCGGAGCCGACCACGGCCCGTTCGACGCCACGATGATCCAGATCGGCGCCTACAGCGAGTTCTGGCCCGACATCCACATGACGCCCGAGGAGGGCATGCGCGCCCACGTCGACCTCCAGGGCGGCCGGGCCGCCTCCGGTGTGATGCTGCCGATCCACTGGGCCACCTTCAACCTGGCGCCCCACCCCTGGGCGGAGCCCGGCGAGGGCACCGTCGCGGCGGCCCGCGCGGCCGGCGCCCGCGCCGCGCTGCCCCGCCCCGGCGAGCCCTTCGAGCCCACCGCCGAGACCGTTCCGTCCGAGCCGTGGTGGCGCGGTGTGGCCCTCGCCCCGGCGGGGGGCTGGCCGCAGACCGTTACCGAGAGCGTCACGGAGGCCACCGTGCGGACCACCGCCGGCTCGGCGGCCAAGGCCCAGGCCGACACGGCTGGTGACGCCCCCCGCGGCGCGGCCGAGGACGAAGGGGACCCGCAGACGGTTCCGGCGGGCTGAGCGCGGTCGTTCGACGAGGGCCGGGGAGTCATGGGCTCCCCGGCCCTCGCGGTACGTCCACGACCGCATTCGACCAGGCAGGACCGGTAATTTACGGATCCGTTCGGTGTATCTGGCCCGGTTATCGGTCTGTCGTACGACGCCTCATACCAGAGCAGGACCCTTGCTGGGGGACTTTGTCAACTGCCCACCGCACATGATGCCGAGGCGACTACGGTGAGTGTCCGTCGGACGACGCAGGGCCGATCCGTGCCCGCCGGACCAGTACGAGGACACCCATGTCTCACCTCCGCGCACCGGCCGCGCGCGCCGACCGCCGTGAGGGCGGCCGGCACGGGCGGCCCGTCGCCCGCCCCGTTCCCGCACTGCCCGAGACCCACATACGGCCACAGCTCCTCCGTCTCGCGGTGCTGCCGCCCGTCGCGGTCGCGCTCAGCGCCAGTGCGGCCGTCCTGGTCACCGTCCGCTCCGCCGGAGTCCGCCCCGGCCTCACCCTGTGGGCCGTGCTCGCCGGATCGGTCTCGGTGACCGTCGCCGGCATCCTCATCGCCGCTGTCGCCGCCGACCGGACCGCCCGCTCGGTGAGCGACCGGGTGGGCGCCCTGCGCCGCAGCGCCGCCCGCGGCGAGGCCGACCTGCGGGCCCTGGTGGAGGCCCTGCGCAAGGGCGAGAACCCGGCCCCGCGGGGGCCGCGCGGCGGCCCGCCGCAGGACGCCGACGACCTCGAACTGCTCGCCGCCGACCTCGCCCGTGCCCACGACGGCGCCGTCGCCGCCGTCGTCCAGGCGGCCCAGCTCTCCAGCCAGGCGGGCAGCGAACAGAAACTCGAGGTCTTCGTCAACCTCGCCCGGCGGCTCCAGTCCCTGGTGCACCGGGAGATCTCCATCCTCGACGAGCTGGAGAACGAGATCGAGGACCCCGACCTGCTCAAGGGCCTCTTCCACGTCGACCACCTCGCCACCCGCATCCGGCGGCACGCCGAGAACCTCGCCGTGCTCGGCGGCGCCGTCTCCCGGCGGCAGTGGAGCAACCCGGTCTCCATGACCGAGGTGCTGCGCTCCGCCATCGCCGAGGTCGAGCAGTACTCCCGGGTCCGGCTGGTCCCGCCGATCGACGGCCGGCTGCGCGGGCACGCCGTCGCCGACGTCATCCACCTGCTGGCCGAACTCGTCGAGAACGCCACCCTGTTCTCCGCCCCGCACACCCAGGTGCTGCTCCGTGCCAACCTCGTCACCTCCGGGCTCGCCGTCGAGGTCGAGGACCGCGGGCTCGGCATGCCGGTCGGCGAGCAGACCCGGATGAACGCCCTGCTCGCCGACCCCGACCAGGTCAACGTGGCCAGCCTGCTGGCGGACGGGCGCATCGGCCTCTTCGTGGTCTCGCAGCTCGCCCGGCGGCACGGCATCACCGTCCGCTTGCAGTCGAACATCTACGGCGGTGTGCAGGCAGTCCTCGTCGTGCCGCAGGGCCTTCTGGGCGCGGAGCCGGACGACGCGCCGGACGCGGGTCACACGGGGACGGGACAGGTCCCGGTGCCCTCGGCCGCCCCGGCCCCGCCGGTTCAGCAGGCCCCGCACCAGCCGCCGCAGGCCCCGCCGGTTCCGCAGGCCCCACAGGTCCGGAGCGGAGCGGACGGAAGGACGACGCGGACCGGGCTCCGGGGCGACGGCACCGCGCACGGGAACCGGCCGGGCGCCGACGACGGGCCGGGCCGGCCCGCGCAGCGCGGTCCCGGCCGGGCGGGGGCCCCGGCGGACGAGGGCGCCCCGCCGCCCCTGCCGGTACGCGGCGCCCACGAGGCACGGCCCACACCGGCGGAGGCCACCCCCGGCATCCGGCCCGACGAGCGGCGCACGGTCCTGGAGAACACGGCCGCACTCCCCGCTCCGCGAGCCGACGGCCCGGTGCGCGGCACCATGGGCAAGCCCCAACTTCCCCGGCGCCGCGCCCAGGAGCACATCGTGCCCCAGCTGAGGGGCGGACCGGCACCGCGCCAGGACAGCGACACCCCCGTCGGCCACGACCCCGGCCTGATGGCCGCCTTCCAGCGGGGGATCGGCCTGGCCGAGGCACAGCAGCACCTGGAGCAGGCCGACGCCCTCTCGGCCCAGACCGCGCCGGGCCACACGGAGCACTTCGGTCTCACCGTCCGGCCCGACGGGAGCGCACCGGCCGGATGACCTCCCACCCCAGCCCAGTTCCCACCCCCACCCCCAGCGCTTCCGCAGACCTTCGTACCCCAAGGAGTCGATCCACCATGGCGAGCGATGCGCCGACCGCCCAGGTTTCCGACCTCGACTGGCTGATGAGCGGCCTCGTCCAGCGTGTACCGCACACCACCAGCGCGGTGCTCCTGTCCTGCGACGGGCTCGTGAAGTCCGTCCACGGCCTCGACGCCGACAGCGCCGACCACATGGCCGCCCTGGCCTCCGGCCTGTACTCGCTCGGCCGCAGCGCGGGCGTCCGGTTCGGCGACGGCGGGGACGTCCGGCAGGTCGTCGTCGAACTCGACTCGGCCCTGCTGTTCGTCACCACCGCCGGCTCCGGCACCTGCCTGGCCGTGCTGGCCGGCCGCGAGGCCGACGCGGCCGTACTCGGCTACGAGATGGCCATGCTGGTCAAGAGCGTCCGCCCCTACCTGGTGACCGCGCCCCGCCGGCCTGCCGTCGATCCCACGGCGACGAGGCCTTGAGGGTGGCCGCGGTCGGCGACGGGCCCTGGCTCGACGACGCGGCCGGACGGCTGGTGCGCCCCTTCACGGTCAGCAACGGCCGCACCCGGCCCACCATCGCGCTCGACCTGATGTCGCAGGTGATGGCCACCGCGGTCACCCCCCTCGGCTACCTCGGCCCCGAGCACACCCAGGCGCTCGAACTGTGCCGGGCGCCCGTCCCGGTCGCCGAGGTCGCCGCCCACCTGGGGCTCCCGGTGGCGGTCACCAAGGTGCTGCTCTCCGACCTCGTCGACTGCGGGGCGCTCACCACCAAGCCCCCCGCCTTCCACCACAACCCCACTGACCAGTCCCTTCTGGAGGCAGTGCTCGATGGACTACGACGACAGCTCTGACCCGTTCCCCACCGCGCTGAAGATCCTGGTGGCCGGTGGGTTCGGAGTGGGCAAGACGACCTTCGTGGGCGCGGTGAGCGAGATCGCCCCGCTGAGCACGGAGGAGCTGCTCACCACGGTCAGCGCCGCCACCGACAGCCTCCACGGCATCGAGAACAAGGTCGAGACCACGGTGGCGATGGACTTCGGCCGCATCACCCTCGACCCGCAGCACGTGCTGTACCTGTTCGGCACGCCCGGGCAGGAGCGGTTCTGGTTCATGTGGGACGAGCTGTCCGAGGGCGCGCTCGGCGCCGTCATCCTGGCCGACACCCGCCGGCTGGAGCAATGTTTCGCGGCGGTCGACTTCTTCGAGGAACGCGGCCTCGGCTTCGTCGTCGCCGTCAACGAGTTCGACGGGTCCTACCGCTACGACCCCGAGGAGGTGCGCGCCGCCATCGACCTCGACCCGCGGGTCCCGGTCGTCCGCTGCGACGCCCGTATCTCCTCCTCCGGCGTCCAGACGCTGCTCACCCTCGTACGCCACCTCATCGCCCACGCCCCGGCGCACGCGCCGAGCCACGGAGCCAGGTCATGAGCTACGACCCGTCGCGCCCGGCCCGGGGGCTGCTGCTCACGCCCGAGGACAAGGAGGCCCCCGCCCGCACCCGGCGGCTGAACCTGCTCGGCCTGGGGGAGCGCCCCGAGCCCGCCCTCGACGCCTTCGCGGACCACCTGGCCGACCTCGTCGGCGCGCCGTACGCCATGGTCAACTTCATCGGCGCGCAGCGGCAGTTCTTCGCCGGCCTGCGCACGCCGGTCACCGGGCCGTTCACGAAGGCCGACGGCACCCGGCCCGAGGTCGGCCGCTGGCTGCCCCGCGACCACGGGTTCTGCCCCCATGTGGTGGTACGCCACAGGGCGCTGGTCCTGGAGGACGTCCGTGACTACCCGCGGTTCGCGTGCAACCCGGTCGTCGACGAGTACGGCATCCACTCCTACCTGGGCGCCCCGCTGATCGACAGCACCGGGAAGGTGCTCGGCACGGTGTGCGTCGCCGACGTCGCCCCCCGGCCCTGGGGGAAGGCGGGCCTGGAGACCATCAAGGCCCGGGCCGCGGAACTGGCCGTACGCATCGAACGGCGCGCGGACGACGGATTCCCGCTGTGACGGAAGCCGCCGCCAGGCCCCCGAAGTGGGTCTTGTGAAGCGGAGCTGTGGCACCGCTTAAGAAAACCTCGATGGACCACAGCCGCCACGTGAGGCAGATTGCTACGCGAATCCACTCCTCTCCCCGGACACGGGTGCCTTCGGCATGCCCGCGGACCGGGATCACACCCACAGGAGCCGTAGCGTTGAAGGCGCTGGTCAAGGAGAAGGCGGAGCCCGGACTGTGGCTCGCGGACGTGCCCGAGCCCGCCGTGGGACCCGGGGACGTACTGATCAAGGTCCAGCGGACCGGCATCTGCGGCACCGACCTGCACATCCGGTCCTGGGACGGCTGGGCCCAACAGGCGATCCGGACCCCGCTGGTGCTCGGGCACGAGTTCGTCGGCCAGGTCGTGGAGACCGGCCGGGACGTCACCGACGTACGGATCGGCGACCGGGTCAGCGGCGAGGGCCACCTGGTGTGCGGCAAGTGCCGCAACTGCCTGGCCGGGCGCCGCCACCTGTGCCGGGCCACCGTCGGCCTCGGTGTCGGCCGTGACGGCGCGTTCGCCGAGTACGTCGTCCTGCCCGCCACCAACGTGTGGACGCACCGGGTCCCCGTCGACCTCGACGTCGCCGCGATCTTCGACCCGTTCGGCAACGCCGTGCACACCGCGCTGTCCTTCCCGCTGGTCGGCGAGGACGTCCTGATCACCGGCGCCGGCCCGATCGGCCTGATGGCCGCCGCCGTGGCCCGGCACGCGGGCGCCCGGAACGTGGTGATCACCGATGTCAGCGAGGAACGGCTCGACCTCGCCCGCAAGACCGGTGCGACCCTCGCCCTGAACGTCTCCGGCGCCACCGTCGCCGACGGCCAGCGGCAACTGGGCCTGCGCGAGGGCTTCGACATCGGCCTGGAGATGTCCGGCCGCCCCGAGGCCCTGCGGGACATGATCGCCAACATGACGCACGGCGGCCGGATCGCCATGCTCGGCCTGCCGGCCGAGGAGTTCCCCGTCGACTGGGCCCGCGTCGTCACCAAGATGATCACCATCAAGGGCATCTACGGCCGGGAGATGTTCGAGACCTGGTACGCGATGTCGGTGCTGCTCGAAGGCGGCCTGGACCTCGCACCCGTGATCACCGGCCGGTACGACTACCGGGACTTCGAGGCGGCGTTCGCCGACGCGGCGAGCGGCCGAGGCGGCAAGGTCATCCTCGACTGGACCACGTAACGCCCTTCACGCCCCCCGGACCCCTTTCCGCGCGAGCACCTTCAGGAGCTTTTCATGTTCGACTCCGTGCGCGACGACCTGCGCGCCACCCTCGACGAGATCCGCGCCGCCGGCCTGCACAAGCCCGAGCGTGTGATCGGCAGCCCGCAGTCCGCGACCGTCGCCGTCACCGCGGGCGGCCGGCCCGGTGAGGTCCTCAACTTCTGCGCCAACAACTACCTCGGGCTCGCCGACCACCCCGAGGTCGTCGCCGCCGCCCACGCGGCCCTGGACCGCTGGGGCTACGGCATGGCGTCCGTGCGCTTCATCTGCGGCACCCAGGAGGTGCACAAGGAGCTGGAGGCACGGCTGTCCGCCTTCCTCGGCCAGGAGGACACGATCCTGTACTCCTCCTGCTTCGACGCCAACGGCGGTGTCTTCGAGACCCTCCTCGGCGAGCAGGACGCGGTGATCTCCGACGCCCTCAACCACGCCTCCATCATCGACGGCATCCGCCTGTCCAAGGCCCGCCGCCTCCGCTACGCCAACCGCGACCTCGCCGACCTGGAGGCGAAACTCAAGGAGGCGTCCGACGCCCGGCGCCGCCTGATCGTCACCGACGGCGTGTTCTCCATGGACGGGTACGTGGCGCCGCTGGCGGAGATCTGCGACCTCGCCGACCGCTACGACGCGATGGTCATGGTCGACGACTCCCACGCGGTCGGCTTCGTCGGCCCCACCGGCCGCGGCACGCCCGAACTGCACGGCGTCATGGACCGCGTCGACATCGTCACCGGCACCCTCGGCAAGGCGCTCGGCGGCGCCTCCGGCGGTTACGTCGCCGCCCGCGCCGAGATCGTCGCCCTGCTGCGCCAGCGCTCCCGCCCGTACCTCTTCTCCAACACCCTCGCGCCCGTGATCGCGGCGGCCTCCCTGAAGGTGCTCGACCTGCTGGAGTCGGCCGACGACCTGCGGGTCCGGCTCAACGAGAACACCGCGCTGTTCCGCCGCCGGATGACCGAGGCGGGCTTCGACGTGCTGCCCGGCGACCACGCCATCGCACCCGTCATGATCGGCGACGCGGCCGAGGCGGGTCGCATGGCCGAACTGCTCCTCGAACGGGGCGTGTACGTGATCGGCTTCTCCTACCCGGTCGTGCCGCAGGGCCAAGCCCGCATCCGCGTCCAGCTCTCCGCCGCCCACTCCACCGAGGACGTCGACCGCGCGGTCGACGCGTTCGTCGCGGCGCGCGCGGAGCTCGCCGCCTGACCAGCGCGGACACCTTGCGATAATTGACCGCATGATCGAAGCGCGGCGGCTCCACATTCTCCGTGCGGTGGCCGACCACCGTACGGTCACGGCGGCTGCCGCCGCGCTCTACCTCACGCCCTCCGCCGTCTCCCAGCAGCTCGCGGCCCTGGAGCAGGAGACCGGCCACCGGCTGGTCGAGCGCGGCGCGAAGGGCGTACGGCTGACCCCGGCCGGCGAGATCCTCCTCGGCCACACCAACGCGGTCCTCGCCCAGCTGGAGCGGGCCGAGGCGGAGCTCGCCGCGTACGGGTCGGGCGAGGCCGGCACCGTCACGGTGGCCGCCTTCGCGACCGGCATCGCCCAGGTCGTGGCACCGGCCGTGGCCCGCCTCGCCGAGTCCGCGCCCGGCATACGGATCCGTGTCCAGGACGCGGAGGGCGACGCCAGCCTGCCGATGGTCCTCGACCGGCAGGTGGACGTCGCGGTCGCCGTCGAGTACCGCGGGGCGCCGCCCGCCGACGACCCCCGGCTGACCCATGTCCCGCTGTACGCCGAGCCCTTCGACGCGGTCGTCCCGGTCACCCACCGGCTGGCGGAGTCCGCGGAGGTCCCGCTCGCGGACCTGGCCAAGGACCCCTGGATCGGCCCCTACCCCGGCAACCCCTGCCACGACGTGGTCGTCCTGGCCTGCGAGAACGCCGGATTCCAGCCTCGCCTCGAACACTCCTCCGACGACTTCCGCGCGGTCGTCGCCCTGGCCGCCGCCGATGTCGGAGTCGCCCTGGTCCCGCGCTCGGCCCTGCGCGGCATGGACCTGACGGGCGTGGTCGTCCGCCCCGTCGACGGCGTGGCCCCCACCCGCCGCGTCTTCGCCGCCGTACGGCGGGGAGCCGAGGGTCACCCGCTGACCCGCCCGGTACTGGACGCGCTCGGCGAGGCGGCGCGGGCGTGAGGGTTCCTTAACCTGCACGTCTCATATGTGGGATAGGTTCCCGGATATGAGAGACGACCTCGGGGAAGCGTACCTCGGGAAAGCCGACCCCATCGACGACCGCATCGGGGCCCGGCTCGCCGAACTCCGCTCCCAGCACGGCTGGTCACTGGGGGAGTTGGCGGAACGCAGCGGAGTGAGCCGGTCCACCCTGTCACGGGCGGAGCGGGCGGAGACCAGTCCCACGGCCGCGCTCCTCAACCGGCTCTGCCACGTCTACGGGCGGACCATGTCCCAGCTGCTCAGCGAGGTCGAGACGGCACCCGTCCCCCTGGTGCGGGCCACCGAGCAGCAGGTGTGGGAGGACCGCGCCTCCGGCTTCGTACGCCGGTCCGTGTCCCCGCCGCACGCCGGGCTGCGCGGCGAACTGGTCGAGGGCCGGCTCACGCCGGGCGCCGACATCGCCTACGACCGTCCGCCCGTGCCCGGGCTGGAACAGCACCTGTGGCTCCTGGAGGGCGTACTCGAGGTGACCGTGGGGGAGACGGACCACCGCGTCGAGGCGGGCGACTGCCTGCGGATGCGCGTCTTCGGGCCGACCCGCTTCCGCGGCACCGGTCCCGGCGAGGCACGCTACCTGCTGGCGGTGGTACGGCCATGAGGATCCTCCGCTGGAACGACGGCCAGGTCCGCGACGGCACGGCCGGCCTCGCGGGCCTCCTCGCCGACACCGTGGCCGGCGGCGCCTCGGTCGGCTTCCTCGCCCCACTCGACCCCGGGCAGGCCGCCGCCTGGTGGCGGGAGCGGGCGGCGGCCGTGGCCGCCGGGCACCTCGCGGTCTGGGCCGCCCTGGACGGCGCCGGCCGGGTGACCGGCACCGTCAGCCTGGCCTTCCCCGACAAGCCCAACAGCCGGCACCGCGCCGAACTCGTCAAGCTGATGGTCCACCGGGACGCCCGCGGACAGGGCCTCGGCCGCGAGCTGCTGGCCACCGCGGAGCAGGCGGCCGGCGCGGCCGGGATCACCCTGCTGCACCTGGACACGGAGACCGGCAGCCCCGCCGAGCACCTGTACCGCTCCGCCGGCTGGACCCGGGCCGGCGTCATCCCCGACTACGCGGCGAGCCCCGCCGGGGTGCTGCGCCCGACGACCCTCTACTACAAGCACCTCCCGGCCGCGGCCCGGTGACTGTCAGTGGGACGGGCTACCGTGCGGGGCATGCCGGACGCCGAAGACGTACGCCGTATCGCCCTGTCCCTGCCGGACACCACGGAGAAGACAGCCTGGAGCATGCCCACCTTCCGGGTGGCCGGGAAGATGTTCGCCACACTGCCCGAGGACGAGACCTCCATCGCCGTGCGGTGCCCGAAGGAGGAGCGCGACGAACTGGTCCTGGCCGAGCCGCGGAAGTTCTGGATCGCCGGCCACGAGGCCCAGTTCGCCTGGGTCCGGGCCCGGCTCGCCGTCCTGGAGGACGAGGCCGAACTGCGCGACATCCTCGCCGACTCCTGGCGCCAGGCGGCCCCGCCCCGCCTGCTGGAGGCCCATCCGGAGCTGGGGCGGCCCGGCGAGCGGTGACACGGCCCGCACCGGAAACGTGTGCGCGACCACCGACCCGAGTGCGGTATGGTTTCCGTGCGCGTTCGACCAGGGAAACCCCAGGTCAACGGGTACCGGGACGTGGCGCAGCTTGGTAGCGCACTTGACTGGGGGTCAAGGGGTCGCAGGTTCAAATCCTGTCGTCCCGACTGTTGAAGTCGTAGCCGGAGGCCGTTTCCTCAGCGATGAGGAGACGGCCTCCAGCCGTTTCCAGGCCTGATGCGGCATTTGGGGGAAAATGCTTGGACCGTGCGGTCGGCGCTGCGGGACACTGCCGCGCCATGGGACCGCGCGAATTACACCGAACTCCGCCGGGCAGGGGCTCCGTGCTCCTCGCCCTTCGCTACTACGGCCGGGAGCTGCGCCGCCTCAGGTGGCTGACGCTGCCCGGGATGCTGCTGCCGGCGCTGGGCAACACCGGCATCAACTACCTCGCGCCACTGGTCGTCGCCAAGCTCGTCGGCCGTATCGCCGGTGACTCCGGTGACTCCGGGGCCGCCGTCGGTGCGACGCTGCCCTACGTCCTCGCCTTCGCCGGCGTCTTGCTCCTCGCCGAGGCCCTGTGGCGGGTCGGCCTGCACTGTCTGAACCGCCTGGACGCCTTGGGCATCGAGCACCTGTACATCGTCGGCATGGACGAGCTGTTCGCCAAGGACGCCGCGTTCTTCCACGACAACTTCGCCGGATCGCTGACCAAGCGGGTGCTGAGCTTCGCCTCCCGCTTCGAGGAGTTCGTCGACACGCTGACGTTCAACGTCGTGGGCAGGTTCGTGCCGCTGGCGTTCGGATCCGTGGTGCTGTGGCACTACGAACCGTGGCTCGTCGTCGGACTCCTGGCCATGATCACGCTGACTGCGCTGAGCGTGGCACCGCTCGTCCGGCGCCGCCAGGCCCTGGTGAACCTGCGCGAGGAGGCGATCGCCCGGGTCTCGGGCCACGTCGCCGACAGCCTGATGAACATGGACACCGTCCGGGCGTTCGCCGCCGAGGAACGCGAGGCCGCCGAGCACCGCTCACGGGTCGCTCAGTCGCGACGGCTCACGCTGAGGTCGTGGGACTACGGCAACCTGCGCATCGACACGCTGGTGGCGCCGATGTCCGTGCTGACCAACGCGCTGGGCCTGCTGCTCGCGGTCGTGCTCGCCGGGGGCGGGCACGGGGTGGAGGCGGTCGTGGTCACCTTCACGTACTACACCAACGCGACGCGGATCATGTTCGAGTTCAACCAGATCTACCGCCGCCTGGAGAGCTCGATGACGGAGGCCGCGCAGTTCACCGAACTGCTGCTGACACCGCCGACCGTGCTCGACCCGCCGGCGCCGCAGCCGCTGCTGACCGAGGCCGCCGACGTCCGCTTCGAGCAGGTGCACTTCGCCCACGCGGGCGCCGAACCGCTCTTCGAGTCCCTCGACCTCGCCGTGCCCCACGGAGCGAAGATCGGCCTCGTCGGCCGGTCCGGCGGCGGCAAGACCACCCTCACCCGGCTGCTGCTGCGGATGACGGACATCGACGCCGGCCGGATCCTGATCGGCGGCCAGGACATCAGCAGACTGCGCCAGACCGACCTGCGCGGCCTGATCTCCTATGTGCCGCAGGACCCGGCGATGTTCCACCGCAGCCTGCGGGACAACATCGCGTTCGCCCGGCCGGACGCCACCGACGCCGAGATCCGCCGCGCGGCCGAGGCCGCACACGTCACGGAGTTCGCCGACGCGCTGCCGGACGGCTTCGCCACCATGGTCGGCGAACGCGGCATCAAGCTGTCCGGCGGCCAGCGCCAGCGGGTCGCGCTCGCCAGGGCGATCCTGCGCGACGCGCCGATCCTGCTGCTCGACGAGGCGACCAGCGCTCTGGACTCCGAGAGCGAGGTCCTCGTCCAGGAGGCGCTGTGGCGGCTCATGGAGGGACGGACGGCACTCGTGGTGGCGCACCGGCTCAGCACGGTCGCCGACATGGACCGCCTCGTGGTCCTCGACCGCGGGCGGATCGTCGAGCAGGGCACCCACCAGGAACTGCTGGCCTCGCAGGGCGCCTACGCCAGGCTGTGGCAGCACCAGTCGGGCGGCTTCCTCGACGACACCCCCGCGCGCGCCGACCTGGGCGCCCTGCCGGACTGACCGGACGACGCCACCACCGGGACGCGAGCGAAGGTGTGACGCGGGCCGCCGACTCAGGCCACGTGACCCACGTGGGCCATGGCCTGCTTCAGCAGCACGCCGTGCCCGCCCGGCATCTCGCTCTGCACGGCCTGGGAGGCGGCCTCCTGCGGGCTGAACCAGACCAGGTCCAGCGCGTCCTGCCGGGGGCGGCAGTCGCCGGCCACCGGAACGATGTAGGCGAGGGACACCGCGTGCTGCCGCGGGTCGTGGTACGGCGTGATGCCCGCGGTGGGGAAGTACTCGGCGACCGTGAACGGCTGCAAGGAGGTCGGCACGCGGGGCAGCGCGACCGGGCCGAGGTCCTTCTCCAGGTGGCGCAGCAGGGCGTCGCGCACCCGCTCGTGGTGCAGGACACGGCCGGAGACCAGGGTCCGGCTGACCGTTCCGTCCGGCCCTATGCGCAGCAGCAGCCCGATGCTGGTGACTTCGCCGCTGTCGTCGACGCGCACCGGCACGGCCTCGACGTACAGGATCGGCATGCGGGCGCGTGCCATCTCCAGCTCGTCGGGAGAGAGCCAGCCGGGCGTGGTTTCGGTCATGTCAGACATTGCTTGATCATACTTTCCGGGCATCGGAAACGGCGTGTCATCGGTCACAGCGGTGGGGGCGACGGCGGTTCACGGGCGGGAAGTCCGTACACGCGGCGGGCGTTGTCGCGCCCCGTCCAGGCTGCGATCCGCAGGGCGTCGGGCAGGCTCAGCTCGTCGGCGTCCACCCGGTCCTGGAGCAGCGCTGCCAGGCCCTGGCGGAAGCACAGTGCGCCGAGGTGGTGGAACTCGGCCACACCGTACGCGTCGGAGCTGTACAGGAGTTTGCGGAACGGTGTGATCTCCAGGGCCTCTTCGAGGATCGCCCGGGACCGGGCCGGACCGGCGTGGTGCAGGGCGAGTCCGACGTCGAGGTGGACCTGCTCGAACACGGCCGCCAGACAG
Source organism: Streptomyces sp. NPDC001480 (assembly GCF_042894725.1). Taxonomy (NCBI): domain Bacteria; kingdom Bacillati; phylum Actinomycetota; class Actinomycetes; order Kitasatosporales; family Streptomycetaceae; genus Streptomyces; species Streptomyces sp. NPDC001480. The sequence goes on along the minus strand of NZ_JBIAVX010000001.1, from coordinate 687,186 downwards.
GCGGCTTGGCGCTGGTAGGGCCAGCAGTGCAGGAGCAGGACCGGGACGGTGCCACGGGTCAGGTGGAGCCAGTCGGTCAGCAGGGCGGGGTCGGCCCGGTGCAGCCGGATGTCGTCGTCGCCGAAGCCGGTGTGCAGTTGCAGCGGCAGGCCGAGGTCGACGGCGGTCCACAGCAGGTGGCGCACGAGGACCGGGTCGGTCAGCCGGCCGCCCCCGGCCAGCCAGTGCCGGGCCGCCTCGGTGACCTCGGCGTCGGCCGGCCGCGCCGGGTCCAGGGCGAAGCCGGTGCGGTAGGCGGCCACGGACTTCACCCCGACCACGCCCGGCCGGCGCACCGCGGCCTCGGCGGCCGTCCGGAAGCGTCGCGCGTACTCGTCCGCCTCCACGCCCCGCGCGGCCACCGACTCCGCCACGCCCTCCAGCCGTACCACTTCGTACGCGGCGGCGCCCGAGGCGTCCGCGAGCTCCGCCGGGGAGGTGACGGGATGCGGGGCGTACCCGGTGTCCACACAGAACACCTCCGCTCCCGCCGCCGTGAGGAACCGCCGGTTGACCTCGCGCCATCCCAGGGCCGCCCGCCGGGCCGCGTAGTCGGCGGCCGGCGCGTGCCGGGGCAGGTCCAGCAGGGGCGCGCAGTGCCGGCGCACGGCCACCCCGGCCGGGGTGTCGAAGGGGGAGAGGCCGCCGCCCGGCCGGGCCTCGGTGAGCAGGGAGGCGAACTCCCCGGGGCCGAGGTCGGCGGTCACGGCGCCGTGGCAGTGGTGATCGACCAGGGGCAGCGCGGCGAGGGCCTCCTGGACGGGTCCGGACACGGGGCCGGGCACGGTCAGTACCTCCAGCGGTAGGCCGCCGCGACCCCGGCGTCGTCCAGCCCGTCCACGGCCGCGGCCTCCCCGAGGCGTACGGCGGTCACCGCGTCGGCCAGCACCTCGCCCAGCGCGGCCCGCAGCACCTCGTCCGCGCGGAACTCGGCGACGGCCTCCGGCAGCGAGGTGGGCAGCCGGCGCACGCCCCGCGCCGCCGCCTCCTCGGCGCCGAGCCGGACCGGGTCCCCGGTGATCTCCTCGGGCAGGGCCGCCGCCGACGCGATCCCGTCCAGCCCGGCCGCGATGACGCAGCCCAGCGCGAGATAGGGGTTGGCGGCCAGGTCCACCGGCTTGACCTCGAGGTTCGCCGCCTGCTCCCGGTGGCCCGTGGTGCCGGTGACGACCCGCACGGCGGCCTCGCGCCGCTCACGGCCCCAGGCGGTGAACACCCCCGCCCACCGGGAGGGCTTGAGGCGCAGGTAGCTGGCCGGGCTGGGCGCGGTCACGGCCGTCAGGGCGGGCAGGTGCGCGAGGATCCCGGCCGCGAAGGACTCCGCCCCGTCCGTCATGCCGTACGGCCCCGGACCCCCCGCGTGCAGGTTGCGGCCGTCGCGCCAGCCGGACAGGTGCAGGTGGCCGCCGTTGCCGACGCCCTCGGCGGACACGGCCGGGGCGAAGGAGACCCGCAGGCCGTGCCGCCGCGCCACCGCACGGACGGTCTGCCGCACCAGCACGCTCCGGTCGGCCGCCGCCACCGGGTCCAGCGCGCCCACCGACAGCTCGAACTGCCCGGCCGCGTACTCGGGGTGGAACTGCTCGACGTCGATGCCCTGCGCCGCGCAGGCCGCGAGCAGATCGGCGCCGTAGTCGCTCAGCTCCACCTGCCGGACGGCGCCGTACGCGGGCCCGGACACCGCCGGCACGAACTCCCCGGCGGGAGCCGAGCCGAGGCCGACGGACCACTCGACCTCGACGGCCGCGCGGAAGGTGATGCCGTGCCGTTCGGCGGCGTCCGCGACGATCCGGCGCAGGAACGTGCGGGAGCACCCGGGGTGCCGCTCACCCTCCTGGGTGATCCGGTCGACCGGGGCCCAGGCCCAGCCGGGCTGCCCGGCCAGGACCACCAGCTGGTCCAGGTCCGGGTACAGGCGCAGGTCGCCGTCCGGCGAGCCGAGGACGTCGGTGGTGACGATGGAGTCGTCGGCCAGGAAGGTGTCGAACACCGGGGACATCCCCACGCCCCAGGCCGCGGCCTGGCCCAGCCGCGCCACCGGGACGGTCTTCACCCGGCCGATGCCCGCGGTGTCGACATACGCCAGCACGACACCGCGCACGCCTCGTCCGGTCAGCTCGTCGGCCAGCGCGTCGGCCCGCTGGACGTCGCCGGGACGCCCGCCGGGCACCGGATCGGCAAGGGTGGTCATCCGCGCTCCTCCTCGACGGGCGGGGCCGTACCTGGTCGGCATCAGGGTTTCACGGCCACCCCGCCGCACCGCGGTACCACGGCGGGCCGGCCGGGCCCGCGCCGCCACCGGGAACAGCGCACCGGCCCGGGTCCGAGCAGCCGGAGCCGGCCGAAGAAGGTCGCGCCCCGCGTCCGTCGCGGGCGGTGACCCGTCTCAGGTGGGACGCGTGAGCACGAGGTGGCTGCCGGAGGGGACCGCCGCCATGACCAGGGCGCAGGGCCTCCCGGGCCGTGTCGTCGTCCAGGACGAAGTCGAGGATGCCCGGCATCATCACCGCGACCGGCCGCGTCAGGTCGAGGTGCGGACCCGCGCGGCGGGCGTCGCAGTCGTGGTCACCGTCACCGTCGCCGGGGTCCGGGCCCGTCCGCCCCGTTCCGTCCCATGAGGAACACTGGACTCCGTACGCCCACCCCCCGACCGGAAGCAGGACATGCCCGCCACGCCCGCGTCCCTCCTCACCACCCCCGGCCCCGCGGCCGGCTCCGCCGACATCCGGCTCGTCGTCACCGACATGGACGGCACGCTCCTCGACGACGACAAGCGGATCCCGGAGGGACTGTGGCCGATGCTGGCCGAACTGCGCCGACGCGGTGTGCTGTTCAGCCCGGCGAGCGGCCGCCAGTACGCCACGCTGGCCCGGCAGTTCGCCGAGGTGGCCGACGGCATGGCGTTCATCGCGGAGAACGGCGCCTATGTCGTCCGCGACGGCGTGGAGCTCAGCTCGGACCCGCTCGACGGGCCGGTCGTGGCCTCTCTCGCGCGGACCGTGCGGGGCCTGGTGGCCGACGGCGTGGACATGGGCGCCGTGGTCTGCGGCAAGCGCTCCGCCTACGTGGAGCGGACCGACGAGGCCTTCCTCGCCGAGGTCCGCAAGTACTACGTGGAGCACCGGCTCGTCGAGGACGTCACCGCCGTCGACGACGAGGTGATCAAGGTGGCCCTGTTCGACTTCGGTCCGGCGGAGCGGACCACCGCGCCCGCGCTGGAGGCCTTCACCGCCTCGCACCAGGTCGTCGTCTCCGGCGAGCACTGGGTCGACGTCATGAACCGCACCGCGAACAAGGGCACGGCCCTGCGCGGCCTCCAGCGCGAACTGGGCATCACCCCCGCGCAGACCATGGTCTTCGGCGACTACCTCAACGACCTGGAGATGCTCGACGCCGCCGACTGGTCCTTCGCCATGGCGGGCGCCCACCCGGAGGTCGTCCGGCGGGCCCGCCACCTCGCCCCGTCCAACAACGACAACGGGGTGCTGCGCACCATCGCCCGCGTACTCGGCACGGGCACGCCGTAGCGCCCGTCGTCGTACACCCGGGCCGGATGCGGCCGGGGCGTGTCGATCTCGTTCAGGGCCGGCTCGGTCCCGGTCACACGGCGCTCCTCCGCTCGACGGCCCCCGACGCTTCCGGCGGGGGCCGTCGAGGAGTCTGCCACGATCACGCGGCGCGGCGGAGACTGTCTTCGGACACCTGTTTGTCCAGCGCCGCGCGCACCAACGCGGCGGCCAGCACGGCCGGTTCGGTGTCACCGGCGAGATCGAGCAGCCGGCCGGGGTCCTTCGGCAGGCCCAGCCGCTCCGCGCCCGACAGCGCCTTGCCGTCCAGATACGGCGCCACCTCCGGCCACACCCGCTGCACCTCGCGCAGGAAGATGTCGGCGCCCGCCGGACCCAGCCCCGGCACCTCCCGCAGCAGCCGCCGCAGCGCGTCCACGTCGCCGTCCGCCTCCGCGCGCATCCGCCGCAGATCACCGCCCCACCGCTCGGACAGCAGCTCGGCGCCGTCGCCGAGCTGGGTGGCGGTGCGCTCGTCGTAGCGCCGGTAGCCGCCCCGGCCGAGCGCGTCCACCCGGTCCTGCCAGTCGGACCCGGCCGTGCGGCGCGCCGTGTCGAGGCCCGACTCGTGCAGGGCGCGGGCGGCGGCAACCGCGACGGAGGCACGGATCCGGGCGCTGAGCAGGACGGCGAGGACCAGCAGCCGGTACAGGGGCTGCGGGGTGTCCTTCAGCCGGATGCCCGCCTCCTCCGCGTACGTCCGCCCGTACCCGGAGACCAGCTCGGCCAGGACCCGCCCGGACCTGCCGGCCTCGCCGGTCCCGTCGGCGCGGCTCATGGCTACGGCTTGAGCGGGTCGTGGCCGAGGGTCATCAACTGGTGCCGGCGGCGCGTGTCCTCGGGCGAGGTCTCCGGCTGCGGCTCGTTCTCCACGTCCGCCAGGGCGCCGACCCGGTCCACGACCCTGTACATCACGCGGATGTCGTCGTCGGTGAGGTCCGTGCGCCGCTTCTGGAGGATCGCGAGGACATGCTGCCCGGTGGGCGTGCCCGCCTCCTCCGGCAGCGGCTCAGCGTCCTCGTCGGCGTCGCGCACCCGCAGCCAGGCGGCGAGCTCCGCCGAGGTCATGTTCACCACGCGGTGGAAGTCCTCCCACAGCGCGTCCATTTCGAGGGCGTCGGCCATGCCGTCTCCCCTTCCGTGCGTACCTGTGCTTCGGCGCGCGCCGGTCACCCGTCCTCGCGCGGCCAGTTCTCGGCCTCGAACATCCAGCGCTGCTTCTCCAGGTCGGCGGTGATGCCGATCAGCAGGTCCTGGGTGACCGGGTCGGCCTTCTCGGTCGCGTCGATCCGCTCGCGCAGCCGCCCGATCGCCGCCTCCAGCGACTCCACCAGCAGCCGTACGACCTCCGTGTCACGCAGCCAGCCGTCCTTGGTGCCCGGCAGCGCGAAGGTCGACGCGATGGTCTCCGGCCGTCCGTCCGGCGCCACGCCCAGCGCCGCGGCACGCTCGGCGACCGTGTCGGCGTAGGCGCGCGCCGTGTCCACCACCTCGTCGAGCTGGAGGTGGATGGACCTGAAGCGCGGACCCACGATGTTCCAGTGCGCCTGCTTCCCGACCAGCGACAGGCCCAGCAGGTCCACGAGGGTCTCCTGGAGGGCACCACCGGTGACGCGGAGCGCCTCGTCGGGCAGCGTGCTCTTCACCACGGTCATAGAACGCTTCTCCCTTTCTCAAGCTGTTTCTCGAGCCGCTTCTCGAGCGGTCTTCCGTCCCTGGACGCACGGAGCAGTGCGTCGCGCTCCTCCTCGCAGGTCCCACCCCAGACACCCGAGGTCTGGCCGTACGCCAGCGCGTACGTCAGACACTGGGTCGTCACCGGGCAACGGGCACAGACGCGCTTGGCGGCATCGATGTCCCGCAGCGCCGGCCCGGTCGTGCCCACCGGGAAGAACAGCTCGGGGTCCTCACCCACGCAGGCCGCAGCACGCAACCACTCCATGGGGGCGCGGGTGCCCCCGGCGCACACCCGCAAACGCGGTGCTGAGCGGGTCGGAACCGGGTCGGTCTAGAGCCCGGGCACGCCGTCGAGGAAGCCGGTCACGTCCGCGAAGACCTCCGCCCGGTTCGTCTCGTGGAACACCTCGTGCCGGGCCCCGGCGTAGATCCGCTCGGCCGCCCGGCCCCCGGTCAGCCGCTCCACTCCGGTCCGGCTGCCGGGCAGCGGGACCAGCCGGTCGTCGCCGCCGTGCAACCACAGCACCGGCAGCGGCCCCACCTCGCCGCCCTCGCCGACGGTCTCCAGGGTCCGTACGAACGCCTCCAGCGTCGGCCGCTTCATCGGGCCGTGCCACACCAGCGGGTCGGCGGCGTACGCGGCGCCCACCGCCGGGTCGCGGGAGAGCGCGGCCGGGCTGATCGGGGTGTCCGGGATCTCGGACAGGGCGAGCAGACGTTCCGGCAGCTCCCAGGCACCGATCACCGGCCCCGAGAGGACGAGCGCGGCGAGCTCGTCGCCGTACCGCTGGGCGTACCGGGCCGCGATCAGACCGCCCATCGAGTGGCCGACCAGGACCAGCGGCAGGCCGGGGTGCGCGGTGCGGGCGAGGGCGGCCACGCCGTGCACGTCGGTGACGACGTCCTCGAAGTCCTCGATCACCACGCGTTCGCCGGCCGACCTGCCGTGACCCATGTGGTCGGGCGCGTAGACCGCCGCGCCGTGCCCGGTGAGGACACCCGCCAGCCCCTCGTACCGGCCGGAGTGTTCGCCGTAGCCGTGCACGACGAGGGCGGCGTACCGCGGCGCGGGGTGCTGCCACACGCGGGTGCTGATCGTGCCCCGGGTCCCGGTGAGGACGTGCTCGCGGGCGTCGGCCATGGCTCCTCCGGCTGCGTCGGTGAAGGTACCCGGGGATCTTCCCAGGGGGCCGGGCGGCGGTCTATAGTCCAAAACTAGCGGTGCTAATTAACAGCGGTGCCGATCAGCGGTGCCGGTCAACCCAGTGCTGATCCACAGCGTCGTCGGTCAGGAGTCCTTCCGTTGCGTCCCGTCCACTTCGCGGCCGCCCGCCGCACCCCCATCGGCAAACTGCGCGGAGCCCTGTCCCCGGTGCGCCCGGACGACCTCGCGGCGACCGTGATCCGCCACCTCGTGGCCGATGTGCCCTCGCTCGACCCGGCCCGGATCGACGACGTCTACTGGGGCGCCGCCAACCAGGCCGGCGAGGACAACCGCAACGTCGCCCGCATGGCCGCCCTGCTCGCGGGCCTGCCCGAGACGGTGCCCGGCGCCACGGTCAACCGGCTGTGCGCCTCGGGCCTGGAGGCGGTCACCCTCGCCGCCCGCACCGTCGCCGCCGGCGAGGCCGACATCGTGCTCGCGGGCGGCTCGGAGTCGATGAGCCGCGCCCCGTTCGTGCTGCCCCGCCCCGAGGAGGCCCTGCCGCACCGCATCGAGACCGCCGACACCCGCCTCGGCTGGCGGCTGGTCAACCCGGCGATGAAGGACCTGCACGGCCTGCTGTCCATGGGCGAGACCGCCGAGGAGGTCGCCGAGCGGTACGGCATCCCGCGCGAACGCCAGGACGAGTTCGCGCTGCGCAGCCACCAACGGGCCGCCGCCGCCCGCAAGGACGGCCACTTCGCCGACGAACTCCTGCCCGTCGAGCGCCCCGACGGCGTGGTCGTCGACGCCGACGAATGCGTCCGCGAGGACACCTCCGTCGAGAAGCTGGCGCGGCTGAAGCCGGTCTTCCGCGAGGGCGGCACGGTCACCGCGGGCAACGCCTCCCCGATGAACGACGGCGCCGCCGGACTCCTGCTGGTCAGCGAAGAGGCCCTGAACGAGCTGGGCCTTGAGTCCCTGGGCCGCTATGTCGCCGGCGCCTCGGCGGGCGTGCACCCGGACGTGATGGGCATCGGCCCGGTGCCCGCCACCCGCAAGGCCCTCGCCCGGGCCGGCTGGGAGATCACCGACATCCAGGAGGCCGAGTTCAACGAGGCCTTCGCCGCCCAGGCCCTGGCCTGCGTCGACCTGCTCGGCATCGACCCCGGCCTGGTCAACCCCAGCGGCGGCGCGATCGCCCTCGGCCACCCCCTCGGCTGCTCCGGCGCCCGCATCCTCACCACACTGCTGCACCGCATGCGCCGCACCGGCGCGGCACGGGGGCTGGCCACGATGTGCGTGGGGGTGGGGCAGGGCAGCGCGGTGCTGGTGGAGCGGCACTGAGCGCTCCGCTGGATGTGCCGTGATGTGCCGTCGTCCGACTGCGGCGCCGTCGTGGCTGGTCGCGCAGTTCCCCGCGCCCCTTCGGGGCGCTGCCGAACCGTGGCGGACCTCGCCGAGCCCGCTTGGCGGCACTGGCGGCACTGGCGGCAGCGGTTGCCAACTGGCGAGACGGCGCTTACGCCGCAAGATGCGTGCGCATAACATCGGCCCGGCATGAACACGATGACGCTCTGGCACACATCCGGGTGGGGATTCACCGCGCTCGCCTTCGCGGCGCTGCTCGTCGGCTTCTCCAAGACCGCCGTCAGCGGGGCCAACACCGTCAGCCTCGCCGTATTCGCCGCGGTGCTCCCCGCCCGGGCCTCCACCGGGGTGCTGCTGCCCCTGCTCATCGTGGGCGACGTGCTGGCCGTCCTCACCTACCGGCGGCACGCCCACTGGCCCACGCTGTGGCGGCTGTTCCCGGCGGTGGCGGCCGGAGTGGTCGTCGGCACACTGTTCCTGACGTGGGCCGACGACGGCGTCGTACGGACCTCGATCGGCGCGATCCTGCTGCTGATGGCGGCCGTCACGGTGTGGCGGCGGCGCCGGGCCGACACGGAGGAGGAGCCGGAGGCGGTCGGCAGCCGGGCGGGCCGGGTCAAGGCGCGTTCGTACGGCGTGCTCGGCGGCTTCACCACGATGGTCGCCAACGCGGGCGGTCCGGTGATGTCGCTGTACCTGCTGTCCGCGGGCTTCCGGAAGCTGGGCTTCCTGGGCACCTCGGCCTTCTTCTTCCTGATCGTGAACGTGTCCAAGGTGCCCTTCAGCGTCGGCCTGGGCCTGATCGACGGCCGCTCGCTGCTGCTGGACGCCGCCCTCGCGGTGTTCGTCCTGCCGGGTGCGCTGATCGGCAAATGGGCTGTGAACAGGATCAACCAGCGGCTGTTCGAGCAACTGGTGATCGCGGCGACGGTCGTGGGCGGGGTCCAGCTGCTACTGCGCTGACCCCCGCCGCAGCCCGAGCAGCCCGGGCAGGTCCGCGAACGAGTCCAGGACGTGGTCCGGGGTGCCGCTCGCCCTCTCGTGCGTCTCGGGCAGGTACTTGCCGGTCTTCACCAGCACGCCGGTGATCCCGGCGAGCTGGGCCGCGAGCACGTCCGACTCGATGTCGTCGCCCACCATCAGCGCCCGGTCCGCACCCACCCCCAGCCGGGCCAGCGCGGCCTCGAAGAAGGCGGGCGACGGTTTGCCGGTGACCTCGGCCTCGACGCCCGCGGCCTTCTCCAGCCCGCTGAGGAACGCGCCCGCGTCCAACTGGAGCCCCGCCTCCGTCCGCCAGTACAGATTGCGGTGCATGGCGACCAGCCGGGCCCCGCGCTGGAGATGCCCGAAGACCCGGTTGAGCGCCGTGTAGCCGAACTCGGGCCCGGCGCCGCCGACGACGACCACGTCGGGCACGGTGTCCTCGTCCTCGTCTTCGCCCGCGTTCTCGCCGACGAGGGTGATGCCACCGAGGTCCTCCTCGATGTCCCCGCTGTTGAGGAGGGCGCAGCGGGCGCCGGGGAACCGCTCGGCGATATGGGCGGCGGTCGCCGCGGGGGCGGTGAGGACGTCCTCGGCGGTGACGGGGAAACCGGCTCCCGACAGCGTTTTGGCGATCGACGCCCGGGTCCGGGACGTCGTGTTCGTCACCAGCGCCACGGCGAGGCCGGCCTCGCGGATCTCGCGCAGAGCCGCCACCGCACCCGGCAGCGGCTCCCACGACACGGTGAGCACTCCGTCGATGTCGATCAGCACGCCACGTACGGATTCCATGCCTGGACGATAGCGATCCGGCCCGCGGACCGGCCCGTACGCTGACGCCATGTCCCCGCACCTCACCACCCCGCACGTCCTCGTCCTCGGCGGCACCACGGAGGCCCGGCGACTGGCCGCCGGACTGACCGCCCGTGGCGGCGTCCGGGTCACGACCTCCCTGGCCGGGCGGGTGGCCCGCCCCGGGGCGCTGGAGGGGGAGGTCCGGACCGGCGGGTTCGGCGGGGCGGAGGGGCTGACGGAGTGGCTGCGGGCGCAGCGGGTGGACGCGGTCGTGGACGCCACCCATCCCTTCGCCGCCGGGATCACCGCCAACGCGGCGCGGGCCGCGACGGCGACCGGGCTGCCCCTGCTGGTCCTGCGGCGCCCGGGCTGGCGGGCCGCGCCCGGTGACCGCTGGCACCCGGTCCCCTCGCTCGGCGCGGCGGCCGACGCGCTGCCCGCACTGGGCCGCCGGGTCCTCCTCACCACCGGCCGCCTGGGCCTGTCGGCCTTCGCGCACCTGAGCGACCTGCACTTCGTCGTACGGTCGGTGGAGCCGCCCGAGCCGCCGATGCCGCCCGGCCTCGAAGTCCTCCTGGCGCGCGGCCCCTTCACCGTCGCCGGCGAACTCGAACTGCTGCGCGGCCACCGCATCGACGTGCTGGTGACCAAGGACAGCGGGGGAGGGGCGACCGCCGCCAAGCTGACGGCCGCCCGTGAACTCGGCCTCCCCGTGGTCGTCGTACGACGCCCCCCGCTACCGGAGGGAGTGACGGCGCTGCCTGACGAGACGGCCGTACTGGACCGGCTGGAAAGGCTGTGGCGCCCGGGCCACAACCCGCCGTGACCGATGCCCGCCACCGGGGGCAGCCGGGCCCCACGGCCTGCGAGACCGGCTCGACGACGCCGCCGCCCGCCTGACCCGGCGGCCGGTGGCGGGGCCGAACGACGGTCTCGCCCACGCGGCCGGGGACACTGTCGGCGCCGCCGTGACCGCCCGTACCGCCTGGCGCGTCATCGGCCTCAGGCGTCGTCCGGGCGCCGGCGCAGCAGGTACGTGTCCATGATCCAGCCCTTGCGCTCCCGGGCCTCGGCGCGCAGCCGCTCGATGCGGGGGGCGGCCTCGGCGATCGGCCCGGAGACGAGGATCTCGTCCGGGGTGCCTATGTAGGCGCCCCAGTAGATGTCGATGTCGTCGTCCGCGTACTGCCGGAAGGTCTGCTGGGCGTCCAGCATGACGACCACGTCGTCCACGTGCTCGGGGAAGCCCTCGGACAGCCGCCGCCCGGTGGTGATCTGCACCGGCCGGGCGACCCGGTTCAGCCCCGTACGGTGCCGGGCGGCGAGCGCGGAGACGCTGCTGATGCCGGGCACGACGTCGTACTCGAAGGCCACGGCGCCCCGCTCCAGCACCTCCTGGAGAATCCCGAGGGTGCTGTCGTACAGCGCCGGATCCCCCCACACCAGGAAGGCGCCGCGTTCGTCCTCGCCCAGCTCCTCGGTGATCAGCCGCTCGTAGATGCCGGCGCGGGCGCTGCGCCAGTCCCCGACGGCGGGGGAGTAGGCGGCGCCGCCCGCGCTCCGGTCCCGCTCCGGGTCCCGGGCCTCGACCAGCCGGTACGTCCCCGCCGGCAGGTGCGCGTCGAGCATGTCCCGGCGGAGCCGGGTGAGGTCCGACTTCACCTCACCCTTCTCCAGAAGGAAGAACACGTCCGTGCCGCGCAGGGCCTTGACCGCCTGAAGGGTCAGCTGGTCGGGGTCGCCCGCGCCGATACCGATGACATGAATCTTTCGCACGCCCCGAGTCTGCCGCATGCCACTGACAGTGCCCGCACCGCCACCGGCCACCGCACCCGGACCCGCCCCGCTACGCCCCTCGGAGGCGCGGCGCCCGGGTCTTCGCGTCGACCGGCTCACCGCCCCGCTCCACCGCCTCGGCCAGTTCCCGAGCCCAGGCGGCGACCCCGGCGAGGTCGATCCCGTACGGCCGTCGCTCCCCGCGGCCGTCCGCCCACTCCTCGACGGCGCCCGCCCCGCGCCGCAGCAGCCGCGCCCCGCCGGTGACGTTTCCCCGCGCGGCGTGCGTCAGCCCCACGGCGAGCTGCGCCAGCCCCCGCCACAGCGCCCGCTCGGAGTCCGGGCCCGACTTCCAGGCGTCCTCGAAGACCTCGTGCGCGTGGAAGGGCTTCCCCTCCGCCAGCAGCGCCTGCGCCTCACCGACGGTCTGCTCCGGGGTCCGCACGACCCCCTCCGGCTGCCGTGCCACTCCCGGTGCCCCGTACGGCAGGGGCCGCCCCAGCCCGTCCCGCGGCCGCGCGTTCCGCGCCCGCCCCTCACTGTCCCGGTCCCGTACGCTGCCCATACGCCCGATTCTGCCCCGGCCCGCGTCCCCCGTCCCGGGCGCCCCCTTCGGCCGCCCCCCGGCGTGCGGTAAAGTGCTGTCCGCGCGATCACACGGCCCACCGTGTGCGAGCGCACCGGGACGTGGCGCAGCTTGGTAGCGCACTTGACTGGGGGTCAAGGGGTCGCAGGTTCAAATCCTGTCGTCCCGACTTGTGCAACAGCGAGTCAGAGGCCGTATCGGACACACCGATACGGCCTTTCGCGTGTCCGGCGGACCACCGGCGTCGCCGGCTGACGGAGGAACCGGCGCGAGCCCTTGACCTCGCGTGCGCTCCAAGCCGAAGACTGCCCTTCGCGGGCCCACCACCGGGCGCGCGGGCGGAGGGAGCAGCAGCGTGAAGTACCGCACCATGGGGACCGACCCGGCGACCCGTCGCGAGGTGAGCGTGCTCGCCCTCGGCGCCATGCTGTTCGGGTCGCGGACCGACGAGAAGACCTCCTTCGCCGTCCTCGACCGGTACGTCGAGGCCGGCGGGAACTTCATCGACACGTCGGACAACTACGCCTTCTGGGAGGACGGCGGCCAGGGCGGCCAGAGCGAGGAACTGCTCGGCCGGTGGCGGCGCAGCCGGGGGATCGGCGACGAGATCGTGATCGCCACCAAGCTCGGGGCCCGGCCGCTCGCCCCCGGCACGAGCTACGTCGGCAACGCCGAGGGGCTGTCGGCGAAGGTGATCCGGGAGGCGGCCGAGCGCAGCCGGGAACGCCTCGGGGTGGAGCGGCTCGACCTGCTGTACGCCCACATTGAGGACCGCGCCGTCCCGCTGCGCGAGACCGTCGAGGGCTTCGCGGCCCTCGTCGCGGAGGGCACGGTCGGGCTGCTCGGCGTGAGCAACCACGCCGTCTGGCGGGTGGAACGGGCCCGCGCCCTGGCGGCCGCGGCGGGCCTGCCCGGCTACGAGGTGCTCCAGTACGAGCACAGCTACCTCAGGCCCCGCACCGACGTGCCCGGCGACCTCTTCCCGGACGGCAGCCTCGGCGGCGCCGACGCGCAGCTCCTCGACTATCTGCGCGCCGAGCCGGACCTGACCCTGGTCGCCTACTCGCCGCTCCTGAAGGGCGCCTACACCCGCCCGGACAAGCCGCTGCGGCCGGACCACGACCACCCGGGCACCCCCGCCCGGCTCGCCGTCCTGGCGGACGTGGCCCGGGAGACCGGGGCCACCCCCAACCAGGTGGTGCTGGCCTGGCAGACCGGAGGGCCGCTGCCGGTCGTCCCGCTGACCGGGACGTCGTCGGTGGCCCAGCTGGAGGAGAACCTCGCCGCCGTCGACCTGGAGCTCACCGAGGAGCAGCGGGCCCGCCTCGACGCCGCGCACTGAGCGCGCCGCCCGTCCGTCGTGGACGTACGCTCCTTCATGAGACCGAGGAGCGGGGCATGACCATACTTCCCACCGCCCATTCCCTGCGCAGCACCCCGGAGGGCTTCCTCTGGGAGCCCAGTGACCGCTGGGTGCGCGGGGTGAAGGGCGAGGTCACCGTCGTGGACAGCCGGCATCCCCTGCTGGTGTGGGAGCCCGGACTGCCCGTACCCCAGTACGCCTTCCCGCGGGCGGAGGTCCGTGAGGATCTCCTCCGCCCGGCGGCGCATCCCCCGACCGGCGCGCACGCCGGGTCGCGGGTCTTCTACGACCTCGACACCGGCGGCGAGCTGCTGCGGAACGCGGCCTGGACCTACCCCGGCCGCGATCTCGCAGGGCACATCACCTTCGCCTGGTTCCAGCGCCGGGACCCGGGCCTCGACCACTGGTACGAGGAGGAGGAAGAGATCTTCGTCCACCCCCGCGACCCGCACAAACGCGTCGACGCCCTGCCCAGCAGCCGCCATGTGGTCGTCGAGATCGACGGCACCGTGGCGGCGGACACCCGGCGGCCCGTGCTGCTGTTCGAGACGGGCCTGCCCACGCGGTTCTACATCCCCCGCGAGGACGTCCGCCTCGACCTGTTCGAGGCCACCGACCACAGCAGCAGGTGCCCGTACAAGGGCGTCGCCGAGTACTGGTCCTGGCGGGGCGACGCGGACGTGCCGTCGAACGTCCTGTGGAGCTACCCGGACCCCCTGCCCGCGGTGGGCGCGGTCAGGGGGCTCCTCGCCTTCTACAACGAGGCCGTCGACATCACGGTGGACGGCGAGCACCGCAAACGCCCCGTCACCCTGTTCACCTGGGCCCTGCTCAGCGGGCCCGAGGCCGGCGGACGCCAGGCGAGCACGGTCTAGCCGGGTCTAGGCGTCCGCGCGCGGCTCCCGTACGACCGCCACGTCGCCGGGGGCCAGCGTGACCGAGCCGGTCGTCTCCTTGCCGGTGAGGAGTTCGACGGCGCCCGCCGGGACCGCGATCTCGGCGCCCCGCCCGGAGTGGTCGATCAGGAAGACGTAGTCCGCGTCCGTGCCGCGCCGCCGGACCACCTCGACGCCCGCCGGCACCGCGCGGACCGGCTCCACGCCCGCCTCGGCCCGCACCCGGTCGAGGAGCGCGCCGAGGGTGTCCGGGTCCGGGAGCGTGGCCACGTACCAGGTCGTGCCCGTGCCGTGCGTGTGCCGGGTGACGGCCGGTACGCCCGCGAGGGGTCCGTCCGTGTACGAGGCGACCGCCTCGGCGCCCGCCAGGCGCAGCCGCTCCGACCACAGCGTGCCCGTGGCCTCTCCCGGCACGTCCCCGCCCAGGCCGACCCGCTCGCCGGGCAGCAGCGGGAACGGCTCGTCGGAGCGCACGCCCAGCGCCGCACGGAAGGCGCCCGGGTAACCCCCCAGCCGCACATGGCAGTTGGCGTCCACCATGCCGCTGTGGAAGCCCACCGCGAGGGTGCCGCCGCGCTCGGCGTACGAGGTGAGGTTCGCGGCGCCCGCGTCGTCGACCAGGTAGAGGCTGGGCGCCAGGACCAGGCGGTACCCGGCGAGGTCCGCGTCCGGGCGGACGAAGTCCACGGCGACCCCGGCCCGCCACAACGGCTCGTACCAGGCGCGCACCAGGTCCAGGTGGCGCAGCTCGCCGCTCGGCTGGGAGGGCAGTTCGAGGGCCCACTGGGCGTTCCAGTCCCAGACGATCGCGACCTCGGCCGTGCCCGTGCTGCCGCGCACCTCGGCCAGCGCCCTCAGGTCGGCGCCGAGCCGGACCACGTCCCGCCAGATCTGACTGTCGGTGCCGGCGTGCGGCAGCATCGCCGAGTGCCACTGTTCGGCGCCCGCCTTCGCCGCCCGCCACTGGAAGTAGGCGATGCCGTCCGCGCCGTGCGCCACGTGGGCGAGAGCGTTGCGGCGCAGCTCGCCCGGACCCTTGGCCCGGTTGACCGGCTGCCAGTTCACGGCGCCCGTGGAGTGCTCCATCAGCAGCCAGGGGCCGCCCGCCAGCGAGCGCATGAGGTCGCCGCTGAGCGCGATGTCGATGTGCGACTCGGGGTCCGTGGACCGCAGGTAGTGGTCGTTGGAGACGACGTCCAGCTCCGGGGCCCAGCGCCAGTAGTCCAGCGCCTCGAAGCTGAAGTTCACCATGAAGTTGGTGGTGGCGGGCGTGTCCGGGGCCGCGGCGCTCAGCACGTCCCGTTCCGCCGTGTACAGGGACAGCAGCTCGTCGGAGCAGAAGCGGCGCCAGTCCAGCTGGTGCGTGGGGTTGGGTACGGCGCCGGTGGCGCGGGGCGGGAGGATCTCGTCCCAGTCGTAGTACCACTGGCTCCAGAAGGTGGTGCCCCAGGCGTCGTTGAGGGCGTCCAGGTCCCCGTAGCGGGCCCGCAGCCAGCCGCGGAACGCCTGGGCGCTGGTGTCGCAGTAGCAGGCCGCGTTGTGGCAGCCGTACTCGTTGTGCACGTGCCACATCGCGACCGCCGGGTGGTCGGCGTACCGCCGCGCCAGCTGGTCCGCGATGCGCAGGGCCGCCCGGCGGTAGGCGGGGCTGGACGGGCAGAACGTCTGGCGGCTGCCGTACGACAGCGTGCGGCCGTCCCGGTCCACCGGCAGGGCCTCGGGGTGGGCGCGGAAGAACCAGGCGGGCGGGGCCGCGGTCGGGGTGGCGAGGTCGGCGGCGATGCCGTTCTCGTGCAGCAGGCCGAGGATTCTGTCCATGCGGGAGAAGTCGTACACGCCCTCGGCGGGCTCCATCAGCGCCCAGGAGAAGATGCCGACGCTGACCATGGTCACCCCGGCCTCGCGCATCAGGCGCACGTCCTCGGCCCACACCTCCTCGGGCCACTGTTCGGGGTTGTAGTCGCCGCCGTAGGCGATGCCGGGGACGGACAGGGTGCGCTTCATCGGGCGGCTCCGGTCAGGAGGCGGCGCGTGGTCTCCACGCCCCACTGGTCGAGGGAGAGCAGGCGGTCGCTGGAGGCCATCAGACCGCCGGTGGCCTCGACGTGGGCGGCCCAGCGCTCGCGGGTCTGGACGGCCGGGCGGGCCATCAGGCAGTCGGGGTCGTTGATCCAGAGCCGGCCGTGCTGCCACTGGCGGGCGGCGCCGGTGAACTCGGCCGGGTCCTGCCCGGGCTGGCTGAAGTCGCCGGCCTCGGGGTTGCGGTGCGGGGCCGTGTCGGGGCTGACCCGCATCGCGTCGAACAGGCCGAGGGAGGGCAGCATCGGGGCACCGCAGCCCAGCAGGTAGGCGTCGGCGCCGATGGCCTCACGGATCAGGCCGATGCCTTCCCGGTAGGCGGTCAGCGCGTCGACATCGGTGTGCCGCACGCCCTCCAGCGCGCCCGCGTACAGGAAGTCGGCCTTGAAGTAGTCGTACCCCTCGGCGCGCAGGGTCCGCAAGACGTCGGCCAGGCAGGCGGCGGCCTCGGGGTGGGTGGTGTCCAGGACGCACAGGTCGTGGCCCCAGTTGCGGCCGGCGTGCGCCGGGCCGCCCTGGGCGTCGCGGACCAGCCAGTCGGGGTGTTCGGCGGCCAGGTCGCTCGCCGGGTCCACCAGGAACGGCGCCGTCCAGATGCCCGCCCGGCGTCCGCGCGCCCGGATGGCGTCCGCGATGCCCTCCCGGGAGCGGAAGCGCCCGGAGAGGGTGAGCCAGTCGCCCAGCGCGCGCTGGTAGCCGTCGTCGATCTGGACGACGTCGACCGGCAGGTCGAGGGTGTCCATCGCGCGCAGGTTCTCGTGGATGTCGTCCTCGGTGACCTGGGTGAAGTACTCGTACCAGGAGCACCACACGGTCGGTGCCGGGCGCGGGGCGGGCAGCGCGAGGGCGCCGGCCCAGTCACCCAGCACCGACGGGATGTCCGTGCCGGTCCACTCCTTCACCGGGCCGTCGGCCGCCACCTCGGCGTGCTCGCCGGTGACGGTGAGGCGGACGGACGGCACTTGCCGGGTCGGGTCGGCCGCCGCCCACAGCCGCGTGGGGGAACCGTCGCCGGGGTCCAGGGCGAGCAGGCCCTCGCCCTGGAAGACACCGGCGGGCACTGCGACGCCCGGCCGGTAGCAGACGGTCGCCCAGTTGTCGTTCGTCGGGCGGTACGGCGCCTGGTCGAGGGCGTAGGCGCCGCTGGGGCTCCAGGACTGCCAGCCCTCCTCGTGGACGCGCGCGCGGCGCGGGTCCACGAGGACCGAGGCGACGGGGGTGAAGGGGTGGTGCACGGGGATCTCTTTCACAAGTGGGGCGTTCAGCCCTTGTTCGCACCCAGCGTCAGACCGCTCACGAACTGCCGTTGCAGCGCGAAGTACACGATCAGCGTGGGGATCGCGGTGAGCAGGGCACCGGCGGCGACCAGGTTGAGGTCGGTGAAGTACTGCCCGGAGAGGTTGTTCAGCGCCGAGGTGATCGGCATGTTCTCGCCGGTCGAGATCAGCACGATGGCCCAGAAGAAGTCGTTGTAGATCCAGATGGACAACAGCGTCGCCAGGGCCGCCATCGCGGGCTTGCACAGCGGCAGCACGATCTGCCAGTACATCCGCCACACCGACGCGCCGTCGACCAGCGCGGCCTCGGTGAGCTCGTGCGGCAGCATGCGCATGTAGTTGCTCAGCACGAACGCGCAGAAGCCGGACTGGAACGCCACGTGGATCAGCACCAGGCCGAGCGCGGAGTCGTACAGCTTGCCGCTCATCGTGATGCCGGGCAGGTCGATGAGCAGGTACATGCGGTACAGCGGGGTGATGATGACCTGCTGCGGCAGCAGGTTGCCGGCCGTGAACACCAGCAGCAGGAAGATGTTGAGCCGGAAGTCGAAGCGGCTGACGTAGAACGCGACCATCGACGACAGCAGCAGCGTCAGCAGCACGGCCGGGACCGCGATGATCAGCGTGTTGCCGAAGTAGTGCATCATGTCGGACTGCTGGAACGCGTTCGTGAAGTTTTCGAAGCTCAGCTTGTCCGGCCAGGAGACGTAGCCCTTGGTGCTGGTCTCCGAGTACGGCCGCAGCGCCGCGAAGACCGCCCACAACAGCGGGGCGAGCCAGGCCAGCGAGGTGACGACGAGGAACACGTGCAGCAGGACCCGGGCGGGGCGGACGGGCGTGCGCTGCTTGGCCAGCGCGCTCACGGTGCTCATGCGCGCCGCTCCTTCCGGAAGGTCGCGATCAGGTACGGGATGATGACCGCGAGGGAGATGACCAGCAGGACGACGGCTATCGCCGACCCGTAACCGATCCGGCTGGACTCGCCGATGATGTTGTTGGTGATCAGGATCGACAGCAGCTCGGTGCCCTGGGCGCCCTTGTTGAAGACGAACACCAGGTCGAAGGCGCGCAGCGCCTCGATGATGGTGACGACCAGGACGACCGTGTTGGTCGGGCGCAGGGTCGGGAAGATGACGTTCTTGAACGTCTGCCACTCGTTCGCGCCGTCCAGCGAGGAGGCCTCGCGCAGCGACGGGTCGACACCCTTGAGACCGGCCAGGTAGAGGATCATCATGTAGCCGGTGTGCCGCCAGGAGGCGGCGACCAGGACGGCCCACAGGTTCAGGTGCGGGTCGCCGATCCAGTCGATGTAGTGACCGGGCTTGTTGGCGCCGATGAGGCTGTTGATCAGACCCGTGTCGGGGTTGTAGACGAGCTGCCAGACGAACCCGGTGACGGCCAGCGACACCACGACCGGCAGGAAGAACGCGGTCTGGTAGACGCGGCTGAAGCGGATCTTCTTGTCCAGCTGGACGGCCAGGAACAGGCCCATCGGCGTCGGGATCAGGATGAGCACGACGAACCAGATGATGTTGTGCTGGACCGCCGGCCAGAACTGCGGGTTGTCGCTGAACAGTTGCTTGAAGTTGTCCAGCCCCACCCACTTGATGGAGTCGAATCCGATGCCGTCCCAGCTGGTGAAGGCGAGGGCGATCGAGGCGAGGGCCGTGAACCAGACGAGGGCCACGTGCAGGACGGTGGGCACGCCGGCCATGAAGCCGAGCGTGATGCGGTCACGGCGGGTCAGCAGGCGCTTGTGGCCCTGCGGGACCCGCTTCTTCTCAGGCGCGGGGCCCGGAGGCGGCGCGGGGGCCGCCTCCGGGCTCTTCGGAGTGATGTCGGTGGTCATGCGGAGGCGAAGATCTGCTTCTTCTGGCGGTCGATGGAGGACAGCAGGCTGTCGACGCCCTTGGGGTTCTGGAGGAACTTCTGCAGTCCGGGCTGCATCACCGTGGAGGTGAAGTCCGGCCGGGAGTCGCGGTCCATGAACTGGGTGAGGCTCTTGGCCTCACTGATCATCTTGTACGCCTTCTTCTGCAGCGCGGTGTACGAGGAGGTGTCGGCCTTGCTGGAGGCGGCCACCACGCTGTTGTCGGCCTTGAGGTAGACCTGCTCGGCCTCCGGGGTGCCCAGGAACTCCATCAGCTTCACGACGCCCGCGTGGTTCTTCGGGCTCTTGCTGACCATGAAGCCGTCGGTGGGCGCCTCGACGGTGTCCTGGCCGTACGCGGAGTTGATCTCCGGGAAGGCGAAGAAGTCGAGGTCCTCGAGGTCGGCCTTGTTGGTGAACTGCTGTCCGACGAAGGAGCCCAGGAGGTACATGCCGGCCTTCTTCGACACCAGGGTCTGGGCGGCGTCCTGCCAGGTGCGGCCCATGAAGCCGTCCTGGTGGTAGGGCAGCAGCTCGGCCCAGTGGTCGAAGACGGCCTTGACCTTGGCGTCGGTCCACGACTCCTTGCCCGCCATCAGGGACTTGTGGAACTCGTAGCCGTTGAGGCGGAAGTTGATCTGGTCGAAGGTGCCCATCGCCGGCCAGGCGTCCTTGTCGCCGAACGCGATCGGGACCAGGCCGTCCTTCTTCATCTTCTTGCAGAGCGCGACCAGCTGGTCCCAGGTGGTGGGAACCTCGTAGCCGTGCTGCTCGAAGACGCTCTTGCGGTAGAACAGCGCCCACGGGTAGGTGTACAGCGGCACGAAGTAGTACTTGCCGTCCTCGCCCTTGCTGAGCTGCTTCATCGCGTCAGGGAAGTTGTCCCCGATCTTGGCCCACACGTCGTCGATCGGCGAGGCGAGCTTCTTGGCCGCGAAGAACTGCATGCGGTAGCCGGCGAACCAGGTGAACACGTCGTCCGGCGTGCCCTGGAGGTAGGAGTTGATCTGCTCCTGGAAGGTGTTGTGGTCCTTCGTGTTCACATCGACCTTGATGCCGGACTTCTTGGTGAAGGCGGCGTAGATCTCGGCGAACGCCTTCTTGGGCACCGCGTCGGAGGAGTTGGAGCCGAGCGAGACGGTCTTCGGGTCGGAGGACGAGGACGAACCGCTGCTGCCACAGGCGGACAGCAGGGGTATGCCGGCGCCGGCGAGGAGGGCGGCTCCGCCCGCTCCGCGGAGCAGGGAACGGCGGCTGGGACCCGGGACGGCGAGGCCGGAAGGCGAGAGGCGCATGGCGGCTCCTGAAGGCAGGGTTCGGACAAGGGGGGAGCCGGCCTCCGAAAGGTTCTCGAAACCGATCAGAAACCAACTCGACCGAACATCGTGGGCGTAATAACAGCCGCATGTCCGCTCATGCGTCAATACCTTCCGTCCGTCTCGTGCGTCTCTTGCCCGAAACGTAATCGACACAGCCACCAGCGAATTCGTTCACAAAGTGACAGTCACGGTCTGACCAGCAGCTGGAAGTCGAAGGTGTACCGGGATGCCCGGTAGATGTGGGTTCCGTACTCGACCGGGCGGCCCGCGTCGTCGTAGGCCGTGCGCTGCATCGTGAGCAGGGCGGCGCCCTCCTCCTCGTCGAGGCGGGCGGCCTCCCCGGCGGTGGCCGAGCGGGCGCCGACGGTCTGCCGGGCGCTGTGCAGGGTGATCCCGGCGGAGCGCATCAGCCGGTACAGACCGGTCGACTCCAGCCGGGCCTCGTCGAGTTCGAGCAGGGCGGCGGGCAGGTAGTTGCAGAGGAACGCCACGGGCCGGCCGTGGGTGAAGCGCAGCCGCTCCAGGACGGTGACCTCACCGCCCTCCGCCATGCCGAGCGCGGCGGCCACGCCGGCGGCCGCCGGGACGCGCTCGTGGCGCAGCACCCGCGTCGTCGGACCCTGCCCGGCCGACTCCAGGTCGTCGTAGAGGCTGCTGAGTTCCAGGGGCCGTTTGACCTGGCTGTGCACGACCTGCGTGCCGACGCCCCGGCGGCGCACCAGCAGCCCCTTGTCGACCAGGGACTGGATGGCCTGCCGCACCGTCGGCCGGGACAGGCCCAGGCGTACCGACAGGTCGATCTCGTTGCCCAGCAGATCGCCGGGAACCAGAGCCCCGTGTTCGATCGCCGCCTCCAGCTGCTGGGCGAGCTGGTAGTACAGCGGGACCGGACTGGTCCGGTCCAGGGTGAAGTCGAGGGAGTCGAGCGCGGAAACAGCCACGGGGCGGGTGCGGGCACCGGTCCTCGGCATCGGGACACTCCTTGGGGCGTGGGGGAGGTTCAGAGGTGCCGGCGGCGGGCCGCGACCTGCCGGTCGTAGTCCTCGCGGGCCCGTACGGCGGCCTCGCGCGAGGCCGTCTCGGCGACGGGTACGTCCCACCAGGCCTCGGCCGGGGGAGCGGCGGGGTCGGGAGCGTGGAGGGCCGTCTCGACGTACACGCAGGTCGGCTGGTCGGCGGCGCGGGCCGTGGCGAGCGCCTCGCGCAGCTCCCGGACCGTCTTGGCGCGCAGCACGTCCATGCCGAGGCTGGCCGCGTTGGCGGCCAGGTCCACGGGCAGCGGGGCGCCCGAGAAGGTGCCGTCGGCCGCGCGGTACCGGTAGGCGGTGCCGAACCGCTCGCCGCCCACCGACTCGGACAGGCCGCCGATGGAGGCGTACCCGTGGTTCTGGATCAGCACCAGCTTGACGGGCAGCCGTTCCTGGACGGCGGTGACGATCTCGGTCGGCATCATCAGGTAGGTGCCGTCCCCGACCAGCGACCAGACCACGGCGTCCGGGGCCGCCTGCTGGACGCCGATGCCCGCGGGGATCTCGTAACCCATGCACGAGTAGCCGTACTCCAGGTGGTACTGGCGCGGGCTGCGGGCCCGCCACAGCTTGTGCAGGTCGCCGGGGAGCGAGCCCGCCGCGTTGATCACCACGTCCTCGTCGCCGGCCACCGCGTCCAGGGCGCCCAGCACCTGTGTCTGGGTCGGCACGGCGTCCTCGTCGTCGGCCCGGTAGGCGGCCGTCACGACCCGCTCCCAGCGCTCCTTGCCCGCGCGGTACTCCGCCTCGTACGCCGGGTCCACCCGGTGTCCGGCCAGCTCCTCGCGGAGCGCCTCCAGGGCGGTCCGCGCGTCGGCCACCACGGTTCGCGCGGCCAGCTTGTGGGCGTCGAAGCCGGTGATGTTGACGCCCAGGAAGCGGACGCCCGGGTTCTGGAACAGCGTGCCGGAGGCGGTGGTGAAGTCGGTGTACCGGGTGCCGACCCCGATGACCAGGTCGGCGGTGCGGGCGAGGTCGTCGGCGACCGCCGTGCCGGTGTGGCCGATGCCGCCCAGGTCGGCGGGATGGTCGTATCTGAGGGAGCCCTTGCCCGCCTGCGTCGAGGCGACCGGGATGCCGGTGGCCTCCACCAGCGCCCTGAGCGCCTCCTCGGCCCGGCTGTGGTGGACTCCGCCGCCCGCGACGATCAGCGGCCGCTCGGCGGCGCGGACGGCCCGTACGGCGGCGGCCAGTTCGGCCGGGTCCGGGGCGGGCCGGCGCACGTGCCAGACGCGCTCGGCGAAGAACTCCTTGGGCCAGTCGAAGGCCTCCGCCTGCACGTCCTGCGGCAGCGCGAGCGTGACGGCGCCGGTCTGAGCCGGGTCCGCCAGCACGCGCATGGCGCTCAGCGCGGAGGGGATCAGGGCCTCGGGGCGGGTGACGCGGTCGAAGTAGCGGCAGACCGGGCGCAGGGTGTCGTTCACGGACACGTCGGCCTCGGTCGGGTGTTCCAGCTGCTGGAGCAGGGGGTCGGCGGGACGCGTGGCGAAGGTGTCGCCGGGGAGGAGGAGCACGGGCAGGCGGTTGATCGTGGCCAGGGCCGCGCCCGTGACCAGGTTGGTCGCGCCCGGACCGATGGACGTCGTCACCGCCTGCGCGGACAGCCGGTCGAGGTGCCGGGCGTGTCCGACGGCCGCGTGCACCATGGCCTGCTCGTTGCGGCCCTGGTGGAAGGGCATCAGATCGGGGTATTCCAGGAGGGCCTGCCCGATCCCGGCGACGTTGCCGTGGCCGAAGATCCCCCAGGTGCCGGCGATCAGCCGGTGCCGGACGCCGTCGCGTTCGGTGTACTGGACGGAGAGGAACCGCACCAGCGCCTGCGCGACGGTCAGGCGGCGGGTTGACTGACTCGAGTGGCTCATGCCTCTCAGGTGTAAGCGCGGACGGCGGCACTGTCAATGATTTGTACTTACATTCTGACCTGCTTGTGAAATGATGTCTTAACAAAGTATTGACAGCGGGCGTGGCAGGGACTTGGATCGCGTCCCAGCGCAACAGCGTCCTTTCCCCCGTCGCACAGTGAGGTGCAGGACAAATGGACCGCTCTTCTCTCTCCCGCTCCCGCCGACTGGCCCCCGTCGTGGCCGTGGCAGCCGCGGCAGCACTGACCCTCGCAGGCTGCTCCAGCAGTTCGGGAGGGAAGAAGGCCGAGGAAGGCGGGGCGAACGCGTCCGCCGGCAAGGCCGACACCCCCCGCATGACGGTCGCCCTCGTCACCCACCAGGCGCCCGGCGACACCTTCTGGGACATCGTCCGCAAGGGTGCCGAGGCCGCGGCCGCCAAGGACAACATCAAACTGGTCTACTCGGCCGACCCTAACGCGGGCAACCAGGCCAACTACGTCCAGAACGCCATCGACCAGAAGGTCGACGGCATCGCCATCACCCTCGCCAAGCCCGACGCCATGAAGGACGTCGTGAGCAAGGCGACCGCCGCGAAGATACCCGTGGTCGGCCTCAACTCGGGCGTGAGCGACTGGAAGAAGCTGGGCCTGCTGGAGTTCTTCGGGCAGGACGAGTCGGTGGCCGGCGAGGCGCTCGGCAAGCGGCTGAACCAGGAGGGTGCCAAGAAGGTCGTCTGTGTCGTCCAGGAACAGGGCAACGTCGGCCTCACCCAGCGCTGCGACGGCGTGAAGAAGACGTTCTCCGGCAAGACTGAGACGCTGAACGTGAACGGCACCGACATGCCGTCCGTGAAGTCGACGATCACCGCGAAACTCAAGCAGGACTCCGCACTCGACTACGTGGTCGCCCTCGGCGCGCCCTTCGCGCTGACCGCCGTGCAGTCGGTGGACGAGGCGGGCAGCAAGGCCAAGGTCGCCACCTTCGACCTGAACAAGGACCTGACCAGCGCCATCAAGAAGGGCACCATCCAGTTCGCCGTGGACCAGCAGCCCTACCTCCAGGGCTACCTGGCGATCGACTCCCTCTGGCTCTACAAGAACAACGGCAACTACAGCGGCGGCGGCGAGCAGCCGGTGCTGACCGGCCCGGCCTTCGTCGACAAGTCCAACGTCGACACCATCGCCCAGTTCGCCGCGAAGGGCACCCGGTGATGAGCATGACCCAGCACGCTGAACCGGCGGTGGGCGGCGCGCCGCCGGGTGCGGGCCCCAGGAAGACCGACGGGCGCACCGCCGAACGCCCCCTGGTGATCAGGCTGCTGGCCCGCCCCGAGGTGGGTGTCTTCCTCGGCGCCGCGGCCGTCCTGGTCTTCTTCCTGATCGCGGCGCCCACGGTCCGCCAGGGCAGCTCGATGGCCACGGTCCTCTACCAGTCGTCGACCATCGGGATCATGGCGCTGCCCGTGGCCCTGCTGATGATCGGCGGCGAGTTCGACCTGTCGGCCGGTGTCGCCGTGATCACCTCGGCGCTCACCGCGAGCATGCTCAGCTACCAGCTGACCATGAACGTATGGGTCGGTGTGATCGTCGCGCTGTTCGTCTCGCTCGGCATCGGCGCCTTCAACGGCTGGATGGTGGTCCGCACCGGACTGCCCAGTTTCCTGGTCACCCTGGGCACGTTCCTGATCCTCCAGGGCGTCAACCTCGCGGTCACCAAGCTGGTCACCGGCAACGTGGCCACCGACGACATCAGCGACATGGACGGCTTCGACCAGGCGAAGAAGATCTTCGCCTCCTCGTTCGACGTCGGCGGAGTGCAGGTCAAGATCACCGTGGTGTGGTGGCTGGTCTTCGCGGCCCTCGCCACCTGGGTGCTGCTGCGCACCAAGTACGGCAACTGGATCTTCGCGGTCGGCGGCAACAAGGACAGCGCCCGGGCCGTCGGCGTCCCGGTGAACTTCACCAAGATCACGCTGTTCATGGCCGTGGGCTTCGGCGCCTGGTTCCTCGGCATGCACCAGCTGTTCTCCTTCAACACCGTGCAGTCCGGTGAAGGTGTCGGTCAGGAACTTCTCTACATCGCCGCGGCGGTGATCGGCGGCTGTCTGCTGACCGGCGGCTACGGCTCGGCGATCGGCCCGGTCTTCGGTGCCTTCATGTTCGGCATGGTCAGCCAGGGCATCGTCTACGCCGGCTGGAACCCCGACTGGTTCAAGGCCTTCCTCGGCGTGATGCTCCTCGGCGCCGTACTGATCAATCTGTGGGTCCAGCGCGCCGCGACCAGGAGGTGACCCGATGACGACCAACGGAACCGGAACCCACGGCGTGGTCCTCGAGGACGCGGTGCCCCCCGCGGACGGGGCGATCGTCGAGCTCCGCAACGCGGGCAAGTCCTACGGCAACGTCCACGCCCTGCACGGCGTCGACCTCAAGGTCCACCCCAGCCGGGTGACCTGCGTGCTGGGTGACAACGGTGCGGGCAAGTCCACCCTCATCAAGATCATCTCGGGGCTGCACCAGCACACCGAGGGCGACTTCCTCGTCGACGGCACCCCCGTGCGCTTCTCCACCCCCCGCGAGGCCCTCGACCGCGGCATCGCCACCGTCTACCAGGACCTCGCCACCGTCCCCCTGATGCCGGTGTGGCGGAACTTCTTCCTCGGCTCGGAGATGACCCGCGGCCCCTGGCCCGTGCGCCGACTCGACATCGCCCGCATGAAGGCCACCGCCGACGAGGAACTGCGCAACATGGGCATCATCCTCGACGACCTCGAACAGCCCATCGGCACCCTCTCCGGCGGCCAGCGCCAGTGCGTCGCCATCGCCCGCGCCGTCTACTTCGGCGCCCGGGTGCTGATCCTCGACGAGCCGACCGCCGCCCTCGGCGTCAAGCAGTCCGGTGTGGTGCTCAAGTACATCGCCGCCGCCCGGGAGCGCGGCCTCGGCGTCATCTTCATCACCCACAACCCCCACCACGCCTACATGGTCGGCGACCACTTCAGCGTCCTGCGCCTGGGCACCCTGGAACTGTCCGCCGACCGTAGCGAGGTCAGCCTGGAGGAGCTGACCAACCACATGGCCGGCGGCACCGAACTCGCCGCCCTCAAGCACGAACTGGCCCAGGTCCGCGGCGTCGACGTCGAAGAACTCCCCGAGGAGGAAGACCTCACCGCGCCCGTGGCGAGCTCTCCGGAAGGGACCTCCTGACCATGGCCAACGCCCTCGACCGCATCCGGGTGGGCTCGGCCCCCGACTCCTGGGGCGTCTGGTTCCCCGACGACCCGCAGCAGGTGCCCTGGCGGCGCTTCCTCGACGAGGTCGCCGAGGCCGGCTACTCCTGGATCGAGCTGGGACCGTACGGCTATCTGCCCACCGATCCGGCCCGGCTCACCGACGAGTTGCAGCAGCGGAACCTGAAGGTGTCGGCGGGCACGGTCTTCACCGGCATGCACCGCGGCCCGTCCGTCTGGGAGGCCACCTGGGAGCACGTCAGCCAGGTCGCCGCGCTCACCCGCGACATGGGGGCGAAGCACCTTGTCGTCATCCCCTCCTTCTGGCGGGACGACAAGACCGCCGAGATCCTCGAACCGCCGGAGCTGACGGCCGAGCAGTGGGCCCACCTCACCAAGGGCATGGAGCGGCTCGGCCACGAGGTCCAGGAGGTGTACGGCCTCGACCTGGTCGTCCACCCGCACGCCGACACGCACATCGACACCGAGGACCACGTCGAGCGGTTCCTCGACTCCACCGACTCCGAACTGGTCAACCTCTGCCTGGACACCGGGCACTACGCCTACTGCGGAGGCGACAGCGTCAAGCTGATCGAGACCTACGGCGAGCGGATCGGCTATCTGCACCTCAAGCAGGTCGACCCGGACATCCTGGCCGACGTGGTCAAGAACGAGGTGCCGTTCGGCCCGGCGGTCCAGCGCGGGGTGATGTGCGAACCGCCCGCCGGAGTACCCGAGTTGGAGCCCGTGCTGACCGCGGCGCAGCAGCTGGGTGTGGAACTGTTCGCCATCGTCGAGCAGGACATGTACCCGTGCGAGCCGGACAAGCCACTGCCCATCGCGGTACGCACCCGGCAGTTCCTGCGCTCCTGCGGGGCCTGAGACGCAGGAAACGGGAGTGCCCGCACGTCCCGTCGACAGGCGGTGGCGTGCGGGCACTCCTATTCTGGGAACAGCCGACTCCTGGATGCAGCCGGCGTCGGGAGTACGCCCATGCCGCACACGTCAGCACGACTGCGCAGAGGGGCTGTCGCCGCCGCCGCGGTGGGGATGCTGGCGCTCCCGGCCGCGGGCTGGACCACCACCGGTCCGCCGCCTGCCTCCCCCTCCTCGGCGTCTCCTTCCTCGGCGTCTCCTTCCCGGGACGACGTGCGTGACCTCACGCCCGCCGTGCGGCGGCAGCTCGACGCGGCCGTGCGGGGCGTCATGCGCGAGGCGAACGTCCCCGGCGTCACCGTCGGACTGTGGACACCCGACAAGGGCCGGTACGTGAGGTCCTTCGGCGTCGCGGACAGGGCGACCGGCCGGCCGATGTCCTCCGACCTGTACATGCGGATCGGCAGCGAGACCAAGACGTTCACCGTGACGGCGCTGCTGGAACTGGTCGACCAGGGCAAGGCGGGGCTGGACGACACGATCGACCAGTACGTCGACGGCGTGCCGAACGGCGACCGGATCACCCTGCGACAGCTGGCCGGCATGCGCAGCGGACTGTTCAACTACTCCGAGGACGACGACTTCTTCAAGGCGCTGACGTCCGATCCGCGACGGCCGTTCACCCCGCGACAGCTGCTCGACTACGCCTTCAGGCATCCCGTGCTGTTCCCGCCGGGGGCGAAGTTCGACTACAGCAACACCAACCTGATCCTGCTCGGCCTGGTCGTCGAGCGGCTGAGCGGCCTGTCGCTCGCCGACTACGTCCACCGGAACGTCCTGGGCCCCGCCGGCCTCGACCACACCCTCTTCCCCGCCGGCGACGAGTTCCCGGCACCGCACGCCCAGGGGTACACGAACCAGACCGCGACCGGCAGGGTCGAGGACTCGGCGGACTGGAACCCGTCCTGGGGCTGGGCGGCCGGCGCGATGATCTCCGACCTGGACGACCTGCGGGTCTGGGCGCGCACGGTCGCCACCGGACAACTGCCCGACGGCCGCACCCTGATCAGCCCCGCCACCCAGAAGCAGCGGCTCACCACACCCCCGACGACCGTTCCGGGCGCCGGATACGGCCTGGGCATCTTCGACGTCCAGGGCTGGATCGGCCACAACGGCTCCCTGCCCGGCTACGAGTCCCTCACCGTCTACCTCCCATCGGCCCGGGCGACCCTCGTCGTGCTGCTGAACACCGACATCGACCACCGGGGGACCGAGCCCAGCACCCTCTTCGGCGAGGCCATCACCAAGATCGTCTCCCCGGACCATGTTTTCGACCTGCCCGCGGAACCGGCGGCGCGGTGAGAACGTTGAAGAGGGTGACGGGCTGTGGCCACCGTGACGGGGAGGACCGGATGAACGGCGAGTCGAAGGACGAGGGCACACAGAGCACACAGAGCACGCAGGACACCGCCGAGGCCGCCGCGCGCCGGTCCCGGTTCGGGACGCTGCCGGAGCCGGTGCGGCTGGCGGACACGGTGGAGGAACGGCCGGCCACCCGGCCGGACCCGGCGCGTGACGCCTACGATCCGGACGAGTGGCTGGTTCGTTACTGCCTGTGAGGGCCTGAGGGCCGCTCAGGCGCCGCGGACCTCCGCGATGGTCACCGGCCGGTGCTCGTGCAGCGACAGGGTGCAGGCCTCCGCGATCCAGCCGGCCTCCAGGGCGTCCGCGATCGTGCAGGGGGAGGGCCGGGTGCCGGCGACGACCTCGGTGAACGCGGTGAGTTCGGCGCGGTAGGCGTCGGTGAAGCGGTCCATGAAGAAGTCGTGCGGGGTGCCGGAGGGGAAGGTCACGCCGGGCTCGACGGAGCGCAGCGGGAGCTTGTCGTCCAGACCGACGGCGATGGAGTCCGTGAAGCCGTGCAGCTCCATCCGGACGTCGTAACCGCGGGCGTTGTGGCGGCTGTTGGAGATCACCGCGATCGTGCCGTCGTCGAGGGTGAGGAGCGCGCCGGTGGTGTCGGCGTCGCCCGCCTCCTTGATGTAGTCGGCGCCCCGGTTGCCGCCGACCGCGTACACCTCGGTCACCTCGCGGCCGGTCACCCAGCGGATGATGTCGAAGTCGTGCACGGAACAGTCGCGGAAGATGCCGCCGGAGGCGGCGACGTACGCGGCCGGGGGCGGGGCCGGGTCCAGCGTCGTCGAGCGGACCGTGTGCAGCTTGCCCAGCTCACCGGCCCGTACGGCGGCCCGCGCGGCCACGAAGCCGGCGTCGAAGCGGCGGTTGTAGCCGATCTGGACCGGTACGTCGCTGCCCTCGACGGCCTTGAGGACCCCGACGCCCTCCCGCATGGTGCGGGCGACGGGCTTCTCGCAGAAGACGGGGACCCCGGCCTCGACGCCGGCCACGATCAGGGCGGGGTGGGCGTCGGTGGCCGCGGCCACCACGAGAGCGTCCACCCCGGCGGCCAGGACCGCCTCGGGCGAGTCCGCGACCTCGGCGCCGAACCGCTCGGCGGCGGCCTTGGCCGCGTCCGCGAACGGGTCGGCGACGACGAGGGACTCGACGGCGTCGAGCCCGGAGAGGGTCTCGGCGTGGAAGGCGCCGATGCGGCCGAGGCCGAGGATTCCGATACGCATGCCGGTGCTGCTCCTAGGTGCGGGGGTGCGGGGGTGCGGAGGGGGCTAGTCGAGTCCGCCCAGTACGTTCTGGTCCCAGTCGATCACCGAGCCGGTGACCACGCCGGACCGGTCGGACAGCAGGAGGACCACGAAGTCGGCGATCTCGTCCGGCTGGCCGAGCTTGCCCATCGGCAGCCGGGCCGCGGCCTGATCCCGCCAGTCGTCCCCGGCACCGTGGAAGGCCCGCTGCGTCGCGTCCTCGCCCTCGGTGGCGGTCCAGCCGATGTTCAGGCCGTTGATCCGGATCCGGTCCCAGCGGTGGGCGTGCGCCGCGTTCCGGGTCAGGCCCGCCAGTCCGGCCTTGGCGGCGACGTACGGCGCGAGGAAGGGCTGCCCGCCGTGCGCCGAGGAGGTGATGATGTTGACGATCGTGCCGGGCGCCTTGCGGGCCACCATGTCGCCGACGGCCGCCTGCATGGCGAAGAACGGACCCTTGAGGTTGATCGCGATGTGCTGGTCGAACAGCTCGGGCGTGGTGTCCAGCAGGGTGCCCCGGGAGGTCAGGCCCGCCGAGTTGACCAGGCAGTCCACCCGGCCGAAGGCGTCGACCACCTCCGCCACGGCGGCCCTGGCCTGCTCGGCGTCCGCGAGGTCGGCGCGCACGAACAGGGCCTTGGCACCGTTCGCCGCCAGCTCGGCCACCAGGGCCTCGCCCGGCTCGGGGCGCCGCCCGGTGACGGCCACGACCGCCCCCTCGCGGGCCGCGGCCCGCGCGATGGCGGCACCCACCCCCTGGCTGCCCCCGTTGACCAGGACGACCTTGTCGTCGAGAAGTCCCATCCGTGTCCTCAGCTCTCGCGTCGCTCGGTACCGGCGCGCAGCTCCGCGCGGAGCTCCTGTGGGGTCCATTCCTCGCCGAGCGCCCGCCGCACGAGGTCCGCCTGCGAGTGCGGGGCCAGGCCGTCCACCGGCGGGTCGCTGTCGAGGTTGGTGGGGAAGGGGTAGCCCTCGGCGCTCGCCGCGACCACGTGCTCCAGCCAGGCAGCGCCGACGCCCTCCGCCTTCCGCTTCAGCAGCACCGGATACAGCGCGTTCACCACCGCCTCCCGGTCCACGGTCTCCATCGCGCGCCCGAAGGCCGAGGACACCTGGAGCAGGTTGGCCGTGCGCCGGACGTCCGCGGTGCGGTTGGTGCCGGCCGCGTGGAAGAGCGCCGGGTTGAAGAAGGCCGCGTCGCCCTTGGCCAGGGGCAGCTGGACGTGGTGCGCCTCGAAGTAGGCCTGGAACGCGGGCAGCCGCCAGGC
Source organism: Streptomyces sp. NPDC001480 (assembly GCF_042894725.1). NCBI lineage: Bacteria > Bacillati > Actinomycetota > Actinomycetes > Kitasatosporales > Streptomycetaceae > Streptomyces > Streptomyces sp. NPDC001480. The sequence continues at coordinate 655,545 of NZ_JBIAVX010000001.1, read as the reverse complement.
CAGGTAGCCGGGCTCGTACGCCTGCGAGTACGGCAGGTACAGCGTCGGCCCGGACTCGACCGGCATGTCGCAGTGGGCGACGGCGCCCTGGAGGGTGAGCACCGGGGAGAGGCGGTGCACGTGCGCCGGGTACGCAGCGGCGGCCTCGGCCGTGAGGAAGCCCAGGTGGTAGTCGCGGTGCACGGTCTGCGCGGCGCCGCCGGGGTTGACCACGTTGACCTGGGAGGTGACCTGGTAGCCGGGGCCCAGCCAGGCCGTCGACACCAGGGCCAGGATGTCGTTTGCGTAGTAGTCGGCGAACGCCTCGGGGTCGTACAACGCCGCCTTCTCCAGCGCGTTCCACACCCGGTCGTTGGCGCCCGGCCGGGCGAAGTGGTCCCCGGCGCCCGCGCCCGAGGCCCGCTGCTCGGCGATCAGCGCGTCGAACACCGCGGTGGCCCGGTCGACGACGGCCGGGTCCGGGAAGGCGCCCTCGAAGACCACGATTCCGGGGCCGTCGGTGAGCGCGCGGACCAGCTCGTCCTGTACGGCGTGGCGGTCCCCCGCCGCCCGCAGCCGCTCGCTGTCGTAGACGAGGACGTTCCGCTCCACCCGCGAGGCGTACGGGTGGTCGGCGGGGTCGGTGGTCCGCTCCACGAGTGCGCGGAAGGCGTCGAGATCGCAAGTCTGCTCGGACAGCCGGACAGGGCCTGTTGCAAAGACGAGGGACATCGGTGTCCTTCCTTCGGTCACGACGGCGAGCCGGCCTTTCGGCCGTGGGAACGAGCCGGCTCCGGGAGCGACGCGGCTCTGTCATTCTTGTCAGTACAAACCCCTCGAACAACCAGCACGAGGCCATCAAAAACCCCTCAAGGAGCCGAGGAGCCCCCGCCATGGGCCATCCCTTCCCGATACGTGAGATCGCACGTCAGGCCGGTCTCAGCGAGGCCACGGTGGACCGTGTGCTGAACGGCAGGGGAGGTGTGCGGCAGAGCACCGAGCAGGAGGTGCACCGGGCCATCGCGGACCTGGACCGGCAGCGCACCCAGGTCCGGCTGGTCGGCAGGACCTTCATGGTCGACATCGTGATGCAGTCGCCCGAGCGCTTCAGCACGGCCGTGCGCGCCGCCCTGGAGGCCGAACTGCCCGCACTGCACCCGGCGGTGCTCCGCTCCCGCTTCCACTTCCGGGAGACCGGGCCGGTACGAGAACTGGCCGCCACCCTGGACCGGATCGCCCGGCGCGGCTCGCAGGGCGTGATCCTCAAGGCCCCCGACGTCCCCGAGGTCACCGCCGCCGTCGGACGGCTGACCGCGGCCGGGATCCCGGTGGTCACCCTGGTCACCGACCTGCCCGCCAGCGGCCGGCTCGGCTACGTCGGCATCGACAACCGGGCGGCCGGGGCCACCGCCGCCTACCTGATGGGCCAGTGGCTCGGCGACCGGCCCGGCAACGTCCTCACCAGCCTCAGCAGCGGCTTCTTCCGCAACGAGGAGGAGCGGGAGATGGGTTTCCGCAGCGCCATGCGGGCCCGGTACCCCGAGCGCGCGCTGGTGGAGATCGCCGAGGGGCAGGGGCTGGACGCCACCCAGTACGACCTGGTGCGGGCCGCCCTGGAACGGGACCCGGAGATCCGCGCGGTGTACTCGATCGGCGGCGGCAACATCGCCACGCTGCGGGCCTTCGCGGACCTCGGCCGCCCCTGTGCCGTGTTCGTCGCGCACGACCTCGACCAGGACAACACCCGTCTGCTGCGCGAGCACCGCCTGTCCGCCGTGCTCCACCACGACCTGCGCCACGACCTGCGCGAGGCCTGCCACCTGGTGATGCGCGCCCACGGCGCCCTGCCCCCGGCCGGGCCCACCCTGCCGTCGGCGATCCAGGTCGTCACGCCCTACAACATGCCCGTGCAGATGGCGAGTTGAGGGGGTGCGAAGTGACGCGCGCCGAGGAGGAGAGCGAACACCTGGAGATCGAGGGCGTCCCCCTGGTCGCGACCCTCGTGCGAGGTGGCGACATCGGGCTGCTCGCCCTGCACGGAAGCAACGAGGGCGGCACCGCCGAACTCGCGCGCGTCGTGGCCCGCCGCTGCGGCGCCACCAGTCTGGTCTTCACCCAGCCGGAGACCCGGCGGCCCGTGCACATCCCGTCCCCGCGCATGGCCGTGGACCACTGCGCGCTCCTGCGCGCGTTCCTGTCCCGGGTCTCCCTCACCGTCTCCCTGCACGGCCACATGCGCCCCGAGGCTGCCCGCACCGTCTTCCTGGGCGGCGGCAACCGGGACGCGGCGCTCGTCCTCGCCCGCGAACTGAGCGCCCTCGCCGCCGGGTTCCGGTTCGTCACACACGTCCCGGAGATACCGGCCGAGCTGCGCGGGCTGCATCCCCGCAACCCGGTCAACCTCACCCGCCGGGCAGGGGTCCAGGTGGAACTGCCGCTCCTGGCCCGCACCAGCGGCCCGGCGAAACGCGACGGCGTCCCCGACCAACCCCCGCCGGTGGTGATCGAGGCGCTGGTCGCCGGTGTCCGCCGCCTCACCGCCGGCCCGGGCGGTCAGGAACCGGCCACCTCCACCCAGGAGCCGCTCTGAGCCGACCGGACCATGGCGTCGAGCGCGGTGGCGCTGTGCACCGCGTCGTCCAGGGTGGCGCCGTACGGCTTGTCCTCGGCGATCGAGCGCAGGAAGCGGGCGGCCTCGACGACCTTGAGGTCGTCGTAGCCCATTCCGTTGGCCGAGCCGGGCTGGAAGGCGGCGTATTCGCCGTCACCGGGGCCGACGTGGAGGGTGCTGACGGGCTGGTCCTGGTACTGCGTGCCGCGGCTGACGGCCAGTTCGCCCATGCGGCGGAAGTCCCAGTGGACCGCTCCCCGAGTGCCGTGCACCTCGAAGCCGTAGTTGTTCTGTTCGCCGACGGAGACCCGGCAGGCCTCCAGGGTGCCGCGGGCGCCGGAGGTGAAGCGCAGGAGGCAGTTGACGTAGTCCTCGTTCTCGACGGGGCCGGGTTCGCCGCCGGTGGCGCGGGTGTGGCCGGCGGTGGCTCCGGTGGGGCGGGCGCGCTCGGGGATGAAGACGGCGGTGTCGGCGGTCAGGGAGGCGATGTCGCCGAGCAGGAAACGGGCCAGGTCCACGCCGTGCGAGGCCAGGTCGCCCAGGACTCCGTGGCCGCCCCTCTCCCGCTCGTACCGCCAGGTGAGTGCGCCGTCGGGGTGGGCGGCGTAGTCGCTGAGGAGGCGGATGCGGGCGTGGGTGACGGTGCCGAGTTCGCCGGATGCGATCAGCTCGCGGGCGGTCTCGACGGCGGGCGCGTTGCGGTAGTTGAAGCCGACCGCGCTGCGCACGCCCGCCTTGGCGGCCGCGTCGGCGACCGCGCGGGCGTCCTCGGCGGTCAGGCCCACCGGTTTCTCGATCCAGAGGTGCTTGCCGGCCTCGGCCATCGCGACGCCGATCCGCCGGTGCAGGAAGTTCGGGGCGGTGATGCTGACCGCCCTGACGCGGGGGTCGGCGGCCACCTCCCGCCAGTCGCGGGTGGCCGAGGCGAAGCCGTACCGCTCGGCGGCCTCCTCGGCCCGGCCCGGAACCTCCTCGGCGACCGTCACCAGCTCCGGCCTGAGGCCCAGCCGCGGGTAGTGGTGCGGGAGGCGGGCGTACGCCTGGGTGTGGACCCGGCCCATCCAGCCGAACCCGACGACGGCGACACCGAGCGAATCCACCATGACAGCCCCTCTTTGGACCGGTCCATATTCTGTCCGGCCCACCCTGGGCGGGGTTCGCACCGGTGTCAACCCTTTGACAGGCGGGAGAGGGTCATGGAACGGTCCATGCCATGAGAGCGCCGACCATCCGCGACGTGGCCGAACGGGCCGGCGTGTCCAAGTCCCTGGTCTCACTGGTGCTGCGCGGCTCCGGCCCCGTGCGCCCGGAGAAACGGGAGGCGGTGCTACGGGCGGTGCGCGAACTCGGCTACCGGCCCAACGCCGCCGCGCGCAGCCTCAGCGAACAGCGCACGCGCACCATCGGGGTGCTCCTCAACGACCTGCGCAACCCCTGGTTCGTCGACCTCCTCGACGGCCTCAACCCGCTGCTGAACGCGGCGGGCCTGCACATGCTGCTCGCCGACGCCCGCCTGAACCGGCGCGGCGGCCACGACCTGACCGGCCCGTTCCTGGACCTCGGCGTCGACGGCCTGGTGGTCGTCGGCACCCTGCCCGACCCGGCCGTCCTCACCGCGGTCGCCGAGCGGCTGCCCGTCGTCGTCGCGGGCGCTCGCGAACCGGTGCTGCCCGGCGTCGACATCGTGGCCGGGGACGACGAGCACGGCGCCCGGCTGGTCACCGAGCACCTCATCGGGCTCGGCCACCGCCGCATCGCGCACCTCGCCGGCTCCGGCGCCGTCGGTGAGCTGCGCCGCCGCGGCTACGAGACGACGATGCGCGAGCACGGGCTCGCCGACCGCGCCGCGGTGGAGCCGGGCGACCTCACCGAGGAGGGCGGCTACCGCGCCGCCGTACGGCTGCTCAGCCGCCCGGAACGGCCCACCGCACTCCTCGCCGTGAACGACATCGCCTCCGTCGGCGCGCTGTCGGCCGCCGGGGAACTGGGGCTGCGGGTGCCCGAGGACGTGTCCGTGACCGGCTACGACAACACCAGCATCGCCCGGCTGCGCCACGTCTGGCTGACCACCGTCGACACCGCCCCGCACGAGGTCGGCCGCCGCGCCGCCCGCTGCCTCCTGGACCGGCTCGACGGGCGCGGGGGAGAGGGCGGCCTCCACCTGGCCGCGCCGGCGCTGCGGATCCGGGGGACGACGGCGGCGCCCCCAGCCGTCACAGGTTGATCGCGTACACCTTCCGCAACGTCTCGTGGACCGTCCACGTCGTACGGTCGCCCGCGCGCAGGACGGCCATGTCGCCGGGCCCGACCCGCAGCGTGGGCCCGCCCTCGACCTCGATCGTGGCCGAGCCGTCGAGCACCACGAACAGTTCGTCCGCCTCGGTGTCCGTGACCACGCCCGGGGTGATCTGCCAGATGCCGCGGACCTGCCTGCCGTCCGCCGACTCCCAGACCACCTTTCCGGTCACTTCGGGCGTGCCGGAGAGGATCTGCTCCGGATCGAGGGGCTCGGGTTCGAGCTCGGCGTCGGGGACGTTCAGGGCGAAGCTGTGGGTCATGCCGGCGACCCTAGCCGCGGGGTACGACGCCCGGGCGTGGACACAGTGTGGGGGATCGGCGCGGCCCGTACGACGGTTCGTCGCTGCCATCGTGCGGTGGCGGGGCGCGTCGGTGCGGGTGATCGTGGAGAGCGCCGCACTTGTGAGCCCCCGAAGAGAGCAGCCCATGACGGACCCCGCGGAGCCCGTGCCCCGGCGGCCGGCGCACGACCGCCGGTCCATGCTGCTGTTCGGCGGGGTCTACGGCGCCGTGGTCGCCAGCGCCATGGTGGCGGCGCTCACCGAGTACGGGCGCTTCAGCCGGGCCGACCGGCGCTACGACGCCGCGTGGCTGCTGGTGACCGCCCTGGCCTCCGCCCTGGCGCACGGCTACGCCCACTACATCGCCGAGCGCGGCCCCCGCCGGCGCGGTGAGGCCCTGCGCGCGCTCGCCGCCGAGTGGCCCCTGGTCGTCGCCATGCTGCCCAGCGCCCTGATCCTCGCGGGCGCGGGCTGGGGCTGGTGGCCGACGAGGAGCGTCGAGTACGCGGCGTTCCTCTTCAACACCGCCCTGCTGTTCTCCCTGGGCCTGGCCTCGGCGAGGTCCGCGGGCCGCGGGTGGTTCTTCGCGATGGCCACCGGGGTGGGGGACGCGCTGATCGGGGTGTTCGTGGTGGTGGCCAACGCGATCATCAAATAGCGGGCGATCGTGTCAATATATTGCTCATGGCCCGTATGGCCGGTGCCCGCGCGATGGCGCTGTGCGCCGCCGCCCTGCTCGCCGTGGCCCTCCAGACGCCGACGGTGCCGGCCGCCGAGCGCCCCGGCCAGGGCTGTGCCGCCGGCGGGCGGAGCACCGACGACCGGGCGCGGCGGGTGACCGACATCGCGCGCAAGGCGCAGCGGGAGCTGGATCTCAAGGCCGTACTGGTACGGGTCACGGTGGACGGCGGCGAGCTGGTCACCGACGCGGCCGGTGAGTCGATGTCCGGTATCCCGGCCACACCGGACATGCACTTCCGCTCCGGTGCGGTCGCCTTCGCCTACCTCGGAACCGTGCTGCTCCAGCTCGTCGACGAGGGCCGGGTCGGCCTCGACGAGCCGGTCTCCCGCTGGCTGCCCGACCTGCCGCACGGCGACGGGATCACGCTGCGGATGCTCGGCGACTCCACCTCCGGCCTGCACGACTACGTCACCGATCCGGCGTTCGTGAAGCGGTTCTACGCCGACCCCTTCCGCCAGTGGACCCCGCGCGAGCTGCTCGCGTTCTCCCTCAGCCACCCCCTGTGGTACGAGCCCGGCACGAACTGGAGCTACTCGCACGCCGGCTTCGTCCTCCTCGGCCAGGCCCTGGAGAAGATCACCGGCACCCCGCTGGACAGGCTGCTGCGCGAGCGCGTCCTGGACCCGCTGGGGCTGAGCGGGACCGCCGACGGCTCCACCCCGCAGATCCCGTCGCCCGTACTGCACGCCTACGACGCCGAACGCGGCAGATACGAGGAGTCCACCTTCTGGAACCCGTCCTGGACCACCGCCCCGGGCGCCGTCCTCACCAGCGACATCTGCGACCTGGCCCGCTCGGCCCAGGCCATCGGCACGGGCGAACTCCTCTCCCGGCACTCCCACCGGATACAGCTCGACCCCGGCACCCCCGGCCTCGGCACCCCCACCGCGAGCTGCCCCGCCACCGTGTGCCTCAAGCAGACCGAGGACCTCCACTTCGGGGTGGGCGTCATCGTCAAGAACGGCTGGGTCGTGCAGAACCCGTCCTTCGCCGGTTTCGCGGCGGTACAGGCGTACCAGCCCGACGAAAGGCTCGCCATCGCCGTGTCCACGACCGTGGGGCGGAAGGCACCCCAGGGCAACACGGCCCAGACGGTCACCGACCGCATAGCGTCCGCCCTGGCCCCGGGCCACCCGCTCGACCTGGGCTGACCACAGCACCTGTACGGGTGCGGTAGGGTTGATCTGCACGATCACGCGGGCCACCCGCGTGGCACCGCACCGGGACGTGGCGCAGCTTGGTAGCGCACTTGACTGGGGGTCAAGGGGTCGCAGGTTCAAATCCTGTCGTCCCGACTGGAGACAGTCGCAGGTCAGGGCCTGTTTCGGAGGTATCCGAAACAGGCCCTGACCATTTGGGTACCGGCTCAGGGCCGTCTGGGGACCGAGGACATCGGCCACGCCGGGTCGTCGAAGTCGACGAGCCGGCCCGGACGCAGCGTCACGCCGGCTTCGCGCAGCACCGGGGCGCAGCCGGCCGACGCTGCCGCCATCGCGCAGCCGTGGTCAGTCGCGGGTGGCCCACAACCCCCGCACATGCCCCAGGTGCCGGGTCATGACCTCGTGCACGGCCTGCTCGTCGCGGGCCAGCAGGGCGTCGAGGAGTTCCAGGTGTTCCTCGGCGGAGGCCGGCAGGCGGCCCGCCTCCAGCAGTGCGGTGAGACCGTAGAGGCGGGAGCGTCCGCGCAGGTCGGCGACCACCTCGACCAGGTGGGCGTTGCCGGCCAGGGCGAGCAGCCCGAGGTGGAAGCGGGTGTCGGCCTCGACGTACGCGATGAGGTCGCCCGCCGCCGCCGCGGTGACGATCTCCCGGGCGGCCGGGCGCAGCGCCTGAAGACCGGCACGGTCCGCGGTGCCGGTGAGGGCCACCACGGTGGGGATCTCGATGAGCGCGCGGATGTGCGTGTACTCGTCGAGCTGGCGGTCCGAGACGGCGGTGACCCGGAAACCCTTGTTGGGGACCGCGTCGACCAGGCCCTCCTTGGCCAGGTCGAGCATCGCCTCCCGCACCGGGGTCGCGGAGACACCGAAGCGGGACGCCAGGGAGGGGGCCGAGTACACCTCGCCGGGCCGTAGTTCGCCCGCGATCAGCGCGGCCCGCAGCGCGTCGGCGACCCGCTCCCGGTAGCTGCTGCGCCTGCCGCCCAGCCGGGGGAGAGCGGGGGCCCCGGCGGCCGGGGCCGACTGCCGTGTCTGCTGTGCCATGTCACGCATCACCAGGGGAGTTTAGAGGAGCCTAGAGGACGAAGCCTGCGGGGAACGGGTCCGTGGGGTCGAGGAGGTACTGGGCCGTGCCCGTGACCCAGGCGCGGCCCGTGAAGCTCGGCAGCACGGCCGGGATACCGGCGACCTCGGTCGTGCCGAGCAGCCGGCCGGTGAACCGGGTGCCGATGAAGGACTCGTTCACGAACTCGGTGTGCAACGGCAGTTCGCCCCGCGCGTGCAGTTGCGCCATGCGGGCGCTCGTCCCGGTGCCGCAGGGCGAGCGGTCGAACCAGCCGGGGTGGATGGCCATCGCGTGCCGGGAGTGGCGGGCGGTGGCGCCGGGTGCGTACAGGTGGACGTGGTGGCAGCCCCGGATGGACGGGTCCTCGGGGTGCACCGGTTCCTCCTCGCTGTTGATGGCCTCCATCAGGGACAGGCCGGCGGCGAGGATGTCGTCCTTGCGGGCGCGGTCGAAGGGCAGGCCGAACTCCTCCAGCGGCAGGACGGCGTAGAAGTTGCCGCCGTAGGCGAGGTCGTAGGTCACCGTCCGTCCGTCGGCGAGCACGGTTTTGCGGTCCAGGCCGACGGAGAAGGACGGCACATTGCGCAGGGTGACGTTCCTGGCTGCACCGTCCTCGACCGCCACCTCGGCGACGACGAGCCCGGCCGGGGTGTCCAGGCGGATGGTGGTGACCGGCTCGACGACCTCCACCATGCCGGTCTCCACGAGCACGGTCGCCACGCCGATGGTGCCGTGCCCGCACATCGGCAGATAGCCGGAGACCTCGATGTAGACCACGCCCCAGTCGCAGTCGGGCCGGGCCGGCGGCTGAAGGACCGCGCCGCTCATCGCGGAGTGCCCGCGCGGCTCGTTCATCAGCAACTGCTTGATGTCGTCACGGTGTTCACGGAAGTACAGCCGCCGCTCGTTCATCGTCGCGCCGGGGATCGTGCCGATCCCGCCGGTGATCACCCGGGTGGGCATGCCCTCGGTGTGCGAGTCGACGGCGTGCAGGACGAGCTTGCTGCGCATGACCCCACTCCCCCTAGGCCAGGCCCGCCGCGACGGCCTTCTCGGTGGCCGCCCGGACGGCGGCCTCCTGCTCGGACGTCAGCGGCATGCGCGGCGGCCGCACGGGACCGCCGTACCGTCCCACGACGTCCATGGACAGCTTGATCGCCTGGACGAACTCGGTGCGCGAGTCCCAGCGCAGCAGCGGGTGCAGCTGCCGGTAGAGCCGCTGGGCCGTGACCAGGTCGCCGCCGGTGGCCGCGTGGTAGAGCTCGACACAGGCGGTGGGCAGCGCGTTCGGGTAGCCGGCCACCCAGCCCTTGGCGCCGGCGATCGCCAGCTCCAGCAGCACGTCGTCGGCGCCGATCAACAGGTCCAGTTCGGGGGCGAGTTCGGCGATGCGGTAGGCGCGGCGGACGTCCCCCGAGAACTCCTTCACCGCGTGGATCAGGCCCTCGCCGTGCAGCCGGGCCAGGAGTTCGGGCACGAGGTCGACCTTGGTGTCGATCGGGTTGTTGTACGCCACCACCGGCAGGCCCGCCTTCGCGACCTCCGCGTAGTGGGCGAGCACGGAACGCTCGTCGGCACGGTAGGCGTTGGGCGGCAGCAGCATCACCGCGCCGCAGCCCGCATCGCGGGCCTGTTCGGCCCAGCGGCGGGCCTCGGCCGAGCCGTAGGCGGCGACGCCCGGCATCACGCGCCGCCCGCCGATCGCGGCGACGGCCGTCTCGACGACCTTGGCGCGCTCGGCGGGGGTGAGCACCTGGTACTCGCCGAGCGAGCCGTTCGGCACCACGCCGTCGCAGCCGTTGTCGACGAGCCAGGCGCAGTGCTCGGCGTACCTGTCGTGGCTCACCGTGAGGTCGTCGTCGAGCGGGAGGGCGGTGGCGACGAGGACGCCGTGCCAGGGACGGTGATCGGTCATCAGGGTCCTTCCTCGGTCATGTCTTCGTGTCCTTCGGCGAGCACGCCCAGCGGTACGGGCCGGGCGAACGGCCGCCGGGCTGGGGTGAGTTCGCAGCCGGCGAGGCCCGCCACCGCCGGACCGCAGATCCGGCCCTGGCACCAGCCCATCCCGGCGCGGGTGAGCAGCTTCACGGTGCGCGGATCGCCCGCGCCGAGCTCGCGCACGGCCGCGCGGACCTCACCGGCGGTGACCTCCTCGCAGCGGCAGGCGACGGTGTCGTCCGGGACGCGGTCCGGCCAGCGGGCGTCGGGTGCGTACACCGCGTCGACGGCCGTGAAGAACGCCCTCGCGCGCGTACGGGCCCGGGCCGCCGCCGACCAGGCCGCGGGGTCGGGATCCCAGCCGTGCAGCCGGGCGGCGACGGAACGGCCGGCGATGTGTCCCTCGGCGAGAGCGAGGGCCGCGCCGCCGATTCCGGTGGTCTCACCGGCCGCCCAGACGCCGGGCACGTCGGTGCGCTGCTCGTCGTCGACGTGCACCCGCTGCCCGTCCAGGGCGCAGCCCAGCGTCTCGGCGAGGTCGGTGTGCGGCAGCATGCCGTGGCCGACCGCGAGGGTGTCGCAGGGGATACGGCGCCCGCTGCCGGGTCCGACCCGGCCGGAGGCGTCGAGGGCGGCGACGGTCACCGCTTCCAGCCGGTCCGTGCCGTGCGCCTCGACGATCGCGTGGCGGGTCAGCAGGCGCGTGCGGTGCCGCAGGAGCCGTACCGCGTACCCGCCGCCCTCGGCGAGCTTCCCGGGCTGCGCGGCCAGCGCCGCCGGATGGCGGGCCAGGGCCTTCGGGTCGGCGGACTCCACGAGCGTGGTGACGCGCGCGCCCGCCGCCGCGAGAGAGGTCGCGACCGGCAGCAGCAGCGGCCCGGTCCCGGCGACGACGGCCGTCCGCCCCGGCAGCACCAGCCCGCCCTTGAGCATGGCCTGCGCACCGCCCGCGGTGACGACGCCGGGCAGCGTCCAGCCCGGGAAGGGCAGTACGACCTCGTAGCCGCCGGTGGCCAGGAGCACCGCGCCGGCGCGCACCGCCGCGGGTTCCTCCTGCGTGGGGCCGCGCAGCGCGTGCACGATGAAGCCGGCCGACTGCCGCTCGACGCACCAGACATGATGATCCGTCAGGTGGGTGACACGTCCCGCCGTGCGCTGCCCGTCGAGTCCGTCCCGCAGCCGCTCCCAGGTGCGCCACTGGTGGTGCAGGGCGCGGGCGCGGCGCGCGCCGAGGGCGGTGGCGGGCTGCCGGTAGAACTGGCCGCCCGCCTCCGGGCCGGCGTCGACGAGGGTGACGTGCACCCCGCGTGCCGCCGCGGCCAGGGTCGCGGCGAGCCCCGCCGGGCCCGCGCCGATCACGGCGAGGTGCCCTCGCTCAGCCGTCGCGGCCATCGTGCCCCGTCCCCTCCTGCGTGCGGATGACGTCGCCCGGCCGTACGGGGACCAGGCAAGCCCGTTGGTTCGGGCTGCCGTTGACCGTCACCAGGCAGTCGAAGCAGACTCCGATGCCGCAGAAGACCCCGCGGGGCCGGCCCTCGCCCCGGGTGATGCGCCACGCGGTCACGCCCGCCGACCAGAGCGCGGCGGCCACCGTCTGGCCGGGGAGCGCCTCGACCGGGCGGCCGTCGAAGGTGACCGTGAACGCGGGGCCGGGCCGTGCTCCGGCCAACTCCAGTGGATTCACGCGGTGTTCTCCCCGTTCACCCCGTTCGTCGTGAACCGCTCCGGCCGGAAGGGCGCGAGGTCCAGTTCCGTCGGTGTCCCGGTCAGTGCCTGGGCGATCAAGTGGCCCGTGCCGGTGGCCAGTCCGATGCCCGCGCCCTCGTGCCCGCAGGCGTGCAGCAGGCCGGGCACGCGCGCGTCGGGGCCGATCGCGGGCAGGTGATCGGGCAGGTACGGCCGGAAGCCCAGGTACGTCCGCATCGCGCGGACCCGCTGGAGGAACGGGAACAGCCGCGTGGCCCCGGCCGCCAGGGCCCGCACGACCGGCAGCGAGAACGAGCGGTCGAAGCCGACCCGTTCACGGCTCGCGCCGATGAGCACGGGCCCGGCGGCCGTGCCCTCGACGACCGGGGAGGTCTGGAGCGCGGCCGAGTCGCTGGCCACGTCGGTCACGTAGTCCGCGGCGTACACCTTGTGCCGCACCAGCCGGGGCAGCGGCTCGGTGACCAGGACGAAGCCGCGCCTGGGCAGGACGGGAAGGCGTACACCGGCCAGCCGGGCCAGGTCGCCGCCCCAGGTCCCGGCGGCGTTCACCACGGCCGGCGCGTGGACTTCCCCGCGGTCGGTGCGCACGCCGCGCACCGCGCCGCCGGCCGTGCGCAGCACGCCGGTCACCGTCCAGCCCGTGCACAGGCGGGCACCCGAGGCGCGGACCAGGCGGGCGGCGGCCAGCGCCGGCATGACCTGGGCGTCCTGCGGATAGTGCACGGCGCCCGCCAGGCCGCGCGCCAGATGGGGTTCGAGGTCGGCAAGCCGGTCCGCGTCGACGGGCACCGCGGTGACCCCGGCGGCCCGCTGGCCGGCGGCGAAGCCGGTCAGGGCGGTGACGTCCTCGGGGGTGGTGGCCACCACGACGCCGCCCTTGGGCTCGTACTCGTACGACTCGCCGTCCTCGTGGGCCAGGTCCGACCACAACCGGGCGGAGAGCAGGGCGAGCGCGAGTTCCGGGCCGGGTCCCTTGTCGGAGACGAGCAGGTTGCCCTCGCCCGCGCCGGTCGTGCCGCCGGCCACCGGGCCACGGTCGACGAGGACGACGTCCAGGCCCGCCCGGGCCGCGTACAGGGCACAGGCCGCGCCCGTCATCCCGGCGCCGACCACCACGACATCGCAGGTCAGTCGCTTCGCCACGCCAGTACTATGTCACATATCGCAACCACTGGGGAGGGTTCTGCGACGCTGCGGGCCGGCGGCCGGGCCGGTGACGAGCAGGAGCGGGACCTCTCACGGGCTCGGGGTGCCCGCCGGAGTCTTCCCGGCGAGGACGTCCTTCAGTCGCTGGGCGCCCTGCTGCACCGCGGTCCCGGTGCTGCCGTGATCCGCACCGGCCGGACCGCCGTTGGTGACGGTGATGCCGGAGGCGCCGACCCGCACGGCGGCCAGGTCCACGGTGACGGTGACCGGCTCGCCGCCCGCGGTGCCCCGCATCGTCACGGTCAGCCCCTGGCGCTGGTCGCCCGCCGCGGGCAGCGAGCTCTTGACGACCTGCACCGTGCGCTTGCCGCCGTCGGAGCCGGTCGCGGTGAACTGGCCGCACTTGTCCGGGAGGGCCGCGATCCAGCCCAGGGACTTCTCCAGCGAGGCCTGGCCGTAGTCACCGACCTGGTAGAGCAGCCGGGCGTCGCCCTGGGTGAAGCCGGTCAGCGCCGACGCGCCGGGCGCACGGCCCAGGAGGGTGTCGGAGTACAGGCTGTCCAGCAGCTTCTGGCAGTCGGCGGAGTTCGTCTTCGCGTCGAGGAACGCGGCGACGTCGACCTTTCCGACCATGAGCTTGTGACGCCAGGTGGAGGCGTTGTTCACCTGCGTCCAGTTCTTCCCCAGGTCGGCCGGCGTGATCAGTGCCGCCCTCGCCCCCGAACCGGTCAGCGCGGGTGTGGCGGTCGCGGCGGGCGTCGGCGAGGTCCGTTCGGCCGCGGGCGAGACGGACGCGGTGCCGGACGAGCCGCCCTGGTCGTTCCCGCAGGCCGCCGCGGTCAGCAGGGTCCCCGCGGCCAGGACCGGGACGAGGACGCGTACGGGACGGGACGGACGGTTCATCGCGATGGCCTCCTCGGAACGCGGTGCGTCCTCCCACGCCACCATCCCCTGTGGCGGACGGCCATCCGCGCGGCGCCGTTCGGGCGAGGACCGCCGTGCGTGACGTCCGCGGCGCGTTCCGGTGTCGTCACGTGGACCTGTCGTCCTCCGCAGCGGGGGCAGACCGCGTCGGCGAGGGGCGACCGCAGGGCCCGCCCGGCCTCGTCCACGTACTCCTGGGTGTACAGGGAGACCGGGTCGGTGAAGAACACCACCTGGAAGACGGCCTGCCAGACGTGACCGCAGCCGGCGCACCCGAACACGAACGTCTCGGGCACGGCGCCCGGAACCGCACCGGTCACGCGCCGCGACTCCTCGGCCATCGCATCCGGCCCCCTTCCGCAAGGCCGGCCCACTTCGGGGCCCACTCCCAGCCCACCCCGCCGGCCGCCGCCCGGCAACCCGGACGCCCGCGGTGCCTGAAGGCCGCGGGCGGCCCGCGTACCCCGGTCCGTCCCGCCGCCGGGTGTCCCAGGCGTGGACGCCCACTTGACGCCGCCGCGAGCCGGATCGACACTCCCCATGGGAATCCTAGTGAACAGGTAGGGAATCATGAGGCGCCTCGAGACGGTCACCGGCCACGCCGGCCGCACACCGGCCTCGCCCCTGCTCACCTCCCGCCGGCACATCGACCTGCTGCGCGTGTGCAGCGCGCGATCAGCCTCCCGGCCGGTCTCGGTCTGAGCCGATCCGGGAACCCCCGGACCTGTCCGGCACGCCTCGGCGCCCACTGTCCGACGACGCTTTCGCCGCGCGTACGTCCGCGCGCCCGTATCCGGGGAGACACGCATGTCCATCACTCCGCTCACCGCCGTCCCGCCCGCCCGGCGGACCGCCCCCGTCTTCCGGGGCCGCCTCGGCCGGGACGCGCGCAGCGGCCACCACGCCGTGCCGCACCGCTACCGGATCCACCTCTCGACCGCCTGCCCCGACGGCCTGCGCCTCGCCATCGGGCACAGCCTGCTGGGCCTCGACGGCAGCTGTCAGGTCACCTTCCTGCCCGCCGAACCGGACTGTCCCGGCGGCGGCCACTCGGCCCTGCGCCCGCTCTACGAGGCGAGCGCGCACCACTACGCCGGGCCGGCCCTCGCGCCGGTGCTCAGCGACGACTGGTCCGGACGCATCGTCAGCACGCACGCCCCGGACATACTGCGCGACCTGGACCGCTTCCCCTCAGGCGGACACGCCTCGCTGTACCCGTGCGGCACCGAGAGCGAGATCGAAGCCGTCGAACGGCTCTGCGCCGAGGGCATCCAGGACGCCGCGCAGCGCGCCGGACAGGCCGACGCCGGCCCCGCCGAACGCGCCGCCGCACTGGAATCGCTGCTGGACACGCTGGGCAGGCTGGAGCGGTACCTGGAGGGCGAGGAGTACCTCGTCGGCGGCCGGCTCACCGCCGCCGACGTCGAACTGTGGGTCGCGCTGGTGCAGTTGGACACCGTGCACCGCTGCCACCTCGACGCCCGTGCCGTGCACCGCATCGCCGGCCACCCGGTGCTGTGGGCCTACGCCCGGCGCCTGGCCGCCCACCCCGCCTTCGGGGCCCACCTCGACCTCGACGGCATCGCCCGCCGCCACCACGGCCGGTGCCAGGGCCTGGAGGCCGCCGGTGCCGCCGTCCAGATCCTGGACTGGACGGGCCACGCCGCGGACTCCTCGGGTGCCGGTTCGCAGGTCAGCGGCGCCTGAGCACGTCCAGTACGTGGACGGGCGTTGACATTCTTCCGGCCCGACTGCCTTACTTACGGCTCTGGCAAGCGCACGGCCCGTCCGGGCCGGCACGGCGACAGGTGACGGACATGTACGCAGCTTTCAGGACGGCGGCCCGCCGCCCCCTGGGCTGCGTACAGCCGTACGCGAACCCCTTGGTCGCCGACCGTGCCGTCGATCTGCTCCGCGTCAGCAGCGCACTGTGTACCGCGCCGGGCCGTGCCCGCCGCCGGGGCTGACCGCTTCCTCTCCTTCCCCCGCCGCGCGGCCCCGCGTCCGCCCCGACGCCCCTCGCACGCCCGCCGTGCAGCCGTCCGTCCAGGCCCCGCCCGCCCCGTACGTCGCCGTGTGCCGCTGCCCGCCGTGTCGCAGTGCGTCTCCCGCCCTGCCGCCGTAGCACCGTAGCCGCGCCGGACCGCCGTCCGGGCCCGGGGTGTCCGACTCCGCTGGAGCCGTCAATGAGTGAGCCCCCAGGCGCCGCCGTGTCCCTCGCCGAGGCACCGCCCGCCGACACCCCGTCAACATCCTTCAGAGCGCAGCGCGTTCAGCCGTTGCGCCGGCCCGGCCGGTGGATCGTCACCGCCGTCGTCCTCGTGTTCGTCGCGCAGGTCCTGCACGGACTGGCCACCAACCCCTTCTACCAGTGGGACCGCTTCCGCTACTGGTTCCTGCGTCCCACCATCCTCGACGGGCTCGGCGTCACCCTCGAAGTGACCGCGTTCAGCGCGGTGCTGGGACTGCTCGGCGGCATCGTGCTGGCCCTCGGCCGGCTCTCCGGCAGCCCGGTGCTGCGGGCGGTGAGCTGGACCTACACCTGGCTGTTCCGCTCGGTCCCGCTGATCGTCGTCCTGATCTTCCTCTACAACTTCAGCGCCCTGTACAAGACGTTGAGCCTCGGCATCCCCTTCGGACCGGCCTTCGTCACCTTCGACGAGTCCAAACTCGCCACCGACATGACGGTCGCCGTCATCGGTCTGAGCCTCAACGAGGCGGCCTACGCGTCCGAGGTGGTGCGCGGCGGGATCCTCTCCGTCGACCAGGGACAGCACGAGGCGGCGGCCGCGCTCGGCCTGCCCAAGAGCTACCAGTTCACCCGCATCGTCTTCCCGCAGGCCCTGAGGTCCATCACCCCGAACTACGTCAACCAGCTCATCGGCCTGGTCAAGAGCACGTCCCTGGTGTTCTACGTCTCCCTGCTGGACCTGTTCGGCTCCGCGCAGACCATGGGCAGCACCTACCCCGGCGACATCGTGCCGCTGCTGCTCGTCGCCACCGTCTGGTACCTGATCCTGACCAGCGTGGTGTCCGTCGTCCAGTTCTACGTCGAGCGGTACTTCGCCCGCGGTGCCACCCGCAGCCTGCCGCCGACCCCGCTCCAGAAGGCGCGTGCCGGCCTCGCCGAGTTCCGGGCCCGGCTGCGCAGGGAGGCCGCCGTATGACCACCACCGACACCCTGGCGACGACGCCGGCCGCCCTCGAGGTGCACGACGTCCACAAGTGGTACGGCACCCACCGCGTCCTCGACGGCATCGACCTGACCGTCCGCCCCGGTGAGGTGACCGTCGTCATCGGCCCGTCCGGCTCCGGCAAGTCCACCCTGCTCAGGGTCATCAACCACCTGGAGAAGCCGGAGGTCGGCCACGTCAGCGTCGGCGGAGAGCTGATCGGCGTGAAGCGGAACGGGGACCGGCTGAAGGAACTCGGCGAGCGCGCCATCCTGGCCCAGCGCAGCCGGATCGGTTTCGTCTTCCAGAACTTCAACCTCTTCCCGCACCTGACCGTCCTCGACAACGTCGCCGCCGCGCCCGTCGCCACCGGCAAGCTGAGCAGGCCCGAGGCGCGGGAGCTGGCACGCGAACTGCTCACCCGGGTCGGCCTCGGTGACCGTACCGGCGCCTACCCACGGCAGCTGTCCGGCGGCCAGCAGCAGCGCGTCGCCATCGCCCGCGCCCTGGCCCTGCGTCCCGGGATCATCCTCTTCGACGAGCCGACCTCGGCGCTCGACCCCGAACTCGTCGGCGAGGTCCTCTCCGTCATCAAGGACCTGGCCACCAGCGGCACCACGCTCGTCATCGTCACCCACGAGATCGGCTTCGCCCGCGAGGTCGCCGACCGGATCGTCTTCATCGACGGCGGACGGATCGTCGAACAGGGCCCGCCCGCCCAGGTGCTGGACAGCCCCCGGCACGAGCGGACCCGGGACTTCCTCAGCAAGGTCCTCTGACCCCCTCCTGCAACACCCATCGCACCTTCATCACTGAACGACAAGGACAGCCATGCCCAGCCACTTCTCCCGACGCAGCCTGATACGCGGCATCACCGCGGCGACCGCCGTCGCCACCCTCGCCACCGGGCTCGCCGCCTGCGGTGGTGACAGCGAGGCCGCCACCACGACCGACACCGCGGGCACGGTCACCGTGGGCAGAGTGTCCAACGGCGCGGCCGAGCAGACCGAGCTGAAGGTCTCCGAGGTGAAGTCCATCAGCGCCGAACTGCCGGCCGCCGTCCGCAAGAGCGGCACCCTGAGGATCGGCGTCGGCGCCCTGCCCGACGGCTTCCCGCCGCTGGCCTACATCGGCGACGACCAGAAGACCCTCACCGGCGCCGAACCGGACCTCGGCCGGCTGGTCGCCGCGGTCCTCGGTCTGAAGCCACAGTTCTCCAACGCCACCTGGGAGAACATGTTCGTCGGCATCGACAGCGGCAAGTACGACGCCGCCTTCGCCAACATCACCGACACCGAGGAACGCAAGAAGAAGTACGACTTCGCCTCGTACCGCAAGGACAACGTGGGCTTCGAGGTGCTGAAGAAGAGCACCTGGAACTTCGACGGGAACTACGAGAACCTCGCCGGCAAGACGGTCGCCGTCGACAACGGCACCAACCAGGAGAAGATCCTCCTCGAGTGGCAGACGAAGCTGAAGAAGGAGGGCAAGAGCCTCACCGTCAAGCACTACCAGAGCAAGAACGCCACCTACCTCGCGCTGACCGGCGGCAGGATCGACACCTACTTCGCCGCCAACCCCGGTGTCGCCTACCACATCACCCAGACCGCCAAGTCGCCGAACCCCACCCGCAGCGCGGGCACGTTCTCCGGCGCCGGCGCCACCCTTCAGGGCCTGATCGCCGCGACCACGAAGAAGGACAGCGGGCTCGCCAAGCCCTTCGCGGACGCCATCAACCACCTCATCGAGAACGGGCAGTACGCCAAGTGGCTGGCCGCCTACAACCTCTCCAATGAGGCCGTCGGCAAGGCCGAGGTCAACCCGCCCGGGCTGCCGCTGGACAACTCCTGACGAGCAGTCAATTACTGAGCTTGTCATGCAAGTCGAGTGAGAAAGGACTCCGCCTCCGTGGCCGACCTGACCGACGTCCGCGGAGGCGGAGCCCCGCCCCTGCCCGCAGCCGCGGTTCTCGACAACGCTGTCTGGGCCGCCCTCGACGGCCCGCACGCCCACCTCGCCGAGCGGCTCGGCCGCGCCGCCCGCTACCGGGCCGGCGTCTACGCCTTCGCCGCCCTCGCCGACCCCACGGACCCGGGTGCCTGGGCCGACCTGCACACCCTCGTCGGGCCCGGAACCACCGTACGGATCAAGCCCGTCGAGCGCGTCCCCGAGGGATGGGAGGTGCTCGGCGGCGGGGAGGGCGTCCAGCTCGTCGACACGGCGCTGCGGGCCGAGCCCGCCCCCGAAGCGGAACGGCTGGGGCCCGCCGACGTCCCCGAGATCCTCGGCCTGGTCGCCCGTACCCGGCCCGGCCCGTTCCTGGAGCGGACCGTCGAGATGGGCACCTACCTCGGCATCCGGCACCGGGGACGACTGATCGCCATGGCCGGCGAGCGAAGCGAGATGGGGGTCCCCCCGGCCGAAGGCTGGGGGAGGCTGCGGCCGCCCGGCTGGACCGAGATCAGCGCGGTGTGCACCGACCCCGCGTACCGCGGCCGGGGGCTCGCGACCCGGCTGGTGCGCGCGGTGGCCGCCGGCATCCGGGAGCGCGGGGACGTCCCGTTCCTGCACGCCGCCGCGGACAACGCGCGGGCGATCCGGCTGTACGAGTCGATGGGCTTCACGCTGCGCCGCCGGTCGCCGATCGTCCACGTCCGCAGCCCGGGAACACCGCGCGGGAACGGACTGTTGTGACTCAGGACGAGACGCGCTCGGCGCCGTACGCACGGCCCGCCGGGCCCCGGCGTGCGGAGGTGGCGGACATGACACGTGTCGTCCGCCCCCGCGTTCTGAAGCCGAACCGCTCCGTCGTGCTGCACTCCCGGCCCCACATCGACCTCCAGCGCGTGGCCGGCGCCCTCTGTTGCTCCTGACCCGTCCCCACGCTCTTCGCCGTGCCCCTGTTCCCTGCGGGCCGGCGCCCTCGAACGGACCTCCAGGAAGGCACCCACTCGTGTCATCGACCCCCGTTTCCCCCCTGCACCTCGCCGTCGCCCTGGACGGCACCGGCTGGCACCCGGCGTCCTGGCGCGAGCCGGTGGCCCGGCCCCGGGACCTGCTGACCGCCGGTTACTGGGCCGACCTGGTCGCCGAGGCGGAGGCCGGTCTCCTCGACTTCGTGACCATCGAGGACGGCCTCGGCCCGCAGTCCTCGCACTTCCTTCAGCCGGACGAACGCACCGACCAGGTGCGCGGCCGGCTCGACGCCGTGCTCATCGCCTCCCGGATCGCCCCGCTCACCCGGCACATCGGCCTGGTGCCGACCGTGGTGGCCACCCACACGGAGCCGTTCCACATCTCCAAGGCGATCGCCACCCTCGACTACGTCAGCACCGGCCGCGCCGGCCTGCGCGTGCAGATCACCGCCCGGCCGAACGAGGCCGCGCACTTCGGCCGCCGCACCGTCCCCGTCATCGACGCCTACGACAGCCCGGCCGCGGCCGAACTCGTCACGGACCTGTTCGACGAGGCCGCCGACTACGTGGAGGTCGTCCGCCGCCTCTGGGACAGCTGGGAGGACGACGCGGAGATCCGGGACGCGGCCACCGGCCGGTTCATCGACCGCGACAAGCTGCACTACATCGACTTCGAGGGCCGTCACTTCAGCGTCAAGGGCCCCTCGATCACGCCCCGCCCGCCCCAGGGACAGCCGCTGGTCACCGCGCTCGCCCACCAGACGGTGCCGTACCGGCTGGTGG
Source organism: Streptomyces sp. NPDC001480 (assembly GCF_042894725.1). Classification (NCBI taxonomy): domain Bacteria; kingdom Bacillati; phylum Actinomycetota; class Actinomycetes; order Kitasatosporales; family Streptomycetaceae; genus Streptomyces; species Streptomyces sp. NPDC001480. The sequence continues at coordinate 634,822 of NZ_JBIAVX010000001.1, read as the reverse complement.
CCCGGCAGGCCGACGTCGGCTACGTCACCCCGCACGACGCCGCCCAGGCCCGAGCGATCGTCGCCGAGATCCGCGCCGAGCAGGAGGCGGCCGGCCGCGCCGACGACCCCCTGCACGTCTTCGGCGACCTGGTGGTCTTCCTGGACGAGGACCCGGCGCGGGCCGCGGACCGCCGCGAGCGCCTCGACTCCCTCGCGGGCACCCCGTACACCGGTGACGCCCGGATCTTCACCGGCACCCCCGGTCAACTCGCGAACCTGCTGGAGGAGTTGCACGGCGCCGGCCTCTCCGGTTTCCGGCTGCGGCCGGCGGTGCTCGGCCACGACCTGCCGGGCATCACCCGGGGCCTGGTGCCCGAACTCCAGCGCCGGGGCCTGTTCCGCAGCGCCTACGAGGCCGGCACCCTGCGCGGCCTCCTCGGGTTGGCCCGCCCCGCCAACCGCTACGCCGCAGCCACCGCCTGAGCCGGAGGGACCACGACCATGAGCAAGCCGCTGAAGCAGATCCACCTCGCCGCCCACTTCCCCGGCGTCAACAACACCACCGTGTGGAGCGACCCGGCCGCCGGCAGCCACATCGAGTTCAGTTCCTTCGCGCACTTCGCACGCACCGCCGAACGCGCCAAGTTCGACTTCCTGTTCCTCGCCGAGGGCCTCAGGCTGCGCGAACAGGGCGGGCAGATCTACGACCTGGACGTGGTGGGCCGCCCCGACACCTTCACCGTGCTCGCCGCGCTCGCCGCCGTCACCGACCGGCTCGGCCTGACCGGCACCATCAACTCCACCTTCAACGAGCCCTACGAGGTGGCCCGCCAGTTCGCCAGCCTCGACCACCTCTCCGGCGGACGCTCCGCCTGGAACGTCGTCACTTCCTGGGACGCCTTCACCGGCGAGAACTTCCGCCGCGGCGGCTTCCTCCCGCAGGAGGAGCGCTACTTGCGCGCCAAGGAGTTCCTGACCACCGCGAACGAGCTGTTCGACTCCTGGCGCGGCGACGAGATCCTCGCCGACCAGACCACCGGCACCTTCCTGAGCGACGCGAAGGCCGGTGCCTTCGTGCACCGGGGCGAGCAGTTCGACATCCACGGCCGCTTCAACGTCCCCCGCTCTCCGCAGGGCCGCCCGGTGATCTTCCAGGCGGGCGACTCGGAGGAGGGCCGGGAGTTCGCCGCCTCCACCGCCGACGCCATCTTCAGCCGGCACGCCACCCTGGAGCAGGGGCAGGCCTTCTACACCGACGTCAAAGGCCGCCTCGCCAAGTACGGCCGAGGCCACGACCAGTTGCTCATCCTGCCCGCCGCGACCTTCGTCCTCGGCGACACCGACGCCGAGGCCGAGGACCTGGCCCGGGAGGTGCGCCGGCAGCAGGTCAGCGGGGCCACCGCCATCAAGCACCTGGAGTTCGTCTGGAACCGGGACCTGTCGGCGTACGACCCCGACGGCCCGCTGCCCGACGTCGACCCGCTGGTCGCCGAGGAGCACATCTCCCGCGGCCGCGCCCAGGTACGGATGTACCGCGACCCGATCGCCATCGCCCGCGAGTGGCGGGAGCTCGCCGAGGCCAACGACTGGTCCATCCGGGACCTGGTCATCAACACCGGAAACCGGCAGACCTTCGTCGGCGCCCCGTCCACCGTCGCCAAGACCATCAACGAGTTCGTGCAGGCGGACGCGTCCGACGGCTTCATCCTCGTCCCCCACATCACCCCCGGCGGCCTCGACCCGTTCGCCGACAAGGTCGTCCCGCTCCTCCAGGAACAGGGCGTCTTCCGCGCCGACTACGAGGGCACCACCCTGCGCGACCACCTGGGCCTCGCCCACCCGGACACGCAAACGGGTGTGCGGGTGGCGTCGTGAAGTTCATCGCCCTCACCCTGATCGTGCACCGCCCGGACCCGGTGACCGGCGTCCAGAAGCCGACCCGCGACCGGTTCCGTGAGGTGCTCGACAACGCGCTGCTCGCCGAGGAGCTGGGCTTCGACGGTTTCGGCGTGGGGGAGCGGCACGAGCGGCCGTTCATCTCCTCCTCGCCGCCCGTCGTGCTCAGCCACATCGCCGCGCTGACCAAGCGGATACGGCTGTTCACCGGCGTCACCACCCTCAGTCTGCTGGACCCGGTGCGCGCCTACGAGGACTACGCGACCCTCGACCACCTCTCGGGCGGCCGCCTCGACCTGATCATCGGCAAGGGCAACGGAGCCGCCCAGCGGGAGCTGTTCCACGTCACGCCCGAGGACCAGTGGGACCGCAACGCCGAGAGCTACGAGGTGTTCCGGCGGATCTGGCGGCAGGACAAGGTCACCGCGGCGACCCGGTTCCGGCCGGAGCTGAAGGACGCGGAGGTGTGGCCGCGGCCGTACCAGCAGCCGGTCCGGGTCTGGCACGGCAGCGCCACCAGCAAGGAGTCGGTGGACCTGGCCGCCCGCTACGGCGACCCGCTGTTCTCGGCGAACGTCACCAACCCCATCGAGCCGTACGCCGAACTGATCCGCCACTACCGCGAACGCTGGGAGCACTACGGCCACGACCCGGCCGGCATCGCGATCGGCGCCGGTACGGCGGGCATCCACGTCGCTCCCACCACCCAGGAGGCGCTCGCGGCGTACCGGCCGGTCTTCGAGGCCAACCTGTCCTTCTTCAGACGGGCCGGCCTCCCCGTGGTCTTCGAGACCCTGGAGGACTTCGTCGAGCGCAGCTCGGCCCTGATCGGCAGCCCGCAGCAGGTCGTCGACAAGGTGCACCGCTACCACGAGCGGTTCGGGCACACCGTGGTCCATGTGCACGCGGACGCGGGCGGCCTCACCGACACCCAGCACCGCGACTCGCTGGAACTCTTCCAGTCGGCGGTGGCCCCGGTGCTGCGCAGGGACATCCCCGACCCGCCCTTCGACTGGGCCCCGGCCCTCGCGGCACCGTCGACCAGCGAGGAGCCGGCCCATGTCTGACATCCCGCTCGGCGTCCTCGACCTGGTCCCGGTCCCCTCCGGATCGACGGCCGGCGACGCCCTGCGCAACTCCGTCGACCTGGCCCGGCAGGCCGAGCGCTTCGGCTATGCCCGCTACTGGTTCGCCGAGCACCACCTGAACCCGGGCGTCGCGGGTACGTCCCCGGCGGTACTGCTCGCGCTGACGGCCGACGCCACCTCCACCATCCGGCTCGGCTCGGGCGCCGTCCAGCTCGGGCACCGCACCGCGCTGAGCACGGTCGAGGAGTTCGGCCTGCTCGACGCGCTGCACCCCGGCCGCTTCGACCTGGGCCTCGGCCGCTCCGGCGGCGGGCCGCCCCGCGAGAAGGCCGCCGCGCCTGCCACGGCCACCCCGGTCGTCGACGGCCGGGCCCCGAACGGCCTGCTGATCCCGCCCCGGTTCTCCTTCGCACACCTCCTCGGCTCACCCCGCATCGCCCTCCAGCGCAGGCTGCTCCTGCTGCCGGGTGCCGAATCCCAGGGCTACGCCGAGCAGATCGACGACATCCTCGCCCTGCTGGCCGGCACCTACCGCTCTGCCGAGGGCGTCGAGGCGCACGTGGTGCCGGGCGAGGGGGCCGACGTCGAGGTGTGGGTGCTGGGCAGCAGCGGCGGGCAGAGCGCCGAGGCCGCGGGCGCCCGTGGCCTGCGGTTCGCGGCGAACTACCACGTCAGCCCGGCCACCGTCCTGGAGGCGGTGGACGGCTACCGGTCCTTCTTCCAGCCCTCGGACGTCCTCGACAAGCCGTACGTCAGCGTCTCCGCGGACGTCGTGGTCGCCGAGGACGACGCGACGGCCCGGGAACTCGCCACCGGCTACGGCCTGTGGGTGCGCAGCATCCGCACCGCGGAGGGCGCCATCGCGTTCCCGACCCCGGACGAGGCCCGGGCCCACGTCTGGACCGACGAGGACCGGACCCTCGTCCAGGACCGCGTCGACACCCAGTTCACCGGCTCGCCCGGCCGGGTCGCCGACCAGCTGGAACAGCTCCAGGAAGCCACCGGCGCCGACGAGTTGCTCATCACGACGATCACTCACGACCACGCCGACCGGGTCCGTTCCTACGAACTGCTCGCCGCGGAGTGGCGGCGCCGGGGTCATTCCCGCTGGCCGGGCTGACGCACGGTGCTCAGGCCGCGAGCCGCTCCAGCAGCCCGCGGCCGGACGGCCCGGTGAACCACTCGGCGTGGCCCACGTAGTACTCGTACGCCAGACGGGTGTTCTCCGGGGAGTGGGTCACGCCGTGGAAGTAGTCCAGCTCGGACAGTGCGAACTCCGCGTGCACCAGCGGCAGCAGGGTGGGGAGGGCCGCTGACTCGGCGGGAGCGAGGGGCCGTACGGACTGGTACCCGTCGAGGAGGGCGACGGCGTCCTCCTCGCGCACCGGGAAGCCCGGCCGCAGCCACTGCACCGCGTTGCGTTCGATCGCCGTCGCCAGGTCGTGCACGGCGGTCGTGCGGTCGCTCATGCCGAAGTCCAGGACCGTGGAGACCTCGCCGTCCTCGCCCCACAGCAGGTTGGAGGCGTGCCAGTCGTTGTGGGTCCACAGGGGTTCGAGCTGCGGCAGACGGGGGGCCAGGCGCTCGTGCAGCGGCAGCAGGACGCGGTGCGTGTCCGCCCGCCACGGGAAGCCGGCCAGCCCCTCGGCCAGCGCCGGCCGCTCGGTCACGTACCGTTCCAGGCGCGGCAGCGGGTCGTCCGGTCCGGCGAACACCGTGAACGAGGCGACCAGCGGCTGCACCCGGCGGGGCGGGGCGTCGAAACCCTCCGCCGCCAGGTGCAGCCGGGCCAGCGCCCGGCCCGCCGCCCGGGCGTGCGCCAGGGAGCGGAACGGCGACCAGGACAACGCTTCCCGGTACAGGTCCGTGCCGACGCCCGCCGAGTGGACCTCGTACGTCCACTCGCCGCGCGCCACCGTGTCCAGCACCTCGACCACCGGTGCGCCCCGGTCCCGCAGGTGCCGCAGGAAGGCGTGTTCCTCCGCGAGGCCCTCGGGCGACCGTACCGAGACGTGGTGCCGCTTCACGAACAGACGCCGCCCGCCCCGCTCGACGACCGCCGCCGCGGACAGGGGGCGGGGGCTGCGCCAGAGGACCCGGGCGGGGCCGACGACCGCGGTGACCTCGCCGTCGGTGAGCGGCGGCCAGTCCGGCTCGACCGGGTCCGTGCCCAGTCCGTGCGCGAGATGCGCGCTCATGGAGCCACCGCCGCCGTCGTGGTCGTCCCGCGCAGAGCGCTCAGCACCCGGCGTTCCGTGGCCGCGAACTTGGGTGCGGTGAAGTCCCGTTCGCCGTGCGGGAGGGGCACTTCGACGCGGTCGACGACCGTGGCCGGGCGCGGTGACAGCACGTGCACGGTGTCCGCGAGCAGGACCGCCTCGCGGATGTCGTGGGTGACCAGGACGACGGTCCAGCGGTGGCGCCGCCACATGTCCGCCAGCCACAGCTGCATCTCGGTCCTCGTCAGCGAGTCCAGCGCGCCGAACGGCTCGTCCAGCAGCAGCACCGGCCGCTGCAGCACCACCGTGCGCAGCAGCGCGGCCCGCTGGCGCATGCCGCCGCTGAGCTGGGCGGGGTAGGACTTCTGGAACCCGTCGAGCCCGAAGTCCGCGAAGAGGGCGGCCGCGCGGGCACGTGCCTCCTTCTTGCGCAGGCCCTGCGCCTGGAGCCCCAGCGCCGTGTTGTCCAGCACCGTCCGCCACGGGAACAGCAGGTCCTTCTGCGGCATGTAGGCGACCTTGCCCGAGGCCACGCCCGTCGGCTCGCCCTCCACCAGCACCCGTCCCGAGGTGGGGCGGTCGAGCCCGGACACCAGGTTGAACAGGGTGCTCTTGCCACTGCCGCTCGGCCCGATGACGGCCGCGAACTCACCCTCCTCCACAGAGAGTTCGAGGTCCCGCAGGACGTCGAGCGAACCGAACGACTTCGCGACCTGCTCGATGCGCAGACTGCTCACCGCTGTTCCTCCTGCGTCAGCGCCCGCTCCCAGGGCAGCACCAGCCGCTGGAGCAGATACGTGGCCCCGAACAGCGCGACGCTCAGCGCCGCCGTCACCGCCACCGCCGCGAACACCAGGTCCGTACGGAACGCGCTCTTCTGCGCCTGCATGTAGATCCCGAGGCCCGACTCGGCGCCCGCGTACTCGGCGAAGACGGCGCCCACCACCGCGTACGTGATGCTCACCCGCAGCCCGGCGAAGAAGTACGGCATCGCGCTCGGCACCCGGACCAGCCGGAACGCCCGCCACCGGCCCGCGCCCAGGGAGCGCAGCAGCCGCATCGCCTCACGGTCGGCCGAGGCGAACCCGGCGGCCAGGTTGGCGGCCAGCGGGAAGAACGTCGTCAACGTCACCACCAGCATCTTCGGCAGCAGCCCGAAGCCGAACCAGATGATCAGCAGCGGCGCCACGGCCACGATCGGAATGGTCTGCGAGGCGACCAGCAGCGGGTACAGACCCCGCCGGGCGGCGGCGGAGAAGTCCAGCAGGACCGCGACCAGCCAGGCCGCCGCGAAGGACAGCGCGAAGCCCAGCAGGGTCTCCTGGAGGGTGGGCAGCGTCTGGTCCCACAGGTCCTGGCGGTTGGCCCAGCCCTGCGACACCACCCGCGCCGGGCTCGGCAGGGTCGCCGGGTCGACGCCGGTCGCCGTGACGTACAGCTGCCAGCCGCCGACCACCACCGCGAGGACCAGCACGGGCGGCCACAACGACCGCAGTGCGCCCCTCACTTGGCGTCCGGGAGGTAGGCGTTGGTGAAGAAGGCCGAGGTGTCGGGCGCCTTCGTCAGCTTCTTGCCGTCGCCGTCGACCAGCAGCCCGGCGCCGTACTCGAAGTCGGCGAAGGCCTTCCAGCGGGCGGCGCTCTGCGTTCCGATGCTGCCGTCGGCACCCTTGTAGTACTCCTTGGCCAGCAGCCGCTCGCTCTCCTTCACCAGCCGGGTGTCGGTGAGCACGCTCCGGTTGGCGCCGACGAGGAGACCGGCGGCCTGGTCGGGGTGGTCCGCCGCATACCGGTAGCCCTTGTCGACGGCGGCCAGGAACCTCTTGGCGACGGCCGGGTTCCGCTTCAGGAACCGGTCGGAGGACGCGATCAGCGTGGAGTAGATCGCCGGGAAGCCGTAGTCGGAGAGCTGGAAGTCCTTCAGCGGCTTGCCGGTGAGCTTCGCCTGGAGGCCCTCCCAGGTCGGCATCGGCATCGCGAAATCGGCCTTGCCCGCGTAGAGCGCCGCGTACGCCGAGGTGTTGAGGGTGACCTGCCTGAAGTCGCCCTTGCCGCCGGCGTTCCGGATCACCTTCTGAAGCAGCGGCTTCTCGTACGGGGCGCCGAAACCGGCGTACGTCTTGCCGTCCAGGTCCTTGGGGGACTTGATGCCGAGCGGTCGGCGCGCACGGAGACGGTGACGTTCGTCTTCTGGGTGACGGCGTACACGGAGGTGATGTCCTGCCCCGCGGCCCGCGCGGTGGTGACGCCCTCCTGGTAGGAGACCCCGAAGTCCGCCTTGTGGTTGGCGATCAGCGTCTCGGGCGCGGTCGAGCCGTACGGCACGACCTTCAGGTCGATCCCGGCGTCCTTGAACCAGCCCTTCTGCTGGGCGACGTAGATACCGGTGTGGTTGGTGTTCGGGGTCCAGTCGAGCGCGAGCGTGACGGTCGTGGTGCCGTCCTTCGCGGCGGCCGGGGGATCGGCCAAGCAGCCGGTGGTGACGGCCAGCAGGGAGACGGTCGCGGCCAGGGCGGCCGGAGCGGTGCGGCGGGGCATTGTCGGGTCCTTCGTACGGGGGTGAGAGGGCGCTGCGGGGCGGTCAGGCCCGACACAGCGCGCTGTCCACCCGTTTCAGGTCGACGGCCCGGCGCCGGGTCAGCGCCCGCGCCTGGCAGGGCAGGGCTCTCACGCGGGCATGTCCAGCAGCGTGTTGGTGAAGGACTTCGCCCAGTCCCGGTCGTGCGCGATGGCGCCGTTCTCGGCGAGCCAGTGCGCGTACGGGCCCATCCGGTTCTCGTCGATCACGCCCCAACGGCCTTCGGTGTCCGTCCAGGTGGGCGCGACGAGGGCGAGGGAACGGGCGATGAGCGGGCGCGGGAAGTACGGGATGACACCTTCCAGCAGCTGAAGGGTGTCGTCCTGCTCCTGGGCGGCGGCCGTGTAACCGCGAGCGGTGACGGCCAGGAACTCCCGTACCACTGAGGGGCGTCGCGCCGGCAGTTCCTCGCTCGTGCCGAGCAGGTAGCTGTGGTAGCGGGGTGCGCCGACCTCGTCCACCGGCCAGGTCAGCCGGTGCTCCTCGGGCAGGTCGCCGCGCAACGCGTCCCAGGACCAGTAGGTGCCGAAGGTGGCGTCGGCCTCGCCGGTCTCGATGTCGTCCACCGTCAGTTCGCGGGTGCCGGCGTCCACGGTGATCACCGCGTCCGGGTCGCCTCCGTCGGCCGCCACCAGGTGGCGGACCATGGCCCGGCCGCGCGGGGTCGGGTTGTAGGCGAGGCGGCGGCCGGCGAGGTCACGGGGGCGGGTGATGCCGGTCGACGCCGTGGTCTGGATCGCCTCCAGGGCGCGGTGGTTGACCGCGGCCACCGCGATCAGCGGCTGGCCGAGCGCGGCCCGCCGGGCGAGCAGACGGTTGGGCGGGAAGATCCCGAAGTCCACCTCGCCCCGGGCCAGGTACTCCAGAGTGTCCCCGCGCCCCGGGTCCTGCACCACCAGTTCGACGTCCAGGCCGGCCTCCTCGTACCAGCGGCGGGCACGGGCGACGTACAGACCGGCTGAATTGGGCCAGGGGTGGAAATAATCGAGCATGACCCGTATGTGCGGCATGGGGTACTCCGGAAGGTGCACAGGCGTGGCGGAGCCTGGATGAGGTGAAGAGCGGGGAGGTGAGTTCTCAGTAAGCGCGACAACAACAGGAGGGCGCCGCCGGCACGGTGACGGCCACCGGTGGCTTCGACTCGACTGCTGCTGCGGACACGTGATCTCCTACGCGGGGCGCCGACGACGGCGCGAGTGGTGCGGTCGGCGTCCCCATGGGGACCGCCCTCGACGAGCGGATCCCAGACGCCCTCTCAGCCCGGTCGGGGAGGGGCTCCCGCGTAGATGGCCGAAACCATAACCGCAGTCGACAGCCCCCGCGCAACCATGATCCGGAATATGAGACGCTCATGACCGCGAAGCAAGACGCCCAGCTCACGGGCGTACCATCGGCCGCCATGACCTCCCTGCTGCCCGGCCCCCTGGTCGACGACGCCTGGCTCGCGGAGCACCTCGACGACCCGCGGCTGGTCGTCCTGGACGCCACCGCGCTGCTGCCCTCGCCCCGCCACGACGGCGACCACCGCTCGGCGAGCGGCCGCCCCGGCTGGGCCGAACGCCACCTCCCCGGCTCCCGGCACGCCGACCTCACCTCGGACTTCTCGGACCCCGGCGCGCCCTGCCACTTCGCCGTCCCCACCCCCGAGGCGCTGTCCGCCGCGCTGGCCCGGCTGGGCGTGGGGGAGGGCAGCGAGGTCGTCGCCTACGACACCGGCGGCGGCATCTGGGCCGCCCGGCTGTGGTGGATGCTGCGCGCGATCTCCGTTCCCGCCGCCGTGCTGGACGGCGGCCTTGCGGCGTGGCAGGCGGCCGGCCGCCCGCTCGCCTCCGGCGACACCCACCCCGAGCCGGCCGTCACCCCGGCGGTCCCCGTCCTGCGGCCCCGGCTCTGGTCCGGCATCGAGGCGGTGGCCGCCATCAGCCGGGGCGAGCACCCCGGCGTCCTGGTCTGCGCGCTGCCGCCCGGCGGGTACGACGGCTCCGCCCCCACCCGCTACAGCCGCCGCGGCCACATCCCCGGCAGCCGCAGTCTCCCCGGCCGGGGCCTCCTGGACGACACCGGACGCCTGCTGCCCCGTGCGGAACTGGCCGCCAGGGTCGGCGCGGTCCTCGGCACCGCCGACTCGCCCGTCGTCCTCTACTGCGGCGGCGGCATCTCGGCGGCGGGCACCGCACTCGCGCTCACCGTGCTGGGGCGCAGGGACGTCTCCGTCTACGACGGCTCACTGGAGGAGTGGTCGGGGGACCCGGCGCGACCGCTGGAGACGGGCGGCTGAAGGCCGTGCCCCCGCTCTCGTCCCGGGGACCGGCGTGGCCGCGGACGTCTCCCTCCCCCGAAGGTGACGTCCGCGGCCGCTCCCCCGGCGCCGGACTGTGGTCCACACACCCGCGTCGCGGCCTGCGCTGTCACCAGCACATGACGGCCGTCTCGCCCGAACCCCAGGTGGAGTACAGGCGGACGCGGACGAAATAGCGGCGGCCCCTGACGAGCCGGACCCGGATCCTGGCGTTGTGCGGTGTGCCCCCGTCGTCCCGGCCGGCGAGGTAACGCGGCTCCCCGTCGCGTTCCTCGAAGACCACGAGGACACTGTCGGCGTCCCCGAAGGTGCCCACGGTGTACGCGCGGGTCTCCGGCGGCTCGACGGTGAAGTCGGCCTGCCCGCCCGGGCCGAGGCCGAGCGGCGCCGAGCGGAACGGCACCAGAGCGGGCGGCCGGGACGGCTGGGTCGGCGGGTACCAGCGGAGCACGAACTCCTTGTCCGCCGGGGACAGGGAACCGGGCGGGTGCAGGCCCGCGCGGTACTGCTCCGGCTCCAGGACCAGCCCCGGCCCGAACGGGAACTCCATGACCGACTGCGGGTCCCACACGGAGCCGTTGGCCTCGGCCGGGTCCAGCCTGCGCAGGACGCTGGCGTACGTCGTGTCCCGGCTCCAGAAGTTCGGCGGGCCCGCCAGGTCGGCGTACACGGCCTCGTCGTCCCAGTGGATCCCGGCGACCGGGCTCTGGTGCTCGTGCAGCATGCCGAGCGCGTGCCCGATCTCGTGCAGCGCCGTCCCGCGCTCCCCGGGCGCGGTCAGGTCCCAGCCGAAGTTCATGGTGCGTATCCCCCGGCCGACCGTCAGCGCGTCCCGCCCGACCGTCGACCAGGAGCCGTCACCGGCCTGGAAGCCGATGCGCAGTTCCGCCTCCCGGCGGTCGCCGACCTCGGCGAAGCTCACGCCGATGCCGAGGTCCTGCCACTGCCGGAAGCCCTCGCGCACCGCGTCCCGCTGCTCCTTCGACCCGACCCACGACACCTGGCGGGTCTCCCCGGTCCCCGGGACGGGGATCACCGACGCGTCGGTGTCGGCGTCGAAGAAGTGGTAGTGCAGGACCGTGCCGTTGACCCACATCCGCCGCCCGCCGGTCAGCGCGCCCAGCCGCTCGGCGGTCAGCCCCGGTGCGAACGAGGGGGCCGACTGCTGCGGGAGCGAGCAGTAGCGAGCGGTCATGGGTCCAGCCTGCCGCCGCCTCCCCGCCGGACGCCTGAGTCGAGGCCTACTCAAGTCCCCCTGTATCAGCGTTGAGTATCCCGGCTCTCACTGATGTGACGACCTACGAACCGGACGCGCGGACACTCGAACCGCCCTGGCCGTTCACCGGCCGGGAGGACGAACTGGACCTGGTCCGCCGGTCCCTGACCGGCGCACGGCACGGCATCGTCGTGACCGGACCCTCCGGCCGCGGCAAGACGCGACTGGTCACCGAGGCCGTCCGGGGCACCGACTGCGCCCGGGCGACCGGGACGCCCGAGACACGCCGGCTCGACTTCGCCGCGTTCGCGCACCTGCTGCCCGGGGAGGTCTCGCTGCACCACGCGATGCGGTCGCTGTCCGCCGTACGCCCGCTCGTGGTCGACGACGCGCACCTCCTCGACGACGCCTCCGCCGCCCTGGTCCACCAGCTCGCCGTGCACGGCCGCACCCGCCTCGTGGTGATCGCGGCGGACGACGGCGCACCGCTGCCCGCCGCCGTGTCCCGGCTGTGGACCGGCGAGCTGCTGCCCCGCCTCGCCCTGGAGCCGCTGCCGCGGGAGGAGACCGCGCGGCTGCTCACCGCGGGCGCGGGCCGCACCCTGGAACCGCTCACCGTGGGCCGGCTGCACCGGCTGTGCGGGGGCGATCTGAGGCTGTTGCGCGAACTGGTGGGGGCCGTGCGCGAGGGCGGCCTGCTCACCCCCGTGGAGGGCGGCGACGCATGGGCCTGGCGCGGCCCGGTGCCGGTGACGGCCGCCGTACGCGAACGTGTCGCTCCCGCCCTGGACCGTCCGGGCCCCGGCGAGCGCGAGATCCTCCAGCGCCTCGCCTTCGCCGAGCCGCTGCCCCTGCGCCTGGACCCTCTCGCTCCGGACGACCGAGGCCTGGACGCCCTCGAACGACTCGAGGCCGACGGCCTCGTCCAGGCCGACGACCAGGACGGCGTCCGCCTCGCCCACCCGCTGCACGGCCCGGTGCTGCGGGCCACCGCCGGGAAGCTGCGGGCCCGGCGGACGGCCCGCGCCACGGATCGCCTCGGCCCCGCCCTGGCGGCCGAACGGGACACCCTGGCCCGGCGGATCGCGGCCGCGGACGTCCGGGCCGTGCCGACGCCGGTGGGGGAGTGGCTGGTGGCGGAGGGCGCCCGGGTACCGGCGGGGTACGCAGCCGTACGCGCCCGGTTCGCGCGGCTGCGCGGCGAGGTGCGGGAGGCGGCGGCCTGGGCCCGCGAAGGGCTGCGGGACGCACCGGACGACCCTGCGTGCCGTGCCGAACTGGCCCTCGCGCAAGGCGAGTCCGCCGACGCTGTCGGGCCCCTTCCGGCGGGGAGCGTGTTCGCCCGGCACGCCGACGCCCTCGCCCGCCGCGACGGCCCGGCCCTCGACCGGGCGGCCGAGGCGCTGCGGCAGCGCGGTTTCCTGCTGTTCGCGGCCGAGGCGTACGCGCAGGCCGCCCACGCGCACCGCGACCCGGGCGCCGCCCGCACCTCCCGAACCCGCGCGCTCGCCCTCGCCCGCCGCTGCCAGGGCGCCCGCACCCCGGCCCTGTCCGGTCTGGTACTGGGCGAACTCACCGCCCGGCAACGGCAGATCGTCGCCCTCGCGGCAGCCGGGCTGAGCAACCGCCAGATCGCGGACCGGCTCACGCTGTCGGTGCGTACCGTCGGCAACCACCTGTACGGCGCCTACACGCGGCTCGGCGCGAGTGACCGGGCGCGGCTGCCGGGGCTGGCGGAACCGCCGGTCGGGCAGCCGGTGTGATGCGGCGTCAGGCCGCCCCGAACGCGGCGAACGCCCACCCGGTGGCCTGGTGCACGGCGTCCCCGGGCGGGTGCGGCCCGGGCGTCGCGGAGCGGCTGACGCTGTCGGTTGCCGGGCTGGCGGAACCGCCGGTCGGGCAGCCGGTGTGATGCGGCGTCAGGCCGCCCCGAACGCGGCGAACGCCCACCCGGTGGCCTGGTGCACGGCGTCCCCGGGCAGCGCGGCGCGGGCGTCGCGGAGTGCCTCGGCGAGCGACAGGCCCGCGTCCAGGCCCTTGTGCAGCGCGAGCATCAGCGGCACCACGGCCGCGTCGCTGACCGGCGCGCTGCTGGCCACCACCCCGGCGGTGCCCAGCGGCAGCAGCGCGGTGACCAGGCCCAGCAGTTCGTCGGCGCCGACCGAGGCGAGCCGGGCGGTGTCGCAGCTGGAGAGGATGATCCGGTACGGGCTGCGGTCCAGGCGTTCGAAGTCGTGCACGATGAGCGGGCCGTCGGCCATCCGCAGCGACGAGAACAGGGGGCTGTCCGCGCGGAACGTGCCGTGCGCCGCCAGATGGGCGAGCGCGGCGCCGTCGAGCTCGGCCAGCACCCGGGGGACCTGCGCGTCGGCGCCCTCCAGGACCGTCGCCGTGCCGTAGCGGCCCGCGAGCTCCGGCACTTCGGCGCCGCCCGTCGCCAGCCCCGGGCCGCGCACCAGCACCTGCCGGCCGCCCGGCGGCGGCTCGGTGTCCCGGGCCCGCAGCCAGCTGCCCGCCGACGGCGACACACTCAGCACCCGCTCCCTGAGCGACGGCAGCAGCGCCCACGGCACCCGGTGCAGCGCGCCCGGCGGCACCACCACGACCGGCCCGGACCCCAGGTGCCGTACCGCCCCGGCGAGCAGCAGCTCCTGGAGCCGGTGGCCCGCGGCCTCCACCACCGGCAGCCTGGCCTCCGCCCCCGGGTGGGCGAGCCGCCGCAACCCGGCCTGGACGTGTTCCGCCTCGGCCACCGCCTCCGCCAGCGCCCCGCCTTCGAACCGCCGCACCCGCCCCTGCCCGCACAGCAGCACGTGCACCCGCCCGTCCAGCACGGCCAGTTCGACGAGCCGCGTGTCACCGAGCCGGTCCAGCAGCCGCCCCGGGTCGAAGGAGGAGGTGTCCCCGTATCCGGGGGCGGTGCCGCGCATGTGCAGGGTGCGGGAGCGGATCTCCCGTTCCAGGCGCCGCTGTTCGCGCTCCAGGGCGGGCACCGGGCGGCCGTCCACGCGGGCGGCCTCCGCGCGGGCGGCGATCTCCCGGAACGCGGTCAGACCGCTGAGCAGCGCGGGGTCGGCGGGCGGCCGGGTGGGCGGCGCGGACAGTATCGTGGCCCGCCACCGCTCGCTCCACTCCAGCAGCCGCCGCGGCCCGCCCCGGGCGAGGGCCGCCTGCTGGGCCAGCGCCGCGAGTTCCGCGCCCTGCGCGGTGGCCCGGGCCCGCAGTTCCGAGGCGCCCAGCGTCATCCGGTGGTCGTCGAGCACGTCCAGACCGCGCCGGCACGCCTGAAGCACGCCCCGACCCGAACCGGCCGCCCGCGCCCTGAGCGCCTGCGCCGCCCAGCCCGTCACCCGGGCCGGCGGCGGCCCGGCCCGTCTGCTGCGGGCGGCCACCGCCAGATGCCGTTCCGCGTCCGCCGTCCAGCCCAGGGCGAGCGCGATCCGGCCCGCCAGCAGCGAGGCCTCCGGCGCGGCCGGTGAGCCGAACGAGGCCAGCCGTTCCGCCACCCGGGCCGCGTCCGCGACCATCCGCCCCGACCGGCGTCCCGCCGCCCCCCGCGCCTCGATCAGCACCAGCCGGGCATGCGTCTCCCACCAGGAGCGCCGCTGCCCGGCGAACAGCCGTACGGCGGCGTCGGCCCGCGCTATCGCCGTGTGCGGGTCCCCGGCCGAGCGGGCCGCCCGGGCGGCGGCCAGCAGCAGTTCGGCCTTGCGGGTGGACTGCCCGCCGATCTCGTCGATCGCCGCGATCGCCGCGTCCGCCTCGGCGAGGGCCTCCGGGGCGAGCCCGGCCGCCATCAGCACCTCGCAGCGCCGCACGCACAGCATGAACGTGGGCGTGCCGAGCTTCGCGTACCGCTCCTCGGCCTCGTCGAGCAGCCTGAGCGCCGCCGGGATGTCACCGGAGCGGAACGCGGCCAGGCCCCGGCTCTCCACCGCGTCGGCCTTGTCGTGCTCCTGGCCGGTCGTCTCCCACAGCCGCTCGGCCGCCGTGAAGTCGGCGTCCGCGCGGTCCACCGCGCCCAGCGCCAGGTGCACGGTCGCCCGCAGGGTCAGCGCCCGCGCCGTCCAGATCACGTCGTCGGCCTGCCGCAGCACCGGTATCGCCCGGCGTACGTCCCCCAGCGCCTCCCGGTGCCGGCCCAGCACCCACCAGACGTAGGCCCGCCGGAACAGCACCCGCGCCCGGGTGTGCCCGCTGCCCCGCGCGACCCCGCGCTCGAACGAGGTGAGCCCCTGCCGCGTGCGCCCCGCGTGCACCAACGCGACCCCGAGCGTGGCCAGGACGTCCGCCTCCCGGTCGGCCGAGTCGGCCCGGGCCGCGAGGTCGCGGGCGCGCCGCAGATGACCGAGGGCGACCCGGATGTCGCCGAAGTCCCGGTGCCAGATGCCGATGACCTGGTGGGCGACCGAGGCGTGCGACGGCGGCGGATCGGCGTCCAGCACCCGCTGTGCCCCGGCGAGGGCCTCGTTGGGGGCGGCGAACACCATCGGCAGCAACTGGAGGACCGACGCGTCTGTCGCTGTCACTCCTCGGATGGTAGTGGTCCCGTCACGGCTCGTCATGGTCCGGGCCTGTATCAATCGGCGGCCCGCGGGCTCAGACTGTCGAAACCGGCCTCAGGGGGAGGACACGCCATGGCGCCTCAGCGCTTCCACGAACAGTTCGAACAGGTCCAGCGGTCGATGCCGGACGTCCCGCTGGCGATGGGACCGGACGACTCCGCCGAGTTCTTCTACGAGAAGGGCGTCGTCCTCGCCCGCGACGGCGAGGAGGCCCGGCTGGTCGAGGACACGGTCCGCGGCCACTTCGCCGAGGCCACCGGCCTGGTCGCCGACCACGTGCGCCGGGAGGGCCCGGAGACCAACAGGACCGGCGTCACCCGTATCCGGGTCGGCGACCCCGGCCACGGCGACCGCAGCGGCGACCGCTCCGTGGCCCACGCGCTGCGGGCGATGCGCGAGCACGAGGGCCGGCAGGGCCGCCGGCTGGTCAGCCGCAACCATGTGGTGTCGATCGCGTCGGTCAACGCCTGCCCCGGCGACGAGCCCGTGCCCGTTCCCCTCACCGGGCCGTGCAACCCGGCGGCGGACGGGACCCCGTACGACCCGGACACCGCCGTCGCCGTCCTCGTCATCGACAACGGCCTGATGCACGACTACCGGTCCTACCCGCTGCTCGCCCGCACCGAGGGGGACGCGCAGCTGAAGGAGACCGGCGACGACGGCGTCCTCGAACAGTACGTCGGCCACGGCACGTTCATCGCCGGACTGCTCGCCGCCGTCGCGCCGAACACCGACCTCACCGTACGCAACACGCTCGACGACGCGGGCGCCCTCCTGGAGTCCGAATTCGGCGCCAGGCTCTTCGAGGCCGTCGACCGGGGCGGCTGGCCCGACATCATCAGCCTCTCCGCGGGCACCCCCAACGGCCGCACCGACGGCCTGCTCGGCGTGGACGCCTTCATGCGCGAGCTGCGCGAGCAGCGCACCCTGCTGGTCGCGGCGGCCGGCAACAACGCCAGCGCCACACCCTTCTGGCCCGCCGCCTACGCCTCGCTGCCCGGCTACGAGGACGCCGTGCTGTCGGTCGGCGCGCTGCGCGGCGACGGCGAGTTCGGCGCCTGCTTCACCAACCACGGCCCCTGGGTACGGGCGTACGCGCCCGGCGAGCGGCTCACCAGCGCCCTCACCGGCTTCGACCGGCCCGTGCCGTACGCCTACCAGCACTCCACCTACGACTCCTGCCGGTTCGGCTTCGCCTACGCCTGCACCTGCCAGTACCCGCGCCACACCGGGGCGCTGAGCGAGGCGCGGCAGGGCACCTCGGGCAAGGCGGACCAGGTCATGTTCGAAGGGTTCGCGCAGTGGAGCGGAACCTCGTTCGCCACCCCGGTCGCCGCCGGTCTCGTCGCCGCCCACATGACCGCGCACAAGGAGTCCGACCCGCGCGCCGCACGCAGGCAGTTGCTCGACTCCAACACCGAGTACGCCGAAGTACGCGGGGCGCACGTACCGGCGCTGAGGCCGCCCACCTGGCGCCCGGTCCCCGTCGTGCGACTGGTTCCCGGCGCATGAGGACCGGATGCGTCCCCTCCGCGGCGTACGATGACGTGCCGTACACGAGGGGTGGGGCCGTGGACCGAGCAGAGGTCGGGGCGCTGGTCCGGTCGGCCGTCGAAGGTGACGCGGCGGCCTGGAAGGCGCTCGTGGAAGGGCTGAGTCCGCTGGTGTGGTCCGTCGTGCGCGCGCACCGGCTCTCCGACGCCGACGGCTCGGAGGTCTACCAGACCGTGTGGTTCCGCTTCGCCCAGCACCTCGGCCGCATCCGCGAGCCCGAGAAGGCGGGGTCCTGGCTGGCGAGCACCGCGCGGCACGAGTGCCTGAAGGTGATCAAGGGCCTGACCCGGCTGATGCCGACGGACGATCCGCAGGTCCTGGACCGGGTCAGCGAGGACCGTACGCCCGAGCAGTCGCTGCTCGACTCGGAGGAGGCGGCCGCCGAGGCCGAGCGGATCCGGCGGCTGTGGCAGGAGTTCGAGGAACTGGGCGACCGCTGCCGCCAGTTGCTGCGGGTCCTGATGGCCTCGCCGCCGCCCAGCTATCTGGAGGTGTCCGCCGCCCTCGGCATCGCGGTGGGCAGCATCGGACCGCTGCGCCAGCGATGTCTGCGCAGGCTGCGGGCGCGGCTCGACGCACGAGGGGCGGTGTGAGCGCCATGCGCGAGGACGACTACCGCGACCGGGACGCGTTCGGCGAGGACGACTTCGGCGGCGGGGTCCTGGAGGAGGAACTGCGCCAGGCCGCCGCCATCCTCGACCCCGTCCCCGCCGAGCTGCGCCAACTGGCCATCGACGCCTACGGGTTGCACGACCTGGACGCGCGGGTCGCCGAGCTGACCTTCGACTCCCTGGTCGACGCCGTCCCGGTCCGGGGCGCGCCGGACCCGCCCCGGATGCTGACCTTCCGCGGGGGCGGGCTGACCGTGGACGTCGAGGTCGGCGAGGACGGGCTGATGGGCCAGGTGCTGCCCCCGCAGTCGGCGAGCGTCGAGGTGCTCGGCGGCCCGCAGACGGCGGTCCCGCTCGCGGCGGACGCCCTGGGCCGCTTCACCGGCGCGGCGCTGCCCAGGGGCCCGTTCGCACTGCGGCTGCGGACCGGCGGGGACGTGATCGTCACGGAGTGGCTGCGGGCCTGACCCCCCGGGTCACCGGGAGAGGCCGTCCACCAGGGCGGCCAGGGCCGCGACCAGCCGGGACAGTCCCGGTTCCACGGTCGGGCCGCCGGGCTCCGCCATGTAGGTGTCCCGGCGGATCTCCACCATCAGGGCGCCGACCCGCGGGTCCGTGCCGTAGAAGTCGAGCGGCACGTACGCACCGCTGAACGGGCTGTCCAGCCCCGTCTCCCCGCACCGCGCGAACACCTTCCGGGCCAGCTCCGCCAGTTCGGGCGGGGTGTGGAAGGCGTCGGTGCCCACGCAGACCGGCGGGCGGGGCCCCGCTCCGTGCAGCTCGTAGGGCAGCGCCTCGGTGGGATAGGAGTGCACGTCGATCACGACGGCCCGCCCCGTCGCGGCCAGCCGGTCGGCCACCGCCCGCGTCATGGCGTCGGCGTACGGCCGGAAATACCGCTCGACCAGCGGCTCCGGGTCGGTGCCGGCGGGCCGCAGCTCGGCCCGGTGCGTGGTCCGCGTGTACACCGCGCCCATCCCCACGGCGAGCATCTCCTCCCGCTCGTCCGGGAACCGCTCCGGGTCGACGACCAGCCGCGACAGCCGGTTGACGAACCGCCAGGGCCTCACCCCGGCCAGCCCGGCCGCCGCCTCGGCGATCCCGTCCGTGTGCGCGTCGGTGATGTGGTCCAGCTCCCGCTCCAGCGCGGCGTCGTCCAGCACGATCCCCGCCCGCACGGATTCCGGTATCTCCCGCGCGGAGTGCGGCACGTGCAGGATCACGGACGAGTCCTCGGCACCGGGCAGGAGCTCGAAGGAGGGCAGGGGACGGGACACGGGCGGCTCCGGGGGCGTTGTCAGTGTCAGGGTGCGGGATCAAGGGGCAGGAGCAGTGTGCCGGATCGATGCCGAGCCACGCGTGGCGCGCAGGGAGCCGCGTCTACCTCCGGTGCCGGACGTACCAGCCCACCACGACGATGACCAGCAACGAGCCGAAGAACGCCCAGAGGGTTGCCGAGGTGTCATGGGACCGGTAGCCGATGATGGCGAGCATGCCCGGTCGGATACCCGCGCCCGCCGACGGCACTCCCGCTCGGCTGACCGTACGGCTCCGCCCCGGCCGGGGTGCCGGCCGGGGCGGAGTCGTTCAGTGGGACGGCTCTCTGGCCGTGCGCGTCAGTTCAGGGACGCGAGGGCCTCGTTCCAGGTGGCCGACGGGCGCATGACCGCGTCCGCCTTGGCCTTGTCGGGCTGGTAGTAGCCGCCGATGTCGGCGGGGGAGCCCTGGACGGCGTTCAGCTCGTCGACGATTCGCTGCTCGCCCGCGGTGAGCGTCTCGGCGAGCGAGGCGAACGCCTTGGCCAGGTCGGCGTCGTCGGTCTGCTTGGCCAGCTCCTGCGCCCAGTACAGGGAGAGGTAGAAGTGGCTGCCGCGGTTGTCGATGCCGCCGACGCGGCGGGTCGGGGACTTGTCCTCGTTGAGGAAGGTCGCCGTGGCCCGGTCGAGGGTGTCGGCGAGGACCTTGGCACGGGTGTTGCCGGTGGCGGCCGCGTACTGCTCGAAGGCGGGGACGAGCGCGAAGAACTCACCGAGCGAGTCCCAGCGCAGGTAGTTCTCCTTGACCAGTTGCTGGACGTGCTTCGGCGCGGAGCCGCCGGCGCCGGTCTCGAACAGGCCGCCGCCCGCCATCAGCGGGACCACCGACAGCATCTTGGCGCTGGTGCCCAGCTCCAGGATGGGGAAGAGGTCGGTGAGGTAGTCGCGCAGCACGTTGCCGGTGACCGAGATGGTGTTCTCGCCGCGGCGGATGCGCTCGACCGACAGCTTGGTGGCGTCGACCGGGGCGAGGATGCGGATGTCCAGGCCCTCGGTGTCGTGCTCCGGCAGGTAGGCCTTGACCTTGGCGATCAGGTTGGCGTCGTGCGCGCGGGTCTCGTCCAGCCAGAACACGGCGGGGTCGCCGGTGGCGCGGGCGCGGGTGACGGCGAGCTTCACCCAGTCCTTGATCGGCGCGTCCTTGGTCTGGCAGGCGCGGAAGATGTCGCCGGCGGAGACCGTCTGCTCGATCACGGCGTTGCCGGCCTGGTCGACGAGGCGGACCGTGCCCGTGACCGGGATCTCGAAGGTCTTGTCGTGGCTGCCGTACTCCTCGGCCTTCTGCGCCATGAGGCCGACGTTCGGGACGGAGCCCATGGTGGCCGGGTCGTAGGCGCCGTGAGCGCGGCAGTCGTCGAGCACGGCCTGGTAGACACCGGCGTACGAGGAGTCCGGCAGGACCGCGAGGGTGTCGGCCTCCTGGCCGTCCGGGCCCCACATGTGGCCGGAGGTGCGGATCATGGCCGGCATGGACGCGTCGACGATGACGTCGGACGGGACGTGCAGGTTGGTGATGCCCTTGTCGGAGTCGACCATGGCCAGCGCCGGGCCCTCGGCGAGCTCGGCGTCGAAGGAGGCCTTGATCTCCGCGCCCTCGGGCAGCGCCTCGATGCCCTTGAGGATGCCGCCCAGACCGTCGTTCGGGGTCAGGCCGGCCGCGGCGAACGTCTCGCCGTACTTCGCGAACGTCTTCGGGAAGAAGGCGCGCACCACGTGACCGAAGACGATCGGGTCGGAGACCTTCATCATCGTGGCCTTCAGGTGCACGGAGAAGAGGACACCCTCCTCCTTGGCACGGGCGACCTGGGCGGTCAGGAACTCGCGCAGGGCGGCGACGCGCATCACGGAGGCGTCGACGACCTCGCCCTCGAGGACCGGCACGGACTCCCGCAGCACGGTGGTGGAGCCGTCGTCACCCTTGAGCTCGATGCGCAGCGAACCGGCCTCGGAGATCACCACGGACTTCTCCGTGGAGCGGAAGTCGTCGACGCCCATCGTGGCCACGTTGGTCTTGGACTCGGGGGTCCAGGCGCCCATGCGGTGCGGGTGGGTCTTGGCGTAGTTCTTCACCGAGGCCGGGGCGCGGCGGTCGGAGTTGCCCTCGCGCAGCACCGGGTTCACGGCGGAGCCCTTGACCTTGTCGTAGCGGGCGCGGATCTCGCGCTCCTCGTCGGTCTTGGGGTCGTCCGGGTAGTCCGGCAGCGCGTAGCCCTTGCCCTGGAGCTCGGCGACCGCGGCCCTGAGCTGCGGGATCGACGCCGAGATGTTCGGCAGCTTGACGATGTTGGCCTCGGGCGTCTTGGCCAGCTCACCCAGCTCGGCCAGCGCGTCCGGGATGCGCTGGTCCTCGTTCAGGTACTCCGGGAAGTGGGCGATGATGCGCCCGGCCAGCGAGATGTCGCGAGTCTCCACGTCGACACCGGCCTGCGAGGCGTACGCCTGGATCACCGGCAGGAACGAATGCGTCGCCAGGGCCGGGGCCTCGTCTGTGTAGGTGTAGATGATGGTCGAGTCAGTCACCGGGTGCTCCGCTCCACGTCTGCAACATTGCTCGACATCAAGATATCTCGTGACCGCCGTGCACTCGACAGGGGTCCGCCCTCACACCGGGACCACATCGGTGTCGCCCGGGGGCAACCGAGGGGATCGATTCTGCGGTCCAGTAGGCAGATCGCCCACTCACCGACGGCCGGACCCGACCACCCGGCCGCCCGAGCGAAAGCGGACCATGAGATATCGCACCAGAGTGACGGCCCCCGCGGCCGCCCTGATCGGCACGGCGACCGCACTGACCGTGGGCTCCGCCGCCCACGCCGCCCCCCGCACCGGCGGCGACCCGGGGACCCCGGGCCCGGAGACCCTCGGCGACCCCGTCTTCCCGGCCCTCGGCAACGACGGCTACCGCGTCTCCTCGTACGACCTCGACCTCGCGTACGACCCCGCGACCGGGCTGGTCGAGGCGACCGCGACCCTGACGCTCCGCACCGACCGGCGCCTCACCCGGTTCTCCCTCGACTGCCTCGGCCTGGACATACGGTCCGTACACGTCGACGGCTGCGAGGCCGCCTTCGAGCAGGCGGACGAAAAGCTGCGGATCACCCCCGCCGCGGCGCTGCGGGCCAAGGACCGGGTCACGGTGTGCGTGGCGTACTCCGCCGACCCGCACCGCGCCCTGCCGCACACCGGCTGGGTCGTCACCCCCGACGGGTTCGCGGTGTGCGGCCAGCCGAACTCCGCGCACACCGTGTTCCCCTGCAACGACCACCCCTCGGACAAGGCGGACTTCACCTTCCGCGTCACGGTCCCGAGCGGCCTGCGCGGCGTGGCGAACGGCGTGCTCACCCGCACGGAGACCCTGCCCGACGGCCGCACGGCGTACTCGTACCGCTCCCGCTCCCCGATGGCCACCGAGCTGGTGCAGATCACCGTCGGCGACTACGTGGTCAAGGACCGGCAGGGCCCGCACGGGCTGCCGCTGCGCGACGTCGTACCGGCCGCCCGCGCCGCCGCCCTGGAACCGGCGCTCTCCCTCACCCCCGGCCTCGTGGAGTGGCTGGAGGCCCGCCTCGGCGCCTACCCCTTCGAGACGTACGGCCTGCTGCCCTGCAACTCCGACGACCCGAACGCCTTCGACTTCACCGGCCTGGAGACCCAGACCCTCACCCTGTACAAGCCGAACTTCCTGCTCCAGGAGGAGAGGAAGATCGGCTCGCACATGATGCACGAGCTGGTCCACTCCTGGTTCGGCAACCTGGTCAGCCCCGCCACCTGGGCCGACCTGTGGCTGAACGAGGGGCACGCCGACTTCTACGGGCTGCTGTACCGCTACGAGCGCGGCTGGCCCGACTCCCTCGGCCTCACCACCATGGAGGCCCGGATGAGGGACACCTACGCCCGCGGTGACCAGTGGCGCCACGACTCCGGCCCGGTCGCCGCCCCGAACGCCGTGAACCTCTTCGACAGCCAGCGTTACCTGGGCGGTGTCCTCGTCCTGTACGCCTTCCGGCAGCTGGTCGGCGAGGACGTCTTCCACGCCGTGGAACGCACCTTCCTGGAGTGCTTCCGCAACTCCGCGGCCTCCACGGAGGACTACATCGCCGTCGCCTCGAAGGTCTCGGGTCAGGACCAGTCCGGCTTCCTGCGCGACTGGCTGTACGGCACCACGACGCCGCGCATGCCCGGCCACCCGGACTGGACGGTCACCCCGGTGACCCCGTCCCTCGCGACCCCGCACAGCCTGCGCGGCGGCCATTACCACGACAACTCGGCGACGCTCTAGCCGGTCAGCTCGCGCTCGATCCAGCGGCAGATCACGGCCACCACGTAGGCGCGCTCCGCGCGGCTCAGCTCCCGCCCCTTGGGGATCCGGTGCCAGCGCTGGAGACATCCGCGGCAGCAGGTCGCCGTGGCGTGCTGGGCGACGAAGACCGGATGGCCGCGGTACGGCGTCTGCCGGCCGTCCTTGTACGGCTCGGCCGGCGCCAGCCGCTTGGCGATCAGGTCGTGGGCGTGCCTCCGCATCGTGGCCGGGCCACCCAGCTCCGCGGTGGCCCGGTCCCGCCCGCGCAGGTGGAACTTGGCGCGGAACGGCTGCCGGGCGAGCGCGTCGAGCCGCTGGTCGAGCACGCGGGCCGGCGGCTCCGGAATCGGGGGGTCCGGGGGAGTGGCCATACTGCTCCGAGCATACGGCGGCCGGGCCCGAGGCCACCGGGACGCCTCCCGGCCCCGCCACACGGAACACCGGCGCGGGGCGCGTGCGACGGGGAACCGGCCACTTGGCCGGGGCACGCGCGCAGTAGCGTGGCCGCCGCCGCCCGCCACCGCAGGTCGGCACCGGCCGGCGACGCTGCCCGCCACCCCCGCCCGCCGGACGGCGCACGGCGTCAGCCGATGATGCCGGGGCCCGACGGCACGTCCTCGGCGCCGCGCTGGTGCGGGATCACCACCGAGCCCTGCTGGAGGGCGACCGTGCGGGCGGGTGCGGGGATGCGGATGCCCTCCTCGCGGTAGCGGCGGTGCAGGCGCTTGATGAACTCGTGCTTGATCCGGTACTGGTCGCTGAACTCGCCGACACCCAGGATGACCGTGAAGCCGATGCGGGAGTCGCCGAAGGTGTGGAAACGGATGGCGGGCTCATGGTCCGGGACGGCGCCGGCGACCTCGGTCATCGTCTCGGCGATGACCTCCGTGGTCACCCGCTCCACGTGGTCGAGGTCGCTGTCGTAGCTCACGCCCACCTGCACCAGGACCGTCAGCTGCTGCTCGGGACGGGTGTAGTTGGTCATGTTGCTCTTCGCCAGCTCGCCGTTGGGGACGACGACGAGGTTGTTGGAGAGCTGGCGGACCGTCGTCTGGCGCCAGTTGATGTCGACGACATAGCCCTCCTCGCCGGTGTTCAGCCGGATGTAGTCGCCGGGCTGCACCGTCTTGGAGGCGAGGATGTGGATGCCCGCGAACAGGTTGGCGAGGGTGTCCTGGAGGGCCAGGGCGACCGCCAGACCGCCCACGCCGAGGGCGGTGAGCAGGGGCGCTATCGAGATGCCCAGCGTCTGGAGCACCACCAGGAAGCCGATGGCCAGGACCAGCACCCGGGTGATGTTGACGAAGATGGTGGCCGACCCGGCGACACCGGAGCGGGACTGGGTGACGCTCTGCACCAGCCCGGCGATCACCCGGGCCGCGGACAGGGTCACCACGAAGATGAGCAGCACCTTCAGGCACTGGTTGGTGTGCTGCTGGACGGACCGGGTCAGCGGCAGCGCCGCCGCCGCACCGGCCGCGCCGGCCGCGATCGCCGCCCACGGCACCACCGTGCGCAGCGCGTCCACGATCACGTCGTCGCCGCTCCACCTGGTGCGCTTGGCGTGCCCCGCCAGCCAGCGCAGCAGGGTGCGGGAGGAGAAGGCCACCAGCAGGCCCGCCGCCAGGGCGATGCCGGCGAGGATCAGGTCGTCCAGGGTCAGCGCGCGGTTCACCGGTCACCTCCGGGGCGCAAGGCCTCGGCGGACGGCGTCGCCGACGGCCCGGTGGAAAGACCGGTGTGAGGAATCGTCACGTTGTCACCTGCTCGTTTCCGGGATGTGCGGTCACGCGGGCCAGGGGGACGTCGACGGCCGGCGCGACTTTTCATCCTGCCGTATCAGCAACGGCAGTTCGCACGCCGGAGGCCCCTCAGAGCGAGAACGAGCCGTGTCGTCCCTCACCCCCGGCGAACCGCGCGGCGCCCTGAAGCGCCTCCGTCAGCACGCCCGCGCCGTGCCGGAGTTCACCGCGCAGCGCGCTCTCCTCGTCCAAGCCCTCCTGCTCCAGCGCCGACGCCCGGTCGGCGCGCAGGCAGGCCTGCGGGAAACGGGCGACGGCCGCCGCGAGTTCCTCCGCCTCCGCGCGGGCCCGGCCCGTGGGGACCAGGCGGTTGGCCAGGCCCGTCTCGTAGGCTTCGCGGGCCGGCACCGGACGGCCGGTGAGGATCATGTCCATCGCGCGGCTCGCGCCGATCAGCCGGGGCAGCCGCACCGTGCCGCCGTCGATGAGCGGGACGCCCCAGCGGCGGCAGAACACGCCGAAGACGGCGTCCTCCTCGGCGACCCGGAGATCGCACCACAGGGCGAGCTCCAGGCCTCCGGCGACGGCGTGCCCGGCGACCGCGGCGATCACCGGCTTGGACAGCCGCAGCCTGGTCGGGCCCATCGGGCCGTCCCCGTCCTCGGCGACCCGGTTGCCGCGCTCCGTACCCATCGCCTTCAGATCCGCACCCGCGCAGAAGGTGCCGCCCTCGCCCCACAGCACCGCCACTCGTGCCTCGTCGTCGGCCTCGAACGCGCGGAACGCCGCCACGAGCGCGGCCGCGGTGGGACCGTCGACGGCGTTGCGGACCTCCGGGCGGGAGAGGACGACGGTGGTGACGTGTTCCTTGCGTTCCACTCGGACCGACACGGGGGACTCCTTCGCTGACCGGGGGACCGGCCGCCCAGCATGCCCGCCCCCGGGACCCGTCGGTGACCCGCCCCTCAGATCACCTTCAGCCGCACCAGAGCCCCCAGCGTCAGCGCGCCCGGCACCAGCGGCACCCACACCGTGATGATCCGGTAGGCGAGGACCACCGCCGTGGCGACGGCCGCCGGGCCGCCCACCGCGACCAGGGCCACGATCAGCGCCGCCTCCACGGAGCCGAGCCCGCCGGGCGTCGGCACCAGCGCCACCGCGACCGTCGCCGCCAGGTAGGCCAGAGCCATGTGCGCGGCCGGCACCGGCAGCCCCAGCGACCGGCCCACCGCGGCCAGCCCGGCCGCCTGGAGCGCGGGGAACGCCAGCGACCCGCCCCACAGGGCCAGCGCCCGGGCCGGGCGGGCGTGCACCGACCGCGCCTCGCCCAGCGCCGTCCGCACGAAGGAGAACGCGGCCGTGCGCAGCCGTCGTACGAGCAGCAGCGCGGCCGCCGCGAGCAGCAGCCCGGCACCGATGGCCAGCAGCAGCGGGCCGAGCGCACCGCCGGGCAGCAGGCTGCCGAGCCGCAGCGCGTCCGGGAAGGCGATCAGCAGCGCGGTCAGCAGGACCAGCCGGCCCACGCACTCCGCGAGCAGGTACAGCGCGAGGGCTGCCGAGGAGCGGGCGAGCGGCACCCCGCACACGGTCATGAAGCGCAGGTTGACGGCGCTCGCGCCGAGCCCGGTCGGCAGCAGGTGGTTGGCCGCCCCGGCCGCGAACTGGGTGGCCAGCAGCCGCCGTCTGGGCAGCGGCTGCACGACGGCACCCTGCCGGGTGAAGGCGGCGGCGACCCAGGTCAGACAGGTGGCGCCGGCCGCCGCCAGCAGCCACGGCCAGGACGCCGTGCGCAGCTGTCCGAAGCCCGCGGCGAGCACGGAGCGGTGCCGCACCGCGGCCACGGTGACGAGCAGGAGCGGGACCAGGCACAGGGCCTGGCGGACGGGGACGCGTCGGGGGAGTCGTCCCGGGCGGAGTTCGGGGAGCTGTACCGCTGTCACATCCGGTGTCACGTCACAAGAGGCTTTCCGCACCGCGCCAACGGCGGGTGGCGGAAGCGGGACCGGCGGCTTACGGACGGGCAGCGGCTGAGCGAGAAGGCGCGGGGGAGGGGTCATCGGGTCCTTCGGGCGAGGGGACGACGGCGGGCGAGGGGACGACGGGCGAGGGGACGACGGGCGAGGGGACGACGGGCGGGTGTTGACCTCAACGATGCTTGAGGTTCTACGTTCTCTCCCATGAGTATGGAGACCACAGCGTGGACACAGCTGCACAGCGTGATGAACGCCCAGGCGGAGCGCCGCCCCTTCGACCGCGGAACCCTGCGGCGCATCGCCGCCTTCGCCCGCCCGCACCGCCGCCGCATCGTCTGGTTCGTGCTGCTCGGGGTGGTGACCGCGCTGCTCGCCGTCGCGACCCCCGTGCTCGCCGGCCGCGTCGTCGACGCGATCGTGTCGCACGGGGACGAGGGCACGGTCGTACGCCTGGCCGTGCTCATCGCGCTGATCGCCGTCGCCGAGGCCGCCCTCGGGATCCTCGGCAGACGGCTCTCGTCGACGCTCGGGGAAGCGCTCATCCTCGATCTGAGAACGGCTGTGTTCGATCATGTGCAGCGCATGCCGGTCGCGTTCTTCACACGTACTCGTACGGGAGCGCTCGTCTCCCGACTCAACAACGATGTGATCGGCGCCCAGCGGGCCTTCAGCAACACCCTGTCCGGCGTCGTCAGCAACATCGTCACGCTGCTGCTCACCCTCGCCGTCATGCTCACCCTGTCCTGGCCGATCACCCTGCTCGCACTGGTGCTGCTGCCGGTGTTCGTGGTGCCGGCCCGCCGCATGGGCAGCCGGATGGCCCGGATGCAGCGGGAGGCGGCCGCCCTCAACGCGGCGATGGGCACCCGGATGACCGAGCGTTTCTCCGCCCCCGGCGCCACCCTGGTCAAGCTGTTCGGCCGGCCGGAGGAGGAGTCGGCCGAGTTCACGGCGCGGGCCGCCCGGGTGCGGGACATCGGCGTCCGCACGGCGACCGCCCAGTCGGCGTTCATCACCGCCCTGACCCTGGTGTCGTCCCTGGCCCTCGCCCTGGTCTACGGCCTCGGCGGCTGGTTCGCGCTGCGCGGCCACATGGAGCCCGGCGCGGTCGTGTCGCTGGCGCTGCTGCTGACCCGGCTGTACGCCCCGCTCACCGCGCTCGCCGGGGCCCGCGTCGAGGTGATGAGCGCACTCGTCAGCTTCGAGCGGGTCTTCGAGGTGCTCGACCTGGAGCCGCTCATCCAGGAGAAGCCGGACGCCCGTGAGGTGCCCGAGGGCCCGGTGGCGGTCGAGTTCGACGGCGTCCGCTTCGGCTACCCGTCCGCCGACAAGGTCTCCCTCGCCTCCCTGGAGGAGGTCGCCACCCTCGACGGCCGCGGTGGCGGCGAGGTCCTGCGCGGCGTCACCTTCCGCGCCGAACCCGGGCAGACCGTCGCCCTCGTCGGCTCCTCCGGCGCCGGCAAGTCGACCATCGCCCAGCTGCTGCCGCGCCTGTACGACGTCGACGAGGGCGCCGTCCGGATCGGCGGCGTGGACGTACGGGACCTGACCGCGGCCTCCCTCAGGGCCACCCTCGGCATGGTCACCCAGGACGGCCACCTCTTCCACGACACCGTCCGGGCCAACCTGCTGCTGGCCCGCCCCGGGGCGAGCGACGACGAACTGTGGGACGCGCTCGGCCGCGCCCGCCTCGACGATGTCGTACGGTCCCTGCCCGACGGCCTGGACACGGTGGTCGGCGAGCGCGGCTACCGCCTCTCCGGCGGCGAGCGGCAGCGGATGACCATCGCCCGGCTGCTGCTGGCCCGGCAGCGGGTCGTCATCCTCGACGAGGCCACCGCCCACCTGGACAACACCTCCGAGGCCGCCGTGCAGGAGGCTTTGACGGAGGCACTCAGGGACCGCACCGCGCTGGTGATCGCCCACCGCCTGTCCACCGTCCGCGCCGCCGACCTGATCCTCGTCGTCGAGGCCGGCGGCATCGTGGAACGGGGCACGCACGACGAACTCCTGGCGTCCGAAGGGCGCTACGCCCAGCTGTACCGCACCCAGTTCGAGAAGCGGGACGCCGTGACGGAGGCCGGGGCCGAGGTGGCGGCCGGGGCGTGACCGGCGGGCGGCAGGGCACCCGAGGGGGCGTCACATACGTACCAGGCAACCCTGCTCGGGAGGCAGACACCGTGTCGAAAGCACAGATCACAAGTGCCGTGGCCACGCTCGTCCTGGCCGCCGGCTTAGCGGCCTGCGGCAGCGAGGACGGCTCCGGGAAGGGAGGTGACGCCGAGGCCGGGGCGAGCGCGACGCCCACAACCGAGGCCGTACGGGACGCCTACCGCAACACCGTGGCCGCGGACACCGCGAGGATGACGGTGAGCAGCAAGGCCGTCGCCGAGGGGCAGGCGGTCACCGCGCGCGGCACCGGCGTGGTGGACCTGGCGAAGGGCGCCAGCCGGATCACGCTCACCTCACAGGGCACCGAGATCGAGCAGCGCGTCGTCGACGGCGTGGTCTACCAGAAGCCGTCCGGCGGCCGGCGGGCCGAGATCCCGGGCGGCAAGACCTGGATGAAGATCGACCTGGCCCGGCTGAACCGGTCCAACCCCACGGGGCGGTCCCAGGTCAGTGACCCGGCAGAGCCGTTCCGCTTCCTCAAGGGCGTCGGCAGCGAGGACGTCACCCGGATCGGCACCCAGACCCTGGACGGCACCCGCACCACCCACTACCGCGTCGCCGTGCGCCTCTCCACGCTGACGCACGACAACGCGCGACAGGCCGAGGAGCTGAAACGGCAGCTGGGCAAGTCCTCCCTGCCGGTGGACCTGTGGCTCGACGACCGGGGCCGCCTGCGGCAGGAGAGCGTACGACTGAACCTGCACCCCCTGAAGGGAAGGACGCCGGGGAAGGAGAACACCCAGGTGACCAGCACCACCGTCCTGCGGTTCACGGACTTCGGCACCGAGGCGAACGTCGCCGCGCCGCCCGCCTCGGACACCGCGGACGTCACCGGCCGGCTGACCGGACCCGGCGGGTCCACGCCGTCCGGCGGGTCCGCGCAGACCGGCTGACCCCGGCACCCCGGGCGTCCCCGGGGTGCCGGAACGTGTCAGCTGCCGCAGCCTGGATACGCGGTCACCACGGCAGCAGGCGCGTCCGGAAGGTCATCCACGCCATGGGCAGCGACACGTACAGCGAGAATCGGAGCGGGACGGCGCCCCCGGCCCCGTACCGCTCGGAGGTCACCCTCCGCGTCAACGGAAAACCCCACACCCTCCTCGTCGACCACCGGCGCGCCCTGCTCGACCTGCTGCGCGAGGACCTCGACCTGACCGGCGCCAAGAAGGGCTGCGACCACGGCCAGTGCGGGGCCTGCACGGTCCTGGTCGACGGGCGCCGGGTCAACAGCTGCCTGCTGCTCGCCGTGGCCCTCGACGGCAGCGAGGTCACCACCGTCGAGGGCCTCGCGGACGACGCCGAGGAACCGCACCCCCTCCAGCGGGCCTTCCTGGAGCGCGACGCCTTCCAGTGCGGGTACTGCACACCCGGCCAGATCTGCTCCGCCGTGGGCGCCCTGGCCGAGGCCGCCGCCGGTCACCCCTCGCACGTCACCGACCCGGCGGCCCCCTCCGGCCGGCCCGTGCCGCTGGACCGGGACGAGATCCGCGAACGGCTCAGCGGCAACCTCTGCCGCTGCGGGGCCTACCCGCGCATCGTCGACGCCGTGGAGGACGTGAACCAGTGAAGCCCTTCGCCTACGTACGGGCCCGCAGCGTCGAGGAGGCGGTCGAGGCGTACGCCGCGCACCCCGGCGCCCAGTACCTCGGCGGCGGCACCAACCTCGTCGACCTGATGAAACTCGGCGTGGCCCGGCCCGCCGCCCTCGTCGACGTCGCCCGCCTGCCCCTGGACACGGTGGACGAGCTCGACGACGGCTCACTGCGTGTCGGCGCCACGGTCCGCAACAGCGACCTCGCCGCCCACCCGCTGGTCCGTGACCGCTACCCGGTCCTCTCCCAGGCCCTGCTCGCGGGCGCCTCCGGCCAGCTGCGCAACGCCGCCACCACCGGCGGCAACCTGCTCCAGCGCACCCGCTGCCCCTACTTCCAGGACCTGTCCAAGCCGTGCAACAAACGCGAGCCCGGCACCGGCTGCGGCGCCCGCGACGGCGTGCACCGCGACCACGCCGTCCTCGGCCACTCCCCGCAGTGCATCGCCACCAACCCCTCCGACATGTCCGTCGCCCTGGCCGCCCTCGACGCCCGCGTCGAGCTGTACGGCACCGACGGCACCCGCAGCGTGCCGGTGGCCGAGTTCCACCGGCTGCCCGGCGACCACCCGGAGCGGGACACCGAGATCCGGCCCGGCGAACTGATCACCGCCGTCGTGCTCCCGGCCGCCACCGCCAAAGCGCCCTCCGCCTACCGCAAGGCCCGCGACCGCGCCTCGTACGCCTTCGCGCTCGCCTCCGTCGCCGTGCTGCTGCGGGTGACGGACGGCAGGGTCGCCCAGATCGGCCTGGCCTTCGGCGGTCTGGCGCACCGGCCCTGGCGGGCCCGGCTGGCGGAGGAGGCCCTGCTCGGCGCGGCCGCGACCCCGCCCGCCTTCGAGGGCGCCGTCGACCTCGAACTCGACGCCGCCGAGCCCCTGCGTGACAACGCCTACAAGGTGCCCCTCGCCCACAACCTCGCCCTCGAGGTCCTGGGCCGCCTCGCGCCGACGCCCGTGGGGAGCTGAACCGGTATGCCACAGGAGGACACCATGGCCCGCACCGGCCCCGCCCTGGGTGCCCCGGCCGAGCGCCGGGAAGGCCGCGAGAAGGTCTCCGGCCAGGCCCGCTACGCCGCCGAGTTCCCCCTGCCGGGCCGCGTCCACGCCTGGCCCGTGCCCGCCACGGTCGTCCGCGGCCGGATCACCGCGATCGACACGGACGCCGCCCGCGAGATCCCCGGCGTCCTGGACGTGCTGACCCACGAGAACGCCCCCCGGATCACGGAACCGGAGGACGCCACCCTCGCCGTGCTCCAGGACCCCCGGGTGCCGCACCGGGGCTGGTTCGTCGCCCTGGTCGTCGCCGACACCCTGGAGACGGCCCGCGCCGGCGCCCGGGCCGTCCGGGTGACGTACGACGCCGAGGAGTACGACGTCACCCTCCGGCCGGAGCATCCCGACGCCTACGAACCCCAGGAGGCCAACGGCGGCTACCCCGGCCGCAGCGAACACGGCCACCCGGACGGCGCCTTCGCCGCCGCACCCGTCCGCGTCGACACCGAGTACCGGGTGCCGCCCCTGCACAACCACCCCATGGAGCCGCACGCCAGCACCGCGCACTGGGACCGGGCCCGCGACAAGCTCACCGTCCACACCTCCAGCCAGGGCGGCACCACCGTACGCTCCGTGCTCGCCGGGCTGTTCGACATGCCCGAGGACCACGTCACCGTCGTCGCCGAACACGTCGGCGGCGGCTTCGGCTCCAAGGGCACCCCGCGCCCCGACGTCGTCCTCGCCGCGATGGCCGCACGCCACACCGGCCGGCCGGTGACCGTCAACCTGCCGCGCAAGTACCTGGCCGCGGTGGTCGGCCACCGCGCCCCCACCCTGCACCGGCTGCGCCTCGGCGCCACCGCCGACGGCCGCCTGACCACCGTCATGCACGAGGTGACCACCTGTACCTCCCACGTCCGGGAGTTCGTCGAGCAGGCGGCGGTCCCGGCGCGCGTCATGTACGCCGCCCCGCACCTGCTGACCGTCCACCGGGTCGTCCCGCTGGACGTGCCCAGCCCGTCCTGGATGCGCGCCCCCGGCGAGGCGCCCGGCATGTACGCCCTGGAGTCCGCGATGGACGAACTCGCCGACGCGCTCGGCGAGGACCCGGTGGAGCTGCGGATCCTCAACGAACCCGACAGCGAGCCCGAAAGCGGCAAGCCGTTCAGCAGCCGGCACCTCGTGGAGTGCCTGCGCGAGGGCGCCCGCCGCTTCGACTGGGCGCACCACGCCCCGCGCCCCCATGCCCGCTCCGAGGGGGCCCTGCTCATCGGCACCGGCGTGGCCTCGGCGACCTACCCCGTCCTGGTCTTTCCGTCCACCGCGGCCGCCCACGCGCTGCCGGACGGCACCTTCCTGGTGCGGGTGAACGCCGCCGACATCGGCACCGGCGCCCGTACCGTGCTCGCGCAGGTGGCGGCCGACGCGCTCGGCGTACCCCTGGAGCGGGTACGCACCGAGGTCGGCAACAGCGACCTGCCGTCCGCCTCGCTCGCCGGCGGCTCCTCCGGCACCGCCTCCTGGGGCTGGGCCGTGCACGCCGCGTGCGCCCGGCTCGCCGACCGCCTGGCCGCTCACACCGGGCCGCTGCCCGACTCCGGCCTCGTGGAACGGGCGGACACCACCGGCCGCGCCGACGTGGACGAGGGGTACGCGCGCCACGCCTTCGGCGCCCACTTCGCGGAGGTGGCCGTGGACACCGTCACCGGCGAGGTCCGGGTGCGCCGGCTGCTCGGCGTGTACGCGGCCGGGCGGATCCTCAACGCCCGTACCGCGCGCTCGCAGTTCGTCGGCGGCATGACCATGGGGCTCGGCATGGCGCTCACCGAGGGCAGCACCATGGACGCCGCCTTCGGTGACTTCACCGAGTCCGACCTCGCCTCCTACCACGTGCCCGCGCACGCCGACGTCCCCGACATCGAGGCGCACTGGATCGAGGAGGACGACCCCCACCTCAACCCGATGGGCAGCAAGGGCATCGGGGAGATCGGCATCGTCGGCACCGCCGCGGCCATCGGCAACGCCGTCCACCACGCCACCGGCATCCGCTTCCGCGAACTGCCCCTCACCCCGGACCGGGTGCTGACCGGTCTGTCCGGAGGGTAACGACTGCTGCGCTCCAGTGCCGCGCTCCAGTCCGAGTGCGATGGCCCCTGTCCAAATGTCATGTCAATGACGTGTTGCCAGGAGATTTCGGGAGCCCGCCGGGCGGCGCCGGTCGATTCCTGGAACGGGCGGAGGCGGTGGTACCGCGGTACCACCGGCCCCTCTTCATCGACCTCCCGGGTACCACGGTCCGCGCCCGCCGCGCCCTTAGCGTGACGGGGAGCGGACCGGGCCGGATGCGGCCCCCGGAGGCGAGGACGGACGATGGGCGAAGCGGGGCACGCGGCGCGAGCGGCGGCCGGTCCGGTCACCGGCTGCCGGGCCCCGTCCGCCCCCGACCCCCTCGCCTCCTTCGTACGGTTCGTGCTGTGCGGCGGCGGGGTGGGGATCGCCGCCGCCTCGGCGGTGCCGCCGCTGGCCGGGGTGCTGTCCTGGGCGGCGGCGAACGCGCTGGTCACCGTCGCCTCCACGGTGCTGTGCACCGAGCTGCACGCGCGGTTCACCTTCGGGACCGGGCGGCGCGCCGGATGGCGCCGGCACCTTCAGTCCGCCGGGTCGGCCACCGCCGCCTACGCGCTGACCTCGGCCGCGGTCGCCGTCCTGCGGGTGGTACGGCCGACGTCCGGAGCCCTTCTGGAGCAGGCCGTCTACCTGGGGGCCTCCGCACTCGCCGGCACCGGACGGTTCCTGCTGCTGCGCGCGTGCGTCTTCGGCCCCGGCCGCACACCGACGGCTCCGCCACCGGCTCCGACGCGCCCCGCACTCCAGTTGCCGGCGGCAGCCTCGTGACCGGGCCGCAGCCCCCGTGTTCCGGAGCGGCGCCGCGGACCTGGCGTCGCCCGTGTCCCGCGGCGACGCTGCGGGCCTGGCCTTTCGTCCCGCGGGTGGGCGAGTCGGCGCTCGGATGGGAGTAGTACCGCGGTACTACCCCCGACCGCGTCATTGATGACCGCGGTACCACGGCTTCGGGCCCCGGCGCTCCTAGCGTTGGCTGTGAGGGGACCGTGAGGGTCCGACAACCCGAGGCAAGGGAGCGGCGATGATCGAGGCGCGGCAGCTGACCAAGCGGTACGGCGAGAAGACGGCCGTCGACCACCTGGACTTCGTCGTCAGGCCGGGCACGGTCACCGGCTTCCTGGGCCCCAACGGCGCGGGCAAGTCCACCACCATGCGCATGATCGTCGGACTGGACGCGCCCACCAGCGGCAGCGTGACCGTGAACGGCAGGCGGTACGCCGCGCACAGCGCTCCGTTGCAGGAGGTCGGCGCCCTGCTGGAGGCCAAGTCGATCCACCCGGGCCGCTCCGCCTTCGCCCATCTGATGGCACAGGCCCACACCCACGGCATCCCGCGCCGCCGGGTGGAGGAGGTCGTCGAGCTGACCGGCCTGAAGTCCGTGGCCAAGCGGCGCGCCGGCGCCTTCTCGCTCGGCATGGGCCAGCGCCTGGGGATCGCCGCGGCCCTGCTGGGCGACCCGGCCACCCTCATGCTCGACGAGCCGGTCAACGGGCTCGACCCCGAGGGCGTGCTGTGGATCCGCAACCTGCTCACCGGGCTCGCGTCCGAGGGCCGTACCGTCTTCGTCTCCTCGCACCTGATGAGCGAGATGGCGCTGGTCGCCGACCACCTGATCATCGTCGGGCGCGGACGCCTGCTGGCCGACACCACGGTGCGGGAACTGGTGCGCCAGGCAGGCGGTGACACCGTGACGGTCGCCTCCGACCGGGCGAACCGTCTGCGTGAGGTCCTGGCCGGCCCCGGCGTGGAGATCACCGGCACGATCGGTTCCGAGGAACTCCAGGTGACCGGCCTGACGGCACGTGCCATCGGCCTCAAGGCCGCCGAGCACGGCATCCCCCTGTACGAGCTCAGCTCCAGGACCGTCTCCCTGGAACAGGCGTTCATGGACCTGACCAGCGACGCCGTCGAGTACCACGGCACCACCACCGTCGAGGCACCCCGGAGCGCCGCATGAGCCAGACGACCCTGACCGAGAGCGCCACGCCCGCACCGGCACCCGGGCGCGGCCCGCGCCCGCCCTACAAGGTCACCGCGCGCCGGGTGCTGCGCTCGGAGTGGGCCAAACTGTGGTCCCTGCGCTCCACCTGGATCACCCTGGGCCTGGGCCTGCTGTTCCTGATCGGCTTCGGTGTCATCGCCGCCGTGCACTACCACTCCGAGTACACCTCGGGCCGGCAGATGCGCCCGGACGACGCGAACGCGACCGCGCTGAGCCTGTCCCTGTTCGGCACCAACTTCGCGCAACTCGCCCTGGGCGTCCTCGGCGTACTGGTCACCGCAGGCGAGTACTCCACGGGCATGATCCGCTCGACGCTCGCCGCGGTCCCGCGCCGCCTGCCCGTGCTGTGGGCGAAGGCCGCGGTGTTCGGCCTGGTGGCGCTGGTCGTCGCCACCGTCGGCGCGTTCGTCGCGTTCCCGATCGGCGCCGGCGTGGTCTCCGGCACGCCCGCGGCGCTGTCGCTGTCGCACGCGGGAGTCGTACGAGCCCTCCTGGGCGCGGGCCTCTACCTCGGCCTGGTCGCCGTGATCGGCGTGGCCCTGGGCGCGCTGCTGCGCTCGGTCGCGGGCGGCATCGCCGTGCTGGTCGCCTCGCTGATGCTGGTGCCCGGCCTCGTCACGCTGCTGCCCAGCTCGTGGCAGGACGACATCAGCAAGTACCTGCCCAGCAACGCCGGTGAGTCGGTGTTCGCGCTGACCCACGACTCGACGGCCCTGTCACCCACCGCCGGGCTCGTGGTCTTCGTCGGCTGGACCGCGCTCGCGCTCGCGGGGGCCGCGTACCGCCTGGTGCGCACCGACGCCTGATGCCGCGCACTCCCACGGGCGGCCCGCACCCGGCCCGGTGCGCGCCCCCCGGCCGCCTTACGCCACGATGGACGGGTGACACCCATGAACGGCGACGACTCCGCCCAGGCCGCGGCCGCTGCCCAGGCCGGGGCGGCCTACCAGGTCCGGGCGGACCCCGTCTGGAACCACCCCCTGGTCAACCGGGTGTCCAGCCTCGGCCAGCGGCTGCGCCAGGCCGACCGGGGCCACCCGTGGATGCTGGACGCGGGTCTGGTCCTCCTCACGGTCCCACTGCTGTGCGTGCCGGACCTGGTGCCCCACCACCACGACCGGCACGACCTCGCCCGCGCCTTCACCCACCTGTCCCTGGCGGCCACCGTCGCCTTGCAGGCCGGGCAGGTGCTGCCCCTGCTGTGGCGGCGCAGAAGGCCCTCGGCGGCGTTCGCGCTGATCGCCGCGGTGTTCCTCGTCCAGTGCGCGCTGGGCGCCTGGCTGCGCGCCGGCGTCGCCGTGCTGATCGCGCTCTACAGCCTGGCCCTGCACGGGCGGCTGCGTCATCTGCCCGCCGCCTGCGCCGTGACGGCGGGCGGGCTGGTGCTGCTCGCCGTGCGGATGCGCGCGGACGTGTCCATCGTGGACGGGCTGTTCTTCCTGAGCACCACCATCATCGCCGCGGTCGCGCTGGGTCTCGCGGTACGCATCCGGCGTGCCCAGCTCGCCGGTCTGCGCGACCGCGCGGCCCGTCTGGAGATCGAGCGCGACCAGCGCGGCCGGCTGGCCGTCGCCACCGAACGCACCCGGGTGGCCCGCGAGATGCACGACATCGTCGGCCACAACCTGTCCGTCATCATCACGCTCGCCGACGGTGGCGCGTACGCCGCCGACATCGCCCCCGAACGCGGCAAGCAGGCCCTCCTCATGATCGGCGACACCGGACGGCAGGCCCTCGGCGAACTCCGCCGCACCCTCGGCGTCCTGCGCGAACAGAGCCAGGCCCCTGAACTCAGCCCCCAGCCGGGCCTCGCGGACATCGACGCCCTGTGCGCCCGGATCCGCTCCGCCGGCCCCCAGGTCGACCACCGCACCCGCGGCGAACTGGACGTCCTGGACCGCGGCGTCCAGCTGGCGGTCTACCGCATCGTCCAGGAGGCTCTCACCAACGCTCTCAAACACGCGGGCCACGACACCCGGATCCGGCTCACGGTGGCCGTCGAGGACACCCGGGTGCGGATCGACGTCCACGACACCGGCCCGGGCGCGGGTCCCGGCCGGCCCGGACCCGCCGAGGAAGGACACGGACTGGCAGGCATGAAGGAACGCGCAGCCCTCTACAACGGGGCCGTCACCGCGGGACCCGCCCCGGGCGGCGGATGGACGGTACGGGCCACGCTCGACCTCACCCCGCTCGCCGGCCTGCCCGGTCCGTCCGGCCCGGGAGGCGCGGCGTGACCACCGTGCTCATCGCGGACGACCAGCCCTTGCAGCGCTTCGGCTTCCGCATGCTTCTGGAGAGCTCTCCCGAGACGGAGGTCGTCGGTGAGGCGGCGCACGGCGGCGAGGCCGTCCGCATGGCCGCGGAACTCCGCCCGGACGTGATCCTCATGGACGTCCGGATGCCCGGCATGGACGGCATCGAGGCCACCCGCCACATCGTCGCCTCCGGCGGCCGCTCCCGCGTCCTCGTCCTGACCACCTTCGACCTGGACGAGTACGCGCACGCGGCCCTGCGCGCCGGAGCCAGCGGATTCCTCCTCAAGGACGCGCACCCCGAGGAGCTCCTGGCCGGGATCCGCGCGGTCGCGGGCGGCGACGCCGTCATCGCCCCGGCCCTCACCCGCCGCCTGCTGGACACCCACGCCCTGCGCCTGCCGTTCCCGGCCGCCGGGGCGGTGGACGACCCGCGAGTGCGCGCCCTGACCGAGCGCGAACACGAGATCCTGGTCGCCATCGGCCAGGGCTGGACCAACGGCGAGATCGCCGAGCGCCTGGTCCTGTCGGAGTCCACGGTGAAGACGTACGTCGGCCGCGTCCTGGCCAAGATCGGAGCCCGCGACCGCATCCAGGCCGTGATCTTCGCCTACGACCTCGGACTCGCCCGCCCGAACGCACCCGGGTGACGTACGGCGACGGCACGCCGGCGCCGGACGGTCGCGGCCACGGCGGCGCCCGCACACAGCGACGTCGCACCCGGAACCGGAGCGTGCCCGGCGGGCCGTCGCGGCGCCGGGGAAAAGGGGTGGGCGGGCCGGTGACCGGGCTGGTAGCTTGCGGTCGACCGTGATCCCTTCCGAGGAGGTGAGACCCATGAACGCCGTATCCGCATGGGTGCTCCCCCTCGTCGTCACGGTCGGGCGATCGACGTAGGTGTCGCCGGGAGTGCCCTGACAACCCTGACAACAAGGCACTCCCGAAAGGCAACACCCCATGCGTTCTGTGCAGTTCACCACGGAGACGACGTCGAACGGCGTCGTGGAACGCGACTTCACCGTGGGCGACGTCCCCGGCCTGCTCTGGTCGCCCGCGTCCGGCGCCGATCGCGCGCCCCTGGTACTGATGGGTCACGGCGGCGGCACACACAAGAGGTGGCCGGCGATGACGGGCCGTGCGCACCTCCTCGTGAACGCCTGTGGATTCCACGTCGCCTGCATCGACGCACCCGGTCACGGCGACCGGCCGCGCACGGCGCACGACGAGCAGGAGATCGCCGCACTGTTCGAGGCGAGGGAGGCGGGCGAGCCGGAAGGCCCGATCGTCGTCCGCTACAACGCCCACCTGGCCAAGCGCGCCGTACCCGAGTGGCAGGCGACCCTGGACGCCCTCCAGGGACTTTTGGAGATCGGCGCCGAAGGACCGGTCGGCTACTTCGGCCTGAACATGGGCACCGCGATCGGGGTGCCGTTCGTGGCGGCCGAACCCAGGATCACCGCCGCGGTCTTCGGCCTCCACTGGCCCGACGCCCTGGCCGGACCGGCGAAGCGGATCACCGTCCCGATCGAGTTCATGCTCCAGTGGGACGACGAGCACATCCCGCGCGCGGCGGGTCTGGCACTGTTCGACGCCTTCGCCTCGAAGGAGAAGACACTGCACGCCAATTCGGGCAGGCACAAGGAGCTGCCCAGGTTCGAGGCCGACAGCGCGGTCCGGTTCTTCGCCCGGCACTTCGGCCGGGCCGTGACGTCACCGGCCTGACATGAGAGGTAGCGGCGTCCGGCCTGCCGGGCGCCGCCACCGGCCCCCGGCGAGGGCCCGCCGGAGCGCCCGCGCCGAATGTCAGGAGCCGGCGTCGAGGCACGTGACGAAGTCGGTGAGGCGGGCCCACATCCGGGGTGCGTTGGAGTGCATGGGGAAGTGCGCGCTGTGGCTGATCTCGGCGAGCTCGACGCCGCCCGGGCGGCGTCCGGCATGAGGAGGACTGTCCGGGACGGACCGGCTACTCTCTGCTCTCCACGGCCGGGCCCTTCTTCACATACCGCGATAAACTATGACCAACGTATCCGGGCCAGCCGGTCCCGCCCCCGTAGGTCGGCGTCCATGGACCTCAACACCATCACCGAAGTAGTCCGGCGGCCGTCCGAGCGGCCAGGCGCGGACTGGCACGAGGGTGACGCCTGGCTCGCGGGCGGGACATGGCTCTACTCCACGGAGCAGCCGGAGCTGCGACGGCTGATCGACCTGACGGCGTTGCGCTGGGAGCCCCTCGTCCCGACGGACAAGGGCCTGGAGATCGGCGCCACCTGCACCGTTCGCGACCTGTACGCCTTCCCGTGGCCGCAGGACTGGACCGCCGGGATCCTCTTCCGGAAGAGCTGTGAGGCGTTCCTGTCCTCGTTCAAGGTCTGGAACGCGGCGACCGTCGGCGGGAACATCTGCATGTCCCTGCCCGCCGGCCCGATGATCACGCTGACGGTCGCGTTGGATGCGCGGTACGAACTGTGGGCACCCGACGGCTCCGTGCGCATCGTCGACGCCCTCGATTTCGTCACGGGCGACCACCGCAACATTCTCGCCCCCGGGGAGATCCTGCGACGCGTCACCGTTCCGGAGCACGCGGTGCGCGGACGCACCGCGCACCGCCGCTTCACGCTGACCCGGCTCGGCCGTTCGACGGTGTTCCTCGTCGGCACCCAACGGCTGGGAGCGAACAACCTGTTGCTCACCGTCACCGCCGGCACCACGCGGCCGGTCCGCATCGCCTTCGACTCCCTGCCCGATGCCCGAACCCTGCGGCAGAGCATCGACGCCGTGCCGGCCGACGTCTGGTTCGCCGATCCCAACGGAACCCCTGACCACCGCCGGCATCTGACCCGGCACTTCGCCGAGGAGATCCGCCGCGAACTCACGGCTGGGGACCTGGTATGAGCTACACCGTGAACGGCACGGAATTCGACCGGGAGCCCGCCCCCGGCCAGTGCCTGCGCACCTTCCTGCGCGAACTCGGCCACTTCGGCGTCAAGAAGGGGTGCGACGCGGGTGACTGCGGCGCCTGCACCGTGTGGCTGGACGGCACCCCCGTACACAGCTGCATCACCCCCGCGTTCCGCGCGGACCGCCGCGAGGTGACCACGATCGAGGGCCTCGGACGGCCCGGCGCCCCGCATCCCATGCAGCGGCAGTTCGAGGACGCCCCCGGCTTCCAGTGCGGTTTCTGCACCGCGGGGATGATCATGACGTCGGCGACCTTCACCGAGGAACAGAAGGCGGATCTGCCGACGGCGTTGAAGGGCAACCTCTGCCGCTGCACCGGATACCGGGCGATCGAGGACGCCGTGATGGGCGTCAGCGCGGTGGAGACCGCGGCGCCGGGCAAGGCCGTCGGGACGAGCGTCGGCGCGCCCGCGGGCCACGACGTGGTGACCGGTCACGCCGAGTTCACCATGGACACGCGGATCGACGGCCTGCTGCACCTCAAGGTGCTGCACTCACCCCACGCGCACGCCCGGATCGCCTCGATCGACAAGAGCGCCGCGCTCGCGGTGCCGGGCGTGCACCGGGTCTACACCTGGCAGGACGTGCCCCGTCGGCGCTTCACCACGGCGATCCACACCGACCACCTGGTCGACCCGGACGACACCTGCGTCCTCGACGACACGGTCCGCTTCGTGGGCCAGCGTGTCGCCGCCGTCCTGGCCGACACCGTAGGGGCGGCGGAGGAGGGCTGCCGACGACTGGCGGTCGAGTACGAGGTGCTGCCGGCGGTGTTCGACCCCGAGACGGCGATGGCCGACGGCGCACCCCAACTGCACGGCTCGTACGATCCGTTCGTCCGCGACCCCGCCCACAACATCCTGATCGAACTCCACTCGCACATCGGTGACGTCGACGCGGGGTTCGCCGCGGCCGACGTGATCCACGAAGGCACCTACTTCTCACCGCGGGTGCAGCACGCGCATCTGGAGACCCACGGCTCGATCGCCTGGACGGAGGGCGGCCGGCTGAACGTCCGCACCAGCTCGCAGTCGCCGTCGATCGCGAAGGTCAAACTGGAGTACCTGTTCGCGCTCCGCCCGGACCAGGTGAGGGTGTTCTGCAAGCGCGTCGGCGGCGGGTTCGGCGGCAAGCAGGAAGTGATCACGGAGGACCTGGTCGCGCTCGCCACCCTGGACACCGGGCGGCCCACCTGCCTGGAGTTCACCCGCGAGGAGGAGTTCACCACGGCCTCGCCACGGCACCCGATGACCCTCACGGTCAGGCTCGGAGCGAAAGCCGACGGCACGCTCACCGCCCTCCAGGTGCGCAACGTCTCGAACACGGGCGCCTACGGCAACCACGGCGGCGAAACGCTGTACGCGGGCGGCGCCGCCGTCATGATCTACCGCTGCCCCAACAAGAAGTACGACGCGTACTCCGTCTACACGAACACCGTGCCGAGCGGCGCGCTGCGGGGTTACGGGATGACGCAGCCGGCGTTCGCCGTGGAGTCCGCGATGGACGAACTGGCCCGCGCCCTGCGCCTCGACCCGCTGGAACTACGACGGCGCAACATCGTGCGGCCGGGGGAGCCCCTTCTCGCCCTGCACGACGGCCCCGACGACGTGCTCTTCACCGAGGACGGACTCGCCAAGTGCATCGACCTGGTGGGCGACGCCCTGGCCCGTACGGCCGACCGGCCGCCTCCCGGCCCCCAGTGGCTCCTCGGAGCCGGCGTGGCGAGTTCCCTGCACGAGACCGCGCCCCCGACGGAACACCTCTCCGAGGCCTGGGTCACCCTGGGCGACGACCTCGTCTACGAACTTGCCGTCGGCACCCCCGAGTTCGGGGAGGGAACCTCCACGGCCCATGTCCAGATCGCGGCCGGCCAACTGGGCACGACCCCGTCCCGCATCCGTCTGGTGCAGTCCGACACCGACCGCACGGGATTCGACACCGGTGCCTTCGCGAGCGCGGGCCTCTTCGTGGCGGGCAACGCGGTCCTGCGGGCGGCGGGCGCCGTGCGCGACCGCATCCTGGAGTTCGCCGCCGCGCACACGGGCGTCCACGTCGTGATGTGCACGATGGACGACGACGGCGTCGTCTGCGGGGACCGGCGGATGTCGCTGGCCGAACTCGTCGCGCTGGCCCGGGCGCGCGGCATCCGTTTCACCGCCGCGCGCAAGGCGTACGGCTCGCCCCGGAGCGTCACCTCCAACACGCAGGGATTCAGGGTGGCCGTGCACCGCGTGACCGGGGAGATACGGATCCTGTACAGCGTGCAGGCGGCGGACGCCGGAATGGTCATCAACCCGGCGCAGGTCCGGGGACAGGTGGAGGGCGGTGTCGCCCAGGGGATCGGCTTCGCGCTGACCGAGAACCACCACGTCGACGACAGCGGCGTCATGGTCAACCCGAACCTCCGCAACTACCGGATCCCCGCCTTCGCCGACATCCCCCGCACCGAGGTCCTCCTGGTGGGCTCGGCGGATTCGGTGGGGCCCATGCGGGCGAAGGGCATGGCCGAGTGCTGTATCAACCCGGTGGCCCCCGCGCTCGCGAACGCGGTGCACGACGCCACGGGCGTCCGGTACCGGGCGCTGCCGCTGACTCCGGAACGCATTTACGGCCGCCTCCCCGCGGAGCAGTCGGTGTCGACAGGTTGAGCCGCATGAACACCGAAAAGAACGTAGCCGCCGCGGCGACGGCGATCATCGGGCAGAAGGTACGGCCCGGGCTCGAGCGGGAGTTCGCATCGTGGCAGGAGGACCTCAACACCGCGGCCGCCCACTACCCCGGCTTCCTCGGTGCCGAGGTCTCCCCGCCGACACCGCTCCAGCCCGACTGGGTCGTCGTGTACCGGTTCGACTCGGTGGCGCACCTCCAGGCGTGGATCAACAGCGGGACCAGGCAGACGTATCTCGACGTGGGCGCCGAATACTTCGACGGCCCGGCGACCCAGCAGGTTCTCAGCAGCGACACCCGGTCACTGGATCCGCTGGTCACGGTGGTGGTCACCCACCGCGTCCCCCCGAACCAGGTCGACGACTTCCTCGACTGGCAGCAGCACATGGTCCAGGAGGAGAGCAGGTTCGAGGGGTTCCGCGGGACCGAGCTCTTCCGCCCCATCGAGGGGCTTCAGGAGGAATGGACCACGCTGTACCGCTACGACAGCGCCGAGCACCTCGACGCCTGGCTGACGTCGCCCGAGCGGCAAACGGTCCTGGCCGAGGGCGAGAAGTTCAGCGACTTCAGGCTGCGCACCATCGACAACTCGTTCGGCAGCTGGTTCGCCTTCGAGGGCGACGGCAAGGAGGCGCCGCAGCCGCCCTCCGAGACCAGGACCTCCCTCGCCGTC
Source organism: Streptomyces sp. NPDC001480 (assembly GCF_042894725.1). NCBI lineage: Bacteria > Bacillati > Actinomycetota > Actinomycetes > Kitasatosporales > Streptomycetaceae > Streptomyces > Streptomyces sp. NPDC001480. The sequence continues at coordinate 590,048 of NZ_JBIAVX010000001.1, read as the reverse complement.
TGGGTCGGCCTCTACCCGACCGTCGTGCTGCTGACGCTCGCCCTGTCCCCGCTGCACATGCCGCTCTGGATCGGCCTGCTCGTGGGCAACCTGCTGTCGAGCTTCATCATGAGCTTTGTGACGATGCCCTACTACGTGAACCCGCTGCTCGGGCGATGGCTGCGGCCGCCCCCGAACGAACCGGCGGCGAGAACCAACCTCCGTGGCCTCGGTCTCGTCGCCGCGGTGATGGCCTTCTGGGCCGTCGTCTTCTACGTCGTCACGGTCCGGTTGTGGACGCTGCCCTGACCGGCGGCAGCCGACCGGACACGGGTCTTTGCGACGTCACACGCGGCGCGGGCCGGCGATCGCCGCCGGCCCGCGCTCTGTCCGTCTGTCTGTCGTCAGCCGCCGGTCGTCAGCCGAGCAGCTTGCTCGCCAGCGTCGCGGCGTTGTAGGAGCCCCAGCCGGTGGTGAAGTCCCAGCCGCTCGCGGCGGAGTAGGCGCCGTTGCTGCCGCTGGTGATGTCGTGGAAGCCGGTGCCGCTCGCCGTGTACAGAGCGGGGTTGGCGAAGCCGAGGTTGGCCTTGCCCTTCGCCGCGGCCTGCTGGTTGTAGAGGGCCGCGAACGCCGCCCACTCGGGGGCCGCCGCGCTGGTGCCGCCGACCGAGGACCACGAGCCCTGCGAGTAGATGGAGACACCGGGGCTCGGGTTGGCGTGCGCCGAGACGTCCGGTACCTGGCGGTAGCCGCCGCCGGCGTTCTTCTGGACCGCGGTCTGCCAGCTGGGGATCTTGAAGACGGAGGACTTGCCGCCACCGCCGCCGGACCAGGCCACCTCCTTGCTCCAGGCGTTGGCGGAGGTGACGGTCAGCTTCGTGCCGCCGACGCCGGTGACGTACGGGTCGCTGGCCGGGTAGTCGACGGAGGTGCCGCCGTCGCCCGCGTCGTCGGAGCCGTCGTCGCCGGAGGCCGCGTAGAAGCCGAGGCCCTGGGCGGCGCCGGCCTTGAAGACGGCGTCGACCGCGTTGATGCCCGAGGTGGTGCGGGCGCTCTCGGCGGCACCCCAGCTGATCGAGGTGGTCGGGATGCCGCTGTCGACGATGGCCTGGTAGGTGTCCACCTCGCCGGCGTCGGAGTTCGGGCCCTCGAACACGGTGACGTTCGCCTTGGGGGCGATCGCGTGCAGGACCTCGATGTCCAGCTCGACCTCGACCTGTCCGTCGCCGAGCGAGCCGGAGCCGCCGTCCACCTTCTGCACGGTCGGGGTGGGCGAACCCAGGCCGTAGTAGTTGTCGTAGGCGGTGATGTTGGACTGCTGGAAGCCGTCGAACTCGATGAGCGCGATCTTCTGCCCGCTGCCGGTGTACGTACCGGAGACGTTGTAGCCGCCCTTGAGCTGGGCCGGGGTGTAGCCGCCGCCGGGGCCGTTGTGCGGGCTGACGGTGTGCGGCGTCGCCTGGTGGTGCAGCTGGACGCGGTTGTTGAGGCCCGCCACGTCACTGACCAGCCAGGCGAGGGAGGACGGCAGCTTCGGCGCGGTGTCGTTCGCGTAGAAGGAGCGGCCCGACCCGGTGTCCTTCCAGGTCGACAGCTTGGTCCCGAACGCCTTCCGCAGCTGGGCGGCGGTGCCGCTGGCGTCGACCAGCAGGTTGCCCGAGTGGACCTTGCCGACGGTGAGGCCCTGGGCGCGCAGGTAGTCCTCGAGTCGCTCGACCTCGGCGTCGGTCCGGCCGAAGCGGGCCGCGAACTGGTGCTTCGTCAGGTAGTGGCCGTAGGAACTCGACCGCGGGTCGCTGACCTCGGCGACGAAGGTGTCGAGCGCCGTGCCGCCTCTGGGAGTCAGGCTGATCGCCACCGGTATCCGCTTCCCGGCCGCGACGTCTCCGGTGCGGGTGGCGTTCTGCTTCAGGCCCGGCAGGACGTCTCCGGCGATGGCGGCACGGGTCGCGTGCGGCTGTGGGGCGTTGGCGGCATGGGCGCTGGGGACGACCGCGGTGACCAGGGCCGGCGCGGCGACCAGACCGAGCAGTCTCAGACGTGACTTCATGCAAGTTCTCCGGGGAGTGGGGGAGTTGCTCCGGAAGCGGAACGGCTTCAACGTAGGAGCACCGGCCCCGCCCCCGTAAGCGGGGGAACCCTTGCGTCACGTGTTAACGGCCGATGTCACGTCAACGGCGTGTGTCGGAACACCGCGGGTCCGGTCACGGTCTGGGCCGGCTCACCGTCACGGCCCGCTCCGGGAGATCCGCTCGGCCGTCGTCGCCGGAGCCGACGGCCGTCCCGGAGGCGATGACGGCGACCGCCATCGCGTGGGCGAGCGCGGTACGCGAACGGAGCCCGAGCTTGCGGTAGATCCGCGACAGGGTTCCTTCCACCGTCTTGACGCTGATGAACAGCTTCGCGGCGACCTCCCGGTTGGTGGCCCCGCTCCCGACCAGCTCGGCGATCCTGGCCTCGGTGGGGGTGAGTTCGGGGCCGCCCGCGCCCGCCTCACCGCTCCGGTCCCCGGCGTCCAGCCGCGACAGCTCGTCCCTGACCCGCGCCGCGAGAGGAGCGGCGCCGATGCGTGCGGCGATCTCCAGTGCCTCGCCCAGAGCCGCGCGCGCCGCACTCCGGCGACGCGCGCGGCGCTCGACCGCGCCGAGCGAGATCAGGGTGCGCACCAGCTCGACCGGCAGGGGGAGTTGCCGCAGGAGGTCCACCGCGGCACGCAGCCGCGCCGCCCCTTCCTTCGCCCGGCCGGCCCCCGCCTCCCGCAGCCCCTCCGCCCGTTGCAGAGCCGCCAGCGCGCTGCCGGGAGTGTCGTCGCCCACCCGCGCGTGGGCCTCGCGGACGACGGCCTCGGCCTCGTCGGTCTCGCCCAGGAGGACCAGGGCTTCGGCCAGGTCGGCGTACCAGTGCAGCAAGGGCGGGTCGGCGGCGCACATGGCCGTCCCGAGTTCTCTGACGCGTTGCAGCGCCTCGACCGCGGAGGCGGCCCCGCGTGGGCCGCCGGCGAGCAGCTCGGCCTGCCCGAGCACGGCCAGCGCACGCAGCAGGAACAACCGGTCGCCGTCGGCTTCCGACGCGCGTACCGCCTGCTCGGCCAGCTGCCGGGCCTCCTCGGCGGTGCCGCCCGCGTTGGCCGCCAGCGCGGCCGCGTACAGCGCGGGAGCCGCCTGGGGCATGGCGCGCGTGCAGCGTGCCGCGGTGTGCAGCGCCTCGCGGCAGTGCCCGGCCCGCACCTGGATCCGCGTCAGTGACACCAGAGTCGCGAGGACCTCCTCGACGCCGGCGAACTCCCCGATGGAGGCCAGGACTTCGACGACCTGCCCGCGGGCCTCGGTCACCCTGTCGGAGTCCAGCGCGAGGATGGCCCGCATCCGGATCAGCCGCCAGCTCTGCGGACCGCCGTCGGCGCCCCCGGCCAGGGCGAGCGCCTCCTCGAGCGCGGCGTCCGCCGCGACCGGATCGCCGACCAGGGACCGCACCCGGGCGAGAGTGGCGAGCGCCCCGATCCGGGTCTCCGTGTCGCCCGCCACGGCCGCCTGCCGGGCAGCGCGCCGCGCGTGCCGGGTCGCCTCCTCCAACTCCCCGCACAGCAGGCCGCGTACGGCCGCCCAGTGGTGCAGCGGGGCCTCGGCCTCCGGATCGCCGACGGCGTCCCGCAGACCTTCCTCGATCAGCGCGTGGGTCCCCTCCAGCGCCTGCCCGGCGTTGCGCAGCAGGACCAGCCGGGCCCGTACCCGACGCAGTGCCGAGTCGGATTCGGCAAGGACCGTCCGGGCGGCCTCGGCCGACTCCTCCTGCCGGCCGGCGTCGCACGCGTAGCCCGCCGCGGCCAGCAGCCGGTCGGCCCGGTCCGCGGGCCGGGCGCCCGGGGTGCGGAGGGCGGCGAGCCCGGCCAGTTCGCAGGCGGTCCCGAGCGCGCCGTCGCGACGCGCGGACTCCGCCGCGGACATCAGTGTGCGGGCGGTGTCCTCGTCCTCGTGCGGGCGGGCGTGAGCGAGGTGGCGGGCCCGTTCGACGGGGTCGGTGATCGCGCGGGCCAGCAGCGCGTGCGCCTGCCGGCGGTCGTGCTCCGGTGCGTCGGCATAGACGGCGGCCCGGATCAGCGGGTGCCGGAAACGTATGGTTCCGCCGGTGTCGGTCGTCGCCACCCCGAGCCGTTCGGCCTCCGCCAGGTCCGCGGCGGGGTCGGGGAGCCCGGCGGCACGCAGCAGGGTGAGGTCGGGGCGGGCGGCGGCGCTGGTGACAAGGAGGGTGCGCCGCGCCGTCTGCGGCAGCGTGTGCGTCCGGCCCAGAAGCAGGGTGCGCAGTCTTCGCGGCACGGGCAGCGGCGCACCGGGGGCCACGGGTTCCGGGCCGCGCAGGGCCGCTCGCCCCAACTCCAGTGCGTACAACGGGTTTCCGGCGGCGGTGTCCTGGATCGCCCGCAGCACCCCCGGTGGCGGGTCGGCACCGGAGCCGGCGCGCACGAGCCGCGCCACCTCGTCGTCCGTCAGGGGTGGCACCGGAAGTTCGGTGGTGCCCGGTGGGCAGCAGCGCAGTCGCTCGGGCTGTTCACCGTCCGCCACCCGCTCGGCGGCCACCACCCGTACGTCCAGGCCGTCGAGACGGCGTACGGCGAAGGCCAGCAGCCCGGCGGTGAACTCGTCGAGCCACTGCAAGCCGTCGAGGACCAGGACGACGGGGCCCACGGCGGCCAGAGTGCGCAGCACCTCGAGGAACGCGACGCGCAACGCGAGACGGCCGCGGCCGTCCGCAGGTTCCGTACCACGCAGCAGGGCCGCTCTCAGTGCCGTACGGGGTTCGGGCGCGAGGCTCTCCAGGCAGCTTTCCGGCACCTGCGCGAACAGGTCGACGAGCCCGACGAACGGGAGCCGGGCGTCCTCCTCCGCGGGCGAGCAGCGCAGCACGGCGCCGAGCGGCGGGGCGTGCGCGGTCAGGGACGCCGTGAGGGCGGCCACGAGTGTGGACTTGCCCATCCCCAGGGGGCCGTGGAAGAGCACTCCGGGACGGTCCGTCAGTTCGGCCCGGGCGGCGTCCAGCAGCTCGCGGCGTCCGGGCAGTGACCGTGCCCCCACCACCGCCGCCCGCAAGATCATGTGTTCATGACAACTCGGCCGGATCGGCCTTGTCAATGACAACTGGACCGCTGTCAGGGCTTGCGGCGGGCGAACGGAGACGCCCCCGGGTTCGCCACCTGCTGCCGGGACCCCTGGTCCCGGGGATGCGCACCCCCGGGAACAGCGGCTCCGGGCGGTGTCACCGGTCGGCCGCCACCGTGGGTCCAACTACCGTTTTTCTCACGGGGCTTGTCGCTCTGACGGGCGGACGCCCGGTGGCGGACGGTCAGTGGCAACAGACGGCGCCGGACTGAAGGCACAGGTCGACGTGCGGACGTCCCACGAGCAGGGCGGCGGCAGCTGTCATGGCTGCAAGTACGCGTGCTCCGCGCTCTCGGTTCAACGCGGGCCCTGGTCTGCGGTGTGCCAGAAGCGATGTCCTCGATCAGTCAAGCGATGACGAGCTGCCCGTCGTCGCCGGGTCATTGACGTGGCTGACACGCAGATCGCCTGCACGGCTCGCTCCGGACCCGCCGCGGATGTGCCGGCCCGTCGAGTGCTAGGGCGAGGTGGGCAGGTGCGGGGAGCGGAGCACGAGCAGGGTGATCTCGCTGGGGGCGAAGACACGGAACGGCGGGCCCCAGAAGCCGGTGCCGCGGCTGGTGTAGAGGAGGGTGCGGGTGCCGTGGTGGCTGAGGCCGGCGAGGGCGGGCTGGTCGATGCGGACCAGGTGGTGGAAGGGCCAGATCTGGCCACCGTGGGTGTGGCCGGAGAGCTGGAGGTCGATGCCGGCGGCCGCTGCCCTGTCGACGAACTTGGGCTGGTGTGCCAGGAGCAGGACGGGCAGGTCGGGGTCGGCGCCGTTCAACGCTCCGGCGAGGTGGGCGCGGTGGCCTGCCAGGCCGGACGACTCGGCGGTCACGTCGTCCACGCCGGCGACCACGAGGGTGGCGCCGCCGCGTTCGAGCAGCAGGTGGCGGTTGCGCAGCGGCTCCCAGCCCAGCTCGTCCATCAGGTCGACCCAGCCCTGGGCCTCGCTGTAGTACTCGTGGTTGCCGGTGACGTACACACGGGCATGGGTGGCCCGCACGGTACCGAGTGGGACGGCCTGGGCGCGGCGGCGTTCGGCCGTGCCGTCCGCGATGTCGCCGGTGTGGCAGACCAGGTCGGCTTCCAGGGTGTTCACGGTCTCGCACACCCGTGCCGACCAGCGGGCTCGATCGAGCGGGCCGTAGTGGGTGTCGGTGATGAGGACGACGCGGGTGCCGTCCAGCCCGGCACCCAGTCGCGGCAGTCGCACGTCGAGTCGGCGCACGCGTGGCACGCGGCGGGCCTCGGCGTACCCCCAGGCGAGCACTACGGCGGTCACGCCGAGGACGGCCCAGGTGACGATGCGGGCCCGGTCCTGACTCTCGCCGACGTCGGCCACGGTCAGGGTGAACCGCAGGAGGACGCCGAGCAGAACGGACCAGGTGAACAGGACCCAGCTGGTGCCCAGCAGGGTGTCACCGACGATCGCCGCCAGGTCCTGCTGGCGCCGCCCGTGACCGCGCACCATCGCGAGCGGCATACCGACGAGCCCGAGGGCGAACAGGGCGGTACCGGCCAGCGTGACGGTCAGCGGCCAGTGCTGGCCGCTGTGCAGGAGCACCCAGCAGGGCACGGTCCACAACAGGACGGGGGCGATCAGAGGGATGTACCGCATCAGGCGGTGCAGTCGGCTCTGCCGCTGTGCATGTGCCGCACCTTCGGCGGGCCGGGTGTTGCTGGTGTCGGTCACGATTCCCCTCGCTAACCAGGCTGCCCTTGCGCGCACTGTATCCGGTCGCCCTCGGGGCGGGCCCGCCGGCAGCCGCTGCCGGCGAGGGCACCGGTCTGGTAGCGCGTGCGGATGTCGGCGGCCTGCACATACGTGAGTCCCCGCCGCGGCGCGGCGTGCCCGGCCGTCACGCCGTTGTAGATGAACGCGGCCGCGGTGACCGACAGCAGGACGGCACAGCCCAGCGCGGCGCGCCGAAGCCACCGCCGCGGCCGGGAGCGGTGCGGCTGGTGTCCGCTCTCGGCAGGGGGCGACGGCGGAGGGGAGGCAGGTTCGGCGCTCCCGTCTCCGTCTCCGTCGCCGTCCCCGGGTTCGGCTCCGGGTCGGCGAAGATCAGCTGTCACAGCTCACAGCATCGCCCATGGCACCACCGCGGTCATCCTCCGGTGGGCGCCATCGTGACTACTCCACTGGGTGTAGGGGAGTGCCGGGTGCGGCGGAGCGCCCGTCACCGACCGTGCGACGCACCACGCTGCGACGGGGTCGGCACGGACCGACTCGGCCTCCTCCAGCAGGTTCCACACCGGGGAAGCAAGGGGGTGCTCTGGAGGGGCGACGCGTCAGCGCATGCCGGCCGCATCGAGCAGGGTGGTCACCGTGGGCGTGACGAGCCCCGTCAGTTTGTCCGCTCCGATTCCCGCGCGGGCGCTGGCCCCGTCGAAGACCAGGCTGAGCTGACGGGCCAGCAGGTCGGGATCGCTCGCACCGCCCTGCTCGGCCTCAGCGCGGAAGAAGGCGGTCAGGTTCGCCTTGACCCGGTGGGCAACCCGACTCGCGGGATGGCTCTGCTCCTTGAGTTCGATCTGCACGGCCAGGTATCGGCAGCCTCGGAACTCGGGTGCGCCCGCCTGTGATTCCACCTGCTCGAAGACGTGGAGGATGCGCTCCCGAGGTGAACGGTTGTCATCCGCCGCGGGCAGGAGCGTCGCCGCGTAGGCGGAGGCGCGCTCCTCCAGGCTCGCCGCCAGCAGTTCGCCCTTGCTCTCGAACAGCTGGTACATGGAACGCTTCGACACCCCTGCCTCCTTGCACAGAGCGTCGACGCCGATACCGACACCGTCTCGGTAGGTGAGCGTCGCTGCCGCCTCCAGCAGCCGCTCCCGGGGACTTGGTTGCGCGTCGGTGGTCATGTCGCGAGGTTAACCCGACTCCGGCCAATTGAAAACCGATCGGTTTACACCGTTCGGCATCCCGGGCGTGCCGAACGAGACAGAGGAGGTGAGCGTACCGGTCCGGCCACGGCGGCGGGGGTGCTGCGGGTGCGCTTTCGACGCATGGGCCTCCTTCCGGGCTCTCGTTTCCGCGGGCCGCCCTTGGCGCTTGCGTTGGGAAACCGATCGGTTTACCGTGAAGGAAACCGATCGGTTTCTCTTTCTGTGGAGGCAGTCATGACCGCTTTGAAGGGCGCAAACGTCCTCGTCACCGGCGGCAGCCGGGGCATCGGCAAGGCCTTGGTGGAGGAGCTCTATGCGCGCGGCGCCGGCAAGGTCTACGCCACGGCCCGCGACCCGCGCAGCGTGACTCATCCCGACGCCGTTCCCGTGGCGCTGGAAGTCACCGACCCCGCCTCCGTGGCGGCCGCCGCCGCACAGGCGGGAGACGTCACCGTACTGATCAACAACGCGGGCGCCTCGGTCGGTGCGTCCTTCCTCGACTCCCCGGTCGACGACGTACGCCGGGAGTTCGAGACCAACTTCTACGGCCCGCTGCTGGTCACCAGGGCCTTCGTGCCGGTCATCGAGCGCAACGGCGGCGGGCACCTCCTCAACGTGCACTCCGTGCTCTCCTGGGTCGCCCTCGCCGGCTCCTACAGCGCTTCCAAGGCCGCCCTGTGGTCGCAGACCAACTCCCTGCGCCTGGAACTGCTGCCGCGCGGGATCGCTGTCACGGGACTGCACGTCGGTTACGTGGACACGGACCTGGCCGCCGGCGTCGACGCGCCCAAGTCCGCTCCCCGTGACGTCGCCGCACTGGCCCTCGACGGCGTCGAGACGGGAGCGTACGAGGTGCTCGCCGACGACATCTCGCGCCAGGTCAAGGCGGGCCTGTCCGGCGACCTCACCGCCCTGTACGCCCAACTGGCCAAGTAGAACGCGGGACCAGGAGCCGCCTGGATGCCTGCCGACGAGTCACGTCCCACGATGCGCATCCCGGGGCCCACCGGTCACACCACCGCCCCGCGCGCCGGCCGACGCCCTCGACCTGCCGGGACGGGCTGCTCCGAGATCGTGCACGGTGCGTCGTACGACGAGCCGGCCATGCGCGGGGGCGTCGAACGGCTCCTCACCGAACCGGACCTGCACGATGTCGGTGCGCATGGTCCACCCGCAGGTGGGGGAGGTACGGCTGGTGTACGAAACGCTCGGCCTGTCTGCCGACGACGACCAGCAGCTCGTCGTCCACCTGCCGGCCGACGACGCGAGCACCGCCGCACTCGACCGCCTCACCGGCCGTCGCCCCGGCGCCCTGCGGGCGGTCTGAGCGGTACCGTCGACACCTCCGTCAACGAGCCGTTTTCGTGTCCGCCGCGCTTGGCCACCTCGATCACGGCGTCGCCCCAGACCGCGTTGACTCCGCCGCGCTCCGGGAGCACCCCTGAGCGGTGCTCGCCGCGGACGGGGGGCGCCGTCCACGACCAGTGCCTCACCGTCGTCGAGGATGACGACGACCCCGTCGGCCCCGGTCGACCAGGCGCCCGGAGTGTCTGGGAAACGCGGCGGCTCTGACACTCAATGCCGCATGAAAAGCTACCTATCGCCGCCGTAGCACGGCATGTCGACAGGCGAGCCGTTGCTTCGTCTCGAAAGGTACTCGGGTAACGGGCGTATGGCGGGTACGCGAAGCCGTCGTTGCAATGTCAGGCCGGCAACCTCCTTTGGTTGACCAAGAGTTGGGGCCTGGATAGCGTCCCCGGCATGCCGATCTCCCTGCGGTTCACCCGGCGGCGCCCCGTTGATCTGCTGCGTGTCGCCGCCGCGCTCTGTAGCTGACCCTCACCTGCGCCCCGGTCAACAGCAGTCACCGCACATCCGCGAGGGAGTACCCGTGCACCCGCTCACCACCCGCCGCTCCGCCCTGAGGGCGCTGGGCTCGGCAGCCCTGCTGGCCGCCTCCGTCACCGTCCCGTCCGCCACGGCTGCCGTGGCGGGCGAACGGACGTCACGCCCGTCCGTGGCGCTCGACTGGTACGACCTGACGGCCGCCACCATCGCGGCCGCCGGCGCCGCCACCCAGATCACCAACAACCGTACCTGGGCCATCAGTTGGCTCGCGGCGGCCCGAGCCACCCGCGAGGTGCCGCCCGGCGTCGACCGGAGGGACTTCCAGGACGCGGCCCTGGCGTCCGCCGTACACGACGCCTTGCTTGCCCTGGTCCCGTCCCGCACCCAGGAACTGGATGCCGCGTTGCGCACCACGCTGGACCGCGTCCCGGGTGGGCCGGCCAAGTCGAAGGGCGTGGCGGCCGGTGCGCGCCAGGCACGGCTGGCCGTCGCTTCCCGCGAGGGCGACGGTCTCGACCCGGCCTCGGTCGACGCGCCCTTCACCGTGCCGCCCGCGGCTCCCGGTGTGTGGCAGCCGACACCGCCCGCCTACGCCCCCGCCGCGCAGTACGGCAACCGGCTCGCGAGACCCTTCCTGCTGGACGGCCCCGACCAGTACCGGCTGCCCGCACCGCCCGCCCTGGACTCCGCGCGCTACCGTGCCGACCTGGCCGAGGTACGGGCGTACGGGGCCCTGGACAGCACCGTGCGCACAGCGCTGCAGACCGAGACCGCCACCTTCTGGCTGGGCTCCTCACTGACGCTGTACACCGAGCCGCTGAGGGTCGCCCTGGCCCGGTCGCCACGCTCCGTCCCCGCACGGGCCGCGCTGGTGGCGCTGTTCCACATCGCCCTGGTGGACACGCAGATCGCCACCTCCGACACCAAGTACGCGTACCTGCGCTGGCGCCCCGTCACGGCCATCCGCGCCGGCACGATCGACCCTGACCCCGACTGGACGCCGCTGCACGTCACGCCGGCTCACCCCGACTACCCCAGCGGCCACAACACCTACTCGGGCGCGGCGGAAACGATCCTCACGGGGCTCACCGGGCCGCGGACCGCACCGTTCGAGCTGACCAGCCCCACCGCCCCCGGAGTGACGCGCACATACACGGCCTGGAGTCAGCTGTCCCAGGACAACGAGGACGCCCGCGTCCACTCCGGCATCCACACCCGCTCGGCCGACGTGGCCGGCCTCGCCCTCGGCAAGCGGGTGGCGGAGCACGGTCTGCGCAACGCGGAACGCCTGTTCGGCGTGTCGTGAACGATTCGGGATGAGGCCTCCCGGCGGCCGCGTCCCGAACCTGATCCGGATGACCCTGCACGCAGACCCCCGCCTCGCGCTTGTCCGGCCGGTCCAGCCGCTGACCCCGGAAGGGTGTCAGGAGTGTCTGGTGCCCGGCTCCCCGTGGGTCCACCTGAGGCTCTGCCTGACCTGCGGGCACGTCGGCTGCTGCGACTCCTCGCCGAACAAGCACGCGCGCAGGCACGCAGGTGCCGTCGCTCATCCGATCGTGCAGTCGTTCCAGCCCGGCGAGGACTGGCGCTGGTGCTACGTTCACGAGGCGTTCGTCTGATGTCCGGCGATCAGTCGCTGTCGGGCGGAGAACCGGTGCCGGGGAAAGCGGACGAGGCCGCCTTCTGGGAGACCCCGGACATCTACGGCGCGTATCCGCGCCTCACGGAGGACCAGGTAGCACGTCTGGCGGAGCACGGGCGACGCCGGAGCATGGCTCCGAACGACGTGCTGATCCGGGAGGGGGAGCGCTGCGAGACATTCTTCGTCGTCGCGGCTGCCGCGTGCCATGACACTCGACCGGAGGCCGAGTCCTCTGCGTCGACGCTGACGTGACACAGATCTCGATGTGCCTCCGGTAGACGGGTCTATGGTCTGGGCCCGTTTGTTGGCCGAAGGTGAGAAGTAAGGTTCATGAAGCGGACGGACCCTGACCGAAGCCGACGTGGCCGGTCTGCTCCACCCTGGAGCGCGCCCGACTTCGCCCGGAAGACCGGGAAGTCCCGTTCCATTTCCAGGAGGCGCGGCGCTCTCGGTCGCCGCGCCGTCACCCACCCCGGTGCGCGGGCCCGGATCCGTTACCTTCCGCAGCCAGGGTCGCTCGCACCCGCTGCTCTTCGCGAGCAGAGCCGACGTCCCGTTCCAGGGGTGTGCGGCTCACGGCTGTCGCGAGGTCTTCCAAGGCCCGTTTTTGCAGTTCCGCCTCGCGCCGCACGACCGGGACCCCGTTGCCGGCGGCGTCCTGCCACGCGTGGAGGGCCTCCTCCACGCGTGCCCAGTCCGGATTCCTGTGCTCGCGCACGGCGGCTGCTGCCTTCGCGGTGTCCGTCTCCAGGGCCTCGGCGAACCGCTCCGCCTCGGGGACGAAACGGCTGTCGGCCCGCGGGACGTGGCTCTCCATGAGCATCGCTGCCCGGCCGAACCCCTTGAGCGCCTCCTGCGCCTCCTGTGCCTCACGCGACGTCAGACCCCTGGGGCGGACCGGTTCCTGCCTCGCACGGTCGTATGCCTCCCGCCAGGCGGCACGTGCCTCCCTGCTCTCCAGCAGTGCCCGGCGCATGTCGGCGTGATGCTCCCGGGTCGGTTCGGCGTAGTCGCGGAGCACCGCGGCCGCGTAGCGGCCGTTGGCAGCGAGCCAGTCCGCGAGCCGGCCCGACAGCCGGGGTGTCTCCCATGCGGGGAACACCACGTACGCCAGCATCGCCAGGGCCCCGCCGAGCAGGGTGAGCACCACCCGCTCCGGGACCGTCTGCTCCCATGCCTGACCGCCCATGCCCAGCAGGAAGACGACGTACGCGGCGGTGAAGCACTGGGAGTAGGCGTACCCGGTACGGTTCAGCGTGTACGACAGGCCCGCCGAGACCACCGCCAGCGCGCCGGACACATGGGCGTCCGGGCCCAGGGCCCGCACCACGCCGGTGGCGAGCGCGACCCCCGCCAGGGTCCCGGCGAGACGGGCCACCGCACGCGCGTACGTCCGGTGGAAGTCCGGCCGCATCACCATCACCGAGGCGATGGGCGCCCAGTAGCCGTGGCCGAGGGGTAGCCGGGCGGCGATCAGATAACCGAGCGTGGCCACCGCCGCCAGGCGGACGGCGTGCCGGAACACGGGTGAGTCCCGGCGGGTCTCACGGCGGACAGCCCGGACGACGACCGGGACCAGCCGGAGCATCGTCGGGCGCACCAGAAACTGGGCGCCCGCGGGGCTGGGCGGCGCGGGCGTCCTTCCGCGCGCGCAGCCGCACTGGGCGATCTCCAACGCCTCGCCGAGCAGTTCCACGAGCCGCTCGGCGGCTTGCCGCGCGGGGCCCTCCAGCACCTCGTGCTCCTCGTCGACGCGCAGGACGTCCGTGCTCTCGGGCCGCACCTCGGCGGGAGTGCCGCGGCGGATCGAACGGGCGGCCGCATCCAGGACGTCGGCGGCCGCGTCGAGCAACTCCCGCGCGCGGTCCCGCCCGGGTCCCTCCGCCGGGGCGCCGACGTCCGGGTCGGCGAGCGCGGCGACGACCGGCCGAATGCGCTCGGCGAGTCCCCGGGGGCCGTGCAGGACGGGGGGACGGGTGCGGGCCTGTGACGGCGTCACGGCGGCCGCGTCCCGGGCCGTCATCAACGGCTCCGGGTCGAACGGGGCGGTCGGGTCGTGCCGCAACCGGCGGGCGTAGTCCGCCACGGCGGCCAGGGCGTCGGCGAGCGCGTCACGATGCGCTCCCCAACGCCGGATCGGGAACAGCAGTATCAGCACGGCCTGCGTCACGCCTCCGAGTGCGATGACTCCGGCGTGCTCCAGGGCTCGCCCGACGCTCGTGGGCAAGGTGATGGTCACCAGCATGCTGCCCACGGTCGTCGCTGCGACGATCCCAGCGGTCGATCCGACGGCCCACGCCATCCCCGCGGCAAAGGCCCATACGGCCAGCAGCGGCAGGAACGTCACAAGTCGCCCCGCCGCCAGATAGCCCACGAAGGTGCTGAGCGCCAGACCCGCGCCCGCGCCGAGCGCGACCACCTTGCGCGGACGCCAGCTGCGCTGGAAGGTGGCCCCACCCGCGGAGTAGGCGCCGAGGGCGGCGGACGCCGCATACGCAGGGGAGACCAGCCACAGCGCCGGCCCGATCACGATCGCCACCCCAGCGGCCGCGCGCAGCGCGAGCAGGGGCTCCAGCCGCGTCTCCTCGATCGTGAGCCCGGATCGCACGACCTCCCCGAAGGCCCGCAGCCACGTCACGGGTGTCCGCCTGGCCGGAACGCCCTGCCGCGTCGCGTCGGCCCGGTTGAGGTGCGGCAACCGTCGAGCAAGGAAGCCTCCCACACGACCCGCTGGCCGGCGGCCGCAGCCGCCGTCCGTCCTCCAGGCCGGAGCGCGGGCAATCGTTGTTGGTTCAGGTCCGGCCGGAGCGCGGCGATTGCCCCCAGCCCCGTCCGGGGGACGGGCAGATCGCTGCCCGTCCCCCGGACCCGTCCAAGGGAAAGAGGGGGCACGGCGGCCCCGGGTCTCTTACCGCTTGTGGCCGTTGCCGTGTCCGTCGGGGTGCAGGACGACCTTGGTCCACCCCTCGTCACGGGCGTCGAAGTGCTCGTAGGCGGTGGGGGCCTCGTCCAGGCTGAGCTCGTGGGAGACGACGAAGCTCGGCTCCGCCTTCCCGCCGGCGATCAGATCCCGCAGTGCCCGGTTGTACTTCTTCACCGGGGCCTGCCCCGTGCCCATGTGCTGGCCCTTAAACCACATCATTCCGAAGTCGATCGGGACCTTGCCCTGCGCCTCCAGCTCGCCCTGGGCCTCCGCGCCGCCGGGGTCCTGGGGCAGGAACACGCCCACCACGCCGATGTCGCCGGTGAACCTGACCGAGTCGATCAGGCCGTTCAGCGTGAGGCTGGCGTCCTCGTGTCCCTGGGGGTCGTGTGCCTGGTAGCCGACGCATTCGCAGCCGTTGTCGGCGCCCAGACCGAGGGTGGCCTCCTTGACGACCTCCGCCGGGTTCTGCTCGGCGGTGTTGATCGGGATGGCCCCGATCTCCTCCGCCTTGCGCAGCCGGTCGGGCTGGTGGTCGGCCGTCCAGACGCGGCCGGCACCCTTGAGGAGGGCGGAGTAGGTCGCCATCAGCCCGACGGGACCGGCCCCGAAGACGATCGTCTGGTCGCCCGGCTTGACGTGGGCCATCTCGGTGGCGTGATAGCCGGTGGGGAAGATGTCGGCGAGCATCACGTAGTCGGTCTGCCGCTCGGCGGCGTCCTCGCCCAGACGCAGCGCGTTGAAGTCGCCGTAGGGCACGCGCAGCAGCTCCGCCTGGCCGCCCTGGTAGGGGCCCATGTCGGCGAATCCGTAGGCGGCTCCCGCGAGGGCGGGTTCCGGCTGCATGGTCAGGCAGTAGTTGGTCAGGCCCTGCTCGCACTGCTTGCAGAAGCCGCAGGCGATGTTGAAGGGCAGGACCACGTACTCGCCCACCTGGACCTTGCGGACGGCCGAGCCGACCTCCACCACCTGGCCCAGGTTCTCGTGGCCCAGGGTGCGGCCGGACTCGAACGAGGTGCGGCCCTCGTACATGTGCAGGTCCGAACCGCAGATGTTGGTGGTGGTGATCTTGACGATGATGTCGCAGGGATGTTCGATCTTCGCGTCCGGTACGTCCTTCACTGTGACCGTTCGCGGTCCTTCGTATACCGCTGCCTTCATGGTGACTTCCCTTGATGTCGCGGCATGGCGGTGATGGAGAGGGCGCAACGAGCCTGACTCTCGGAAGTGCTGCGACGGAGTCCGTGGCTCCGGCACGCCTCTGGAGGGCCGTTCACATGGATCAGGTGGAACGGTCGTTTTCGCCGCCGGCCCGTCAGGCGGAGCTTCGGCGCTCCGGCGGCATGCGGTGCGGGTCCCCGTCGCCCCCGAAGGGAAACGACTGATAAGCCGATTTTTCGCCCCCGACCGGCCACCGACCAAAGGCGCGTTTCCGACTCATGTCACCAGCTAGTCACCGTCGTCCTCGAGCATGCGGCGACGTTCCTGTTCGCGCTTGGAATAAGCGGCAACCCGGATCGCCTCGTCGCTCTCCAAGCCCGATCCCAGCGCGCCGCCCACCGTGGCGACCGAAGCGACGAACCAGGACAGCGTCCAGTACTCCGTGACGTGCAGCGGCGTTCGTGTCGTGGAAGCGAACAGCCGGTCGTTGAGGATGAACAGCGCCCACACCAGGTTGATGACCACCAAACCCGCGTAGCAGACGATCACCCCGATACCCACGGTCACGACCGTCGAGGCGTTGTAGAGAGCCGCCCTCTTCCTCGCCTCCGGCGAGACCTCATCCGTTCGATGCCACAGGTTCGCGTCCACGATCAGCCAGCCGATCATGAGAGCGACAGACCCGACCATGGCGATCACCAGGCGTGGCGTGCTCAGGGAGGTGGCCAGGTTCCAGATGGTGGAGTTCACGGTGGCGACTGCTCCCGTGGCGAGTGCGGCCGCCAGGGCTTTCGACAAGCCCGGCACCAGGCGCCACGGCCGGTTGGCGCGGACCATACCGCCGAGCACCCTCAGGTAACCGCGCGGCCCACTGACGACGTACCGCAGATCGGCGATCTCCTCCTCACCGACCTGGCCCGGATGGACGGGCGCGAGACGACCGATGAAGGGCCCCCGCAGCGGCTGACTTCCCGGAGGCCCCTCAGGCCCAGCCTGCAGGCCCGCCAAGCTGAGCACGGCTTCTTCCACGGCCTGCCGGGCCCTGGTCTGCAGTCGGAAGCCCCCCAGCGTGGGAAGCGACAGCAGCGCCAAGCCGTGTTCGTGACTCAGATCCACCACGAGCTTGCGCCCATGTGAGTGCAGCGGAAGGTCGGTGAGGGCCACGACGATGTCCCAGTTCCCCTCACTTCCGCGGTCCATGATCCGGCGCGTCAATGTGGACAGGTCCTCGGTCCCTGCGGTGAAGGGCTCACTGACCACCTCGACGTCGAACCGCCTCCCCTGGCCCGACCTGTCGGCGAGCCGATCAGGAAGCATCCGGGCCATGCGCTGCGCGATCTCCGTCGGCGCATCCGGATCCGCCATAAGAGCCACGACCGTAACGTCCTGAGACGACACCCGCATGGCTCCTTATCGTCGGCTGCCCCCACGATCGCGAGTGCCCACAGCTGCCCCCGAGGTAACACCGACGCCGCGTGACACGCCGGCCCCTGCCAGCTGGTGCGGGCGGTACGGTCAGATCTCTTCGTCCTCCCCGGGCAGGAGCTGCTCCACCACCGGGCCACATTGTTGCGTGCGCCACCGCGAACACCGGCTCCGCGCCACCTCGGCCGGCATCGCACGCCGCGCCACCGGACACCCCGCTTCGATGTCCTGCCCGGGAGTACGCAGGCAGGGGGCAGGCGAAGGCCCCGACTGGTTCGGGGGCCCCGGAGCGGGGCCCGGTGACGGCGCCTGTCGCGCGGTTCGCGGCGCGATCAGGTAATCAGGAACGGTGAACAAGGACGCGACCGACCCCTTCGTGCGTGTACGGGGCGCCGGTGAGAACAACCTGCGGAACATCGATGTCGACGTTCCGCGGGACGCGATGGTCGCCTTCACCGGCGTCTCCGGTTCGGGCAAGTCCTCGCTCGCGTTCGGCACGCTCTACGCGGAGGCCCAGCGGCGCTACTTCGAGTCGGTGGCACCGTACGCCCGAAGGCTGTTGCAACAGGTCGGTGCACCGCACGTGGAGGAGATCACCGGACTGCCACCGGCCGTGGCCCTGCAGCAGCGACGCGGCTCACCCAGCTCGCGCTCGACGGTCGGCACCCTCACCACGCTGTCCAATCTGCTGCGCGTGCTGTACTCCCGCGCCGGCACCTATCCGCCCCGGGCCGCACGGCTGGAAGCCGAGTCGTTCTCCCCCAACACCGCGGCCGGCGCCTGCCCGGAGTGCCACGGACTGGGTGTCGTGCACGACGTCGCCGAGGACCTGCTCGTCCCGGATCCCTCGCTGAGCATCCGCGAGGGGGCGATCGCCGCCTGGCCGGGCGCCTGGCAGGGCGCCAACCTGCGCAGCGTCGTGAGCGGCCTGGGGATCGACATCGACCGGCCGTGGCGCAGGCTCAGGAAGAAGGACCGGGACTGGCTGCTGTACACGGACGAGCAGCCCTCCGTGTACGTCGAGCCGGAGGAGGGCCGCGTCGACTACGGCTACCAGGGAAAGTTCTGGAGCGCCCGCAAGCACGTCATGCACGTCCTCGCCGACTCCAAGAGCGAGAAGATGCGCGAACGGGCGCTGCGGTTCGTCAGGAGTGTGCCCTGCCCCGCCTGTCATGGCAGCGGACTGCGGCCCGAGGCGCTCGCCGTGACCTTCGCCGGGCGGTCCATCGCCGAGATCAACGCGATGCCGCTCACCGAGGTCGTGGCGCTGCTGCGGCCTGTGGCGGGACGGTCCGAGGCCGACGCCACGACGTCGACCGCCCGATCCGGGGAGACGACCGAGGTCGCGGTCCGGATCTGCGGTGATCTGGTCGCGCGGGTCGAGGTGCTGCTCGACCTGGGCCTGGGATATCTCGGCCTGGGGCGCCGCTCGACGACCCTGTCGCCGGGCGAGGCGCAGCGCCTGCGGATCGCCACCCAGCTGCGCT
Organism: Streptomyces sp. NPDC001480; assembly: GCF_042894725.1. Taxonomy (NCBI): domain Bacteria; kingdom Bacillati; phylum Actinomycetota; class Actinomycetes; order Kitasatosporales; family Streptomycetaceae; genus Streptomyces; species Streptomyces sp. NPDC001480. Next base: position 571,559 of record NZ_JBIAVX010000001.1, on the reverse strand, counting down.
CGGGGCTGTTCGGCGTCGTCTACGTCCTCGACGAACCCTCCGCGGGCCTGCACCCGGCTGATGCGGAACCGCTGCTGGACGTGCTGGACCGCCTCAAGACGGCGGGCAACTCGCTGTTCGTCGTGGAGCACGACATGGACGTCGTACGGCGGGCGGACTGGGTGGTCGACATCGGCCCCGGTGCGGGCGAGGGCGGCGGACGCGTGCTGTACAGCGGCCCGGTCGCCGGTCTTGAGCGGGTCGGGGAGTCGGCCACGAGCCGGTACCTGTTCGGGCGCGCCCGGCCGCTCGAGCACCGCCCGCGCACCCCGTACGGCTGGCTGCACCTGCGCGGTGTCTCCCGCCACAATCTGCACGACGTGTCCGTCGACGTACCGCTCCGCGTACTGACGGCGGTGACGGGCGTGTCCGGTTCCGGGAAGTCGACGCTGGTGACGCAGGTGCTCGCCGAGGTCGTCCGCGGCCACCTCGGACTCGTGCCCGAGGAGCCCGAGGAGGCGCGACTGGAGGTCGACGTCGAGGACGCGTCGGGGGTCGAGTCGTTCGACCGGCTGGTCCGGGTCGACCAACGGCCCATCGGTCGAACTCCCCGGTCCAACCTGGCCACGTACACCGGGATGTTCGACGCGGTGCGCAAGCTGTACGCGGCGACGGACGAGGCCAGGGCGCGCGGCTACTCGGCCGGGCGGTTCTCCTTCAACGTGGCCGAAGGGCGGTGCGATACCTGCCAGGGCGAAGGATTCGTCGCGGTGGAACTGCTGTTCCTGCCCGGCACCTACGCGCCGTGCCCGACCTGCGAAGGCGCCCGGTACAACGCCGAAACGCTGGAAGTCACCTATCGCGGCCAGAACATCGCGGAAGTACTGGCGCTGTCCGTCGACGCCGCCGCCAAGTTCCTGTCCGCCGTCCCGGCCGCCTCCCGCAGCCTGGAGACGTTGCGCGAGGTGGGACTGGGGTATCTGCGGCTGGGCCAGCCCGCGACGGAACTCAGCGGCGGTGAGGCGCAACGCATCAAACTGGCCACCGAACTGCAGCGAGCCCGGCGCGGGCACGCGCTCTACCTGCTCGACGAGCCGACGGCGGGGCTGCACCCCTCGGACATCGCGCTGCTGCTGCGCCAACTGCACCGGCTCGTCGACGCCGGCAACACGGTCGTCGTCGTCGAGCACGACCTGGCCACGATCGCCACCGCCGACTGGGTCATCGACCTCGGTCCGGGCGGCGGCGACGCGGGTGGGCGGGTGGTCGCGGCGGGACCGCCGGCCAAGGTGGCGAGGGCCCGCCGCAGCGCCACCGCGCCCTATCTCGCGGCCCGGCTCGCGCGCTCCTGACGACAGAATCGCGATCGCGAATCCCCGAGCACCTGCGGCGCGACCCGGTGGCCGGGTGGTCTCGCGCACCAGCGCGGTGCGCGAGTACGCTTCGGTCAGTTTCCTTGCGTGGTTGAACGCCTTCGCGTTCCGTTTCACCGTCATGCCGTTCACCGCCCTATCGACAGTCGTGTTCAGACGTCGGCTGCTGCCGCCCGGATGTCCTGTCGCGCCTGCCCCATCAGCTCGTTCAAGTCGCCGACCTCGGGAGTGAGTTCCCGCGCGCGGCGCTTACCGTCCGGGCGTCGGCGCGGGCAGTTCCTTCTACTCGCCGGGGACGACCGTTACGCGCCGCCGGACCGGCCCGGCAAGCCGGGCGGAGCATCCGGCGCCCACCGGAACTGCGGCGTCTACATGGTCATCGTTCTTCATCTCCGTCTCCTCGTGGGTTCGCGGCAGGCCGCGTTCTTCACCCGGCTCGGCGCAGTTCTGTTCTGCGGTTCCGGGGGGCTTCCGCGGTGGTCCATCGTGTTCACGCTCCTGCAGTGGTTCGCCGGCCCGCCATCGCTTGCTCGACCCACGAACGCAGGACGTGCGCAGATGCCGCGCCGGCCTTGCCGGCTAGCGTCTCGCCCTGGTCAGTCGAGGTCGCGGGCGACCTGTCCGAGGGCGTGGGGCTGACCATGCGACAGGGGCCGCACCAGGTGGCCCGGCCCACGCCGGGTTCCTACCGGTGCACACGGAGAGTCTCGAGCACTCCCCAGGGTCACGACCGGGTGGTTCGACGCCTGCGTCTGGCGAGTCAGGAATGCACAGGTCCGGTCGCCCCACGAGTACGAGAGAAAGGATCCACACATCTCGGGTAGCCGGCCCGTGAGCGGGTACGTGACATGCCGCTCGGTTCTCTGAAGGCTTCGAGGGACGGAGTGGTCGCATGGCCGGCCGTCGGGCGCACAGCCTGTACCACCGCTACTCCCACCGGAAGGGCAGCCTTCCGCGGGGCAGCGCCGGGCGGCACCCCACGGCCGCGCCCGCAGGGCCCCGCCCGCCCGCTCGCACCCCAGCCGACCATGCCCTCCACGAACTGGTCGCGCTCTCCCGCGCCCTGTTCGGCAGTCCGGACGAGGTCGAGATCCTGCGCCTGGCCATGGACCACATAGCCGCCGCGGGGCCATACAGTGCCGAGGCCGGATACCTCAATGTGGGCGGCGACCTGGTCCTCAGTCCGAGGAACGGGCAGATGCCTGCCTTGGCCGTGAGCCGGAGGGTGCGGGAGCTGGCCGGGCAGGACGGCAACGTCACCGTACCCGGCAGGCCCTGGGGCCGGGCCCTGGGGCTACGCGGACTTGAGGGCCTCCACGGCTACCTCGTGGTGACGTCCCGCTCCCGGCCCACCGAGGCCGAGCGAACTCTGCTCGCCACGCTCGTCCGGCACACCGCTGCTGCACTGTCAGTCGCTTTCGCCCATCGCCGCCGACGCGAGGACGCGCTGGAACTGCACCGACTGAGGGACGAACGCACAGCCCTCCAGCGGCAGCTGATCTCTGTGGTGGCTGAGCTGGGCTACGAGCGAGCCGTTCACGCCCTCATGGCCGGCGTCGCTGCCTCGGGTGGCGGCGAGGAAGCTGTCACCCGCGCACTGCACGGGCTCACTGGACTTCCTGCGCTGGTCGAGGACCGCTTCGGTCGGCTGAGGTCCTGGACCGGCCCCAGCTGCCCCGTCCCCTATCCCGAACCGGACCCCGTGCGCCAGGACGAAATGCTGCACGCCGTCGCCCGTCAGGCCGGGCCGGTGCGGATAAGGGACCGGCTGATCACCCTGATCCGCCCGCACGGCGAGATCCTGGGCGTGCTGGCCCTGGTCGATGTCCGGGACGAGGCCGACGAGCACACCGTGTTCGCGCTGGAACACGCTGCCGAGTCACTCGCCCCGGAGCTGACGCACCTGCGCAATCTGGCCGAAGTGGAGCTGAGGCTGCACCGCGAGCTGGTGGACGACCTCTTGGCAGGGACGGACGAGGCGAGCGCCTACGCCCGGTCCGAGGCAGTCGGACATGACCTGCACCGCAGCCACTACGTCGTCGTGGTGCAGTGGTCGAACCGGACCGCCGACGATTCCTTCGCACAGACCGTGGGGCGGGCGGCCTCTGCCGTGGGCATGCGCTCGCTGCTGACCCGACGCTCCGACCACGTCGTCCTGGTCGCCGACGACAGGCCGCACGCCCGCGCGCTGTACGAGGCGCTCGCCCGGGAGACCGGAACACGGTCCGGGACGATCGGGGTGAGCGCCCGTTCCGACTCCCTGAACGACATCCCCCACCACTACCAGGAGGCGCAGCGCGCCCTGGACGTGCGCCGCCACTCCCGCGACCGCTTCGGCACGGCGTTCTTCGACGAGCTCGGCCTCTACCGCATCCTGGGACCCGGCAACGATTACCGGGAACTGGAGACGTTCGTACAGGAGTGGCTCGGGCAGCTCATCGACTACGACTCCCGGCACCACGCGACCTTGGTGGAGACCCTGTCCCGGTACTTCGACTGCGGCGGCAACTACGACGAGACCGCAGAATCCCTCGCGATCCACCGCAGCACGCTGCGCTATCGGCTCCAGCGCATCCGCGACATCAGCGGCAACGACCTCGCGAACGTCGAGGACCGGCTGAACCTCCAGGTGGCGACCCGAGTGTGGAAGATCGTGCTGGGCGGGCCCGGCTGACGCCTCGCTGGAACTCCTGTGGGAGTGGTGTCAGCAGCGCTGAAGTGGGCGGGCCGGGCGGCGGAGGAGCATCTGGGCCGCCCTGCGGCTGCCGGGACGGCCGGCGACCTGGTCGAGCAGCCGGGTGCCGGCTGCGGAGTCCTGGATACCGGCCGCGGTGACCGGCACCGCCAGGAGGAGGCCTATAGGTCGGTCACGACGCGTCGCCTGCGGCCCACGATCTTCTTACCCGCATCCGTGCTCTGGCTGGCGGAGGGAACGCTCGGTGCGCCGCTCCCAGCGGACAGCGGGACGACCGGGGCGCGAGCCAACCGCACCAGCCCGGCCTTGGCCAGAGTCCCGTTGCGCGCCCGTGAGGGCGTTCGGCGAGCCCCGTCGATTCGCCGCATCTGCACCGGGGATACCGCGTATCCACCATCGATGCGCGCCGCATCGGTGCGCACTGCACGGCGGTGGTGTGGACCGACTGCCGCGCGGCACGCACCAGGCGTCCACGGTGGCGCGGTACTGGTGCGCACCGGCCTGGTGATTCAAGCGGCTGAGGAGTGGACACGGTCCCCATGAACGGCGCCGCCAGGCGGCGGTTCGCGAGCGACGCCTCCAGCGCCGCCCGACGCCGCGTGTACGGCCGGCCGGTCAGGTCGTCGCCTCGGTGACCAGGTCGCAGGCCACGAAGTGCGCCGGCCACTGCCGCGGTGCCTGGGGGGAGCCGTCCCGCGTCCGGCGAGCCGCTGCTGTAGCCGCTCGAACGCAGCCCGCCCCGCTCCCACAGCCCAGCTCGCCATGGAGAGTGAGGTCGACCGGCTCGTGGGTCAGCCCAGCACTTCTTCGATCGGGGCGTCGGCGTCCACGTAGCGCACGAGCTTGCGGTTCGCGAATTCCACGATGCCCATGTCGCCGAGTTCGCGCCCGTAGCCGGAGCGCTTGATGCCGCCGAAGGGCAGCTCCGGTCGGGACGCGGTCGGGTGGTTGATCCATACCATGCCCGCCTCCAGCCGGTCCGCGACTCCGCGAGCACGTTCGGGGTCGGCGGCGAAGACCGCGCCTCCCAGGCCGTAGGGGGAGGTGTTGGCCAGCGCCACGGCCTCGTCCTCGTCGGCGACCCGGTAGACCGTGGCGACGGGGCCGAAGAGCTCTTCCCGGTAGGCCCGCATGTCCGGTGTGACGTCGGTGAGGAGGGTCGGCTCGACGAAGGCGCCCGGCAGGTCGGGCCGCCCGCCGCCCAGCACCACCGTGGCTCCCTTGTCCGCCGCGTCACGAATCTGCTCCATCAGGAGTTCGGCCGCGGCCTCGGAGGACAGCGGGCCGAGCGTGGTGGCGGGATCGGCCGGATCTCCCGGTTGCACCTCGCTCATCCGGTCACGCAGCCCGGTGACGAAGGCGTCGTGGACGTCGGCAAGGGCGATGAAGCGCTTGGCCGCCACGCAGCACTGCCCGGTGTTGCCCATCCGGCCGAGGAACGCGGCGTACACGGTGCGCTCGAGGTTGTGATCGTCCAGCACGACGAAGGGATCACTGCCACCCAGCTCGAGGACGGACTTTTTGACATTGCGGCCGGCGATCTCACCCAAGCTCACGCCCGCCCGCTCGCTTCCGGTCAGTGATGCTCCCTGCACTCGCGAGTCATCGATGATCTTCCCGACGTCTCTGCCCCGCACGAAGAGATTGGTGTAGACCCCGGTCGGCACACCCGCATCCGTGAACAGCTGCTCGAGTGCCAGTGCGGACTGGGGGCAGCTACTCGCGTGCTTGAGCAGGATCGTGTTGCCGAGGACGAGGTTCGGACCCGCGAATCGGACGACCTGGTACAGCGGGAAGTTCCACGGCATCACACCGAGAAGGACGCCGAGCGGCTCGTTCACCAGCACGGCCGTGCCCTCGGGCACCGGCAGGGGTCGTTCTTCCAGCAGCTCGGGGCCGTGCTCGCCGTAGTAGGTGAGGATGTCGGACGCGAGGTCGACCTCTGCACGACTCGAGTTGATCAGCTTGCCGACCTCAAGGGTCAGGAGGTGCGCCAGTTCCTCCTTGCGCTCCCTCATGAGCCGGCCGGCGCGTTGCACGAGAGGCCCCCGGTCGGCCGTCGACCGGGCACGCCAGTTCGGAAAGCTACAGTGCGCCGCGTCGATCGCGCGCCCCACGTCCTCCGCGCTCAGCGCCGGGAACTCACGAACCCTTTCACCGGTGTACGGGTTGACCGTGGCGATGGGGCTTCCCTGGGCAGTGACATGGGCGTCCATGACGCCTCCCTGGAGTAGGGGCACCTCGGGTTTCCACGCATGGACCCGCTCACACGTGCTGATTCGTCCCATGCCACGGCAAGCTGTGGCACCCGGGTCCTCTGTGGTTCACGTCGAACGCGCAGAGTCGCCGCCCGAGTGCGGCTGCATCGGCGCTCTCATGGTGTGGCTCTTCGCCTGTGTGCAATACGACGAGCTCAACCTGGCCGGCGAGGCCCTGCACACCACGGTGCACGGAGGCGTCAAGCTGTGGGTAGTCGTGGTCACCGCCGTCCGTGGGCGGGCGCGGGCCGGGTCGGCGTGGCAGGCTTGCAGGGGATCGGCGCCGTTCGTCGCAACACCGCAGCGAAGGAGGACGACGCATGGATGAGGAGGAATTCGTCCGTACCGTCGCCGAGCGCACCGGACTGAGCCGGCAGGAGGCGGCGGACCTGCCTGGGCCACGCTCGAGACGCTGGCCCACAGGCTGAGTCCGGGGGAGGCCAGGGACCTGATCACCGAGCTCCCCGAGGGCCTCGCGGAGGCGGTGCGCCGGGGAACCACGGACCGCATCGAGCGCTTCGGCCACTACGACAGCGTGCGGCGCGTGGCCGAACGCACCATGCTCAAGGAGGACGAAGCCGACCGGGGTGTGCGGACCGTACTGGCCGTGCTCCGCGAGGCGATCAGCGAGAAGGAGTTCAACGACCTGATGTCGCAGCTCGGAACGGACTTCTCCCAGGCCCTCGAATCCGCAGGGTGACCCCGAATCCTTCGGCACGCCGACCGCGCCACGGCGGCAGCGGCCCGCACGCCGCGTGTGCGCCGGGGACGGACGGCACGGTGGGTGACACCCGCGGACCGCTGGTCCCTCGCGGTCGCCATGGCGTGAGGCGCACACGAAGGTGTGGTCATGACGGCTGAGCGTCAGCGGATGCTGCGGCAGATGTCGCGGCCGGAGCGAGACGGACGCGGAGGGCCGGACAGCACCGACGAACCACGCCCGGGGGCGGCCCGGGCGTCACAAGGCGATGACGTGGAGGTCGACCAGGTCGAGCAGCGCCCGCAGGGCCGAGCTGGGCCGCCGGGTCGACGACGTGCCGAGATGCATGCTCCAGCGGAGCATGGTGTCGTGGACGCCCAGCACGTGCAGGCCGGGGGTGCGGGCAACGGCGAACGCGGGCAGGAAGGCGATGCCCAGACCATGCCGGACCAGTGCCGCCCCCATGTCGATGTCGGGCACTTCCAGTGCCACCCGGCGTACGACGCCCGCCGCCGCGAACGCCCGATCGACCACCTCGCGGTTGCCGTAGCCCGGCGGGAAGTCCACGAAGGGCTCCCCCGCGAGGTCCGCAAGTGCCACCTCCCCCCGCTGCGCGAGCGGATGGGCGGCGCTCACCACCAGGACGAGCGGCACGGTGGCCAGCTCCCGTGCGTCGATCCCGGCGGGCTTGTGCTCGGGCAGCGACAGGAAGGCCACGTCCAGGTCCCCGCGGAGCAGCGCGTGCGCCAGTCCGGCCGAGCCGGTCGTCGCGAGCCGCAGCCGGACGTCGATCGCCGGATGCCGCGCGTGCAGCTGCCCGAGGAGCGCGGGCAGGTCCACCACCTCGACCGAGGCCATGGCGCCCACGTTCACCGTGCCGCGCAGCGTGTCCTGTGCGGCGCGCACGGCGTCCTGGGCCGCCTGGGCGGCGTGCAGGGTGGCCCGAGCCTCCGGCAGCAGCGCCGCGCCCGCCCCGGTGAGCCGGACCTGCTGCGACGTGCGCTCGAACAGCGCGCAGCCGAGCTCGCGCTCCAGGGAGCGGATCGCGGCGGACACCCCGGACTGCACCACGTGCAGCCGACGGGCGGCACGCGTGAAACTCAGCTCCTCGGCGACCGCGATGAAGTGCTCCAGCTGACGTAGCTCCACACGAGAAGTATCACTCGCATTGCTCGAGCCCAGCAAAAACATTCGTTGGCATTGATCCTGGCTGGTGAGGAGGATGGAAAGCGCCATCCGATTCCGCCCGAGGAGGGGTACCCCTGCCTGCCGTTCCGACGCCGCTGAGCCGTCCCACAGCCGACACTCCCGGCGACCCGACCCACCGGATCCCAGCACCCGCTCCCGCCGACCTGCCGCCCCGCGCCCCCGCCCGGCGCCGTGCCTCGCACGCGACCGGCTTCTGGCTCGTGGCGGTGGCCTTCACCGTGCTGATGGCCTTCGGCACCGCGCCGACCCCGCTGTGGCCGCTGTACGAGGCCCGGGACCACTTCGGCGCGACCACGGTCACGGTGGCGTACGCCTCTATGGTCGTGGGCGCAGCGGCCGCCTTCCTCGGACTGGGACACCTGTCGGACCGGCTCGGCCGGCGGCGGATCATCGTCCCGGCGCTGCTGGTCGGCATCGTCGCGTCGGTCGTACTGATCGTGTGGCGGGACCTGCCGGGGCTGATCGCGGGCAGGATCCTGAACGGTGTCGGACTGGGGCTGATGGCCTCGACCGCGACGACGTACCTGCACGACCTCCACCACGAGGCCCGTCCGGAACGGACGGGTTCGGTGCTGCCCGGCATCGTGGCCACCGCCGCCAACCTCGGCGGCCTGGCCTCAGGGCCCCTGGTCGCCGGAGCCGCCGCCGAGTGGCTTCCCACGCCCCTGATCACCACCCAGGCGATCTTCACGCTCGCCATGGCAGTGTGCCTGGCGCTGGTGCTGTGCACCCCGGAGACCGTGGACCTTGAGCTGCCCGCGGCCCAACCGCCCCGCAGGTTCGTCCTGCGCCCCGGCGGCCGGCGGACGTTCGGCGCGGCCGGCGCGCTGGGCGCCTTCGCCTTCGCGATCCTCGGCCTGATCTCCTCCCTCGGGGCGAGCGTGCTCCACGGCACCCTGCACACCGACTCGCACCTCGTGGTCGGCTTGGCGGCCTTCCTCATGTTCGGTTCCGCGGCGGCCGCCCAGCTGGTGCTGGGACGCCTCCCACTGCCCCGGGTCCTGACCGTGGGGGCAGTGGTCTTCCCGGTCGGCCTGATCCTGTGCGCCGTCGCCCTCTACCATCCGGCGCTCTGGCTCTACCTGGTCGCCGTGTCCCTGTCGGGAGCCGGCTCCGGGCTGCTGTTCAAGGGAGGCGTCGAACGTGCCGGTTCGGTGGCCGAGCCCGCCTCACGCGCGGGGGTCCTCGCCGTGTTCTTCGTCGTCGCGTACCTCGGAATGGGCCTGCCCTCCGTCCTGTTCAGCATCGCCCTGCGGCACTTCGCCGTGCAGACCGCGATGATCGGCTTCGCGACGGTCCTCTCCTGCGGCGCCGTTGTGTCGGTGGCCGTCGCGTCGCGGGATCGCGCACCCGGTCCCGGCGAGCTGTCGGCGCAGTCCGCTCGCCCCTCCTGACCTCCCTGTGGCGCATGCGACACGGCTGTCTGGGAGGCGCGGACCTGGGCACCCGGTGCGGGTGCGCGTGACAAGGACCGCGGCGGACGGGAGGCCCGAGATGTCTGCGGAATCGGCCAGAACGGTCGCGCTCCCCTCCGGTGAGGAGATCGCGGCGCTCGGGCAGGGCACCTGGTACCTGGGCGAGGACCCGGCCCGGCGTGAACAGGAGATCGCCGCGCTGCGGCTGGGCGTGGACCTGGGCATGACCGTCGTCGACACGGCGGAGATGTACGGCGACGGCGCAGCCGAGGAGCTCGTCGGGGAGGCCCTCCGGGGACGCCGGGAGGAGGTCTTCCTCGTCAGCAAGGTGCTGCCCGGCCACGCCGACCGGAAAGGCACCGTCGCCGCCTGCGAGGGCAGCCTGCGGCGGCTCCGTGCGGAACGGCTGGACCTCTACCTGCTGCACTGGCGGGGACGGTGGCCACTCGAGGAGACCCTTGCGGGATTCACCGACCTGATGGAGGCGGAGAAGATCCGTTACCGGGGGGTGAGCAATCTGGACGTCGCCGACATGGTCGAGCTGACCACCCTCCCCGGCGGCGACCCCGTGGCCGTCGACCAGGTGCTGTACAACCTCTCCCGGCGCGGCATCGAGTGGGATCTGCTCCCCTGGTGCCGCGAGGCCGAGGTGACGGTCATGGCCTACTCCCCGATCGAACAGGGGCGGCTGCTGAAGGTCGAGGCTCTGGGTGCCGTGGCCCGGGCCCTTGGAGCCACGCCGACCCAGGTGGCACTCGCCTGGATGCTGGAACAGGGGGTGGCCGCGATCCCGCGTTCCGGATCACCCGACCACGTTCGGGAGAACCGCGGCGCGGCGGACCTCCACCTTCCTACCGAGGCGCTCGACGCCCTCGACGAGGCGTTCCCGCCGCCCAGCGGGCCCACGCCGCTGGAGATGCTCTGAAGGAGTTGACAGGATGGCGCGCCCCCCGCTCGTCGTCGGAATGGGGGGTTCGCTGCGCACCCCGTCGACCAGCCTCACCGCACTGTGTGTCGCGGTCGAGGGGGCGGCCGGGGCGGGCGCCGACACAGAGGTGATCGACCTCAAGCAGCTGAGTCTTCCGTTCTACACGTCCGAGCACGGGATCCCTCCGTCCGCCCGCCGGCTCGCGGACATCGTGCAGGCCGCCGACGCCCTGCTGTGGAGCAGCCCGACGTACCACGGGTCGGTCAGCGGCGCATACCTCAGCAACAAACCTGTGGGGATGCTGACGACCGCCGGCGGCGTGCAGGGCCTGCAGGCGATCAACGCGATGGAGTTCATCGTGAGGTCGCTGCGCGGCTGGGCCGTGCCGCTGGTGTTCGCGGTCCCGCGGTCCTCCCGGGTCTTCGACGGCGACGGACGCCTCACTGACCAGGCGGTCGCGGACCAATTGCGCGGCCTCGGCGCGGAGGTGACCAGGGCGGCCCTGCAGTTCCGGGCGGAAGGCACGTGCGACTACGCGCAGGAGCGGCCGTCCGGGGCCATCCTGGACTGAGCCCGGCCCTTTCACGCAGGGGGCGCCGGGGTCGCTTCCTCAGCGCCCGGTCCGCTCCACGGGCCGCCGGTGCTCGCCGCGCGCCCCAAAGCGCCCGGGCGGGAAGTGCGGCAGCACGTGGTCGGCCAGTTCGTCGATCACTTCGGCGACCGGACGGCGGCTGTGCTTGAAGTTGATCATCAGCTGGTCGATGCCGATGTCCTGCCAGGCCCGCATCATCGCCAGGAACGACACCCGGCCCACCGAGAAGCCCTGGTGGATGCGCCGGGGCAGGGCCAGCGGGTCCTCGGCCAGATCCAGATAGGTGGCCTGCGCGTACGGCTTGAACCCACCGCCATCGCCCCGGGTCAGCTCCCGCCACCGCTCGATGTTCTCGGCCTGTTGCTGGAGCGGCGGGGTGTAGTACAGCCAGCCGTCCGTGTTGTCGGCGATCCACCGGAGGTCCTGCCTGCCGCGTCCCGTCATCAGTACGGGGATCCGCCGGTACGCCGGCTTGGGCAGCAGATCGGTGCCGCGCATCCGGCCGAGCGGCGACTCCACGTGCGGGAAACGGTGCTCGAGGACGACACGGAAGTACTCCAGCGACTGCCGGAACCTCTCGGCCCGGCCGCCCAGGTCCTGACCGAAGGCCGGGAACTCCACGGGCCGGTCACCGGTGGCCACCCCGAGCAGGAGCCGTCCGCCTGACAGCTGGTCCACCGAGGCGGCCGCCTTGGCGGTGTGCAATGGATGCCGCAGCGGCATGACGATGCTGGCGGTCCCCAGTGTGATCGAGGTGGTGCGGGCACTGAGCTGCCCCAGGTACACCCACGGGTCGAAGACCTGCCCGGCGTCCCCGAAGCTCGGGTCCAGCAGCGGCACGTCACGGACCCACACCGAGGCGAAGCCGGCCCGCTCGGCCTGCTGGATCCGTTCGATGTGCCCGGCCAGGGACGGCACGGGCCCTTCGAAGCCCTCCAGGGGCGTGATGGCGCCAACAGTCATCCTGCCGCCGGGATACGCCCTGGCCATGGCCGCGTGCTCGGAGAACGGCCGCTGCGCCCCGCCTTCGACGTCCACGGGTCCGCCGGCTGAAGGAACTGTCGATTGTGTCATGCGATCCTCCGGCGATTTCATGCCGAGTCCGGGCGCATCAGACGCGTGCTGAGGTTGCGCAACCGGAGGTCCTCAGGGGTCCTGGGAAAGCACGGCGAGGTGGTGCGCCGGTGACCGTCCCCCCGGAGCTGCCAGTCGGAGATGACCCGCACGTCGCGGAAGAACAGCCCCTGCGGTACCTCGGCCTCCATGTCGTCCGAGGTGCCCGAGACGCAGAACGTCCGCCCCTCGACCAGTGTGAAGGTGGCCGCCGTGAGCGTGAGTACGGCCGGTTCAGTCTCCTCGATGGTGGCGCCGACCTCGTCGGTCATGGCTCCTTCTAGCCCGGGGCGCCGACGAGAGCCTCGGAGTCCCGGGGCAACTGGGATATCACGTGGCGGAACTCGCCATCACTGACCGCGTCCCTCAGGGTGGTCAGCTCCGCCCGTACGCCCTCGCGGGCCTCGTCCGGGCTCACCCCTGCTCGTCTGCTCACCCGATTGATGAACTCGTCGAGTCCGAAGGGCTCGGCCTCCGGAGTGGGAGAGACCAGCGGTTCCTTCAGCGGCTTGGGCAGTTCGGACGCGAGGTCCTCCGCCTCACCCCTGGTGAGCCGCTCGGCCAGGGTTTCCAGGGTGGCGCGGGTGAGGGGCTCCGCCTTCTCCGGGGGGACGGGGGCGCGCCGGGTGATGGTGTCGAGGAAGGTGTTGTAGTCCATGAGCCGTTCCCTTTCTGAAGCTTTGCAACCGCCTGACGTGGGACCTGAGACAGTCACCGAAGGGTGCGGTGCGTGTGGGGGTGGCGGGCTGATACGCCTCATGGTGCATGCGCCTCAGCAGAGGCCATTTCCATGCTCCGGATGTGGGCCACACCCTGCCTGCTCCCGACGGGCGGAAAAGCGGCGGGCCCCATGGACCTCCGAGCACAAGTGCAGACGGCCTCCGCCACGACAAGGGGGACACCGCCGCCGGTCTGCCGGATGTGCGTCAGGGCGCCGTGTCTGTGGGGCACGGCCGCTGATCTGGTGTGTTGCTGGCTTGTTGAGGGGCGGAGTGATGCCGCTCGTCGGGGCGCCCCGACACAGTCCCGCTGCCCCGAGGTGGTCATGTCGTCCGGTCAGCGGCTCTCCTTCGAGGGGCTGCAACGCCGCGCAGCTTCCTGCGGAGGGACGGCGGAACGGCTGGCCGGGGGATGCCTGCGCATTTCACGCTGCTCTGCCAGGGTAGGAGGGGGTGTTCTTTTTCGGCCTGGGGTGCGGAGGCGCTCAGCAGGGGGCTCTGCGAATCTCGACCGGTAACAGCCGATGGCGGCGCTGGCGGGAGCGAAGGACGCCGTCCGGTTCCCGGTGAGGAGGCGAGAGGCATGGCCGTGATGGGTGTGTCGAAGTTCGAGAGGTTCTTCCGCGCCGCCGCAGGCCTCGACGTGGACAAGAACGACCTGAAGCGGTACGGCGACTTCGTCGACGCCAAGCTCTACGACCTCCTGGTCGTCGGCCAGGCGTCGGCCAAGGCCAACGGCCGGGATACCGTCGAACCGTGGGACCTGCCGATCACCAAGGGCCTCCAGGAGAGCATCCACCGGTTCCGGCGGCTCGACGAGGAGGTCGAGCTGAAGCCGATCCTGGAACAGCTCGCCGCGCACCCTCCCCTCGACAGGACACCCACCCAGGAGACCGAAGAGCGCTACCCCGAGATCGTCGACGGTCTCAGCGTCGCCCTCGCCGAGACGTTCAAAATCATGTATCCGGATGTCAAGAACCCGCAGACCAGCCACTGGGACGGCGTGACCGCGGTGTTCGACCGGCTGCTGTAGCAGTCGCGCCCCGGTGCATGTCATCGATCCGAACCGACATGCCGGGCGGCGGCCGGAAGGTGGAGACGGGAGCCTTCATCGAGGCCCGGTCGCGCCGCAGATGCTCGAGGATTCGCGTTTGCCCTTTCAGCGCGGCTGCACTTCGACGCCCGCGACGACGGCTGGTCCGAAGTCGTCCTCCACCCGGACGGCAGCTCCGGCTGATCGCGCGCACATACACGCTCGGGGCATCCTCGGCCGCCCCCCCCCGCAGTCCCCGGTCCGGAAAAGGGATCCGGACGGGCCCTGCCGGGTGTCCCTGCCGCTCGCGTCGTACAACCAGCGACTCGTGAAGGGAGCCGTACCATGACACAGGAACTGCGGGGGATGCGGGTGGCGATTCTGGCCGCCGACGGCGTCGAGCGCGTGGAACTCGACCAGCCGCGCGGTGCGCTGCACGGCGCAGGGGCGAAGACCGAGATCCTCTCGCTCCATCCCGGCGAGATCCAGGCCCGCCAGTTCGACCTCAACGCGGCAGGAACCTTCCCCGTGGACCGCCTGGTCGCCGACGCCTCCGTCGACGACTACCACGCCCTGCTCCTGCCCGGCGGCACCATGAACCCCGACCAACTGCGCATGGACCGCGACGCGGTGAAGTTCGTCAGGGACTTCATGGCCAGCGGGAAACCGGTCGCGTCGATCTGCCACGGCCCGTGGACCCTGGCGGAAGCCGACACCGTGCGCGGCCGCCGCCTGACGTCCTGGCCCAGCATCCGCACCGACCTGCGCAACGCCGGCGCGGAGGTCGTCGTCGACCAGGAGGTGGTCGTCGACGGGCAGCTGGTCACCAGCCGCGGTCCAGCCGACCTGCCTGCCTTCTGCGCGGCCGTCGTGGAGCAGTTCGCCCGGGCGCACCACCCCATGCCCGGCTGACCCGGCGGCCTGGTCGCAGGCGGTGGGAGCAGGCGGTGCACGGTGGAGAGCGGGCTCGCTGGGCCCGCTCTCCACCCCACGGGCCGGTCAGCCGGGGCGCTCGCCTCCCGTACGGCCGCCGGGCCGTAGCGTCGCGCAGCCGCGTCGAATGTCGCCACGCCCAGGGACAGGATCGCCGCGGCGCGCCGTACCGGCCTGGAGAGGGGGAAGGAGTCCTGCGTCCCGGGTGGGAACCAGGACGACACCGCCCGGCGCAGATGGCCCCGGGAGGATATCCGGCGCGGGTACGGCCCGAGGGCAGCGACCTGCACAGGGCAGACCGAGGATCTCGCGCTCGTCCGCGCCGTCGAAGGTGTGTGGCACAGTGCCGTCAGCCCATGAGGTGCGCCCCGAGCGGGGCGGCCGTCCGGGTGGGGCCGTGCCGCTGCTCGTCCGTGGGCACGGTGGTGTCTCAGGTGCCGCCCGCCTCCTGAGCGTCGAAGCGGGGGAGAAGTCCCTTGCGTCGGAACATCCGTGAGCCCCGCTGCCTCATGCCGGGCCGAACCCTGAGGTACCCCGCCGCGAGCCACGAGCCCGGATCGTCGTCCCGCCTCCTGTCCTCGCAGACCGACCTCCGGTGCCACTTTTCGACCCGCTGGGCGCAGGCGGGGTGACCGGGCGAACAGCCATTCTGGGGCCTGTCGGGACCGCTCGGCGGTCCGTCGGCGGAAGGAGTGGCCATGACCGAGCAGGCCCGCAGGGCCGTTGCCTCGTACTCGACTTACCAGGAAGCCGAACGTGCCGTCGATCACCTCGCCGACCAGGGCTTTCCCGTTGAGAAGGTGGCGATCATCGGTCGGGACATGCGTCTGGTCGAACAGGTGATCGGTCGAATGGGGTACGGCGAGGCCGCCCTCCACGGCGCAGCCACCGGGGCGCTGCCCGGCGTACTCGTCGGCTGGATCTTCGGGCTGCTGAACTGGCTGAATCCGGTCGTCTCGGGTCTGCTCCTCGCGCTGTACGGGCTGATCTTCGGAGCGGTCGTCGGTGCGCTGCTCGGCATGCTGTTGCACGCGGCCCAGGGCGGCCGCCGGAACTTCGCCTCGGTCCGCTCGATGGAGCCCAGCCGGTACGACGTCGTGGTGGACGAGGACGTCGCCGATGAGGCCGTCCGGCTGGTCGCCGGGCTGGACAGCAGGGCCGGCGCGATCACGGAGAGCGTCTCCTCCGGGGGCCGGCGCCCGCGCAGCGACGCCGCCCCCAGCTGAACGAGTTTCGAAGCCGGGCGGACAGGGCCCGGAGGATGAACGGTCGCCGACGGACGTCGACCGCCGCGGAAGGAGTTCCTCATGGCCAAGGCAGTGGGCATCGACCTGGGCACCACCAACTCGGTGATCGCCGTGTGGGAGGGCGGCGAGCCGACCGTCGTGCCCAACAGCGAGGGCAACCGGACCACGCCGTCCGTGGTGGCCTTCACCGACACAGGCGAGCGGCTGGTGGGCCAGCTGGCCCGCCGCCAGGCGATCCTCAATCCCAAGGGCACCATCTACTCGGCCAAGCGGTTCATCGGCCGGCACTTCGACGAGATCCCCGACGAGGCCAAGGCCGTCGCCTACGACGTCGTCCCGGGAGACAACGGCGAGGCGCGCTTCAAGGTGCGGGACAAGCTGTACGCGCCCGAGGAGATCAGCGCCCTGGTGCTGCGCAAACTCGCCGACGACGCCTCCAAGCAGCTGGGGGAACGGGTCACGGAGGCGGTCATCACGGTGCCCGCCTACTTCAACGACGCCCAGCGCACCGCGACCCGTGACGCCGGACGGATCGCGGGACTGGAAGTGCTGCGGATCATCAACGAGCCGACGGCGGCCGCCCTCGCGTACGGCATGGACAAGAAGCAGCACGAGACCGTCCTCGTCTTCGACCTGGGCGGCGGCACCTTCGACGTGAGCATCCTCGATGTCGGCGACGGCGTGGTCGAGGTGCGTTCCACGGCGGGTGACAGCCATCTGGGCGGTGACGACTTCGACCGGCGTCTGGTCGACTACCTCGCGGACGACTTCCAGAAGGAGAACGGCATCGACCTGCGCAAGGACCCGCAGGCCCTGCAACGCCTGTTCGAGGCGGCGGAGAAGGCCAAGACCGAGCTCAGCTCCGTCACCCAGACCCAGGTCAGCCTGCCGTTCATCACCGCCGACGCCTCCGGGCCGAAGCATCTCACCGACTCGATCATGCGGTCCACGTTCGAGCAGATCACCGGCGACCTGGTGGAGCGTTGCCTCGGTCCGGTCCAGCAGGCCATGGCCGACGCCAAGGTCGGCGAGAGCGACATCGACGAGGTCATCCTCGTCGGCGGTTCCACCCGCATCCCCGCCGTCCAGGCACTGGTGCGCCGACTGACCGGCGGCAAGGAACCCAACATGAGCGTGAACCCCGATGAGGTCGTGGCCCTGGGCGCCGCGATCCAGGCCGGGGTGCTCAAGGGCGAGGTCAAGGACGTCCTGCTGCTCGACGTCACCCCCCTGTCGCTGGGCGTGGAGACGCGCGGCGGAGTGATGACGAAGATCATCGAGCGGAACACCACCATCCCGGTGCGCCGCAGCGAGACCTTCTCCACCGCCGAGGACAACCAGCCGGCCGTCGACATCGTCGTCCTCCAGGGCGAGCGCGAGCGGGCCGCCGACAACCGGGTCCTCGGCCGGTTCCAGCTCACCGACATCCGGCCGGCGCCGCGGGGCGAACCGCAGATCGAGGTCACCTTCGACATCGACGCCAACGGCATCCTCAACGTCAGCGCGCGCGACAAGGACACCGGCAAGGAACAGGGCATCACCATCAGCGAGAGCTCCAACCTGGACCGGAGCGAGGTCGAACGCATGGTCCAGGAGGCCGAAAGCAACCGGGGCCAGGACCAGGCACTCCGCGAGGCCGTCGACGCCCGCAACGAACTCGACGCGATCGCCTACCAGGTCGAAAAGCGTCTGAACGAACTGGCCGACGCCGCGCCCGCGCACGAAAAGGCGCGAGCCGAGATGCTGGTGGCAGAGGCCCGCGACGCGGTCAAGAACGAGGCCGGAGTGGACAAGGTCAGGCCGCTGATCTCCGAACTCCAGCAGGTCTACGCCGGGCTCGCCGCCCACCAGGCCGAAGCCGCGGCGGCGAGTGGTCCGTCGGACACCACCGGGCCGGACGGCTCCGGGCAGGGCGGTGCCGGCGCCGACGAAGACGTGATCGACGCCGAGTTCGACAAGGGCTGAGGTACCCGCCATGCCGATCCCTCCCCAGGACCGATCGTCCGACCGACCGCCCGAAGGCGCCGCGCAACCGCGGCAGGGCCACCTGCCCGAGCCCGCGCCGCCGACCACGGAGGCCGAACCGGGGCCCGACGCGGCCACCGGTCCGGCCGGGGTCGAGGACGAGTACACGGCCGCGCTGAAAGAGGTCGAGGACCGCTGGCGGCGTGCTCTCGCCGATCTGGACAACCTGCGCAAGCGACATGCCAGGGAACTGGACCGGGAGCGCGCGGTCGAACGCGCCCGCACGGCGGCGGCCTTCCTTCCCGTCATCGACAACCTCGAACTGGCCCTGAACCACGCGGGCTCCGACCCCGGGGCGATCGTCGAGGGGGTTCGCGCCGTGCGCGACCAGGCCGTGTCCATCCTTGAACGCCTTGGTTACGAGCGTCACGCCGAGACCGGCGTCCCGTTCGACCCCTCCCGGCACGAGGTCGTCGGCGTGGTCCAGGACCCCGACGCCGAACCGAACACCGTGGCGCAGGTGCTGCGCCCCGGCTACGGCGAGGCCGAGCGGCAGCTGAGGCCGGCCGCCGTGACCGTCGCCAAGCGGGAGTGAGCGGCCATGGCACGCGACTTCTACGAGGTTCTCGGGGTCCCGCGAGACGCCGACAAGGACGAGATCCAGCGGGTGTATCGCAAGCTGGCCCGCAGGTACCACCCAGACGTCAACAAGGACCCCGCGGCGGAGGAGCGGTTCAAGGAGATCAACGAGGCCTTCAGTGTCCTGTCCGATCCCGACCAGCGGGCCCGTTACGACCGCTTCGGCGAGGACTTCCGGAAGGTTCCCGAGGACTGGGAGGAGCGGGTCGGTGCCGGCGCGGGACCCGGCGGCGGCTTTCGCTGGTCCACCGGGGGCGGCCCCCGGGTCCGGTACGCCACCAGCGGCTTCGGCGCGGAGGGCGTCGACGTCGAGGACCTGTTCGGCTCGTTCTTCGGGGGCGCCGGACGGGTGCGTGTCCCCGGAGCCGACCAGGAGGCCGAACTGCCGCTCACCGTCGAGGAGGCCTACCGGGGAGGTCATCGCACCGTCACGCTCGCCGGTCCCACAGGGCAGCCGCGGCGATACGAGGTCGACGTGCCACCGGGTGTCACCGACGGGCAGCGTATCCGGCTGGCGGGCGAGGGCGGCCGGGGCAGCGGTGACGCCCCCGCGGGGGACCTGTACCTGCGGGTGCGGATCCAGCCGCACCCCCAGTTCCGCCTCGACGGCCGGGACGTGTACGTGGAGCTTCCGGTCACACCCTGGGAGGCCGCGCTGGGCGCGACGGTCCCGGTGCCCACGCCGAGCGGGGCTGCGGCGAAGGTGAGCGTGCCCGCGGGCTCGTCCAGCGGCCGGCGGCTGCGGCTGCGCGGTGAGGGAATGCCCAACCCGCGCGGCACGAACGGCAACCTCTACGCCGAGCTCCGGATCATGGTGCCGTCCAGGCTCAGCGACCGGGAGCGCGCACTCTTCGAGGAGCTCGCCGCCGTCTCCTCGTTCGACCCCAGGAGTACACGATGAGTGACCCACGCGCCCGGGCGCGCCAGGCGTCTCGGCCGACAGCTCCCGCGCCGGCACGCGTCCGGTACGCGATCGTGCCGGTGCCCAGGCTCTCTCTGCAGACCGTGGCCCGCCGCTCCGGCGTCCATCCCGACCTCGTCCGCCGGTTCGTCGCTCTGGGCCTGGTCGAGGCCGAGCGCGACGCCTCCGGAGGGCTGGTGTTCGAACCCACGGCACCGGCCGTCCTCGCCCGCGTCCAGCGGCTGCGCACCGGGCTGTGCCTCAACTACACATCCATCGGCCTGGTGCTCGACCTGCTGGACCGCATCAGCATGCTCGAAGCCGCCCTGCGCCGCGCCGGTACGAGGAGTGAAACACCCCCATGGACATGAACCGTCTCACGCAGAAGTCCCAGGAAGCCCTCCAGGAGGCCCAGAGCGCGGCCGTCGGCATGGGGCAGACCGAGGTCGACGGGGAACACCTGCTGCTCGCGCTTCTCGATCAGGAGGACGGTCTGATCCCACGGTTGCTGCAACAGCTCGGCGCCGAGCCGAAGGAGCTGCGCGCGGCCGTGCGCGAGGAACTCTCCCGCCGCCCGAAGGTCACCGGTCCCGGCGCGGCACCCGGCCAGGTCTTCGTCACTCAGCGCCTGTCCCGCCTGCTCGATGCCGCCGAGCGGGAGGCCAAACGCCTCAAGGACGAGTACGTGTCCGTGGAGCACCTCCTGCTCGCCCTGGCCGAGGAGGGCTCGGCGACCGCCGCCGGACGCCTGCTCAAGGAGCACGGCGTGACCCGGGATTCGTTCCTGAGCGCGCTCACCCAGATCCGCGGCAACCAGCGCGTCACCTCCGCCAACCCCGAAGTGGCCTACGAGGCTCTGGAGAAGTACGGCCGCGACCTGGTCCTCGAGGCGCGGTCCGGGCGGCTGGACCCGGTCATCGGCCGTGATGCGGAGATCCGCCGCGTAACCCAGATCCTCAGCCGCAAGACCAAGAACAACCCCGTCCTCATCGGCGATCCCGGCGTCGGCAAGACCGCCATCGTCGAGGGCCTGGCCCAGCGCATCGTTCGCGGCGACGTCCCCGAGGGCCTGCGCGACAAGACGGTGTTCGCTCTCGACATGGGGTCCCTGGTCGCCGGCGCCAAGTACCGCGGCGAGTTCGAGGAACGCCTCAAGGCCGTCCTGGCCGAGGTGAAGGCCGCCCAGGGGCGCATCCTGCTCTTCGTCGACGAACTGCACACCGTCGTCGGCGCGGGCGCCGCCGAAGGGGCCATGGACGCGGGCAACATGCTCAAGCCGATGCTCGCCCGCGGTGAACTCCACATGATCGGCGCCACCACCCTCGACGAGTACCGCAAGCACATCGAGAAGGACGCCGCCCTCGAACGCCGCTTCCAGCAGGTCCTGGTCGACGAGCCGAGCGTGGAGGACACCATCTCCATCCTGCGCGGACTGCGCGAACGCCTCGAGGTCTTCCACGGCGTGAAGATCCAGGACACCGCGCTGGTCTCCGCGGCCACCCTCAGCCACCGCTACATCACCGATCGATTCCTGCCCGACAAGGCCATCGACCTCGTCGACGAGGCGTGCGCCCGGCTGCGTACCGAGATCGACTCGATGCCCGCCGAACTCGACGAGATCACCCGCCGCGTCACCCGCCTGGAGATCGAGGAGGCGGCCCTGTCCAAGGAGACCGACGCCGCCAGCAAGACCCGCCTGGAGGAACTGCGCAAGGAACTGGCCGACCTGCGCGGCGAGGCCGACGCCAAACACGCCCAGTGGGAGGCCGAACGGCAGGCCATCCGCCGCGTGCAGGAATTGCGCCAGGAACTGGAGCAGGTCCGCCACGAGGCGGAGGAGGCCGAACGCGCGTACGACCTCAACCGCGCCGCCGAACTCCGCTACGGCCGCCTCCAGGACCTGGAGCGCCGACTGAAGGCCGAGGAGGAGCAACTGGCCGCCAAACAAGGGAAGAACCGGCTGCTGCGCGAGGTCGTCACCGAGGAGGAGATCGCCGAGATCGTCGCCGCCTGGACCGGCATCCCCGTCGCCCGTCTCCAGGAGGGCGAACGCGAGAAGCTGCTGCGCCTCGACGAGATCCTGCGCGAGCGCGTCATCGGCCAGGACGAGGCCGTCAAACTCGTCGCCGACGCCATCATCCGCGCCCGCTCCGGCATCCGCGACCCGCGCCGCCCCATCGGCTCGTTCATCTTCCTCGGCCCCACCGGCGTCGGGAAGACCGAGCTGGCCAAGACCCTCGCGGCGGCCCTGTTCGACTCCGAGGAGAACATGGTCCGCCTCGACATGAGTGAGTACCAGGAGCGGCACACCGTCAGCCGGCTCATGGGCGCACCACCCGGATACGTCGGCTACGAGGAAGGCGGCCAGCTCACCGAGGCCGTACGCCGCAAGCCGTACTCGGTCGTGCTGTTCGACGAGATCGAGAAGGCGCACACCGATGTCTTCAACACCCTGCTGCAGGTCCTCGACGACGGCCGCATCACCGACTCCCAGGGCCGCACCGTCGACTTCCGCAACACCGTGATCATCATGACGTCGAACATCGGCTCCGAGCACCTCCTCGACGGCGCCACCGCCGAGGGCGAGATCAAGCCGGACGCCCGCGCCCTGGTGATGGGCGAACTGCGCGGGCACTTCCGCCCGGAGTTCCTCAACCGCGTCGACGACATCGTGCTGTTCAAGCCGCTCGGCGAGCGGCAGATCGAGCGGATCGTGGAGCTGCAGTTCGACGAGCTGCGCCGCCGACTCGCCGAGCGCCGCATCACCGTCGAACTCACCGAAGCTGCCCGGGAGCTGATCGCCCACCAGGGCTACGACCCGGTGTACGGTGCCCGGCCGCTGCGCCGCTACATCTCCCACGAGGTCGAGACGATGGTCGGGCGCGCCCTGCTGCGCGGTGACGTCCAGGACGGCGCGACGGTCCGCGTCGACGCCGAGGCCGGGGAACTGGTGGTCACCTACGACCAGCCCGAGGACGTGAAGGGAGCGCGGGCGGCATGAGCACGATGCAGGCGACGACCGTCAGATGTCCCCACTGCGGGCGCACCAACCGGGTGCCCGTGGCCGCGGAGGGCCACCCCAAGTGCGGCCACTGCAAGCAGCCCCTACCGTGGATGGTGGACGCGGGCGACGACGACTTCACCGAGGTCGCCGAGCGGGCCGACGTCCCCGTCGTGGTCGACCTGTGGGCCACCTGGTGCGGCCCCTGCCGCATGGTCAGCCCCGCACTGGAGAAGGTCGCCACCGATCTCGCCGGCCGAATCAAACTCGTCAAGGTCGACGTCGACAAGAACCCGCGACTGTCGCAGCGTTTCGGGGTCCAGGCCGTACCGACACTGCTGATCCTCGACCGGGGCGAGACGGTCGCCCGGCAGGCGGGGGCGGCGCCCGCCCCCGCCCTGCGCCAGTGGGTGGAACAGTCGATCACCGCCCGGAAAGGGTGATCCGAATGACCCTGCACGCAGACCCCCACCTCGCGCTTGTCCGGCCGGTCCAGCCGCTGACCCCGGAAGGGTGTCAGGAGTGTCTGATGCTCGGCTCCCCGTGGGTCCACCTGAGGCTCTGCCTGACCTGCGGGCACGTCGGCTGCTGCGACTCCTCGCCGAACAAGCACGCGCGCAGGCACGCAGGTGCCGACGCTCATCCGATCGTGCAGTCGTTCCAGCCCGGCGAGGACTGGCGCTGGTGCTACGTTCACGAGGCGTTCGTCTGATGTCCGGCGACCAGTCGCTGCCGGGCGAGGAACCGGCGCCGGAGGAGGCGGACGAGGCCGCCTTCTGGGAGACCCCGGACATCTACGGCGCGTACCCGCGCCTCACCGAGGACCAGGTAGCACGTCTGGCGGAGCACGGGCGACGCCGGAGCATGGCTCCGAACGACGTGCTGATCCGGGAGGGGGAGCGCTGCGAGACGTTCTTCGTCGTCCTCAGCGGTTCCGTCGCCGTCGTCGAGGACTACGGCACTCCCGAGGAGCACCTGCTGCGCGTGCACGGCCCCGGTCGCTTCATCGGCGAACTCGGCCTGCTGTACGGACAGGTGGCCTTCTACACCGCTGTCGCCAGGGAGCCGGGCGAGGTCCTCGTGGTCTCCTTGGACCAGTTGCGCCACCTGGTGTCCCATGACTCCACCATCGGGGACGTCGTGCTGCGCGCCTGTCTGGGCCGTCGCGCGCTGCTCGTCGGACAGGGCGCCGGCTTCCGCATCGTCGGCTCGCGCTACTCGCCCGACACCAGACGGCTGCGCGAGTTCGCCGTCCGCAACCGGCTGCCGCACCGGTGGATCGACCTGGAGACCGACGAGGAGGCCGAGGAGTTGCTGCGCCGCTTCGGCGTCGGCCCGGAGGAGACACCGCTCGTCATCTGGCGGGACACCACCCTGTTGCGCAACCCCAGCAACGCGGAACTGGCCCGGCTCATCGGCCTGCCGTCACTACCCACCGGAGACCGTCACGGCGACGTCCTCATCGTAGGCTCCGGACCCGCCGGCCTCGCTGCCGCGGTGTACGCCGCCTCCGAGGGCCTGAGCACCACGGTGGTGGAGGCGATGGCCACCGGCGGCCAGGCCGGCACGTCGTCCCGCATCGAGAATCTGCTCGGCTTCCCATCCGGCATCTCCGGCGCCGAACTCACCGAACGCGCCGTGCTCCAGGCCGACAAGTTCGGCGCCAGGATCAGCCTTCCACTGGAGGCGACCGGTCTCCACCCCAAGGACGACGACCACTACGTCGTGGCGTTCGCCGACGGCAGCGAGATCGCCGCCCGCGCCGTCGTCCTGGCCATGGGTGCCCGCTACCGCCGGCTCCAGGTGCCCGGCATCGAACGCCTGGAGGGAACGAGCGTGCACTACTCGGCGACCGTCTACGAGGCCCAGCAGTGCCGCACCGACCCGGTGGCCGTCGTCGGCGGAGGCAACTCGGCGGGCCAGGCGGTGCTGTTCCTCGCCGGGTACGCGCCGAAGGTGCACCTGCTGGTCCGAGGAGCCAGCCTTGAGGCCAACATGTCCCGCTACCTGGTCGACCAGGTCGAGCGCCATCCGCGGGTGGAGGTCAGCCTGCACACCGAGGTCACCGAGGTCATCGGCCAGGAAGTGCTGGAGGAGCTCGACGTGGTCGACAACCGCACGGGCGAGCACCGCCGGCTCGCCGTACGGAGCCTGTTCGTCTTCACCGGCGCCGAACCTCACACCGAGTGGCTCGCCGGCATCATCGCCCTCGACTCCCGCGGCTTCGTCCTCACCGGGCCGGAGGCCCAGGAAGCCTGCGTCTCCCCCGAGGTGTGGCACGGCCGCGGGCGCCCGTGCATGACCCTGGAGGCCAGCCTGCCCGGGGTCTTCGCGGTAGGGGACGTCCGTAGCGGCTCGGTGAAGCGGGTGGCCTCCGCGGCCGGTGAGGGCGCGATGGCCATCCACTTCGTGCACCGGCACCTGGGGCACTCGGCCGCACCCGACACCACGGGCACGTCAGCTGTCGCGGGCCACTCGGACGTCTCCCCACGCACACGTCACAAGGAGTCCGCATGGCTCGCATGACGAATGGCGAACGATGAGATCACGAGAAGGAAGAAGGAGGCGATTGCGATGGCCATGCCCGTCCGCCGCCACCGCGGTGGCGGCCTGCAGGCAAGGCCCGTCTGGGCACCCACTCCTCTCAATCCCCTGGTCGAGTTCGACGAACTGCTCAACCAGATGAGCGGCCTGCTGGAGTCGACGGTGGGCGCGGCACCCGCGGTTGCGTGGACGCCTCTCGCGGACGTGTCGGAGTCCGAGGACGCGTTCCACGTAGAGATCGAACTCCCCGGAGTGAAGAGCAAGGACATTGACGTAGAGGCCAACGGTCCCGAACTCGTGGTCACCGGAGAGATCAAGGAGCGGGAGCGCAAGGGTGTCCTGCGCCGCAGCACCCGCCGCGTCGGAGCCTTCGAGTACCGATTGCGGCTGCCCGGAGAATTGGACACCCACAAGATCAAGGCTGAGATGCAGGACGGAGTGCTCAGCATCACCATCCCCAAGGCCGACGTCGCAAAGCCGCGACACGTCGAGATCACCGAGACGAGGGAAAGTACCGAGAGCAGCGGCTGAGACGCGAGCGCCGCGGTTCCGGGCACCCATCCGGGACCGCGGCCGGGCCGGCCAGGCTCGACACTCCTCACGGCGGCGGAGACGCGCTACGTGGCTCCCCACCGTTCTGACGGTGAGCGAGGTCCTGAGAATCGCCGACCGCACCGCCCGCCGCCGGGAGTAGGAGCCCGCCGTTACCGCCCGGGCAGCACCTTGTACTCGCCGAGGACGGTCGGCACCGCGGGCACCGCAACGACCAGGACGAGGCCGCGGACGTCACCAACGCCGTGCTGGAAGTGCTGGCCCAACGGATCAGCCCGGGAGAAGGACCTCGCATCCCAGCTGCCCGGCCCGCTGGGACAAGACCTGGACCATGCCGCGCCGCAGCAGGCGTGGCCGCACCGGTTGTCGCCGGGCAGTCCCGCGACGACAACCGGGCCTGCGGGCCGTACCTGCCTCGTGCGGCCTCGCGGCTCATTGCCGAACCGTTGGCCCCTCCGGGACGTGGTTCGTGCGTCCGGCCCGCTACCAGCCGGGTGCCACATCCTTCGGCGTTCCAACCTGCGAACGTCCATTCACCTGCCGTTGATCTCGAGAGCGTTCACCAGCCGAGCGCGTCCTCGTCGGCTCGCGCGTCCCAGGCCGGCGTGACCGGGCGCGCTTCGTGGCAGGTGAAGCCGAGTCGGGTCAGTGCCCGGCGGATCTCACCAGTGGTGAAGTCCCGGCGGTTCTGCTTGGTGATCACTTCCCCGACCTGCATCAAGGGGTACACGCGGCGGCCGATGGTCACGGACACGCCGGTGACGGGTTCGGGCGTGATGCCGTTCATGGACTGTTCGACCTCACTCTTGATCAGGTCGAAGGGGAATCTGGC
Organism: Streptomyces sp. NPDC001480; assembly: GCF_042894725.1. Lineage (NCBI taxonomy): Bacteria > Bacillati > Actinomycetota > Actinomycetes > Kitasatosporales > Streptomycetaceae > Streptomyces > Streptomyces sp. NPDC001480. The sequence goes on along the minus strand of NZ_JBIAVX010000001.1, from coordinate 544,931 downwards.
GATGACACAGCGCATGGCTGCCTCCACATGGGTGGGGAAGAACACCGGAGAAGCCGACGGCTCGACGGCGGTCGGACGACGGTCAGGGCGTGAGAGCGAGCACGCCCAGGGCGTAGCCGTGTTCGTCGATCACGGGGGACACGTCCAGCGTCCGGATCCGCATGGCGGCCTCCGCCTCACCGAGTATCGATGAGGAAGAGGTGAACGGCCCGCGGTCGAGTGGGATGTCCCGCAGCCGCGTCCGGTCGCTGTACCACGAGCCGCCGCGGTGTGCGGCGAGCTGGGCCCGGGTGACCAGTCCCGCGCACCGACCGTCCTCGTCCCGGAGGAGCAGATGCGGGACACGCGCACCGATGAGCACGGACAGGGCCACGTCGACCGCCATGTGGTCGTCGACCTGCGGCCCGGGAGCATGCATGGCGTCGCGGGCGGTCAGACCGGTGCCGTCGGCGCTGTCGAGCTGCTGTGTTCGGGGCGGGAACGTCGTCAAGGGCTTCTCCTCTTCGTTGGGGCGGGCAGGACGGGCGACGGCTCGTCCCGGCCGCAGGGAGCGCTTCCCCGGGCTTGAGCTATGGGTTGTTCCTCGGTGCAGGCCGACGGCCCCGGGCGGCGGCCCGGCCTCTTCCGCCACGGCCGGCCCCCTGGCCGCTCCTCCCGCGGTCGGCGGCCCGGCTCCTGTGATGCCGGCCGTCGGATCCCTTGCCCTCGGGGCGTCCTTCGACCGGTGCGGCGAGGACGACGGGCACACCGGAGGGAGCCCGGGCGCCGGTGATGCGTTGCAGTTCGGCCTCGCCCGGGCGGATCCGCACGGTGCGCGGAGCGATTCCGGCGTCACCCATCAGACGGTCCACCGCTCGCCGCTGGTGAGGCAGCACGAGGGTGACGACGGTGCCGGACTCGCCGGCGCGTGCGGTACGGCCGCCGCGGTGGAGGTAGTCCTTGTGGTCGCCGGGAGGGTCTACGTTCACGACGAGGTCGAGGCCCGTGACGTGGATTCCGCGGGCGGCGACGTTGGTGGCCACCAGGACCGTGACGTGGCCGTCCTTGAACTGGGCGAGCGTCCGGTCCCGCTGTGACTGGGACTTGCCGCCGTGCAGGGCCGAGGCTCGTACCCCGACGGACAGCAGGTGCTTGGTGAGCCGGTCCACCGCGTGCTTGGTGTCCAGGAACATGAGCGCGCGTCCGTCGCGGGCGGCGATCTCGGTCGCGGCGGTGTCCTTGTCGGCGTCGCGCACGTGCAGCAGGTGGTGCTCCATGGTGGTGACGGCTCCCGCGGACGGGTCGACCGAGTGGACCACGGGGTCGTGGAGGTAGCGGCGTACCAGGAGGTCGATGTTGTGGTCCAGCGTGGCCGAGAACAGCAACCGCTGGCCGCTCGCGGGAACTTGGTCGAGCAGCGCGGTCACCTGCGGCATGAAACCCATGTCGGCCATCTGGTCGGCCTCGTCCAGCACGGTGACGGCGACCTGGTCCAGCCGGCAGGCACGCCGCTCGATGAGGTCCTTGAGGCGGCCGGGCGTCGCCACGACGACCTCGGCGCCGTCGCGCAGCGCACTCGCCTGGCGGCCTGTCGGCAGGCCTCCCACCACGGTGGCGAGCCGCAGCCGTAGGGCGCGGGCGTAGGGGGCGAGCGCGTCGGTGACCTGCTGGGCCAGTTCCCGGGTGGGGACGAGGACGAGGGCGAGCGGCTGCCGGGGCTGGGCCCGCTGTCCGTCCAGACGGGCCAGTACCGGCAGGCCGAAGGCGAGCGTCTTGCCCGAACCCGTCCGACCTCGGCCCAGGACGTGCCGGCCGGCCAGCGCGTTCGGCAGTGTGGCCGCCTGGATCGGGAAGGGCACGGTCACGCCCTCGGCGCCGAGTGCGGCCAACAGCCTTGCGGGCATGTCCAGTTCGGTGAACGTCTCGACCGCCGGCAGCGGCTCGGTGAGGGTGACCGGCAGGGCGAACTCCTGTCGGCGCGGGGCGGAGCGTGCGCCCTGGCCAGTCTTTCGTCCGGTACCCGGAGGGGGACCCTGGCGGCCCGTCCCCTGCGTACGGAAGCGGCTGCCGGAAGCGGTGCCGGTGTGACGGGGGGTGCGGTTCATGGAAGAACCTTCCTCGATGCGGCGTATCGAGGAATTCCGTCCAGCGGTGATGACCGCACGAGGATTCGCAAGAATGAGCCGAAGAAAAAAGAGCCGGGCCTCGTGGCGCTGGAGCGGGGACGGCCGACGGTCCGGAAAACCCGAAAAACGGGAAAAACAATGAGCTGGGGCCCGTACCCCAAGAGCACGGGCCCCAGCCACATGATGCGCGAACCACTGGCTCGCGACGATTCGCGTCCGCGTCAGGCGGGAACGATGTTCTCGGCCTGCGGGCCCTTCTGGCCCTGCGTGACGTCGAAGCTGACCTTCTGGCCTTCCTGAAGCTCGCGGAAGCCTCCGTTGCTGATGATGTTCGAGTAGTGGGCGAACACGTCAGCGCCGCCGCCCTCCTGCTCGATGAAGCCGAAGCCCTTTTCCGCGTTGAACCACTTCACGGTGCCAGATGCCATATTGAATCTCCCTTGGGGGGCAGTGCCGGACTCCGCACTTTGCGGAGCCGAGTCGCCGCGATGATCACCCCTCCGGAAAGATCCGGAAAGCTCTGCAAAGAAAAAAATCTCTGGCAACCAAAACTGCAACTGCTCTCACGTTAACACAGGCCGGATGGAGACGGTCATGCGTTTTCGGGAGCGTCCGGCAATTATCCTCCTGTGCCGGCGCGTATTTCTGTAGTGGCGGCACTAGGTATCTGCGACGTGCTCGGCCAGCTTCCGACGTATGTCCCGGTTCAGGCGCAGGGCGTCGTCGAGCTGGTCCTCAAGGGAGACGATGCGGCACGCGGCCTCGATGGGGTCTTCACCGACTAACTCCGGCAGGCACGGAGATGTGGGCTCGCCGTGACAGATTTCCACTCTGCCCGCGCGCCGTGCTCAGCACGCGGAGCTGCCCGATTCCGCCGCAAGACCGGCGGCGGACACAAGTGATGCGGCGGCCCGCTCGGTCGCCTCCGGTGGCACGACCAGCAGGTCCCTGCGCCCATGTCCCGGTGCCATCAGAACGACGGTGCCCGACGCGTGTGCCGTGGTGGTCCCGCGCACCCGGACGACCCGGTCGCGGACGAGCATGTGGGCCGGTGCTCCGGTCCACACCGTGCCGTTCACCCGGACACTGAGGATTCGGCCCCAGCCCGGGGGCAGGCCGGAGAGCAGCTGCGGGAGTTCTGCCGGGAGATCAGCGGTGCGCGGCCACCACGCCCCGTCGATACGGCGCGGCAGGGCGCTCTCGGGCGCCAGGTACAGGCGGAGGAGGGGCCGGGCCGGTGGTGGAGGCCGTAGGCGGTCGCTCGTCATGAAGGTGTCCTGTCGAGTGGTTCGGCGCGGTACGTCGTCCTCTGCCGGGTCGGTGTTCCTCGGTGGCAGGGAACGCGTCGGCTCGCTGGTGCGGTCACGCGGGTCGTCGGGGTGGATCCGCTGCGCCGGGGTCGGCCGTTCGTCCCTCCCAGGCGTCCTGCGCGCTGGCGTACGCGGGGAAACGGTCGAGGAGACCGGTGCAGCGGAAGGCCAGGTCCGTCGCGTGACTGCCGTAGACGATGCGCAGCCAGCCGCTCCGGGCGCGGCAGTCGTACCAGGCATCGCACAGTGGCGTCAGGATGCTGCAGTCGGTGAAGACTGCCTCGCTCAGGTCCACGATGAGCAGGAGCCGTCCGGGCCGGGTCGCGCGCGCTTCGGCCAGGGCACGGGCCAGGGGCGCCACGGTCTGCCTGTGCAGTTCGCCGTGTGCGCGGACGATGCGGCATTCCTCGAAGAGTGCGGGCGCTCCACCTTGCGTGGTCAACGGATCGCGGAGGGATGGGGAGCAAGGCGGGACGGCAGTGCCGGCCGTGGGCGCCCCAGGGCCGGCGTGCCTCATTCCGCCTCCCCCGTCGTGGCCCCGAGGCGATCGGTCTCGACGAGGGCCAGCATGCGCGCGGCGGTCAGCGGGTTCTCGGGGTCGGCTGCGGCGGCCAGCAGCCGGGCGGCTGTTCCGGCCGGCTCGTCCGGCGGGACGACCAGGAGCACCCAGCGTCCCACGGAGCCGCAGTCCAGGGAGATGACGTGCGTCTCGCCTCCGGGGCCGGCCGGCTCCACGGCGATCACCCGGCCGGGCGCCATGACGGTGCGCGGGGTGTCGGGCCATTCGGCGGGGTCCACGGTGACCCGTACCGTCGTGTCCGGGTCCGGCTCCAACGAGCTGACGAGCGAGGGAAGTTCGAGCTCCAGCGCATCGCAGTGCGGCCACCAGGCCCCGTCCAGCGGGCCGTGACTGACGTCCGGGGTGAGGGCCAGGCGAGGCGTGGGCATGCGGTACGTGTGCGCGTCGGCCGAGGGCGCGCCTTCGGCCGGTGTTCCGCCGGGTTCCATCGTGCGGTCCCGTCCCGGGAGCCGTCGGACGACTGCCCGTTTCGTCACTCGCCGGGAACGGCACCGCCGGTCGCGCTGCGCGAAAAGCTCTCGGTGCGATCAGGTTACCCCTGGACGAGGGCAACAGGGCCGGGTCAGTCGTCCGTCGGTACCTCCTCCGGCTTCCCCCGATCCTCCTGTTCCTCCTCTGCCTCCTCCAGTTCCTCCATCAGACGGATGCCCTCGTGCGTCAGCGCGACGGTGGCGGGGGTGCGGTGTGATGTCCAGTCCACGCTGATCAGGCCCTCGTCGGCCAGGTAGGCGCAGGCGGCGGAGAGATCCTCGTCGGGGAGGCCCAGTTCGGCGCGCAGCGCCGATCCGTTGACATCGGGGCGGTTGTGCTCGACGGCCCCGTACAGGGATCGCAGGACCGCCTTCCGGTTGTTCTTGCGTTCGCGGAGTTTCGTCATGGCTGTCGTTCTCCGGTTCGACGGCCGCGCGGGGACGAGGCGACGACGGATCCTCGGGCCGCTCGGATCCGGGTCACACCTCGTCGGCGTGTGTCTGTGTCTGCTCTGTCGAGGTGCTGGTCGTGAGCCAGGACTGTGCGGGTTCCGCCGCTTGAGTGGTGTCGAGGGTGATGTGGAGCCGGGTCCCTCCTGCGCGGCCCGCGGGATAGCTGCGCTGCTCGGTCGACGCGAAGCAGCGCCGGAGCACTTCGGCGACGCGCCGGGCGACCTCCGGCGTCGCGGCCACGATGCGGACCTCGGCCTGGCCTTCGGAGGGAAAGGGCTCGTGCTTCATACGGACCTCCTGGCAGGTGAGGGTGCAATTCCGACTGAGGTCGCTGCCCGACGCCCGTCGTCGGTGCGGACTGCGGCGTGTCACCACGGCCACCCCCTTTGATGAAGGGTATGCCGAGCAAGGGAGCGTGCGTGCCACGGCCGACCCCTCGCGGAAGACCGGTGCTCTCCCGGAGCGGGCTGTCGCATTCGTCGGCCGCCGCCGCGCCACCGTGGCGGGACGGGCCGGGAGTACGGTGGAGACACCGAGGGCATGCCGCGCACCGGCTCCGGCACCGGTGCCGCTCTCGGTGATCGACTACGCCGGGTGGGCTCTGGCCCGTGCCCGGGGCAGGGTTCGACCCATGAGCGCGCACATGCTCCTCCCGACGACCTCGAACCTCCCCGCGCCCCGGCCGGCACCGGGCAGGTCGCACACGCGCAGACCGGGCCGACCGATGCGGGAGCAGGGATCCTCGCCGCACGAGGGAGAACGCCTCCGCCCGCTGACGCGCGGCCAGGTCGAGGACCGCCTGCAGGAGCTGGGTGACCTGTACGCGGAGGTCTCCGGCGGCGGCCCCTGGGCGTGGAACGAGGCGCGTGCCGCCTTCCTGCGACACCTCGCGGCCGACGCACGACGACCGGGGTTCTCGCTGCTGATCGCGGAGACCACGGTCCTGACCGGATGCGCCTACGGCTTTCCCGTGGGCGGCGCCGGCCCGTGGTGGGCGGGCTTCGACGGAGACGTTCGGGACAGCCTGCTCCGCCGCGTCGCCCCCGGGCGGCTCTTCGTCGTCTCCGGGATCGTCGTCCCGTCCCGTGTGCGCCGGGAGAACCAGGGCCGTGCCTGGAACCTCGCCCGGCGCCTGCAGCGGCGACTGCTCGCCGACCACGGCGCCGCGCTCGGAGTCACGTTGGTGGAAGCCCGGGACGACGGGATCGTCGAGACGTTGAGGTCCTGGGGGTGGCGCAGTGCCGCAGACGGCACCCTCACGGCCGTACCGCCCGGTTCATGCCGCGTGCTGGTGCTGACTGCGGGGACGTGAGCAGCGCCGTCAACGATCACGGCCCGCCCCGGTCAGCGCACGGGCAGGCGCAGGGCGAGGAGGGCGATGTCATCGGTGCCGCCGGGTGGCAGCCGGGCGGACAGTCGGTCGCACAGGGTCTCAAGCGTTTCGGGCGCGAGGGCGAGGGCATGGCGGCGCAGTCGGTCGAGCCCGCTGTCCAGGTCGCTGCCCGGAGCCTCGATCAGACCGTCGGTGTACAGCAGGAGCGTGGACCCCGCAGGCAGGGCGTCAGCGGCACTCGGACGACGACTGCCGACGCCCAGGTGGGTTCCGAGAATCAGTCCCTGCCCGGCATCGAGATACTGCGCGTTCCCGTCGGGAGTCAGCAGCAGGGGAGGCGGGTGCCCGGCACTGGTCCAGCGAAGCGTCCAGGGGCCGGTGTCCGGGCCTTCCAACCGGGCGAGGACGAGGGTGGCCATCGGCACGGTCGTGATGGCGTGCATGGCGTCGTCGAGGCGGTCCACGACGGCGCCGGTCGGCCCCGTGTGGTCCCAGGCGAGGGAACGCAGGATGCCCTGCAACTGCGCCATGCCGGCCGCGGCGATCAGATCGTGGCCCACGACGTCGCCGATGACGAGGGCGAGCGTGCCGTCCCTCAGCGTGAACGCGTCGTACCAGTCGCCACCGACCTGCGAGCCGGCCGGAGCGGGCTGATACCGCGCTGCCAGCTGGACCCGGCCGTGCTCGGGCAGCGGGGGAAGAAGGTTGCGCTGCATGGCCTCGGCGACCTCGCGCTGGCGGCCGAACCGGCGTGCGTTGTCGATGACGGGGCCGACCCGGCGGCCGATGTCGCTCGCCACGTCCAGATCGCCGGTGTGGAAGGGCCGTGCCGGGTCGGTGCGGACCAGGGTCAGGGCGCCGGTGACCTGCCGTCCGGTGCCCAGTGGCACCGTGATGACCGATGACGCACCGGTCGCTGAGAGGAAGGCGCTGTGAACCGCGGCCAGGGGAGAGTCGGGCAGTGTCTCCATGTCCGCCCGGTCCTGCCGGATGGGACCGCCTCCGTTCAGCACCTGGACCAGGGGCGAAGGGGCCGTTTCCCCGGCCGGGGGCGGAAGTTGACCATGCCAGTCCTCCTGCTCGGCGTCACGGCCGTCAGGTCCGGTCACGGCCACCCGGTGCACCTGACGGGAGCCGACCCGGAGATCTACGGCCGCCCAGTCGGCAAGGCGGGGAACCAGGAGTCGGCTCAACCGGGCGAGGGCCTCGTCCACCTCCAGGGTCTGACCGAGCACCTCGGTGATCTCCGCGACGAGTGTCAACCGCTCGGCGAGACTCTCCAGAGCGGTCGTACGAGCGGCTCGTTCCGCCTGGTCGGTGCGTTCCGCCTGCTCCGCACGTTCCGCGTGTTCCTTATGGGCATGGCCGTCCGCCGCGGTCTCGGCGATGAGCACGACCATGCCCTGGGAGACGCCGTCCTGCGTCAGGGGAGTGGCCGACCAGGAGATCGGTACCAGCCGTCCGTCATCCCGCAGACACCTGTCGTCGTCCCCGCGCGCCTGACGCCCCTCGGCGAGTGCCCGCAGCAATGGGCAGCGCTCTCGTGCGATCCGGGCGCCTCCCGGGTCCCGATGACACAGGTCATGCAGGTCCTGCCCGTACATCGTCGCTGCCGGGTGCCCCAGCAGCCGCTCGGCGGCCGGGTTGACCGCGACGATCCGCCCGGCCGGGTCGATCACTGTCACCGCCGTGCCCAGCTGCTCGACGACCCGATGCCACAGCCCCGGTTTCGCCGACGAGAGCCGCCGCTCCCGCTCTCCGCCGGACCTCACGCCCTCCACCACGTCGCGCACCCCCTCACGGGACACTCCGCCGCCAGGGCCCGGCCCCCGGGCCACCGGAACTCCGGTGAACCGGTGGTCCCGTGGGAACCCGGCCGCATGGTTGTCACGACGATCCGCTGGGCGATCGGCGCGTGCCGCTACGCCGGCGGGCCGCTGGGGTGGTCCCGATCACCGCCGGTCTCGACCAGGATCTGCCCCGCCTGCCGGAGATGGCCGGTGGCGGACCGCATCGGCCATCGCGGCTCTCGCCGCGGGCGAGGAGCGGGAGGTCGCCCCGGAGGGGGACTCCCGGATGAAAGGGCACTCGTCAAGCGTAGAGCCATACGATGCCCGGCAGCAGGCGTTCGAAGTCACGGTGGGCGCGGTCGCCGGTGTCCTCGAAGGGTCCAGCAGGATCACGGGTAGCGCGCTCTTGTCGGCCGGGATATGGGGCAGGCCCCTGAGTTCACGCACTTCCCCGATCAGTCAGCCGATCACGATACGGAGGGCCGTCGCACGGGATGCCGGACGGCTCACACGTCTCGTGCGTGGCTCAGGCGCCTACGAGGGCAAGTACGCAGCCGCAGTCGCGGGTACTACCGGGTCGGTCCTGATCACATCGGGGCCCACCGCGCCTTTGTGGCCGTCGGCGCCGACGAGCACGGAGGCCGGGTCCTCGGGTTCCCAGTGGAACTGGGGCGGCTTCTGGCCGCCGCCGAGGCGGCGCCGCCCGGGGAGTCCGTCGCGGGCGGGGCCGCGGCCGGAACCGGGACCGTGCTGCCGGGCTGTGGCTCAGGCGTCGATGATGACGGGGATGATGAGGGGCTTGCGGCGGTGGGTGCGGAACGCCCAGTTCGCCACGGCACGGGCGAGGAGCTGTTCGAGTTGGCGCGCGTCCCCGACGCCTTCCTCGGCCGCGGTGGCCAGGGTCTTCTCGATGACGGGGACGACCGGCTCGAAGGTGGCGTCGTCGTGGACGAAGCCCCGGGCCAGGAAGTCGGGGGCCTCGGCGAGCGCGCCGGTGTCCGCGTCGACGATCGCCACCACCGTCACCACGCCTTCGGAGGCGAGGGTGAGGCGGTCCTTGAGGGAGGCTTCGGTGGCGCCGCCGACCTCCATGCCGTCCACGTAGACGTTGCCGGCGGGGACCTTGCCGGTGATGGACGCGCGTCCGTCGACCAGGTCGACGACGACGCCGTCCTCGGCGATGACGACCCGGTCGGGGTCGACACCGGTGCGGATGGCGAGGTCGGCGTTGGCCCGCAGGTGGCGCCATTCGCCGTGCACGGGCATGACGTTGCGGGGTTTGACGATGTTGTAGCAGTAGACGAGTTCGCCGGCGCTGGCGTGCCCGGAGACGTGCACCTTGGCGTTGCCCTTGTGGACCACGTGGGCGCCCCACCGGGTGAGTCCGTTGATCACCCGGTAGATGGCGTTCTCGTTGCCGGGGATGAGGGAGCTGGCGAGCAGGACGGTGTCGTCCTTGCCGATGCGGATCGTGTGGTCGCGGTTGGCCATCCGTGACAGCGCGGCCATCGGTTCGCCCTGGGAGCCGGTGCACACCAGAGTGATCTTGTGGTCCGGGAGCTTCTCCAGTTCCTTCGTGCTCACGACCAGACCGGAGGGGACCTTCAGATAGCCCAGGTCACGGGCGATGCCCATGTTGCGGACCATCGACCGGCCGACGAAGGCGACCTTGCGGCCGTGTTGGTGGGCGGCGTCCAGGACCTGCTGGATGCGATGCACGTGGCTGGCGAAGCTGGAGACGATGACCCGGCGCGGCGCGGTGCGCATCACCTGCTCGATCGCCGGGTTCAGCTCTCGCTCGGAGGTGGTGAAGCCGGGTACTTCGGCGTTGGTGGAGTCGGTGAGGAACAGGTCCACGCCCTCCTCGCCGAGTCGGGCGAAGGCGCGCAGATCCGTGATGCGGTCGTCGAGAGGGAACTGGTCCATCTTGAAGTCACCGGTGTGCAGCACCATCCCGGCCCGGGTGCGGATCGCGACCGCGAGGCTGTCGGGGATGGAGTGGTTGACCGCCACGAACTCGCAGTCGAAGGGCCCGAAGCCACGCCGGTCGCCCTCCCGCACCCGAACCGTGCGCGGCCGGATGCCGTGTTCCTTGAGCTTGGCCTCCAGGAACGCCAGCGTCAGCTTGGAGCCTACGACGGGAATGTCGGACCGCTCGCGCAGCAGGTACGGCACGCCGCCGATGTGGTCCTCGTGACCGTGGGTGAGGACCACGGCCACGATGTCGTCCAGCCGGTCCCGGATCGAGGTGAAGTCCGGCAGGATCACGTCCACGCCGGGCTGGGTCTCCTCGGGGAAAAGCACGCCGCAGTCGACGACGAGCAGCTTGCCCGCGTGCTCGAAGACGGTCATGTTGCGGCCGATCTCGCCCAGGCCGCCCAGGGCGATGACCCGCAGCCCTCCTTCGGGAAGGGGCGGCGCGGCTTTCAGCTCGGGGTGCGGATGACTCATACCCTGACGGTACCCGGAGAGCGGGACAGGTGATCCATTGCCTGTGTGATCCAACGAGCGCTCGACACGACCTCTTCTGCCCGCTGCCCCGGCCCGAGGACAGGAGGGCATCCGCAGCCACAGCGACCGCCGCGGGTGCCGGGGTGGCTTCGCGGGTGGCGCGGGCGGTGAGCACCCCGCCCGCGATTGTTCCAGAGCTGGGGTGAGTCTTCAGGTAGGCCCGGAACTCCATGCCCCGCCCTACGCCGAGCATCGCAGTGCGGCGCTCCGCGCCCAGCTGCACCTACCGCTGTTCGAACGGACCTGCCCGATCTGCGGCCACATGACCATGCGCGTCTGCCACCTGTGGTGCGGCAACTGCCACGCCTACTCGGGGCCCGCCCGCTCCGGCGAGGACACCTGGCCACCTCTTGTCGACTTGTTCACCCCGTGACCTTCCGGAGGTCAGCGACGGCGTCCGATGGTGGCCCGGCTCCCGTCGGTCTTCGTGGCGGCATGACAGACCGACGGAGCACGACCGGTGGCCCAAGTGCTGCTTGGTCACTCAGACCTGACGTCTGCCGCAGATGACAGGGGTGGGACCACGGGTCACCAACCGGTGCGCAGCAGGTGGTTGATCACGAGGGCCAGTACGGCCTGGGCGGCGAGCCAGGCGCGGGGGCGGGGAAGGAGTGCGCAGGCGGGCAGCAGCCACATCGCGAACGGCAGCCAGATGCGTTCGGTCTCCGCCTTGCTCATACCGGACAGGTCGGCGATCAGCAGCGACAGCAGGGCGGAGGCCACCACGAGGGCGAGGCGTGCTTCGGCGGCGGCGGGGAAGGTACCCGGTCGGGTGAGGGCCTCGCCGCGTTGCCGGGTCAGTACGCTGCCCGCGCGCGCCAGGCCCGCGGCCACGGAGAGGCCGGTGATGAGAACGGCGCAGGCGAGGTTCGCCCACACCCAGTAGCCGTACGGCCGGACGCCGCCGGCCCCCTGGTAGTAGCGCGTGACCAGCAGGTGGTAAGCCTCCCACCAGTTGAAGCCGACGGCGGTGAACACAGCGGGGACCACAGCCAGTCCGGCGCAGAGCGGCACCAGCAGGAGGGGCCGCTCCCGTATCCGGTGACGGCCGATCAGCAGCACCGTCGCGGCTGTGAGAGCGAAGAGCGTCAGACCGTAGGAGAGGTAGCAGGTGAGGCCGAACAGAAGCCCGGCAGCCGCCGCCCACCAGGCCGACCCGCGGGTGACCGCCAAGGACAGCAGGGCGACGGCCCACGCGACGACAGCTGCGAAGTACGCGTCGGCCGAGGTGCCCATCCACACCGCGGCCGGTGCCAGTACCAGGAACGGGGCCGCCCGCCTCGCCAGTTCCTCGGTGGCCAGTGCCCGGACCGCGATCAGGACCGCCACGCCCGCCGTGGCGCCGGTGGTGATGCACCAGGCCCCGGCCCAGCCACCGCCGTGCAGCCCGATCCGGTCCAGGAGGACGAAGGTCAGCGTCGCGGCGGGCGGATGTCCCGCGACGTGCGCGGGCCAGTTGTCGGGGGAGTGGAGCAGGATGTGGTGCGTGAAGTCCCGCAGTGTCGCCGGGATGTCGTGGAAGCGCTCGATGACCCGCAGGTATTCGTAGCGGGTGGTGAGGCGTACGGCGACGCCCGTGTGCCAGCCGTCGATCAGCGCCAGTGACCAGATCCAGGCCATGGAGGCGGCCCAGACGGTCCAGGGCAAGGCACGCCAGGGCAGGCGGGCCGCCACGGAGGGTCCGTACGCCACTGTGGCCGCTGCCACCATTGCGGCCGCTGGGGTTCCCGGGCCTGTATGTGGTCCCCAGGAGCCGAGCAGCGGTGGCCAGTCGACACGCAGCGTGTGGTGGGTTCGCTCGATGTGGCGGCCGACGAGGACCGCCGTCAGGACGAGCAGGGCGGCGGCAGCGACGGCGTACATGTCGCGGGAGAGGATGCGTCTCACACGGGAACGCTAGATCGCTGGAAAGGGCGACGCTGTGGTCGGCGGTGCGGGCGTCAGCGGATCGTAAGCACTTCGACGAGTGCGTCGGCCTGCGCTTCTGAGCGCGGGACAGCGCGGGCACCGTCGACGAGACGTCAGTGTTCCGTAAGGGGCTGAGGCGTTCCATGAAGGGCTGCCCATCGGTGGGATGGACGCCATGAGATCGCGCTTCTTCCCGCCCGTGTTCAAGGGCAGGCTGCACGACGCCCGGACGGCGACCTCGATCGGGCGGTGGCTGGGGCCCGCCTTCGCGGTGTGCTTCGTCACCGGCCTGATCAGTCACTACATGCAGCATCCCCCGGGGTGGCTGGCCAACGACCTGCCGAGCCGCCCGGCCTGGGGCTACCGCTTCAGTCAGGGGCTGCACGTGGCATCCGGCATCGCGGCCGTTCCGCTGCTGCTCGCCAAGTTGTGGACGGTCTATCCGCGGCTGTTCGAGTGGCCGCCGGTGCGCTCGGTGCGCCATGGGCTGGAACGGCTGTCGGTGGCCCTGCTGGTGGCGGCGGCCGTCTTCGAGGTGGCCACCGGTCTGCTCAACACCGCCCAGTGGTACCCGTGGCCCTTCTCCTTCGTCCCGGTGCACTACGCCGTCGCCTGGCTGGTCGCCGGATCACTGGCGCTGCACATCGCGGTCAAGGCACCCGATATCCGGGACCACTGGAGCCGGCGGTCGCCGGGCACGCTCGCGCTGCCGGCCGAGGAAGGGGCCGACCGGCGCTCGCTGCTCGCCGCGGTGGCGGCCGCGGCCGGCGCCGTCACCCTGACCACGGTCGGCCAGTCCTTCACCCCGCTGAAGGACCTCGTCCTGCTCGCACCGCGCCATCCGGACCACGGCCCGCAGGGCCTGCCGGTCAACCGGACGGCCGCCGCGGCCGGAGTGGGCCTGATCCACGACGAGCGCTACCGCCTGACAGTCGACGGACCGCGTCCCTGCACACTGACCCTCGACGAGCTGCGCACCCTGCCGCAGCACGAGGCCGAGCTGCCCATCGCCTGCGTGGAGGGCTGGAGCAAGTCGGCTCACTGGACCGGCGTACGGGTCACGGACCTGCTGGAACGGGCGGGCGCCCCGGCGCACGCCCGTGTGCGGGTGGTGTCGCTGCAGACCCGCGGCGGCTACCGGGTCTCCGAGTTGGGCCATGAGCACGCCCGTGACCCGCTGACGCTGCTCGCACTCCGCCTGAACGGTGAGGAACTCACACCCGACCACGGATACCCGGTGCGTCTGATCGCCCCGAACCGGCCGGGCGCGCTGCAGACCAAGTGGGTCGGCCGACTGGAGGTGCTGTCATGAGGATGAGCGTGCTGCGGGTCATGGTGGGCGCTGCCGGTCTCGCCCTGCTCGGCGTCGGCGTGTCCCTGCTGCTGGATGTCCGGGACCTGACGGATGTGCTGGTGTGGCTGGGCGGGGCGGTGGTGCTGCACGACGTACTGATCGCGCCGCTGGTGCTGCTCGTAGGGCTGGGGCTGGTGCGCGGTGACGTACGCGGGCCGGTGCGCGGGGCGCTGCTGGTCGCGGGGGCACTGACCGCGGTCGCCCTTCCGCCGCTGCTGCGCCCGGGGCCGCGCGGCAACTCCTCGGTGCTGCCGCTGGACTATCCGCGCAACTGGCTGCTCGCGCTGGTGGCCGTCGCGACGGTCACGGCTGTGCTGGTGACCGTACAGGGGGTGCGGCGAAGCAGACGACGCCCGCCCTCCTGAGCGACCGGCCTTGATTACGGGTGTCTTACGCGCGGTCGGCAGACCCGGTGCCCGGCCCGGTGGGTTCGTACGGTGGCGCGATGCGAACCCTGCGTACGACAATCCTCGTGACCGCGCCGCCGTTGCTCCTCGCCGTGGCGGGCCTGGTCCACCCGCGCCATCTGACGGGGGGCGACGGCCGGCCAGTGGGCGGGCCTGCATATCGTCCTGCTGCCTGCCTTTCCCCTCTTGTCCCTCGGTCTGCTGGTGCCGCTGTGGGGCAGGCCCGGGCGTGATGCCGACGGCGTTCTCACGGTGCTGGCGTGGGCCGGGTGCCTGGTCTACGCCGCCTACTACTCCGGGCTGGACGCGGTGGCGGGTATCTCCGCCGGAACCGTGGCCGGTCTCGGTGTGCACGGGGTGGTCGGGCACCTGTTCGTGACCGGCGACGAACTGGGCAGGGCCGGGGTCTACGCGCTGACGGTCGCCACCGTCGCCACCTGCGCGGTGCTGCTGCGGCGCGACGGAATCCGGGTGCTGCCCGGGGCCGTGGTGGTACTGGTGGCGTGCTGGTCCTTCCTCGACAGCCACATCTTCTGGCCACGCGGTGTGTTCACCATGCTCGGATTCGCCGCCGGCTTCGCACTGCTGACCGTGGCGGCGTCCCGCGGCGGCCACGCGCCGCCGGTACGGCCGGCCGGCCGAAGGCTTACGAAGTCCTGACGTCCGCTCACCAAGAGGCCCTACGACGCCTGAGCGGCCGTACGGTCGGAGACATGTTGATCCTGGTCACCGGAGGCGCGGGCTTCATCGGTTCGCACATCGTCTCCGCTCTCACCGCCGCCGGGCACGAGGTACGCGTGCTCGACGCGCTGTTGCCCGCGGCGCACCGCACCGCACCGCCGATCCCCGAGGGCGTCGACTGGCGGCACGCCGACGTCCGGGACGCGGAAGCGGTCGCGCACGCTCTTCGGGGCGTGGACGCCGTCTGCCACCAGGCCGCGATGGTGGGGCTCGGCAAGGACTTCGCCGACGCCCCCGACTACGTCGGGTGCAACGACCTCGGCACGGCCGTGCTGCTGGCCGGCATGGCCGAAGCCGACGTGCGGAGCCTGGTGTTGGCGAGTTCGATGGTGGTCTACGGCGAGGGCAGGTACGAGTGCTCACGCCACGGCGTCGTCAGGCCGGCGCCGCGCCAGGTGACCGAGCTGGAGTCGGGGCACTTCGAACCTCCCTGCCCGCGATGCGGTGAGCCGCTCGCCGCGGGGCTGGTCGACGAGGACGCACCCGCCGACCCCCGCAACGTCTACGCGGCCACCAAACTCGCCCAGGAGCACCTGGCCGCGGCGTGGGCGCGGGCGACCGGTGGGCGGACGGCGGCACTGCGGTACCACAGCGTGTACGGGCCCGGCATGCCGCGCGACACCCCGTACGCGGGCGTCGCCTCGTTGTTCCGGTCCGCACTCGAGCGGGGGGAGGCGCCGCGCGTGTTCGAGGACGGCGGTCAGCGACGGGACTTCGTCCATGTCCGTGACGTCGCCGGGGCCAACCTCGTGGCACTGGACGGCCTGCCCGGTCTGCCGGAGGGCGCCCTGCGGGCGTACAACGTCGGCAGCGGAGAGCCGCACACGGTGGGGGAGATGGCCGCCGTCCTGGCCGCCGCCCACGGCGGACCGTCCCCGATCGTCACGGGCGACTACCGGCTCGGCGACGTCCGCCACATCACCGCCTCCTCGCGCAGACTGCGCGAGGAACACGGCTGGGTGCCGGAGGTCTCCTTCACGGAAGGGATGACCGAATTCGCCGGGGCACCACTGCGGGCCGGCTGAACCCGTTCCTACGCTGCTCGAGCCCCCGGCGTGGAACGAGGAGCCGGTGGCCACCTCGCTCTCGCCCACCCGCTCACGTCGGCCGGGACTCAGGCGGCCGCCGGCAGGCGGACCTCGAAGCGGCAGCCGCCGGGGACGTTGCGGACCGCGGCGTGACCGCGATGCGCCTCGACGATGCCGCGCACGATGGCGAGACCGAGGCCCGCTCCGGCGGGCGGGGTTCGGGCGTCCGTGCCCCGCCAGCCGGTGTCGAAGACGCGGGGCAGGTCCTCGGCAGGGATGCCACCGCAGCCGTCGGTCACCGACAGGACGACGCTGTCGGCCTCCCGGCGTGCGGAGACGGCGACCGTGCCGTCGGCGGGCGTGCGGCGGATGGCGTTGACCAGCAGGTTGGCCAGAACGCGGGACATCTCGCGGCCGTCGACCTCCACGGGCACGGGCTCGACCCCGTCCCCGACGAGGTGTACGCCCTGTTCCCTGGCCAGGGCGTACGCTCCGGCGATGGCGTCGCCGACGAGGTCGTACACCGACATCCGGGCGACGTTCAGGGCGAGGACGCCGGCCTGGATGCGGGAGAGCTCGAAGAGGTCGCTGACCATCTCGCCGAGCCGTCCCACCTCGGTCCGGATCCTGGCGTGGTAGACACCGGGGTCGGCGACCATGCCGTCTTCCAGGGCCTCCGCCATCGCCTGCAGCCCGGCCAGCGGCGTGCGCAGGTCATGGGAGATCCACGCGACCAGTTCCCGCCGAGAGTCCTCCAGGGCCCGCTCCCGCTCCCGCGACTGAGCGAGCTTTGCGCTCGTGGCCGCCAACTCACGGCTGAGCTGGGCGAGCTCGGCCGTGGGAGCGGCCGAGGGCGGGGTGAACGTTCCGTCGTCGCCGAGGGCGCGGGTGGCCGCCGCCAGGGCTCGGCTGCCCTTGACCACGCTACGGCCCAGGACGAGTGCCACGACCAGCGAGACGACGGCCGCGATGGAGCAGACCATCGTCACGACCCACAGGTCGTGGTCGGAGAGCAGCATCGCCCAGGACACGAGCATGGTTCCGGCGAGCATCGCGGCGACCGTGACGGCGGCGACCACGGCCAGCGACAGGGCGACGGACCGGTTGCGCAGCAGTCTGAGCACTCCGGTGCCGAGCAGTCCGGCGGCGGCGGCTCCGATCGCCGCGTAGAGCACGATCAGGAACGTGTCACGCAGCATCGTCGGCTCCATCCGCCTCAGGTGCGTCGAAGCGGTAACCCACGCCCCACACAGTGCTGATCAGCCGCGGCCGAGCCGGGTCGTCCTCGATCTTCTCGCGCAGCCGCCGCACATGGACGGTGACGGTGGACAGGTCACCGAACTCCCACCCCCACACGCGGTGCATCAGTTCCTCGCGGCTGGTGGCCCGCCCAGGGTTGCGCAGGAAGAACTCGAGCAAGTCGAACTCCCGGATCGTCAAAGCGAGTTCGACGCCGCGGCGGGTGACGCGGCGGCCCCTGGGGTCCAGGGCGAGCGGTCCCGTCCGCAGTCCTGCCGTGGCCGGTGCGGTCCGCACGGCGGCCGCCACCGCTCCCGCACGGCGCAGCACCGACTCCACCCTCAGGACCAGTTCCCGAGGACTGAAGGGCTTGGTGACATAGTCGTCCGCCCCGACCTCCAGGCCGAGGACGCGGTCCTCCTCGTCTCCTCGAGCGGTCAGCATGATCACGGGCAGGGGGCCGGTCTCGCGGATGCGGCGGCAGACCTCCAGCCCGTCCATGCCGGGCAGCATCAGGTCCAGCACCACCAGGTCCGGAGGTTGCGCGGTGGCCACGGCCATGGCGGCGGGGCCGTCGGCCGCCACATCGACGGCGAAGCCCGCCCGGCCCAGGTATCCGGCGACGACCTCGGAGACGGTCGGGTCGTCGTCCACGACGAGTACGCGTTTCACATCGACGAGTCTCGCACCGGCGATCGGGTGTCACCGACATGAGCAGTGGACGTCAGTGATCCGTAAGGACTGCGGACGTCAGCGATTCGTAAGGTCACCAAGTCCCTTATGTATCTTTTGGGTTCGTAGGGTGAGTCGGGTGATCGAGACACCCCCCTCTTCTCCCGTCCGGGTCGACGTGGTGCTGCCGTGCCTGGACGAGGCCCAGGCCCTGCCCTGGGTACTGGACCGCATTCCGCAGGGCTGGCGCGCGATCGTGGTCGACAACGGCTCCACCGACGGCTCGGCGGACATCGCCCGTGAGCTGGGCGCCCACGTGGTGCACGAGCCGCGCCGCGGGTTCGGCGCGGCCTGCCACGCGGGCCTGACCGCCGCCACGGCGGAGATCGTCTGCTTCTGCGACTGCGACGCCTCCCTGAACCCCGCCCTGCTGCCCGGCCTTGCCGCGCCCGTACTCGACGGTTCCGCCGACCTCGTGCTGGGCCGGAGGCGGCCCACCACGCCCACAGCCTGGCCGGCGCACGCCAGGCTGGCCAACCTGGAACTGGCCCGCCTGATCCGCAGGCGCACCGGTCTGCGCCTGCGCGACCTCGGCCCCATGCGCGCCGCCCGCCGCGAGGCACTGCTCGCCCTCGACCTGACCGACCGGCGCTCCGGCTACCCGCTGCAGATGGTCGTCCGCGCGGCCGACGCCGGCTGGCGCGTGCAGGAGACGGACGTGCCCTACCACCCGCGCACCGGCCGCTCGAAGGTCACCGGCACCTGGCGAGGCACCTGGCACGCGGTACGCGACATGCGTGCCGTACTCGATGAGCAGCCGATCCGCACGGCTGCGGTCGCGAGCGCCCAGGGAGGCGGACGATGAACGCCCCGACGTGGGCGACGCTGCTGGTGATCGCCAAGGAACCCGTGCCCGGCCGGGTCAAGACCCGGCTCACCCCGCCGTACACGCCCCAGGAGGCGGCCACCCTGGCCGAGGCAGCTCTCACCGACACCCTGCACATCGTGCTCAAGACGCCCGCGCGCCGCCGGGTGCTCGTCCTCGACGGTGCCCCCGGCCCCTGGCTGCCGTCCGGCTTCGAGGTCGTACCCCAGGCCCACGGCGGCCTGGACGAGCGGATCGCGGCCGCCTTCGCCCACTGCGACGACGGTCCGGCGCTCCTGGTGGGCATGGACACCCCGCAGATGACACCGGACCTCCTCGCCGAGCCCGCCCGGGACGATGCCGACGCCTGGTTCGGCCCGGCCGCCGACGGCGGCTTCTGGGCGCTGGGCCTCACCGACCCGGCACTGGCCGGGGACCTCGTCCGCGGGGTGCCGATGTCGACGGACCGCACGGGCCTGATCCAGCGGCGCCGCCTCGCCGACGCCGGACTGCTCGTGCACGACCTCCCGGAACTGCGCGACGTGGACACCGCGGCCGACGCCACAGCGGTCGTCGCCTGCTGTCCGCCCGACTCCCGCTTCGCCGCCACCGTGGCCTCGTCCACGGAGGTCGCGCGATGAGCGGGACGGCAACCGGTGCCGGCTCCGCCGTGACCGAGGCCGTGATGCCGAACGCGGCACTGCTTCGGCCGCAAACCCGGGCGACGCGCACCACCGGGGTTCCCGCGCCTACGCGTTCTTCCGACCGGATCCGTCCCGCGGAGCCGGGCGAGGCGTGGACCGACGACCCCTACGCCGACGCGGTACGCGCCGGCCGCGGCCCGCTGTTCCTGCGCCGTCTGCCGGACACCGCGGAGGAGCCGCGGACGATGCCACTGGACATCGAGCGCTGGTGTTCCCCGCCGGACGCCGGTGACAGGAGCGTGCTGCGCCGGTGCACGGGCCCGGTCCTGGATGTCGGCTGCGGACCGGGGCGCCTGGTGTCCGCTCTGGCCGCGCTCGGGGTACCGGCCTTGGGCGTGGACCTCAGTCCGGCCGCCGTCGCCCGTACCCGCCGCCAGGGCGGTGCCGCCGTACGCAGGTCCGCGTACGACCGCTTGCCGGGCGAGGGCCGTTGGAGCACCGCCTTGCTGATGGACGGCAACGTGGGCATCGGCGGTGACCCGGTCGCCCTGCTCGGCCGCGTGCACGAACTGGTCGCCCCCGGCGGCTGCCTGCTGGCCGAAGCTGCACCGCAGGACGTGGACGACCGGTTCATCGCACGCGTCGAGGACGCCCGGGGCAGATACGGCAGGCCCTTCCCCTGGGCTCGCCTGGGCCCAATGGCGCTGCTGCACGCGGCGGACGCGACCGGCTGGATCCTGACGGGCCGGTGGACGGTCGGCGGACGCCCCTTCGTGGAACTCCACCGCCCGAAGCCGGAGCGCGACGACACGGGCCGCATGGCCGCACGAAGGGCGGCGGCGGATGAGCGGTGCTGACCATCCCGTGCCGTGAGCAGCCTCGCTGCAGCCGCGCCGCCAGGTGCGTGCGGCGACGTGCGAGGCTGCGGGCTCGTCGGCGACTGGTCCGGATCTTGACCGAGTGGTCTCACGGGCTGGCTGATCACCGGCGCCGCGCAGCGGTGCCTGCCCCCCGCTTGCGTAGCCTGCCGGGCTGTGTGCGTGGGCCCTGCCGCTTCTGATGAGGCGGCAGGGCCCGGAGGTGGTGGCTGGGGTCAGCGCAGTGCGCCTACCTCGTCTGCTGAGAGTGTCCGCGGGTAGACGTGAACGTCAGTGATGGAACCGGGGAAGGCCCGGTAGGGGGTGGTGGCGGAGGCGCCGTTGACACAGCCGCCGATGGTCAGGGGCATGGCGGAGCCGTACTGGGGGCTGAGGTTGGTGGCGGTCCCCACCAGTGTGCCGTTCTGGTAGAGGGCCATGTTGCCGGTGCTGGAGTCTCCGGCGACCGGCGCCCGGAAGGTGTCGACCAGGTGTGTCCAGGTTCCGACGGGGCCGGAGCCTGGGTCTCCTTCTGCGGTGGGGAAGTCGGAGTTCTCGTCGTTGGTGGTGCTGGTCTGGAACGCTGCCGGTGGCTTCCGGGACGATCAGGTTCGGTGCGATGCTTCTGGGTGCGCGGATCCATGACGAGAGCGCCTGAGAGGCGGTCATCGCTTCCATCCCCTCGAAGCCCGAGACTGCTACGGCCTGAGCACGGCGGCCCCCCCCCCCCCCCCGGGGGGGGGGCCCCCCCCGGGGGAAACCCCCCCCCCCGCGACCGGGGGGGGGAACGGGCGGGTGCCGTCGCGTGAGGCGCCCCCCCCCGGAGGGGGTGCCGCGGGG